>JBIQMS010000045.1:0-35882 GCA_044463125.1 Terrimonas ferruginea
CCTCGCCTCCGAAGGATGAACGCAAAAAGTCTATTTTTACCGGACAACAGTGATTCCCAAATAAACAAATTAAACTCCCAGCTTTCTGTCTCTCGCCACATTCATCCATTCCCCCGCAAATTCGCCCTTATCTATGCAAATCATTCTTTCATACAAAGCCACTGTGGGACAAATATGCCAGGGAATGCCGTAAACAACATCGCCCTGTTTCACCGACTCCTCTTTTCCTTCGGGTGCTTTCAGCACCAGGTGCTCTTCGCTTTGGGAGATCAATGTCCAGCCCGGCAGGTTGGGAAAGAATACGCGCTTATCGAGCGGGCTTTCGGCTGCCACGGATTTATGGCCCAGGTCGAGGCACCAGATACCCGGTGAAGGATTCGATACAAACCTCGTGATCAGGATGGCCGCGCAAACGAAGGGTTGGTCGGGAAAGAGGCTGGCATAGCCCTGGTCCCAATACACAAAAGTGCCGGGGCTGCAAATGCGATCGGGATATTGCGCATGCACGGGAAAGCTGGGGGAGCCGCCGGCAATCAGTTCGTCCACGGCTAAGCCCCTGCCAAGCGCCGATTCTTTCAGCCGCAATACTTTTGCAAAAGCTTCATCACAGGCTCTCTTTCTTTCCTGTATATCCGAATGGCGGATATGCCCATCATAAGCATGAAAACCCCTTACCTGGAACCGGGGATTGTTGGAAATATGAGCATATAGTTCCAGAGCTTTCTCACCAGGTTCAATCCCCGTCCTGTTCATGCCGGTATTCAGATCGGGATAAATTCCGAGGGTAAGCCCCATCGACTCCAGGGCCAGGGAAATGGCTTCCGCACTGCGCGCATGATCGATCAGGCAGGAGAAACGGGTTTTGGGATAAGCCTTTATCAACTTCAAAAGGCGGCTGATCTTGGGCCCATGGAGCGGGAATGCAAACAATACATCCTCCGCGCCGGCCCGGGCCAGCATTTCCGCTTCGGCAATGCTGGCGCATTTAAACTGGCGGATTCCGGCTTCGAGCAACAGCCGTGCAACGTCCGGGCTCTTGTGCGTTTTTACATGCGGCCGAAGCCTGGCCGGATCACCCACCAAATGAATGGCTGCCGAAATATTTTTCCGGACGATGTCGGGAAAAACAAGCAGTGCCGGACTGTCGATATTTTCCGCATGGGCGATGCGATAAATTTCTTGCATGCGCGGAGCATTATTCTTTTATCGAAAAAATACCTTCCACTTCCACCGCCACATTGCCGGGCAGTGAGCCCATGCCCACGGCGCTGCGAACACCAACGCCGTCTTCGCCCCAAAGGCTTTTGAAAAGCTCGCTGCAGCCATTGATGATCACCGGGTGGTTTTCATACTCAGGTACGGCGTTGACCATACCCAATAATTTTACCACGCCATTTACCTGGTCGAGGTCGCCCAGGAATTTCTTAAGGGAGCTGAGCATGGCCAACCCGCACTGGCGGGCAGCCGCATAACCTTCCTCATCACTCAGGTCCTTGCCTAGTTTTCCCTTGATAAAAGAGCCATCACTATTGATGGACACATGCCCGGATACATAAATATGGTTACCCACCCGGAGGCAGCTCTTGTAAATTCCTTTTGAACCCGGAAGCATGGGCAGACTCAGACCCATTTCCTGCAATTTGTTTTCAATCGACATAGTGTATTGATAAATTTGAAACGGGAAGATAAAAAAAACGCGGCCGATGGGCCGCGCTTTTTATTTGGGAGAAAGCTGTTATTTGTTTTTCAGCAATTCTATTTCCGCCTTCAACTGATCGATCTGCGCCTGCTGCTCTTTGATGGAAGCGATCAACACAGGAATCAGGCTTTCCATATCAATACCTTTTATAGTGGCATTGCGGGTGGAGTTTTTGCCGGCCAGGTAAGTATAGGGCTTGTTGTACACCAGCCCGGGCATCACCCTTTGAAAATCTTCCGCAATAAAACCATAGCGTGTGCCACTGGGAAGTTTAAGGTGGCGGTACTGACTGGTATTATACTCAAATGAAAGGGGCTGCAGGGAGCGCACCAGCTTCAGTGGATTTTCTATCGGGTTCACATTGGTCTTGATGGCCGCGTCGGTCAGGTGTTGGGCATTGGCCTGGAAACTGAAAACGAGGGCAATCAGGGCAAGGATGCTGAGTTTGCTGAATTTCTTTTGGGTATTCATATTTATAAAAATTTAGGGTAAATGAATTGAAATGGTTGTGGGTATCACTAATAACCGAAATCTGTGCTTTCGGTTCAGGCTGAGAAAAATCAACGCGCGCTTTAATGGCGCATTCAGGGATTAGGCGGTGGTGTGTTCTTGTCGATAAAGACAACAGGGAGATCGCCTGCATAGCCATGCAGCGCTGATTTTTGTGCGGGACGCTGAATAAAAAACTGAAGCGTATGGCCGCTCTCGAACACTTCCTCCAAAGGCGAAGTTTCATGGAGCCGGTTCTCCTGTTCCGTTTCCAGGTCCGCGATCAGTTCCGTTTGTATGGAGTGTTGAAAAATCTGCGAAAAAGACCAGCCCATCGACTTTCCAGCAAAAGCGAGCAGGAAAAGCAGGGCAATAATTATATAGGTCTTATTTCGCAACATCCAGGGGTAGAAATTATGGATGCAAAACTATAACGCCGTCGTGAATCACAGAATTTTTATCGGAATTATTTTTCAAAAAAAATCGCAAAAATTCCACCTAATAAAATGACAAAACGCTACTTACATATTAGTATTTTACATATACCTACAATTAGCCGACAAAGTCGGCTAATTGTAGCACTAGAACCAGCGATTCCTGATTTTATCCCAGGTAGTAAGGCCAATTTTGAATTGAACGGGGTTTGAAAATTGATTGGCGGCGGAAGCGCTGATATAAAAACCCAGCTTGAATCGGATTTGTGGATTGAAGGGTGCTTTAATCACCCTTTCGATACCGGCAAAAATTTCACCATAGCGCAATTTTCTTTCCGGTGCAATCAGGAAGCCGGCGCCTGCCACTTCCCGCAATTGCAGTTTTCGCAACAAGGGGATCTTGTTGATCAGAGCGCCATTGAATTCGTGTACATAATGCCCTTCGTAAAACCGTTTGAACACCGGGAAGCTGGAATCAAGCGATTGAAAGGCTTCGTCGGGATTCATAAAGAAAATCGGATCCCCTCTTCGCTGGAATTTATAGTCCACCAGCCGCAGGTCTTTTTTCGATAGGAAGCCGCCGGTCTTGACCGTATAGCGGCTATTGCCCAAAATGCCCAGCCGCAGTTCCTGCTGCATCCCGGCTTCCACATAATCAAAATCCACCACACTGCGACCAATGCCCGGAATACCTTTTCGCAATTCCACATAGAAAGTGGGCCATTTGGCCGGCAGAATTATTTTTTCAAGCGGTTCCCGGATATAGGGCTGAGCCGGCGTGTAAGCGAGGCGAAGGCTGGCGTAAAATGCATTATAAGGTTCAAACTCCACCGCCTGGTTGTTTTCAATAATATCCGCCAGCAGGCTGTCGACACGATCATTGGTTTTGTAATCTGCGACAGAACGGCGCAGGGCAAATTCCGTTTTACCAGTCAAGAATAATCCATTGCTGATCTCGTGGCCGTGTTGCAGGGAAATAGCATTGTTTAGAAAGAGATTGCTCCGGCTGATCATATTGATCCAGGCATCGCCGGGAAAAACATAATCAAATGCACGGCCTATATCCACCTGGAAAAACCCGCGGTTGAAAGGGTTATACATTCTACGTACACGGATAATCCCATTCACGTCGCGATTTCGGAATCCATAACTAAGGTTTCCGAAAATGTTGAGGTTTTTTCGATTGGCATATTGCTTATCATACCAAAGCGGAAGGCTGAGCCGGGCTCCGCCAAATTGAAAAAGTTCTACCAGTTGCACCGCTGCGGGCAGGCGCCAGGTTCGTCCTTTGTCGCGATTGTAAAGCGTTTGCCCGGCCCATGCTATTTTTTTGAAACTGGTACTGTTGGTTTCCCGGTCTATACTATCCAGATATGGCTGGCTGGTTTGTACCCGCCGCACACTGTCGGCAAAACGCATGTATTGCAATTCCCGCTTGCTGAGGGGAACAGCCCGTACCTGGTTCCAATAGCTGCTGTCGCGCTCATAGGCTTCGGCACTGGTGGCGCCTTTTTCCACACCAAAATAGTTGGCGGGAAATTCCGGATCGAAATCATAGTTGCGATACTCCACCATTGTTGTTCCCGACAATACTCCTCTTTTTTGTTTGGCGTGGTAAAGAAACTGTTGCGATCGAAGCACGGAAATCCCCGGCTGAGGCTCACTGTATTTCTGTATCACTTCCAGCTCGTCGTATTCCGGCAGGTGATAGGAGGGAAGACGGAACCGCGATTCGAGAATGGTCCAGCTACTGTCGGCAATCAGTACCACACCGGCAATAACTGCATTGCTCAGTTTGCGGGGTCTTATGCCGATAGTGTACACTTTGCGTCCCTGTTCCCAATCGGTGCGCAGCAACTTAAAGCGATAGGCTTCCAGGCCACTCCAGCTAATAGGGGAAATAAAAGGAGTTACCGACAAAGTACGGGCACGCAGCAGGTTTTGGTAGAGGCTGAGATTTGCTTCTGTAGTGGACAGATGAAAAAGGCTTTCCGGATTACCTCGCTTGCTTACGCCGGTCCGGTCCTCCTTATAGCGTTTTTCATCTGCCTGCTGATAGCGTATGGTAATTTCAGCCATCGCCATCTGTTGCAGGGCGAGCAGGCTGGTATCGGTGGCAGATACGGTGTCCTTTTTTTTCTTCCTCGGCAGGGGAGGGGGTGCCGACTGGCTGGCGCGGATATATACTTCGCAACTGTAGCGCGATGAGGCGGCTAATATTTTTTCTTTATGCCGGATTACCTGCCGGATATATTCCTCCGATCGGTCGCGCAGCTTTCCTTTCACCCGGATCTCCGCGAGGTCCTTGGTATCCGGCTCCAGGATTACGTCCTGGGTGGTATTGTTGCTCACAACAATGGGAATTACCCTCGACTGATACCCTGTCATGCTGATGACCAGCTCGTAACTTCCCTCGCTAAGCTCTAATTTGTAAAAGCCATTTTCATCGGCAATGGCGCCGGTACTACTTCCCTTTAACTGCACGGATGCCAAAGGCAGCGGCTCAAGACGCAAATTCCTTACATACCCGCTCAACTGGTACTGCTGGGCCTGGGTCAATAAACCCATAAGGAGAAAGCAGAGGAGGGGGATGGAGCGTTGGCGCATGAGTGGGGATGAGCGATGTTAGTTCTAAGTTCTAAGTTTTAAGTTGTAAGTTGTAAGTTTTAAGTTGTAAGTTTATTGTATAGGTAAGTATTATTAGCTAATAATTTTGTTATAGAAAGCAAAAAAGATCGCTAACAGTGCAGGTTTGAGGTCTTGGAAGTGTTGGCATTTATATAAATCCTGCAACATACAAATTCTATTTTGAATTTAATGACTAACCAAATTCCCTGGAAAACCTATCTCATAATACTTTAACCCATTCAATTTCAAAATAAAGTTGACTGGTTTGCCTGCATCCAAAATCCGCGAAAATCTGCGCTCATCTGCGGAAAAATCTGCGAAAACTGCGGGAACTGTTTCAGCGCATTAATCAGCTTCATACTTCAGGAGAGTTTTCCCGCAGATTTTCGCAGATGAGAAAATAATAATGCAATTTGAACCAATAATAACAAAAAGGATATATCCCTCTTTCAAACCACAACCTTTAACTGATCATGAAACAATCCATTTTTACAATCATTTTTCTTTTCGCGCTCAGCTTCCACAGCACAGCCCGGCAGGGCACGGTGCGTGAGTCCTTAACGGTAAAAAGTGAGATCCTGGGCAAGCAGGTTCTCTATTCCATCTACCTGCCTCCGGATTATGATCGGTCGGATCGTTCTTATCCCGTTGTGTACCTGCTGCATGGCTATACGGATGATCATAAGGCCTGGTTGCAGTTTGGGGAAGTGGATCGCTATGCGAACGCGGCTATTAAGGATGGCACCATACCGCCGATGATTATTGTGATGCCGGATGCCGACTCCAGTTTTTATGTGAATTCATTTGATGGCAAATTTCGATACGAGGATTTCTTTTTCAAGGAATTGATCCCGCATATTGAAAAAAGCTATCGCGTAAGGGCGGAAAAAGCTTATCGTGGTATAGCCGGGCTATCGATGGGAGGCTACGGAAGCATGCTCTATGCCCTCAAGCATCCTGATATGTTTGTGGCGGCGGCACCTTTGAGCGCCGCATTTTTCAGCGACAGTTCCATTGTACAAATGCCCGAGCAGGGATGGAATATGCCGCTCGGCGCCGCTTATGGTTTGAACCTGAAAGGCAAGGACAGGCTGACAAAAAGCTGGTATGCCAATTCCATTCACGAATTAATCAAAACAAAATCCGCGGCGGAGCTCAACAAAGTGCGGTACTGGATCGATTGTGGTGATGATGATTTCCTGATTGAAGGAAATTGCGACCTGCATATCTCGCTCGTGAAAAAGCGGGTACCCCATGAATTCAGAGTAAGGGATGGGTCACATAACTGGACCTACTGGCGAACGGGAATTACCGATGCCCTGAAGTTTATAGGTGAAAGTTTTCGCAGATAATAAAAAAACGGCCCTACTGGGCCGTTTTTTATCGATACCGCACAGGGTGCGAACTGCTTATTTCACTTGGTTTACTACCAGGTCTTCTACCACGCGTGCGTTACGGTTTACTTCGTAAACGGTTGTCTTGTTCGACTTCTTACCAGTGATTTCAAAGCGGATGCCTACATTGCCCAGCTCTTCCGTGTTCAGCATAAAGCGGCGTTTTCCGGCATTGGCTTTTACAACATCTTTGTAAAGAAGTACATTGTATTCGTCAACCACTTCGATATTGTATTCCACTTCTTCAGGATTGTTGAAGTTGATTTCCAGTACGGGTTGATTTTTGTGATTGCCGATGAATTTGATTTCCACGCCTTGAGGGTTCTTCTCGTTGTTGGCCAAGGCCTGATTGCTCAGGGCTACGGTAAACAAGGTAACCAGGGCGATTGCAGCGATGCGGATGTTGATGAGTACGTTTTTCATGTTCTTACTTTTTAATGCTTGTTTAAAAATTTTTCTTTGCCGGTAATTCAGCCAAAGGCCAATTACCAATTTGTATAATGGGTTTATTGTATTCTTTTTCGGAATGGGGCAATCGGGCAAGAATCGGAGCAGTGTTGGTTGGGTCTTTCCCTATCGGGGCCGGTTAGCAGTGAAACCGGATGGCAGATTTGCCGTTAGATGACACAAAACTATGCCGGGGCGGGTGGCCAAAAAAGCCAAGTTTTGACGGAATTCTGTACGGCAATGCGGTCATTTTCCGCGCTAATCGGTTCACAGCCATTTACTTAGTATCAATTCCTGCCACATACCCAAGGCATTTTCCGCGCGGAAAAAGTAATAGTTTGACAATCAGGCAGCTACCTACTTTCACGGAATTTTAGCCAATTGACCCATTGCGGGGAGCGAAAAAAGCATACCTTCATCCGCCCTGAAGTACTAACGCCATACCAGCCTTGAACCAAGGGGCTGGCTTGTTGTTATATAACCGACGATGCAAAGCCCATAGAAAAGGCGAAAAGTCAAAAAGGAGATAATTCATATGGCATTCAAAAAAGAGGTCGAAGAGATCATTGAACCCCGGGACATTTTTGTAGGCACAAAGGACGCCCCCGTAACACTGATGGAGTTTGGTGAATACGAAAGCGAAGAGTGCGCGAAGGCAAACGAAGTGGTTAAGCAATTGCTGGAAGAATACGAAGGAAAAATCAAATTCAATTTCCGGCATTTTCCTCTCACCATGGTGCACCAACGTGCCATGAAAGCAGGTGAAGCCGCTGTGGCGGCGGCCCAGGAAGGCAAATTCTGGGAAATGCACAATGTACTGTTCAGCAACCGCCGTAATCTCGGCACAACCAGTTTGAAACTGCATAGCAAGGAAGCTGGTGTTAAAAACAAGAAATTTCTGGACGACCTGGTAAACGGCGTATATGGCTGGCAAATTCAGGACGATCTGAAAGAAGGAATTGACCTGGGTGTGAAGGATGTGCCCGCATTCTTCATCAACGGCGAACGATTTACCGGCAGACCCACATTCGCCAACCTCAGTGCGGCTATTGAGCAGGCACTTAAGAAAGCGAAAAGAAAACCGGCAGCGCGTCAGCGTGCCTGAGGCAACCAAAGAGGTTTCCGCAAAAAGTTCCTGTTATCTGCCAGCGGCGGGTAACAACAAAAGTAAAAGCCTTCCCATTTGGGAAGGCTTTTACTTTTGTTGTTACTGATAAGATATTACCAGCGGTTGCGGGAAAAAGAGGGGCGGTTGCTATTGCTGTTGCTCCTTTCTTCACGGGGTTTCGCTTCCATAACTTTAATGGCGCGACCTTCAACCAGGCCACCATCCAGCTCAGAAATTGCCTTTTGAGCAGCTTCCTGATCGGGCATTTCCACAAAACCAAAGCCACGGCTACGGTTAGTGAATTTGTCGGTAATTACTTTAGCGGAAGATACTTCTCCATACTCCGCAAAAAATTCTCTTAAGTCTTCATCCTGTACGTTGAAGCTCAGATTTGAAACGTAAATGTTCATTTCTAGTGTTAAATGATAAAAAAAATAGATACTTGAGAAAAAGCAGCGTAAAGAAGACTAACTATTAGCAGAATTGCGTAGCAGAATAAATCGTTCACTTACAAAGATGCTATACATCTCAAATTGACGCCGCAAAGATAGGGAATTGTTGCGAGATAATCACAGTTAAGTTTATGTGAATCGTGAGGAACGTGAGGCGTGAGGAAGTTTAGGGTTTAGAGTTTAAGGTTTAAGGTTTAGGGGTTAATTAGACGGTTTATACCAAGCAATAAAACTTTAAACCTTAAACTCTAAACCCTAAACCCTAAACTTCTTCACGCTTTCCCTCCATAAATTTGCCAAAATTAACATTCGCATGCAATACCTCATTTACGCCTGGGATGGAGAAGATGCCGGGGCCTCCAATCGCCGAATGGCTACCCGCCCCGACCACCTGGCCGGAGCACGGGAACTAAAAGACAAAGGTCATTTCATTATCGGAGGCGTCATGCTCGATGAGCAGGGCCAAATGCGCGGCTCCATGATGGTTGTTGAATTCGGCAAGGAAGAAGACCTCCAGGCCTGGATGGATCAGGAACCCTATATTCAAAAAGGAGTCTGGAAAAAAATTGAAGTGCATCCGTTTAGAGTAGCGCAAGTGTGAGGGAGACGTGAGGCGTGAATCGTGAGGCGTGAGTTGTGAATCGTGAGGCGTAAGCCACCCAAGCCCCGAAGGGGCGACATATATTAACCCAGCCCGAAGGGCTGGGAGTTTAAATCCTCAAATCTCTCTCCCCCATGCCTTCCATTACCTTCACCGCAACTATCGAAAAGTTTTCCGAGAAAGGAGATAAATCGGGCTGGACCTATATTACCATTCCGGCTGAAATGGCGGAGAAGATCAAACCGGGTTGTCGCAAATCTTTTAAGGTGAAGGGTAAGTTGGATAAGACTGCGGTAAAGGGTTTGTCGCTGCTGCCGATGGGCGGTGGCGATTTTATTCTGCCCCTGAATGCCGGATTACGAAAAGCGCTGGCCAAAAAACAAGGCGCCCAGCTTCAGGTGCAATTGCAGGAAGACAAAGCCGAATTTGTTTTCAATGCCCAGTTTCTCGAATGCCTGGCCGATGAACCCACGGCAGCAACCTTTTTCCGGTCGCTGCCGGGATCACATCAACGCTACTTCAGCAAATGGATTGATGAAGCCAAAACGGAGGAGACCCGTGTAAAGCGGATCGCCATGTCCGTGAACGCACTCGCCCGTCATATGGGTTATGGCGAAATGATCAGGGCCGCCAAAGAAGACCGGTCCCGGCTGGGCTATTGACGTTTACGACATTGCCGACTCCCTCTTGTCCGCACGTATCGTTTTCACCGGTGCGGGAACTTTTTCCAGCACTTCCTTCAAATACGATGCACAGAGCGCGGCAGGGTCATATTGGGTAAACTCCTTCTGCAGGCGCTTCACATTCTCCCGGTATTGTTTGTCATGTAGTACGGTATGCACCGCTTTGCGGATCTGCTGCGGTGTTGGTTTTTCTGTTTTCAGATTGATACCCAGTTTGAAATAACCGATCCGGGCATTGATCTCGTTCTTGCCTTCATGTACACCCGCCACCACCAGTGGCAACTGGTATTCGATACCCAGCATTACGCCGCCATAACCTCCGTTGGTAATATAGGCATCGGCATAGGGCATGATGTCGGAAAAAGCAATAAAATCTTCGATGATGATATTTTTATGCGGGTAACGCTTCCTTAATTCTTCCGTTTGGCTGCCGCCTGTGGTAACGATCACCAACGTATCTGTATTTTTTAAGGCTTCCAGCGTGGGTACCAACAACTTCTCTACATCCGATTCCACCGTACCCTGTGTAGCAATCACCACTTTGTCGAACTGGTTGAGCCGGGGATCGTGCCATTCAGGCCTGGACGACCGCCGACGGAAGGGCAATAGCGCACCCAGGTATCGGATATTGGCACCCAGATCGCTACGGAAGTACTCAAAGCCGGGCGTGCCGCTTTGCAGAAATAGGTTCGACTTCTTCACCACGATATCGAAAATGCCCAGGTTCATATGATCAATTCCATGGCGGGAAAGAATGTCCTGCATCACCCTGTTGGGTTTGCCGAAAATAACTTTGGCTGCGAATAAGCGCTGTATCCGGTGCTTTAGTTGTCCCAGCCAGCTATAGTTGGGTGTTAATCCCAGGCCTGGAGCAGGCAGGTCTTTTGAAGTTTCCACGAGCGGCATCACTCCAATAGCCAGCACTGGTATCTGCATTTTATCCGTAACAAAGGGAATACCGGTAAATGCGCAATCCGCAATTACGGCTTCGAAAGGGAACTCTTTGTACACTTCTTTCAGGTCTTCAAAATACTCTTCGCCGCGCAGCACAAAAACATTCAGGATATCGAAATTCAGTTTGCGAATCATTCCCTTAATTTTCTCTCTTTCCGGAAACAATTCCTTGAATCGCGAAATGTCGATCGCTTTTTGATAAGGGAAGAAGGGAATATCCATGTCCCTGACTTTTTGCTCATACATGGGGCTGGTGTACCAGCGTACGTCGCAACCCAGCCATTTCAGGTGAACGGCCAGGCCGGTGAGGGGATTAAAATGTCCATCGCCGGGAAAGTTGGCGAAGAGAATACGACGGCCGGCCAGGCTTTGCAAGCCTGTGAATGTTTGGCCGGATGCTTCCTGATTTGATTTCATGATTGATTGGGATAAGGTTTTGTGGAAGCAATATTAGAGGATGATGGCGCCTGCGGAAAGGCTGTATTGCATCAACTGCCGCCTGTGGCGACGGGCTGCCGCAACCGATGGCTGAATTGTGTGTTGGGGGAAATTCCTTTAATTGCAGTATGATTTCATCAATAGATTCATTTCAGCGTCCCTTCTTTATTGGGGTAGCCGGTGCAGGGATGAGCGCGATAGCACAATACCTGCAGGGGCTGGGAAAGCAGGTTGCAGGAAGTGATCGTTTTTTCAAAGATGGTGAGCCGAATACCATCCGGGAAAAACTGGAAAAAGCCGGCATCCGCTGCTTTGCACAAAATGGAACAGGTAATGATGCGCAAACAGACCTCGTAGTGGTAAGCACCGCGGTGGAGGACACAGTGCCGGAGGTGCAGCAGGCAAAAGCAATGAATCTACCCATCATTCACCGCGCCGAAATGCTGGCGCTGATAGCGGCCAGCAGGAAAACGATCGCGATAGGCGGAACCAGTGGAAAGAGTACCTGCAGCGCCATGCTCTTCGATATTCTGCAGGCAGCGGGCATCGATGCCGGTATCATCAGTGGAGCAGGGCTGGTACGTTTAATTAAGAATGGCCTGATCGGCAATGCATGGACGGGCCAATCGGAATGGCTGGTAATAGAAGCGGATGAAAGCGATGGATCGATCGTACAATACAAGCCGGAATTGGGCGTATTGCTCAACGTAGATCGCGATCATAAGGAAATTGACGTGCTGATGGATGTGTTCGCGCAGTTTCAGCGAAATGCAAAACATTTTATCGTCAATCGTTCGCATTCACTGGCCGCTTCCCTGTCAACAGACAAAGACAATGATTTTGGATTAAGGGGCTCCGGTGCCGGCTTTGAAGCTGGTGATTTTGAACAGGAAGGAATGCGTATAAGGTTTAAAGTTAATGATGTCGCATTCGACATTCCTTTGCTGGGTGCCCATAATATGGAGAATGCGTTGGCTGCTTCGGCGGCGGCTGCATTTGCCGGTGTGTCGTTACCGGCTGCGGCTAAAGCGCTGGCTTCCTATGAGGGCATTTATCGTCGCAATCAACTACTTGGGCGGAAGAAGGGTGTTTGGCTCATAGATGATTTTGCACATAATCCCGTGAAATGCGCGGCGGCTATCCGCTCTTGCCAGCCCATCGCGCCAAAATTGATTGCATGGTTTCAGCCACATGGGTACGGCCCCACCAAATTTCTTCGGAATGATTTTGTGGAAGAGATCAGTGGCGCGCTGCGGCCTGGGGATGAAATATGGATGAGTGAAATATTTTATGCAGGAGGCACGGCTCAGAAAGACATCAGCGCCGGCGACCTGATAAGTGACCTGAAAGAAAGGGGAGCCAATGCTCATTTTGTCGCGAACCGCGATGAGCTTATGACGCAACTAATTCCTCACCTGACGGATAATTGCGTACTGCTGCTGATGGGGGCACGCGACCCCTCACTGGAAAATTTTGCGGCGGAATGCTGGCAACGTTTACCGGAATAAGGAGGGATTAGGCTAAGTGCAAACTCACGCGCTCATCTTTCACCAAAGGCAGGAGGTACCAGCACAATGCCATCAAAAGGCTATACTGCATTTGCGAGCCAAAAGCCTTGTGTGCTTTCAGTTCTTTGACCCAGGATTTCTCCTGGCCATCCAGTTCGCAAATGGCTAAAGGCTGATCTTGTTGTTGCTCGCTATAAATGGCAAGGGAAGGCGATGAATCGGAATTGGAGACTTCATAAAAAAACCGCTGATTGTCGAGCTCAATAAAATTGCGGTTATTTTCAAAACCGGCGCAGCCAATCCTTACGCCATATTCGTTGCGCAGGACGGTGCGGTTCTTCAAAAATCCTTCCTTCCGAATCAGGAATACGCGGCGCTCTTCATCACTTTCAATTCTGGCAGCGTTGGAACTGGGATTAAAGACCAGGGTCACCAGTTTTCGGCCGTTGTTCCATAAAGCATAGGCGGAATGACCAATAGAGGAAGTAATTTTTTCCCATTTCATAATCATGAAATTTAAACCCTTAACCGGGTGAAAAAGGTACGTCCAATGCCTCACAATCTGGTTACATAACTTAAATTTAATGGTAAGTTCATATTGTAGATGCCGTAGGTGCATAACAGGTGCATAAACCCGGGTTTATCCACAGAAATTGTTCAATTTTTTAAATATGGAAACCGAAAAGGAAAGGGATCAACGCTTTTTAAGAATGGCTATCGCGCTTTCGCGAAAGGGCATGCAGGGTGGCCAGGGCGGTCCTTTTGGCTGTGTGATCGTGCGGGATGGGCAGGTAGTGGGAGAAGGGTATAACCGCGTGACTTCCACCAACGACCCCACGGCGCATGCCGAAGTAGTGGCCATACGCGATGCTTGCAGCCGACTGCAAAGCTGGCAACTGGAGGGCTGCGATATCTATGCCAGTTGCGAACCCTGTCCCATGTGCCTTGGCGCCATCTATTGGGCGCGGCCCCGGCGTGTTGTTTTTGCCAACACGCACCAGGATGCCGCTGACATTGCGTTTGATGATGCATTTATTTATGAGGAGCTCAACAAGATTCCGGGTGAAAGAAGGATTCCTTTCACCCAAATTACTATGCCAGAGGCAAAGGCGGTATTCGAAGAATGGCTTAAAATGGAAGGAAAGCAAAACTATTAAACAACTCAGCCGCGCATGCGATAGATAATGAAGAAACTAATCACAATCAACAGCAGAAAAATGATGATCGCGATATAAAGTGTCGATTGATCGGGGAGTCGTAAATGATCCCTTCTTTTTTTCCGCCTTTCCGTTTTCTTTTTGAGATCGCGGTTCAGCATTTCAATCATAAATTGAATCTGCCTTTTATCGCGAACCTGGCTCAAACCCTCCAATGCATCACTGGCAAAGGGATTATCCACCAGTTGCTTTTCCAGTTCGTGTTTTTTTTCAGGCGTGAGCTGGCCCTGCAGGTATTGCAACAGCGTTTCCTGGTCTATTTCCTGGGAAAGATGGGATAATATGTCTTTCAGCTTTTCCTGCATGGCCTATGGCGAATTGGCTTCTTTCAGTTTTTTCTCCACCCAAATGCGCAAGTTTCTTTTTCCGTTCTGGATATAACTCTTCACCTGCATAAAGTTATAGCCCGTTTGCTCACTGATTTCCTGGTAGCTTTTCTTTTCCAGGTAAAACAAAGTTACACATTGTTGTTGCTCGCTATTGAGTTCCTTTAAACCTAACTGCAGTAACTCCAGCGTATGGTCGTTTTGTTCCAGCTGCTTTATATCGGTTTCCTCATGGGTTGTGGCTATCAGTTCTTCGTTTAAGGTGCCGGAATGTATTCTTTGCTTTTCACGTAGCTGCATCAGGCAATGGTTCTTGCTCACCATGTACAGCCACGACTTGAAGTAAGTAACATCATATTTCCCCAGCTCCTGGATTACTTTCAAAAAAATCTGCTGTACGGCATCTTTCGCTTCGTCCTCATCTTTTAAATACTTCATACAAACACCGAAAAGCAACAGCGTATAGCGTTGGAGCAGTATGCCCAGCCATTCGGTATTGCCGTCGGTCCGGTATTGATCCAGCAGTTCCTGGTCGGTTTTCTGTTTGTATTTATCCACGATCGTCAATGAAAATAGCTATTTTGATTCGGATGGACATAGCTGAGATGCCGAAACGCTACAATTTCATAACAAAGATTTCGCCTGAGTTTAAATAATTTCGAAAAATTTTTTGCATGGCTTATGCCTTTATCCGGGTGCCTGCCGCACCCGTTCGTCGCAAAGCGCGTCATCAGGCCGAGATGGTCAATCAGTTATTGTTTGGGGAACCGGTACGGATTCTTAAAGAAAAGAAAGGGAATTGGTTCAAAGTGTGTGGACTTCATGATCAATATGAGGGCTGGCTTACGGGGCATATGCTGGAACCCGTATCCGAAGAAGAGGCGCGCCGGCCGATAGAGTATCTGGCTGCCGAACCCTTTAATCGCATACTGCTGCAGGGTCAGCCAATGTGGATACCGGCCGCCTCCTATCTGCCAAATTTTGCCGGCAAAGAGGGCAAACTGGGTTCACTGAGTTTTGCGTGGGAGGGCCAGGTGGTGAGGCGGCCAGCGGATGATTTTAATTCGGATGCCTTGAATAGGATTGTTGAGGGCTGGATCAATGCGCCCTATTGCTGGGGTGGTCGTACGATGATGGGTGTGGATTGCAGCGGCTTTGTGCAGATCGTATTTCGCATGCTGGGTTTTGATCTGCCAAGGGATGCCTGGCAACAGGCGCAGGAAGGGATTACAGTAGATAAATTACGCAACGCCCATACCGGGGACCTCGCCTTTTTCGACGATAAGGATGAAATTGTGCACGTTGGCATACTGCTTTCTCCCGAAAAAATTATTCATGCGGCGGGTCGTGTAAGGATCGATACTATCGATAAGAAAGGAATCATTCATTCAGAAACGGGCAAGCGTACGCACTCACTGCGTGTTATTAAGCGAACCTGGCAGGGTTAAATAATCCTGATCCTGCTTCAGCCGAAGTGTGATGGTTAGTACTGCCCTGTCGGGACCCGAAACCGTGGTCCAGCCAACTGTAAGCGGGCTTAGGGTAAATAGTGGAAGAAACAGATGCAGGTACTGGCCGGTGTTGATATTGTCTTTTACAACATCTTCCTGATCCTGGTCAAAGAATTTTTTGGCCCACACGCGTTTGATTTTTTCCCACTCCTTCACCACATCTTTTTTCCCTTTCTCGCCGGCGGGAGCGTAGGCGCTGATCTGGTAGAGCAGGATGGTATCCTGTTTTTGCAGATCATCCGCGAAAGGCACAGGCAATTCCATCAGGATCACTTTTACGCTATCAGCTCGGAAGAAAAATTTATTGTATCTACGGTATTTGCCTGAAAAGCTGTAGAGTTGATTCCGGTCGCGGCGCTGAATCTTCTTATCCAGTATTTCGGGGTCGAAAGTGAGTTGTTCCAAAAATCCCCGCATGCTCTTATCAAATGGATTGGTGCGGAAATAAACCTTTGTAAAATCGAGTAGCTGCTGCTGACCCACCGAGGTGGATGGTTGCCAAACGGATATAGCCAGTAAAAGCAGTAGCCATCGAATCATATCAGAAAAGGTTTTTTATCCACCGGACCAGGGCCTGGTCCCAGGCCAGCAATTTAAACGCAGAAAACAACAAAATGATCGCAAATATTTTTTTTAACATTTCCTGGTTAATTTTCAGCGCCAGCGCGCTGCCAAAATAGCTGCCGGCAAAAAAACTGATAGCCAGCACCCCAATAACCTTCATATCGATGGGGGCTGTGCCCCCCTTCGAGGAATGATAATAATGTAAAAAGCCCAGAATCACTACCGGAAATGTGAGCACACCCAGCGAAGTGCCCTGAGCCTGGTGTTGTGTATACTGCAGGAAGAAAACCAGGGCAGGCACCAGGATAATGCCGCCGCCAACACCAACGAGGCCCGACAAAACGCCGGCGGACAGCCCGATCAGCAGCAGGGTGATCAGCAATGTACTTGTCATAGATAATGGTTCTGGGCGTTTCATGAATTATTTCGAAAAATGTTCCCGGTAATTGCGAATGGCATCATTGATGATTTCGCAGGCAGTCGCCTTGTCCTGGAAATTATCGATAGCCACTTTCTTATTCTCCAGTACCTTATACTGTTCAAAAAAATTGCGCAGCTCGAGCAGAAAATGCTGGGGCAGGTCTTCAATACTCGTGTAGTGATTCACGGAAGGGTCTTTGGCGGCAACGGCAATAATCTTATCATCCATCTGGCCACTGTCAATCATCTGCATATTGCCAATCACATTGGCCTCCAGCAGGCAAAGCGGATGTATGGATTGCGAACAAAGTACCAGAATATCCAGGGGATCATTATCCTCGCCCAGGGTTTGAGGAATAAAGCCATAGTTGACCGGGTAGTGGAAAGAAGAATAAATCACCCGGTCGAGCCTGAGCAGACCACTGTCTTTATCCACTTCATATTTGGCGCGTGAACCCTGCGGAATTTCGATCAGCGCATTTACGCGGGCCGGAGCCCCTTCGCCGGGAGCCACGCCGTGCCAGGGATGGTGAACGGTAAGCATTTTATAGTTTAAGGTTTAGAGTTTAAAGTTTAAAGTCTAGGGTATAGGGTTTAAAGTATAGAGTATAGGATTTAAAGTTTAGTGTATAAGGTTTGTTGATCTAAGTTCTAGAGTTTACAGTTTGATGGTTGAGGTACAGAGTCATTCAAATTCTAAGTTAAAAAACAAATCCCCCAAATTCTCAAATTCTCAAATTCCCCAAATCCCCTTAAACCTTAAACCCTAAACCTTAAACCAATCATCGTTGCTACTAATCCCAAAACCACCGACCCGGCCACATAGGCAATAAAAAGTCCCCATTTGTTGTCGCGGAGCAAACCCATACTTTCCAGGGTAAACGCTGAAAAAGTGGTGAAGCCTCCGCAAATGCCCGTCATCAAAAATAGGCGGGTATTCTCGGCCAAACCTTCGCCACGTTCATTCCAGGAAAAGATCAGCCCGATCAGGAAGCAGCCGATGATGTTTACGGCAAAGGTACCGAACGGAAATGCATGTGGTATCCATTGCATAATCACTCGATGGCAAAGAAAGCGGCCCATCGAACCAATGGCGCCACCCACACCTACCCAAAGCAGGGTCTGCATCATGGCAGGCTGTCCGTTTTGTGTGGAAAGATGTATTTGAAATCAACCAGCCAGCGATCATCAACTTTTACCAACAGCAGGGAATCCTTTCGCTGACGATAGCTATTGGAGTAGTGGATGATGCTGGTGCTGTCGTTCAGCGCCCTGCGTTCATGGATGCGGATACTGGCTTCGCGATACTTCTTTTTTTCGTCGGGGGAAAGCCGTTGGTTGAGCTGTATGGCTTTTTGCAGGTCTTCCATATTCATAGAATCCTGCAGCATGAAATTTCTGGCTTTTTCATAATCGCCATTGAGGGCGCATTGAATGAAACTGCGGGCAGCATCTATATCATTTTCCGCGGGTTTTTCCAGCTTGTCTTCATTTTTGCAGGCCCAGGCAAAAAAAAGCAGGAATGAAAGAGAGAGGTACTGTTTCATTCCTGCAAAGTACTAAATCTTGTTGCTTTATTCTTTGGGTTTTTCCCTTTTGCCGATGGAAATGGGTTTGGCAGCCTCCTCCGGATTATCTTTTTCATGCTCCCGGGTATAGGCCCGCAGGATATGTTTCACCAGGCGGTGCCTTACCACATCCTCCTCATCCAGTTCAATATGCGCGATGCCGTCAATATTCCGCAAAATGCGTACGGCCGTGGCCAGCCCGCTTTTTTGGTTGCGCGGTAGATCCACCTGGGTCATATCGCCCGTAATGATGGCTTTGGCATTGGCGCCAATGCGGGTAAGGAACATCTTCAACTGCAAATCGGTGGAGTTTTGTGCCTCATCGAGTATGATAAAGGCATTGTCGAGCGTACGTCCTCGCATATAGGCCAGTGGCGCTATTTCAATGGTGCGTGTGGTCATATAATAGCCCAGCTTGTCGGCAGGTATCATATCATCCAGCGCATCATAGAGCGGACGCAGATAGGGGTCAATCTTCTCCTTCAGGTCGCCAGGTAAAAAGCCCAGGCTTTCGCCGGCTTCCACAGCGGGACGGGTAAGGATGATCTTCTTCACTTGCTTGTTTTTCAGCGCACGTACCGCCAGTGCTACCGCTGTATAGGTTTTACCTGTACCGGCCGGTCCAATGGCAAATACGATATCGTTGCGCTCAGCTACCTCCACGAGTTTCTTCTGGTTGGCGGTTCGGGCCCTCACTGATTTTCCGTTGGGACCAAATACCAACACTTCGTTGGGATTGCGCTCCACAAAATGATCTACGGTTTCCGCGTCATCGCCACCCAGTACCTGCTCGAAATAGTTTTCGCTCATGTGGCCATTCCTTTCCAGGTACGTCACAATGAGCTCAATCTTTTCCCGTGCATTTTCAATCTGCTCCGGTGAGCCGCTTAATTTAATCTGGGTGCCGCGCGACAGAATCTTCAGTAAGGGGAACTTTTTTTTGAGGATGTCTAATTTGCCATTATTAACGCCGAAGAACTCAATGGGGTTAACTGTCTCGAGGTTGATAATCGTTTCAGTCAATTCGGATTAGTTTAATGCTTACACAAACCGGCGGAGGGTAGTGACCGGGATTAGTAGCGTCTTCTGAATGGTACAGAAGCCTTACCCTCTCTTTCCAAATATAGGTTAGTTGAACTATACCATCCTAAAGTTACTTATTCACAGATGTGAAAACAAATAGGAATGGTTAAAGTTTTTGACAAAAGAAAATTAACGTATGCAAGGAGTTACCATCTCCCTACAATCTTAAAATTGAGCAAACGTGGCGTAAGCCTTTGCGGCATAGTGTAAGTGGTGTTGGAAAAATCTTTGATCAGCAAATAGGAGATAGTATTGTCGCGATCAATCAGGTTGAATACTTCAAGGCTGGCCCAGATATTATCGAAGCCAAGAAAAGGGCTGCGACTGCGACGGCGACTCTTATCGCTATCCAGCAATAAGGCACTAAAGCCAATATCCACGCGTATATAGCTGGGTATTTCGAGGCCATTTCTATACTTCACGTTGTTGGGAATATTATAGGGAAGATTGCTGCCATAGAGCAGATTCAGATACATTTTGAGGTTCTTGTTGGTGGCCAGGTAATCCTGAAAGAACATGCCAAAACTGATCCTCCTGTCGGTAGGTCGGCGCACCCAGCCTTTTTCAAGTGTTACGCTATCAATCGGCTGATTAAAATCATCCAATGTATATTCTTTGTAAGTATCTCCTTTGATGTCTTCTCTTGTGTGCATAAGGCCAAGGCTGATCCAGCTTTCTGCATCTTTCACCAGCTCACCATGCAGGCGCATTTCCAATCCCATCGCATATGCTTTCGCATTATTTTCACCATAATAACGCATCCGCACATTATCGATGTCGTAGGGAATCACATCCCACATCTGTTTATAATAAGCTTCGGTGGTCCATCGCATGGGGCGACCAAAGCCCGTGAAACTATAATCAAATCCCAGCACCGCCTGCGCACTTTGTTGCGCTTTTATTTCTTCATTGATGCTTCCATCGTAACGCCTGATTTCGCGATAGAAAGATGGTTGATGATAAGCACCCAGCGCAGCGCGGAATATGATATCCCTTTTCCAGTTGGGTTGCCAGCTTGCGCTGATGCGTGGTGAAACCAGGAATTGTTCATTCAGCGTATTATAATGAACTCTAACACCTGTTGATACGGTCATGCGATTGGCCGAATCGCCTACCCGCCAGTTGTCCTGCACAAATGCCGAGAACTTATCAATGTTGAGATCGGCATTGGAGCGAATCAGCTTGCTCAATTGCAGCATATCGGGATTGAAGGGAATATTGTAGCCTGCCGAATCCTGGAATTCCCATTCGTATAGTTTGTCGCGGATAATAGTTCGGTCATAGGAGAGGCCCCATTGAATATGGTGCCTTTCTTTATCGAGATAGCCGCGATGAGCCAGGTTCCAGTTTTGAATATTGAGGGTGTTGCGCGCGTATTGATGAAAAACGCCGGCTCCCAGCGGATTAACGATCAGCCCAAATGCCGGATCCGATTTATCAAATTCGCGATCGCCAAAAAGATAGGCGCCCTGGATATCTATATTTTCCTGCTCATCGTTTTCAAAGCGGCTGGCCATCCATTTCAGCCTTAACTTACTATGCACCTGGTTGATGATGGAAAGACCCAGCATATTGGTTTGGTATTCGTCTCTTTCCTGCCCGGCAAAATAAATATCCAAACCCAGGTTGGCCGTGAAATAAGGTGAATACACGGAAGAAGTAAGTTGACTGAATTCGGGATTCAGTGAAAAACGGGAGCGGCTGTAATTGCCAAACAATTCCATTCGCCAACGATCGTTGAGCCGATAGTTCATCAATCCCTGGATATCGGAGGAGGATGGCACATAATTGCCCTGCGTTTCCTGGCGGCTGAGCAGGTTGCGGTTGCTGCGGTTGCGTGCGCCAATCAAGAAGCCCAATCGTTGATTGGCAGAAGCTCCTTCCAAATGCAGCCCCTGCTCCAGTAAACCCACATAAGCGCTGCCGCCAAAGAGGCGGGGCTGGCGGTATTGGATATCGAGCACGCTACTCATCTTGTCGCCATAGCGGGCCTGAAAACCTCCATTGTAAAAATTGATATTGCTGACCAACTCGGGATTGATAAAGCTCAATCCTTCCTGCTGGCCATTTCGCACCAGATAGGGGCGAAATACCTCAAAGTCGTTTACATAAATCAGGTTCTCATCGTAGCTGCCGCCACGTACGGAATACTGGGAGGTAAGTTCGTTGTTGGATCCGACAAATACCTTGATCAGGCTTTCCACACCAGTGGTAACGGAGGGCAGGTTGATGACTGATTTAGGGTTCAGCCGGATAAGGCCTGTTTCGCGGCGGTCGCGCTGATCGCGCACCACTACTTCCCCCAAAACCTTCTCACCCCGCATCATACGAATCCGGATCGTTTCTGATTCACCCTCGCTGAGCAGAAAGTTACGTTGTTCTGTACGGTATCCGGTAAAAGAGAATTCGATGCCAAAGGCACGGTCGGCCGGCACGGAAAGCTTGAAATAACCAGAGTCGTTGGTGCTGATGCCGCTTTGCCGGCCAAGAATAAGAACCGATACACCGGGAAGTGGATTCTCCTCATCATCCACCACCACGCCCGATACGGTGGCGCTGTTTTTCTGGGCCGGCAATAAAGCTGGCAGTATTAATAGGGTGAATAATATGGGAAGCAGCCGCCAGGTCATGGGCACTAAGGTTGGATTGACTTGAGCTGAGCGATGGTTTGAATGGGATCCTGTGCCCGGAAGATGCTGTTGCCGGCAACCAGCACATCGGCCCCGGCTTTTACAATATCGCTGGCGTTGTCAACCGTAACACCACCGTCAATTTCGATCAGCACATTCAGCCCGCGTTCATCGATCATCTTTCGGAGTTCGCGGATTCGTTCGAAAGTGTGGGGTATGAATTGCTGCCCGCCAAAACCCGGGTTCACGCTCATCATACAAACCAGGTCAATATCGCCGAGCACATCGGCCAGCATGGATACGGGCGTATGTGGATTGATAGCCACGCCGGCTTTCATGCCGAGGCTTTTTATCTGTTGGATATTGCGGTGCAGGTGGGGGCAGGCTTCTATGTGCACGGAAAGGTTGTCGGCCCCGGCATTGCGGAAATGCTCCGCGTAGTTACCGGGATCCTCAATCATCAGGTGTACATCACAAACTTTATGCGTGGCTTTTCGAACAAATTCCACGATCATGGGGCCGAAAGTAATATTGGGTACAAAGCGGCCATCCATGATATCGAGATGAATCCAGTCGGCTTCACTTTGGTTCATCCGTTCACATTCCTTTTCCAAATGCAGGAAATTGGCGGATAAAAAAGAGGGGGCGATCAGGGGCATTCAGTTTTGATTTTTTGGTTCTTTCCTGCTGTGCAAATTAGCCAATTTGAAGCTATGCCAGCCTGTTTTTCCAATCGATTGCGGAATCCCGATAAGTTTCACAAACTATCTGCCGCTTCTTTTGCCTGCAGAAAGCTTTGGTCGAGAGAATAAGCTTTTTGATAATTCAGTTTGGCTTCCGCTTTCTGTCCCATTTCTTCCTGGCATCGGGCAATCCAGTACCAGGCATCCGGAAAACCAGGCGCGATGGTATTGGCCAATTGAAAAACGCCGAGGGCTTTTTCAAATTGGTTGCCGCGAAAAAAAATCTTTCCTTTTTCAATATAGGCATTCAGGTAACGGTGATCGCGTTGTATGGCGGCATCGTACCAACGGATGGCTTCGGTATTGTTGCGAATATTGGCGTAATAATTTCCCCTGATATAAAAGGGTGATGCAAATTGACGGAGCGAATCCACACGGATCAGTGAGTCGGTCAGGGGAAGCACTTTTGCATTCTGTGTTTCCGCGTATTCATAAGCAAGCTCTTCGGCAAGCTGGCGATTTTCGGGCAGCAGGGCATAGGCCTTTTCGAGTGCTTTTACCGCCCCGGCACGATCATTTTTTTCCTGCAGAATTTCGGCTTTAAGAACCAGGGCATTCACCTGGTTGGGGTCGGCCGCAAGGATGCTGTCGCAAACCTCAATCGCCCGGTCCATTTTCCCGGCTCCTTCATAGGCGCGGGCGAGTAGTAAAGGGAGAAAAGGGCTTTCGGGCAACACATTCAGCGCCTGCTCCACAAATGCCGCGGCAGAATCGGGATTATTCACCAGCCAGATATTGCCAATTCCCAAAGCATAGCGCTCCTGCTTATCCAGCGACCAGGCTTTGCTGAAATCGGCCAGAGCCGGCAGGGTTTGCTGATTATTATTGAGCATCACAGCCCTGCGGAAATAGAGCTCGCTGTTCTCCGGTTCCTCTTTGATACTGTCGCTTATGGCCGCATAAGGGGGATTTTGCAGCAGTTCGGCATAAGGACTGGCCGGTTCCTCATTACTGCAGGCGATCAGAAAAATCAGAAAAAAGGAAAAAAAATATTTCATGGGTCAAAACTAAGCGAAAAAGGGATGTATGACAGTTCCCTGACAAATCGACCAAAGTTCAAAAATACCTTTGCATCCGCTTTTAAACGACAATACATGAAAAAACGTATGTTTCTTCCGGCTTTGCTGGTGCCCATTTTAATTATGTTTCTGGCAGCCTGCAATAATGATGCGGCTACTGATAAAGAGGCGCAGGCCAATGCTGCGCAGGATACCCTGCTTTATCCGGAAGAAACGCATCTGAGCAATGTGCAGCAACTGACATTTGGAGGTGACAATGCGGAAGCGTATTGGAGTTATGATGGAAAATACCTGGTATTTCAGCGTGCACATGCCAGTGAAGGCATACCCTGTGATCAGATTTTTGTAGGGAAAGTGCCGGAGAAAGCGGGTGAAAAATTTGAGTATAAAATGGTGAGTACGGGTAAGGGCCGTACCACCTGTGCTTTCTTTACCAAAGATGGTCAGCACATCATTTATGCATCCACCCACCTGGGTTCGCCGGATTGTCCTCCCGTACCCGACCGTGCGAAATACGGCAATAAGTATATCTGGCCATTGTATAGCAGTTATGACATTTTCATGGCCGATCTCAATGGCAATATTGTGAAGCAGCTCACCAATTCACCCGGTTACGATGCGGAAGCCACGCTTTCACCCGATGGAAAGAAGATGGTGTATACCAGCACCAAAGATGGCGATATAGACCTTTATATTATGGATTTGGAAACCGGTGAGGAGAAGCGTATTACCACGGCTGTGGGCTACGATGGTGGTGCCTGGTTCAGCCCCGATGGAACCAAGCTGGTATGGCGCGCTTCGCGTCCAACAAGCGAGGAAGATATGAAAGAGTATAAGGAATTATTGGCAGAAGGAATGGTGGCGCCCACGAAGATGGAAGTGTGGATTGCAGACGCGGATGGCGGCAACCAAAAGCAGGTAACCAGCCTGGGTCAGGCCAACTGGGCCCCCACTTATATGCCCGACAGCAAGAAGATTATTTTCGCCTCCAATCACGAATATCCCCGGGGCTTTCCTTTTAATATGTACACCATCAATGAAGACGGAACCGGTCTCGAAAAAGTGAGCCGCGACAAAGGCTTCGATGCCTTCCCGTTATTTTCCCCGGATGGCAAGAAGATTGTTTTTTCCAGCAACAGAAATAATGGGGGTACAAGAGAAACCAACGTATTCATAGCCGACTGGGACTAGGATTTCCTTGATGGCCTTGATTACCTGGATTAGAGGTCGGAATTGCTGATAGAGATTCTAATATTTAATTTAGCGTTTTAGGAATTCATTTCTTTGACTCAACGAATGTGACTGTGCAAAAGTCTCCTGTGCAGTCTTGTTCTTGAAAAGAATCTCTGAAAAGCTAAATCAAACATTCCCCATCGCGACAGCAATCCCGAACTCTAATCCAGGTAATCAAGATAATCACGGCCATCAAGCTAATCCTAGTATTATTTGCCTTTGCCATTTTCCCATCGTAGATTTGACCTCAACCAAAATCAAGTTCAACATGGAAACGGGAATGCTGCACCTGCACAATCTTTTGCGTTGGGTCATCCTCATACTTTTGCTATTATCTATCGCAAAAGCCTACACGGGATGGAAACAGGGTAAAACCTTTAGCGCCGGCGATCGCAAGATTTGGCTTTTTACGCTGATAGCATCGCATACCATGCTGGTGATTGGCGTTTATCAGTGGCTGGGAGGCCGCTATGGTATGTTGAAGACCAGTTTGCCGGAAGGTGTTTCCGTAATGTCCGATAAATTTTTCCGCTTCTTCTGGGTAGAGCATCCTGTGCTCATGATCATCTCCATTATATTGATCACCCTCGCTTATGGCCGCGCCAAGAAACCCATTCCCGATGCCAGCAAATACAAGCAGGCGTTCTGGTTGTTTTTTGTGGCGCTTCTCCTGATACTGGTAGCAATTCCCTGGCCCTTCCGTGAAATTATTGGGGAAAACAGGGGATGGTTTCCGGGAATGTGAGTAAGGTAGTACGTAATACGTTTTACGTATTACGTGAGTTTTAAGTTGAAAGTTTTAAGTTGTAAGTTGAATGAGCAGTACGGTAGTTCTTGCTGTATTGTGCGTTCATTGCAGACACCAGTGGCAACCATGTCCGGCAAAATTGTCTGCAGTCGGTCTGTAAAACAAATGAACGAATCAACAAATAAACAAATCAACAAATCAACAAATATTCCCTCATCGCTCTACTGCTTCCTGCACTTTCTTCATTTCTTCCACGGTTCCGATGCTTAGCCGGAGCCAGCTGCTGTTGTTTTCGAAACTGCGGGCGCCTATGATATTTTGTTTTTCGAGCGTGGCTCGAAAGTCTTTGCCAAAGGGTTTTGCATCAAAATATACAAAGCTGGTTGACGACGGTATATATGGCATACCTGCTTTTTGTAGTGTGTTGTACAGGATTTGTTTAGCTTTTTCATTTTCTTTCCGGCAATGGTTGATGAAGGCTTCATCGCCCAGGCTGGCAATGGCTCCGGCTAAGGATACAGCACCCGCGCCGGCATTGGCCCAGGGTTGCAGGGCGTTGAGCTCTTTTATTGTATCAGGATGTGCCAGAGCATAGCCAATACGCGTACCTGCCAGCCCATAAATTTTAGAAAATGTTTTGGCCACTACCAGATTGGGGTGATCATTGACCATCTTCGCCATACTGGGTTCATCACAAAACTCTGTATAAGCTTCATCGAGCAATATCATGCAATCGCCCGGCACCATGCGAATAAAAGCTTCCAGGTCGCCGGCCGGTACAATGGTGCCGGTAGGGTTGGCGGGGTTGCAGATATAGATCATCTTTGTTTGCGCATCCGCCCGATCTTTCAAACGCTGCAGGTCCGTTACTTTCCTGGCATCAAGGGGTACCAGGCGTATATCAATACCTAGCCTTCTGGCAGCAGGCATCCATAGCCGGAAAGTGGGGTCAGGCGCCACGGCATTTCCCTTTTTCAGGGCCGCCCAGGTAGAAGCCACACCCAGAAGCTCCGAAGATCCGGCTCCTATCATTACATGATCAGAACTGAGGCCGAAATGACGACCTATTTTATCCTTCAATACTGCCGTTTGCTCCCAGGGATAGCGATTGCAGGAGGCCACTGCCTCCATCATCGCTTTACACGCAGCAGGGGAGGGACCATGCGGATTTTCGTTGGAGCTCAGCTTAATAATGCCACTTGTTGCGGGCGATATCGAGCCGGGATAAGCCAAACGTGCGAAACTGTCGCGGCTAAAGGCAAATGCGGCACTGGCAAGGGCGGCATGGCGAATCAGCGTGCGTCGGTTCAAGGTTGAGCGTTTGTGGTAAAGGTTAGGTTGATGGATTTATCCATTCTGTAATGGTATCAGTAAGGTACAATTATTTGCCCATTGACCGAAAAACAGGAAAAGCCGTACCTTCACCCTGCTATGCCATTCTATCGCAACTTCACGTACTGGATCGATAAACGCCGTTGGAAATATTATTTCCTCGTGGCCACCCTTGCCGAGGGTAAAAAGAGTTAGTACTACCACAACTTCGAACCACTTCAATCCGTTGTTGGTTAAGCACATTCCGATTTCCAGACGAAAATTTTTGAAAAAAATTTTCGTTTTAAACCTTCAACTTTAAACTTTCAACTCCCAAAAATGCCTCATTATATACAGCGCGGACAAATTCCGCATAAGCGACATACTCAGTTTCGCCGCCCTGATGGTGAACTTTATTCTGAGCAATTATTTTCTACCGAAGGATTCAGCAATGATTATTCCCTGCTCTACCATGTGCACCCGCCCACACAAATCATCAAGACCGAACCGCAAATAGATGTTTCACCCCGCATCGCGGAGGAAAAAATGCTGAAGCATCGGAGCTTTGAAGGTTTCAATATTCAGCCCAAGGCCGATTTCCTCGAGAGCCGGGTGCCGGTGCTGGTCAACAACGACTGTCATATCGTGGTGGCGGCTCCACAGCAAAGCATGCAGGATTATTTTTATAAGAATGCCGATGCGGATGAAATGATTTTTGTGCACGAAGGAGAAGGGGTCTTGCATACGCAGTATGGCAACCTGCGCTTTGGCTATGGCGATTACCTGGTAATACCAAGGGGCACGATCTATCAGATGTCGTTTAAAACAAGTAGTAACCGCCTTTTTATCGTTGAATCATTCAGCCCCATCCGCTATCCAAAGCGGTACCAGAGCAAATACGGGCAATTGTTGGAGCATTCGCCCTATTGCGAGCGCGATATCCGCGGTCCGGAAGAGCTGGCAACATTTGACGAAAAAGGAGATTTCCTCATACGCGCCAGGAAGAAAGGGGTGCTGTATGGCCTGCATTATGGTACGCATCCCTTCGATGTAATTGGCTGGGATGGCTGCTGCTATCCCTTCGCCTTTTCGATCCATGATTTCGAACCCATTACCGGCCGTGTACATCAGCCGCCTCCCGTGCACCAAACATTCGAAGCCCACAATTTTGTGGTTTGTTCCTTCTGTCCGCGGCTTTACGATTACCATCCCCAGGCCATTCCGGCTCCTTACAACCACAGCAATATAGATAGCGATGAAGTATTGTATTATGTGGATGGGGATTTTATGAGCCGCAAACACGTGACCCGGGGCATGATCACCCTGCACCCCGCAGGCATTCCACACGGTCCACACCCGGGTGCCGTGGCTAAAAGCATTGGTGCCAAAGAAACAAAGGAACTGGCCGTAATGGTGGACACTTTCCACCCATTAATGCTCACCCAACAAGCGCTGGACATTGAAAATCCGGATTATGTGATGAGCTGGGCCGAGTAATTTTCCCGCTGCCTTGCTGCTGGTTCAGCACCAACCTTTTCCAACCTGCAAAAAAAAGAGAGATTTTTTTTGCAGGTTGGAAAAGGCTGATTACTTTTGTTAACCGTTTGGTTAAACCGAGTGGTTAAATCAGTTCAATGGCGAAACAAAAAGACAGAGGTACGGAAGAAAAAATTCTGGATGCGGCCCGCAAAGTGTTTGTTCGGGATGGCATGATGGGTGCCCGTATGCAGGATATAGCGGATGAAGCGGGCATCAACAAAGCCCTGCTGCATTACTATTTCCGTAACAAGGAACTGCTGTTTGAAAGAATTTTTCTGGATGCAGCCCAGCAAATTTTCCCCCGTATCAATGCCATGTTTCAGTCGGAACTTCCCCTTTTTCAGAAGATCGAAAATTTTGTGGAGGCGTATATGGCCGTGGTGATGGAAAATCCATATCTGCCCATTTTTGTGTTGACAGAAATTAATCGTGACCCCAAACGCTTTTTGAAAAAGCTGTGGCCGAGCCATAGCAAACCTGATCCGCAACCCTTATTGAAGCAAATTCAGGAAGAAGTGACGGCCGGCCGGATAAAGCCGATTGATCCCGCAAGTTTACTGGTGAACATGTTGTCGTTGGTACTCTTTCCATTTGTGGGCCGGCCCATGATGCAACAGGTGATTGGAATGGATAACCAGCGATTCGCTGAATTTATGGAACATCGCAAGCGCGAGCTGTCGCGATTTATTATTGATGCAATCAGGGCTTAGCCCTTTTTTTTGAACAATAATTAACCAAATGGTTAAACTTGATTTTATGAGGAAGGTATTCGGGGTATTGGCATTCGTTGTAGGGATGCTGCCTATAAAACTGCGAGCGCAGGAAAGGCTTTTGCACGACAGCGCCATTGCGGAAGCGATCCGCCATTATCCGGCGCTACGTGATAAGCAGTGGATACAAACGCAGGAGCAACTGGCGGTCGCTAATCTGAAAACAATTTGGCTGCCACAGGTGCAACTGAATGCACAGGCCAGCTACCAGTCGGATGTTACCCGGGTTCCCCTGAGCCTGCCGGGATTCAGCATGGAGGCGCCGGCACAGGATCAGTATCGTGCTGTTGCCGACATTAGTCAACTGCTCTACGATGGAGGGGTTTCCAGAAAGCAGGTACTGCTGCGGCAACTGGAGGCCATTTCTGCGGAACTAACGGTGGAAGTGGAGTTGCAACAGTTGCGCGAAAGGATAAGCCAGTATTTCCTGGCCGTAGTATTACTCGACGGGCAGGCACGGCAGGCCCGCCTGGTGCGAAAGGATATTGAAACCGGCATGCAAAAACTGCAGGCCCAGGTGGAGCAGGGCCTGGTCTTGCGCTCGAATTACGACGTATTGAAGGCGGAATGGCTGAAAGCGGATCAACGGCTGATGGAACTGGAAAGTTCGCGCGCCGCCTTTGTGGATATATTATCGCTTTACATGGGTAGAACCCTCGATAGCGGTACAATCTTCCTGGCGCAGCCTCCCGAAGCTGTCACTGCAATTGAAATAGCCAGACCTGAGTTGAAATTATTTCAGCAACAACGTCAGCTTTCGCAAAGCCAGGAGCAGTTATTGCAGGCGCGCCGCCTTCCAAAAGTACATCTGTTTGCACAGGGAGGTTATGGCCGACCAGGTTTGAACATGTTGAAGAATGACTTTGCGTTTTACTATGTCGGTGGCATAAGGCTGCAATGGTCGCTTCAGCATTTCTATACGCTGCGTCGCGATCGGAAACAGCAGGAAACCCTGCGTCGCCGTATTGATGTGCAGGAAGATATTTTCCGGCAGACAACTTCAGCGCGACTGATGCAGGAGGAAGCAGCCATCGCCAAAATGGAGAAACTGATGGAACGTGATAAAGAGATTGTAGCCCTTCGCGAGTCCATCACGAAGGCGGCCGCTGCACAATTGGAGAGTGGCGTCATCACAGCCAATGACTACCTGCGCGAAATTAATGCGGAGGATCAGGCCCGGCAGGCATTACTACTGCATGAACTGCAATGGCTACAGGCTCGCATCAACTATAAAATTATTTCAGGAAAAAAATAACCGACTAAATATGTATAAAGGAATCATTTTGATTTTCGCGGTGATTACTGTTGCTGCCTGCAACAATAATCAACACTCCTTCGACGCGACAGGCAATTTTGAAGCCGTGGAGGTATTGGTATCACCGGAGATAGCAGGTAAAATTCTGGAACTCAATGTGGAGGAAGGGCAGCTCATTCCAGCCGACTCTGTAGTGGCCATCATTGATGCGGCCAGCATTGCCCTGCAACGCGATCAGGTGGAAGCCAGCCTTGAAGCGCTTTCCGACAAAACGAGCAGGGTTCAGCCGCAAGTGGAGCTATTGCAGCAACAAAGAGCCGTGCAGCAAACCAGGCTTGATTACCTGCAACAGGAATTGCGCCGCGTCCAAAACCTCTATGCGAAGGATGCAGCCACAGGTAAACAGGTGGATGATCTGAAAGCTTCTATTGAGCAATTGCAGGAAGAAATGAAAGTGACGGCGCAGCAGATAAAAGTGCAGCAGGACCAGGTGGCCACACAGAACCGGGCTGTATTGAGTGAGCATAAGCCACTTTCCAGGCGCATTGATCAATTGACGGATCAACTAAACCGATCGAAAGTGGTGAATCCGGTTTCAGGAACCGTCATCGCCAAATACGCCGAAGCGGGTGAAATGGCCAGTCCGGGTAAACCGCTTTACAAAATCGCCGATCTCTCGCAACTAATCCTTCGTGCCTATATATCGGGCGATCAGTTGAGCGAGGTAAAACTGGGTCAGCAGGTTAAGATTTGGATTGATGAGGGTGAGAAAGGATACCGCGCATTATCCGGCACTATCCAGTGGATATCCGACAAGGCGGAATTTACTCCCAAAACTATACAGACCCGCAACGAAAGAGCCAACCTGGTGTATGCCATAAAGGTACTGGTGCCAAACGATGGATCGCTGAAACTGGGTATGTATGCTGAAATGAGTTTTGAAGAAACGCCAAAATAGTAACTTATGAATAGTGAAGAAACCGTTTCCGCTCAAAACCGGGCAGCCATTTCGGTACGCGATATAGGTAAGTCATATGGGAAAGGCAGTCAAAGAATATCGGCGCTGCAGGGCATTAGTTTCGACGTGCAGCCGGGTGAAATCTTTGGACTGATTGGACCCGATGGTGCGGGAAAAACCAGTATGATGCGCATACTCACCAGTTTGCTGCTCCCCGATGCAGGTGAGGCCAAAGTGGAAGGATTGGATGTGGTGAAAGACTATGCCGCCATCCGACGGAGGGTAGGTTATATGCCGGGAAAATTTTCGCTGTACCCCGATCTTACTGTGGAAGAAAACCTGGTGTTTTTTGCGACAATATTCAATACAACCATCCAGGAAAACTATCACCTGATAAAAGATATCTACAGTCAGATAGAACCCTTCAGCAACCGAAAGGCGGGAAAGCTATCGGGTGGTATGAAGCAAAAGCTTGCACTTTCCTGCGCCCTTATTCACCGGCCTGCGGTGTTGTTCCTGGATGAACCCACCACGGGTGTGGACGCAGTATCGCGCCGGGAGTTTTGGGAGATGCTGCAGGCATTGAAACGCCAGGGTATCACCATCTTGGTTTCCACTCCGTACATGGATGAGGCCCGGCAGTGTGATCGCATAGGACTGATGCAGGATGGCAGGATAATGCAAACGGATACGCCCGATGCCATTGTGCAACAATTTCCGCATGTTGTTTTCGCCATCCGTTCCGCAAATATGCTCGATTTGCTCAGGCAGCTTGGCGCATGGGAGGAAGTGATGGATATCTATCCGTTTGGAGAATGGCATCACCTGGTAGCGAGCAGGGATAAAGCCGCTGATCTGTTTCACCGGCTGGAAACGGAAACCATGCCGGCCGAATGGAAGGAAATAAAGCCCGATATCGAAGACTGTTTTATTTACTGGATGAAAAATGAATGAGATGCAAAATACGGTGATAGAAGTGGAGCAGCTATACAAGAAGTTCGGCGACTTTGTTGCCGTTAACAATATCAGCTTCGAGGTAGGCAGGGGTGAAATTTTTGGATTCCTGGGCGCCAATGGGGCAGGCAAGACTACGGCCATGAGGATGTTGACCGGTCTTTCAAAGCCCAGTTCAGGAAAAGGCAGGGTAGCCGGCTTCGATCTTTTTCATGAAAGCGAAAAGATCAAGCGAAAGATCGGTTATATGAGCCAGAAGTTTTCCCTGTATGAAGATCTCACCGTTCGCGAAAATATCCGACTCTATGCAGGTATCTATGGCATGAGCAACCGCTTTATCCGCGATAAAACCGCGCTGTTGCTGCATGAATTGCATTTGGAAAAAGAAGCCAACCTGTTGGTAAAGTCGCTGCCCCTGGGCTGGAAGCAAAAGCTGGCATTTTCCGTAGCCATATTCCATGAGCCGGGGATCGTATTTCTGGACGAGCCTACAGGCGGCGTAGATCCGGTAACAAGGCGCGAATTCTGGAACAGAATATATACGGCTGCTTCCGAAGGCATTACCATTTTTGTAACCACGCACTATATGGACGAGGCGGAATATTGCGACCGTGTCTCCATCATGGTCGACGGTCGGATTGCCGCCCTTGATACGCCGGCAGGTCTCAAACAAACCTATTCCGCCGAAAGTATGGATGAGGTATTTGTAAAACTGGTGAGGGGAAAGGCTAACAACAATCAATAAAGTCGATTACATGCGTACGTTTCTGGCATTTGTAAGAAAGGAGTTCTACCATATACTTCGCGACCGGCGAACCCTGTTTATTTTATTGGGTATGCCGGTTGTGCAAATTGTGCTGTTTGGTTTTGCGTTAACCAACGAAGTGAAGAATACCCGGATTGCCGTGCTCAATGAAGCAGGCGATGCAGCTTCGCTTCAACTGCAGCAGCGCCTCGATGCCAGTCGGTATTTTGATGTAGAGCTGGTTTTGCATTCGCCAAATGACATTCAAACGGCATTTCAACGTGGCGAAGTAAGAATGGTCATCGTCATTCCTTCCGGTTTTGGGGACGAGATCAGGCATTCCGGTCAAACACAGGTACAGTTGCTGGCCGATGCATCCGATCCGAATGTGGCTACCACTATCGTAAACTATGCCAGCTCTATCATCCGCGATTTTCAAAGCAGCCATACTGAGCAGGCTGAAAGACCGCTAAGGATAGAGCCACAGATCCGGATGTTGTACAATCCGCAATTAAAAGGCGCTTATAGTTTTGTTCCCGGTGTAATGGCGATGGTGCTGATGCTGGTTTGTACGATGATGACCGCCATTACCGTGGTGCGGGAAAAAGAGACGGGTACGATGGAGATCATGCTGGTATCACCGGTAAAGCCATTTGGAATCGTTACCGCCAAGGCCGTTCCTTATTTGCTGCTTTCGCTGATCAATGTGGCCAGTATTCTATTGCTCAGCACGCTGGTATTGGATGTGCCCATTCGGGGTAACCTGCTCCTGTTACTGGGAGAAAGCGTTTTGTTCATCCTCACCTGCCTGGCATTGGGCCTGGTGATTTCGGCGAGCACGGCCACCCAGCAGATGGCCATGTTTATTTCGCTGACAGGCATGTTGTTGCCAACAATTATGCTGAGCGGTTTTATGTTTCCGGTTGAGAATATGCCCGTTCCATTACAAATAATTTCCAACCTGGTACCCGCCAAATGGTTTTACCGGATTGTGAGCGATGTAATGATTAAGGGAGCCGGTTGGGATGCTGTTTGGAAAGAAACCCTGATTCTTTTGGGTATGACTGCAGCCCTGCTATTACTGGCCGTCAAAAAGTTTAAAATAAGGCTGACCTGATGGCTGGCCCAAATAGTTTTGTATGCATGTATTGAAATTTCTACTGCAAAAAGAATTCCGGCAGATTTTCCGGGATCCGGCAATCCTTCGTATCATTTTTGTGATGCCTGTGTTGCAACTGATCGTTCTCCCCCTGGCGGCCGATTACGAGGTAAAGGGCATCCGTATCGTTTGGGTGGATCAGGACCATAGCAGCTTTTCCCGGCAATTGCAATACAAGCTGGATGCGAGTCGCTATTTCAAGATATCTGCTTCGGCGGCCAGTTACGACCAGGCAGTGAAATCCATTGAAATGGATAAGGGCGATATCATCGTTAATATACCGCCGCATTTTGAGGAGAACCTGATCCGCGAAAACCAGGCACATGTATTCCTGGCTGCGAACGCGATAAATGGCGTGAAGGGTAACCTGGGCATGGCTTATCTGCGACAAATACTGGAGGAATACAACCGGCATATTCGCCTGGAGTGGATGGGCCCTGCCTTGCAGGGCAAGGAAGCAGTGGATATTCGTTCCTCCAACTGGTACAACCCATTCTTGAACTACCAACTCTTTATGGTACCGGGCATCCTGGTCATTCTCGTAACCATGGTCGGTACTTTCCTTGCGGCACTGAATATAGTGAAAGAAAAAGAGGTGGGCACCATTGAGCAAATCAACGTAACACCTGTAAAGAAGCATGAGTTTATTCTTGCCAAACTGATTCCCTTCTGGATACTGGGGCTGGTGATATTAAGTATGGGAATGCTGATCGCCCGTCTGGTTTATGGAATACAACCCATGGGCGATTTGTGGACGATTTACATTTTTGCGGCCGTTTACCTGCTGGCAATTCTGGGTCTCGGTTTGCTGATATCCAACTATACGCATACCCAGCAGCAGGCCATGCTGATCTCATTTTTTCTGATGATGATCTTTATCCTTCTGGGAGGTCTCTATACCTCGGTGGACAGTATGCCAGCCTGGGCACAAACCCTGGTCCGCCTCAATCCGGTGAGCTATTTTATTGAAGTAATGCGCATGGTCGTAATAAAAGGCAGTGGCCTGCGCGACATTCAACCGCAATTATTCACCATGCTCGGCTTTGCCCTTGTACTTAATGGCTGGGCGGTGTGGAGCTATAAGAAGCAACAATGAGGATCGTGAATCGTGAGGCGTGAATCGTGAGGAAGTTTAAGGTTTAGGGTTTAAAGTTTAAATGTATTGTGGTAAGTGCATTTAAACTTTAAACCCTAAACTCTAAACCCAACGTATAACGTATTACGTAAAACGTACTACGTAATCAATACCTATAATGTTCCGGCTTAAACGGCCCTTCTTTGGTTATGCCCAAAT
>JBIQMS010000046.1:0-35101 GCA_044463125.1 Terrimonas ferruginea
ACGGTTTGCGCGAATATGAATGCCGTATAGATTATCAGGCAGGCGATGGATGCGAATATTAATTGTGAAGAAGAAAAATAAGGGCCTTTTACAGTTTGGGTAAATGTGGGCAATATCAATGTGAAAACAATGATGGAAACCAGGGAAACCAGTGCTATGGTAACGGAGTGCTTGGAAAAAGTCTGCTCATGATGTTTGATGCCTCCGATAAAAAGGCATAAACCCACGATTCCATTCAGGATAATCATGGTAGCGCCATAAACTGTATCGCGCGCCAGGGAAACGGCTTCACCTCCACCCGATATCATTAGTGAGACAATTACAGAAACTTCAATAATGGTGATGGCTACGGCCAAAATGATGGTACCAAAAGGCTCACCCACCCTATGCGCAATTATCTCGGAATGATGCACGGCCGACATAACCGACCCAATGAGCAAAAAGCCCGCAACAATCTGAAAAAACACGCTATCGTGAATATATCCAGAAAAGAAAAGCAGAAAGGCCAGCAAAGGCAGCGTGATTGTCCATTGGTACAAAAGCTTCATACCCTACAAATATAACGGTCTCATGCCTTTTTCACGAACTCCGACTTGAGGGCCATCGCTCCAAAGCCGTCGATCTTGCAATCTATATTATGATCGCTATCTACCAACCGGATATTGCGCACTTTGGTGCCCGCCTTAATGGATTGTGAGCTACCCTTCACCGGAAGGTTCTTGATGGTAACTACTGAGTCTCCATTTTGCAAAATGGTGCCATTGGCATCTTTCACAACAAAAGCATCAGTATCCACGCTTTCCGGTTCCTCACTCGGATTCCATTCATGGAAACAGTCCGGACAATTTAGGATTTCATCAACCGGGTAAACGTTTTCTCCACCGCATTTCGGGCATTTTGGATATTCCATTCTACTCAGATTTTAGTTCCATCCCTTCCCCAATTTTGAATGAAGGGATTCAAATTGCCGCGAATGTCGAATTTTTGGGGAAACAAAGAGTTGATATTTGTCACTTTCGAAACAGGGTGGTGCGTTGTGAGTGGTGAATTGTAAGTGGTAAGTTGTAAGTTTTAAGTTATAAGTTATGGGAAATATCTATCCTGTAAATATTTAGTTTGATAGTGGTAATTCAATTCTCTCATCTGCGAAAATCTGCGTCAAAATCTGCGAAAATCTGCGGGGAACGCTTCGCAGTTTCAACCTGTTCAAAGATCAGGAGAGATTTCCCGCAGATTTTCGCAGATTTTTTCGCAGATTACGCGGATTAATGAATTAGGAAAAGGTGTCGAATTATTTAGAATTGGTAGTATTTCAAGTTAATAGACCAATATCCATTTTTGTCCCGCTTTATCCAGCATCGTTTACGCTTACCCTGCCTGCGCCACTCCTTTCTCTATGGCCTCCAATAATTCTTCCGGCTTTCTCAACAAAATACTTTCATTCACTACAAATTGAATGACTCTTTCACTATTGGCTCTTCCAATTCTGATATTGTGCTCCCGGAAAAGATATTCACCAAGCTTTTTGGAATCGATGCCTGCTGCGAGCGTCATCCTATGGATATTGGTGCCATTTTCCAATGCTTCAATTTTCACTCCGTTTAACTTATTCAATCCCGCCATCAACTGACGGGAAACCGTCAGTACCTGATTCCATCGCTCAGACAATCCGGTAAGATGATGCAGAGCCATGGCTGTATTCATCCAATTTTGATATTGTGTGCCTCCATAGATCTTAATAAGGTGCGGAACCTGGTCTATCAAATTGGCATCGCCACATAAAACGGCGCCGGCACCCGCATGGAGGTATTTGTACAAGGAGATATAAACCGTATCAAAATAGGAGGCATATTCAGAAACCGCAACACCCGTATAAGCGGAGGCAATATGAATCCTGGCTCCGTCCAGGTGCATGCGGTATCCCTGCTGTTTGCAATAATCACGGATTCCCTTTATAGATTGCAAGGGGACCGCCCTGCCATCAGCCCGCCTTACCGGGTTTTCAATCACTACTGTACCGATTCCGCTCTTGAACACTTCGTTCGCGTTGGTATGATCAATAACGCTTTTCAGATCACTTACATCAAAATGCGATTTATCACCACCTACCGGGACAAGCCTTTTCCCGTGTACACTCTGTGCGGCATCGGCCTCGTCCCTGTACACATGCGAATTTTCCGGCACCATCACTTTGGTATTATGGCCGTTCAGCAGGCGGATGGCCAACTGATTGGCCATGGTGCCGGTCGGCAAAAAAATAGCTTTCTCCTTCCCCGTAATCCGGGCAAAGGCTTCCTCCAGTGCTTTGGTGGCGCCGCCATTTCCATAGAAATCCATGCCAATGGGCGACAATTGATTTATATCCCGAAGCGTGTCGGCATATTCGCCCGGACTCAACAGCCGCCCGTCCGCAACAAAATTTACATTGGCCTGCATAGCTGTTGATTTACCGGGGGAACCCGGAGCTGTCATAGCCTGTGCGGCAGTTGCCGGTAACAGCATTGGTACCGAACCCAGTCCGCATTTTATCAGGAAATCCCTGCGGCTATGCCTGGCATTTCTATTTTTCATATGACCTAAATTTGACGAGCATCCATTTTTCCCGATCTGGCAAGCAGCCATATCGCAAACGACATTTCTCCCAAAATGCTTGGAACAGCCACCAACACAAGGAAAATGGAAGCAAAATCCTCATAGTTTGGCAAAAGAAAATTTGCTGCAGTATCCACCATATACATAATTCCCGCAATGGCAAGTAGTATGGCCAGAATAGATGGCTTTCCCATAATTCTTCCCAGGAGAATCAAATGAACACCAAAAAAGAAAAGACCGATGAGCCATATCGTCTTAAAAATCTCAACCTGCTCCAGCACCTCCTGATCGCTGCTGGCCTTCAAGGTTGCCGGAAGTACAAAAATGGCAACGCCCATAATGATGGCATGAACAAGTCGGAAATACATGCTGAGACTTGATAAGTGATGCGACTTATACAATTCATTCAATGCCCATGCCACCACAATATCGAATACTACCGTGATCATGAAAGCAAGAATGCCCAATCGAACTATTGTCTCGCTATTTTGTACAGTCAGCAATGGAGCTTTCCCCAATTCTTCCAGCACAAAAAAATTCGCGAAGATGGCAGCAAAAAATATAATGATATAACTGATTCCGGCGATTTTGGAAAGAGTTCCTGGCTTCATGCAAAATAGTTTTGGCGGATGATTCAATATCATTCAGCACTTTTGGCAGAATGGGTAAGTTTCGAGCAAATAATTCTGTAGCTTGGTGCGAGTCCGGACCAGCAAAATGCGCTTGTTTTCAACAGACGGCTACTTGCAGCAAGTTAACCAATTATATTTTGCCGCAACCAAATCGCCAGCATGTACAAATTTTCAATCTCCCCATTACTAACAAGTAGCTTATTACTCTTTCTCATAAAAGGACTGGGTACACAGGCGCAAGCGATATTCAGCTATTTGGGCTTATACAATCTAACAAAATAAATCGCTCCGGCAATCCCATTCTCCGCAGCCTGAAACCGCACCCGAATCTTTTCTTTGCCACGCAACATTTCTGCCGGAATGGAATAGACCTCTTCGCGGAAATCATAAATATTCCACTTGCGTACGTCTTCCGTGGCCAGCTTCACATCATCAATCAGTATATCAAACTTTCGGTTATCCCAGTTAGTACCCCAGAAGCGCAGCAATAAGTTCAGGTTTGTTTCTCCGTTCGTACGAAGCTCCTAACTAAAATAACCGCCATTCCTTGCATCACGCCAAAATTCATCCATATGTACACCGGTGCCCGACTTTTCTGCTTTTAGAAAGTGATCCGCCTCCGGTTGCTGCTGACCCGGCTGCACATAATCTACCGTACGGCTTTCGAGGTCCAGCATTTTTTCCTCCTCCCTAGCCAATGAATCCAATATGCCTTTGTAGCGGCCCGGGGTTAGCATGGACCAGTACATCATATACCGGGAATCGTGAAGCCCATAAAAGGGCTCCAGTACCAGTTCTTCCGGTTCGGCATTCAGCGTATTTATTTTTGAAAGCCGGAAATGCAACTTTTTTCCTTCAACAGGCACCAACTTGTCGGTAATAGCATCTATATCCAGCTCCACAATAACCGGCGCTTCATTTAGCGGCAGCATTTTGCCATGTGCAATATGTTCCCATCGGCCCTTGCCCGCCACCCAATAAGGAACATGCTTCTCGGGTGTTCTTGCCGCCAACAACAGGGGGCCATGCATAAAAGCATAGTAGTCTGGCACATTCATTAATTTCTCCAGCCTCGTGCGCATGGGCAACTCTACATGAATTTCATCGCCATCTTTCCAGTAACTTTTAATGGCGACATTGGTGCCCGGCGCCGACTCTACCTTGCTGTCTTCCCCATTCACTATAACTTTCAACTCCTTATCCGCTACCCAGGAAGGATGCCGGATCAGGAGGGTCAAAGGTTTCTTCGATTGGCCCCTGATCCTGAACCGGGTGGATGCTTCGTATGGAAATTTCGTATCCTGTTCTATCCTGATTCCCGCCTCTTCCCAGTTTAGCTGCGATGGTATAAATAAATTGATGAACAGCGAATCGCCCTGATGCGTATAAATAAACTCGCCATATTTACCATGATTCTCCAGCCCTGTACCCACACAGCACCACATAGCTTCATTGGGCGCGGAATAAACGCGGTAATGCCGCGGCCTGGCCGGCGTAAAATATACATAGCCACCATGATCGGGGTGTTGGGTAGAAAGTATATGGTTGTACAAAGCCCGCTCGAAGAAATCAACATAGCTGGCCTGAGGGTTCTGACGAAACAAGCCCCTTGTTAACTTCAGCATATTATAGGTATTACAACTCTCCGGCCCTTCCGGCACTTTAATGAAATCGGTATAAGCCGAAGTTGCCGGAAAAAATTCGCGCCGGCTATTGCCACCAAAAGCCAAACTCCGGTTCTGCACCACGGTTTCCCAAAAAAAGGAACCGGCGTTTTGATAATTCTTATCACCCGAGAGTTCGGCAATCCGTTGAAACCCGATTACCTTGGGCACCTGTGTATTCGCATGAAGATTATCCAGGCTGTCAATCCCGTGCGACAATGGATTCAATAAAGCCTTCTGCGAAAAGCGCCGGGCCGCGAGCAGATATTTTCTGTCGCCTGTCATCTGAAATGCATCCGCCAATACTTCATTCATGCCCCCATATTCCTGGCGAAGCATTTCTTCCATTTGCGTATCTGAGAGATCAGCCACAATGGAAAGCGCCCAATCGCAAAACTGCAGAAACATTTTTTTTGCTTCCTCCGCGTTCGCATAAAGCCAGGCATCGCGCAGGCCCACATACATTTTGTGTACATTGTACCAGGGCACCCAGTAATTCCAGATAGCAGCAATATTTCCCCGCTTTATCTTTGGCCAAAGCGAATCGCTTTTGGGAACGCCACCCAGATAGCCCCTGCCCCAGGCCGGAAACTTCTGAGAATTGGCTTGCTGGCATTTTTTCAGAACGGCAAGCATATAGTCTAACCGATCTTTCAACTCCTGCCTGCCTGTGGCCGCGTAATGAATCGCCAGGGCCGATAAGTAGTGACCGCCGGTATGGCCATCTAATCCGTCGCTTTCCCAATTACCATAATTGCTGGCCGAAGCAGGCAAGTTGGCAACTTTTAAATAAGGCGCCAGAAAACGATCCGGATCATACTTCAATAATGTCTCCGAATTCAAATCCAACGCGTGCTTAAAAGGCCCATCGGTGATTTTGACTGCCGACAATGGAAATTCATTGCCATAAAGCTGATGCTGCCCGTGGATAATGGTTGCTACCAGGCAGGAAAAACATAATAGCCCGAGATTCATTCCTCTTTTCATCTGTATAAAATATTCTATAAAAACTGCAATTATCGCCAGATGCTTTTAAGCTGATGTACCGATACCGGTCCTTTTATCCCCTGCGTATTCATTCGCGAATAGAATGAGCGGGGAAAAAGCAATTCCGTCATCACCCTTTCGCCATTATTAAAAAATAACTCGGCTGAGGATCGATCCAGGTATATCTTCAGGTTCCCGATAGTTAACCCGGATACTGGCATAGCATGCAGGCGTGAAAATTCGGGGTGAAAACCGGTTTGGCCCGATCTACTTCGGTCGAAGAAGATGCTGTCGCCGGTTTTCTTGACTATCCACTCTTCCTTTTCCGCGTTAGAGAATCGTAGCTCAAAATTTTCTGTCAAACCTTCTATGTCGATTTCGACATTATCGGAGGGAATGGCTATTACTGAATCCTCGTAGCTGTTGCTGTTAACGCGCAGGTTTCGGAGTTCTTCTACCGGCCTTGAAACCACCAGATACTCATTGCCCGATTGCTGCAACTGCAAGGCGCGCGGAACCGTCATGGCCGACCGCCATACGGTAGTAGGTACATTTTGCGCATAGAGCCAATTGCTCATCCAGCCAATAAAGAGTCGGCGCCCATCGGAGGCAGGAATATCCGACCAGGTAACGCCGGCATAATTATCTGCCCCATAGTCCAGCCATTTTATTTCCGATTGTGTGGGTTTGAATTCCTTTCCATCAAAATCGCCCACAAAGTATTGCGTACCTGAGCCGCCATTGGGTGCGCCGGGATTAATGCTGACCAGCAATACCCATTTTTCTATCCCATCCTCACTTTTAAGCGGAAATAAATCCGGGCATTCCCATACACCCCCATAAGCCGCCCAGTCGGGATTAAAATCGCTGCCCTTTTTCCAGTTGATCAGATCAGGAGACGTATATATACTGATCTTATCTTTTACCGCCAAAGCCATCACCCAACGTTGACTGGCTTCATGCCAGATCACTTTGGGATCCCTGAAATCGCGGATACCCGTGTTTAGCAATACGGGATTCTTCGGGTACTTTGTCCAGGTTCTTCCTTTGTCGTTGCTGTAGGCGATACCCTGGTTTTGAAAATCAATCTTTCCCTGTTTTTCTCCTTCGCTATTATGGTAGGTGAAGATGGCGACCATGGCGGGTTGACCCTCTTTTCCCAGGCCACTGGTATTGTTCCAATCGATCACCGCTGAGCCCGAAAAGATATAACCCAACGAGTCGGGATATAGCGCGATAGGCAGATTTTCCCAGTGAACAAGTTCTTTGGAGATGGCATGCCCCCAGTGCATGGGACCCCAGGTATTTCCTTCAGGATAATATTGATAAAACAGGTGGTATTCGCCTTCATAATAAACCAGGCCATTCGGATCATTCATCCATTGTGTAGGTGGTGAAAAATGAAACTGCGGCCTGTATTGTTCATCGTAGTCGGGTGCAGGTTCAGCTGTTTTGGGCTTGTCCTTGCAGGCAACAAGCCATAAAAGGCAAAGGGAGAAAATGCCAGTGTTGAAATAAATGCGCATAGTCCATGAGTTGATGGGCGGGAACCCGAATTCCGGGATCGCCATAAATCAGCTCAGAATTTACAACTTATTTAAATGCCCTGCACAGTTTTCGGCTTTCAACTTCTCCACTTCGTCACCATAGATTTTGGTAAAGCCTTGTCGAAGGGCCTCTTCCAAATCCGCACATGCTTTGGCTTTTTCTTTTTGCGCAAGATATATTAGCGCTCTTACGCGGTACGCGTAGGAATTTCCGGGATATAATTCAATGGAACGGTTTATATCGGATAAGGCTCCCGGCAGTTCTCCCAGCTTGTAGCGGTTAAAAGCACGGTTGCTATAACCCAGCGGCTCCTCCGGGTCCAGGGATAGAACTTTGTTGTAATACTCGATGGCCGTTTTATGATCTCCCATTTCCTGGTACTTATAACCAATATTCGCATACCCTCCAATGAATGTGGAATCGATGGCCAGCACTTTTTTCAGATAAGGAATGGTTTCATCGCCTCTTCCCACTTCATCACAAACGGCAGCCAGATTATTCAGTGTACCCACGTCGAGAGAGTCAATCCGGTAAGCAGCCATAAAATCTTCGTAAGCGCCTTCAAAATCACGGATGCCGAGCTTTACCGTACCGCGGTTGAGAAATAAGGTCAACTGCAATGAATCCAGCTTTTCAAATTCAAGTGCGGTATTAAAGTCTTTGAGGGCATACTCGTGCTCCTGGATCTGAAACAGCAACAAACCACGCTGATTATACGCATAAGACTCCTTTGGAAATTTCTCTATCGTCAGGCTGTAGGTATCGAAAGCTTCCTGCCAATTTTCCTCCTTCACGAGGGCTTCCGCCTTCAACAAGTAGTATTTGGAGGTTGTTGAATCCAACTTTATTGCTTTATCAATTGCCTGGATAGCCCTGGCAAATTCAGCTTTGTCATAAAGCTCAACAGCCTGCTCATAGAGTTCCCCGGCCGATTGACCGGAAGCTGCGACCGCGGAAAAAAGCAGGATAAGTATTGGCAGAATAGTTTTTCTCATATACGGGTTTGAAAAGATTAGTGAAAAGCGTCAGGGTTGCTTTGCATAAATCATGTAATCATCCGGATCATATCCACCGATAACGGATCGCAGAATCAGATTATTATACTTAGATGCGCATCCTACCAGGAAAATCACAATCAAAAAAAGAAAACTATAATAATATAACTTCATAAACTCAATTGTGAATAGCAACCTTCCTTACCTCACTAATCTGTACGATGGGTTGAATATTTGTATAATTCCTGATATCCCCAATAATTGTTTCCCGATTCGCCGCAATAGCGCTATTGTAGTCTGCAACATCCCTGATATAGAAATAGCCTACCGCCAGAAAGGGAATGCTGTCATTAGCTGATCTACCGGCAATACCTTTGTCGATTTCATAAAACTGCAGATTATCGCCGATAAAGCCGGCCATCATGGGCATATGCTTCTCCTCATAATAATTCATATCAAAACTTTTTCCTTCACCGTTGGGATAAAGAATAGTCACCTTGAACATTCCTGCTGTGGGGGCTGGCGATTGGCCCGGCTCTTGGCTATTACAACCAAATAAAGCGAGTACTACAATGGCCAGCCAGGTCTTCTTCATTATTCGGGTCATAAAAAGTATTTGATGTGTGAAGTAATCCAGGATTTGATTTTTTGGACGTAGAATGGTAATCGACATCAACTTCTAGCTGGCTTTCTAACTACCGGCCCCCACGAAATTTCGCCAGCGAAATTTCCTTTAGCGGAGTTCCACCGTCAATATACAAGCTTCCTTTTCTGGTCAACGCCGCTGCGATTCTTCTCAAGGCCTGCGCTTCTTTCTCGGGATGCCGGCCGTCTAACACACCCACCCGCACAGCCACCGCTATGTCGTAGGGCTTTTCGTCCGGCTTCAGTTCAAAATCTTCCACCGCTACCTGTTTGAACGAAATGGCTCCTATCTTCATCTCCTTTGTGGAACCAGCTTTGGCCAGCGCAATCGCTTTGGCCGAACGGTCAATGGCCAACACATGACCAGTTCCTACGCGTGCCGCCATTTCCCGCGCCATTGCTCCGGGTCCGCAACCAATTTCCAATACGCGCATCCCCGGCTGCAGGGGAAGCGCCGCAACAATCTCCGCCAGCCGGCCTGATAATTCCCTTCCCATTTCAATAAGAAATTTTGACCCGGGAGCCCAGCATCGTCGCTTGCTCAATTCTTTTGAATGTTGACAATTTCATTTTTATGTTGTAATTAACGCCATTTATGGAAGCAGAGATAATACCAAAACGATGGCCTTCAAAATCTCTATCGAAGGGATAGTTTTCTGCCAGGCCCCACCATGCTTTTTTGGCCAGAATATACATGACACCCACAGCCATTCCGATAAAGAAGATCGGGAAAAGGAAAGAAAAGTATGGCATGGTTGAAGATTATTTCTTTAAGAACTACACTTGAACAAATAAGAATCAATTCAATTTAGGCCGTGACCAACTCCAGTTTATTCCAGGGAATAATGTGCAAACCCGAACTTCTTTGCTGGTATTCATCTCCGGCATAAATAATGGTGCCTTCCGCATTACCCGAAATTTTTTGCCAGTACTGATGATTTTTGAAATAATCCGCGGTAATGGTTTTCCCGGCTTTTATCTCAATAGGATAAAGATGCGTTCCTTTGTCGAGTACAATATCCATTTCATTCCCGGTACTATCGCGCCAGAAATAAAGATCGAATGCTTTATTGTTGTTATAGCGGTCCTTTATGAGTTCGGATAGTATATAGTTCTCAAAAAGGTTTCCCTTGAAAGGATGAAGTGACAATTGACTTGCATCCGTTATGGAAAGCAGGGAACAGGCAAGGCCGGTATCACAAAAATAGAGCTTTGGCATTTTCACCAGTCGCTTATTGAAATTCTGGTGATGCGGCTTTAGCAAATGAATGATGAAACTACTTTCCAACACACCCAACCAGGCGGATGCTGTTTTGCTGTCAACGCCCGTATCAATAGCGAGACTGCTGATGTTGAGCAACTGACCAACGCGTCCTGCGCACAGTTTCAAAAAGCGTTCAAACAGGTTTAGATTGCTAATATTTTTAATCTGCCTTACATCCCGTTCAACGTAGGTGGCAATATAATTGCGTAACCATTTGTCGGGAGGAACATGGTGATCAAATATGGGCGGATAGCCTCCCTGGAATATGGCTTCGTCTACTGAAAATTTTCCATTGGCGGCTTTTTCTGCTTCGGAACGGGTGAATGGCAGCAGGTATAAATAGCCAATTCTTCCCGCCAGGCTTTGCGAAATATTTTCCTGCAACAGAAAGTTATTGCTGCCGGTAAGAATGAACTGCTGCTTTTGAGGGTTTTCGTCAAGTATTTGTTGCAGGTAAGAAAAAAGCTCGGGTACCCTTTGTGCCTCATCAAAAATAGCCCCATTGGAATATTGCGCCAGGAATCCACGCGGATCTTCCTGTGCGAAACGGCGCATATCGGGATTCTCCAGGGATACATAGGGCTTGTCTTTAAAAACCGATCGCGCAAGCGTTGTTTTTCCCGACTGCCGGGGGCCCACAATAGCTATGGCTTTGAACTGACTGGCCAGCAGCCGCACTTCTTCAGCCGCATTTCGGATAATCATGCTGCAATTTACAATTTCGGAATCAGATTCCGAAATTGTAAAAAATTGCAATATTGATCTCTAATTAATTGATTAATAATTATTTAAACATTAATTCGAAATTGAAGCTCGGTTCCATTACTGACTTCCCTTTTACAATTCTTCAACCTGCCTGCCCTTGTCATTACTTTTTCCCTACACATTCACGCCAAAAAGATAACCCACCAAAGCAGATAAACCCATGGCAATCGTTCCCCAGATTACTATTCGCAGGATGGCTTTGGGAATGCTGGAACCTCCCGTTTTGGCAGAAACTGCACCCAGCACAATTAGCGAAAGAATGGTAAAACCATAGAGATAATATTCCATGCCGGAGACGGGTGCAAATAAGGTGACCAGCAGCGGCAAAAGCCCACCTGCAGTGAAAGCGGCGCCCGAAGCAAAAGCGGCCTGAATGGGTTTGGCCTGGCTCATTTCGTTAATGCCCAACTCATCGCGGATATGCGTACCCAAAGCATCGGCTTCTGTCAGTTCTTTAGCTACCTGCAGCGCAGTCTCTTTCTTCAAACCTCTTTTCTCATAAATCTCGGCGAGTATCTTCATTTCCGCTTCGGGCATTTCTTCCAGCTCCTTTTTCTCCCTTTCAATATCCGCCTTTTCAATATCGGTCTGCGAACTCACCGATACATATTCTCCTGCCGCCATGGATAAAGCCCCGGCCACCAACCCGGCAACCGTGGCGAGAAGAATGGGATCCCTCGTTACACTGGCCGTTGACACCCCAATGGCCAAACTCGATATGGATATGATACCATCATTGGCCCCCAACACCGCCGCCCTCAGCCAATTGCTCCGGTGAATAAAATGGGGATCCAAATAATTGTCGAGAGTTAACATAAAAAGGCTGTTTGATAATTATATCACGTTAAGCAAGGCATTTTCGGCACCAGGAATCATCTGCCATCGAATATCACTCATTTCATACAAATCGCCGAATGCTCATCATATACCCCAAATGCAACCCTTCGTGGTAATTATTAAATACCAGCGCATCCTGTAGCGAAGCCAGGTGAAAACCGGTGGTAGTGGTAAGCCCGGTATAATCCGTAAACAGGTTATTCCGAAAATCTGCTTCTGTCTTATCTACCAGGGAAATCAGCAGTTCCTTCAGTTCATCAACCTGGTCCTGCGCAAGAGCACCTATAGGATTGGTACCCGGCTTATACTGGCCCACCAGCTCCTTCGAAATATTCATTGGAAGACCTGAACCCCGGTAAATCAATAGCTGCTGCACTACTATTACATGACCGATATTCCAGATTAGGTTATTGTTGAAGCCCTCGGGTATTTTGTTCAGTTGTTCCAAAGAATATCGGTCGAAAAAACTCCGGTAAATATTTCTGCTGGTTTTCCAGGTTTTAAAGGCAGATTCCATTTGTATTGAAACGATTTATTAAAATTTCAATTTATCGGTGCTGGTCAATCAGTATGGCATTTCCATCAGGATCCGTGAGGGTAATATGAGCAGGACCCGTACTATCTGGATCGGCTTCTGCACTTAAGGCAATACCCGAAGCTTTGAGATGTTCCTGAATCTTTCTCACGTCATCGAAGCTTTCTATATTGGCGCCGTTTTCATCCCAGCCGGGATTAAACGTAATAATATTGTTTTCAAACATGCCTTCAAACAAACCTATCAGGGCATTGCCATTCTTTAGGATCAGCCATTTCTGATCGATGTTTCCGCCCAATTTTGAAAACCCTAATTGCTCGTAAAATTCTTTCGATCGATGAATGTCTTTTACGGCAAGGCTGATGGAAAATGCTCCCAGTTTCATATGCTATTTGTTTTGGTATAAGAATTGAGAAAAATCTAATCCCCCCAAACCAACCATTCGCATTACAAAGCTGCAAATTAATAGTTATAGTTGATCCAGATAATGAGGCGCATTTCGGGTGAAAGCAGGTACAGGTCATTTCCGCTATCTTCCCTGATCGCATAATAGGAACCTTTGCTTTTCGCAATTTGCTTCACTATCGCATAGCTGCTCTCCATCTTCTCCTGCCGCCGGTCAGGCCAATTCCCATATACCGGCATCATGCTTCTCAAAAACGCTGTATCCGGTAAAGGAGTTTCCTTCCAACGCGACACCCCAAAATCGGCTTTGGGAAAATCCTTGAAAAACGCCGAATCCGGAGACCTGAAATATTTCGCTATCTCGTCATTGAAACGGTAAATCTCAAACGTAAATCCCTCCCCTCGCATGCCCCATTCCTCATACAAAAATTCATTCCAACACCAAAATTCCTTTCCCGTAAGGGCTTCAGTTTGCTTCTTAAACTTAAACTCCGCCGATAAGGGAAGAATCCTTAATTCCCAGCATACAAACAGGGCTAAAAACAAAAGGACTATTGCATGAATAGTCGCTCGCCGGGTTCTTCCATTTCTGAAAAGCTTTATGATCTTTACAATCCAAAATATCAGCCCAACAATGACCAAAAGAAGCAATAACAATAATAAACCGTAAATACCCATTCGGTAAAGTAGTCAATAAAAGCTAATCAATCTTTGGCAGAATCAGCCCTTTCATCATATTCAACCATCCACTCAATGCCATACTTATCCCGAAACATACCGAAATAGGAACCCCAGGGACTATCGGCCATCGGCATTTCCACTTCTGCTCCGGCGGAAAGCCCTTGAAACAAACGATCGGCTTCTTCCCGGCTTTGTGTACTCACGGCAATCTTGCTTCTATTCTCCCTTTCGTTCACCTTGCCCATAAATTCGGGAACATCATTGCCCATCAGCAGATTGCTACCGATAGGCAGGGCGATATGCATAATCCTGTCCCTTTCCGATTCAGCCATCGGAAATTCAGCGCCGGCCATGTCTTTAAAGCGTACAAGCCTCCTGAACTCGCCACCAAATACTGACTTGTAAAAATTAAATGCCTCTTCCGCATTCCCGTTAAAATTGATGTGGGGATTAATTTGTGCCATAGTGTAATTATTTGGACCAAACCTATCACTTAACCGGAACCTGGCAAAGGTGTTAGCGCGTCAATCAATAGGGGCATTTGCGACTACCGCTCCGGAGGAGCGGGTTACCGGTAGGGCGGGTTACCGGTTGGGTGATAGAATAGGTGCATTTGCGAAATATCATCAACCTTCATTCAGCTCAAACAATAGATAAGGTCCGGTTTCAGAATTTCCTCTCTCTACCTCTATAAACCCCGCCTTTCGATAAAAGCGAATGGCCTTCTCATTGCTGGCCTCACATTTCAATCGGATCGGCGGGCCAAACCTATCCAACACAGCCTCTAATAAAAGCGTGCCCACACCCTGCCGCTGATAGTTTTCATCTACATACAGATGATGAACAAAACTGTCAGGTGCCCAAACGGAAACAAACCCAACAATGGTACCATCTGCCCAGGCTACCAGAATAGATTCTCCACTGGTCTCCCTATCAAAGTCGGATAACGCAAACCTTGAAGGGTCTTCCCAAACAAAGCTCGCAATACGAACGCTGAGAAAAAGTTCCCGTAATGCTGGAATATCCTGGTCGCGGCTTTCCAGGACTTCTTTATTGGTTTCCAAATTTCGGTTACCGGCATCCATTATTACTCAGCTTTTCCAGTTGCAAATACTTTTTACGCCCCCAGGTTACATAGTAGAGTAGCAAAAACAAAACAGGCACAGCAAAAATATTCAACCAATAAACGTCAAAGAATATCATCAATACCAGATCCAGAACAATAAATATGCGGCCTATCCGCATCAGAAACTGGCCATATTTAAAGCCCGCAACTCTCAGGCAAACCGTCTCCCCATTGGAAACCTGCACTATCACCTCTGGACTGCTACACCAATCAATCTTTGCGTTTACCATATGCTGACCATCTGTTGTTGCGAATTCTCGGGTCTCTCCATTTGCTATAGTGCCTACTTTTTCTCCGTCAATAAATATTATGTAGTCCGCAAGCTTGTTGAGATATTCATTGGTACGTACAATTCTAATAGTCGCCATTAGTATCAAGTGAAATTATAATTAGAACGAGTTCAAATCTGATAATGAACTTTCAACCTCCATTACTAAGATCAAATCAACCCAATTTCGACCTAAACCCTTTAACCGAAAGATACAAATTTGATAACGCTAACAACATAAAGAATAAGGGAATATAAGGTGGCTTTATTTTTAGAGGCAGAACCTCTGCCGGAACTTCAGGATGCAAGTGCACGTAAACCCCTGTGGCCATCATAACGATGATTGTAATGTAGCTGGCAGTGGTAAACAGAAAATTATGTCTAGCAGAAACTCTCTGCCCCATAATCAGGCAGAAGCCGAGAACTACACCCACCGCAATCTCCCCCATAATACCCAGAGCGTATGATAGCTGCCCCAAACCGCTATTCATTACCTGAACCCTGTACCATTCTTTGAAAGGATTCACAAACTTAAGGATACCAAATACAAACATAGACAGGGCCAGGAACCATGTGCTGAATTTTACAAATTTCATCGCTTCAATTTTTGTCTTTTATATCAGGCAAAATTGAAGCCCCTGTCGGGAAAGGGTTGGTTTGTAAAGCTCAAAAAATAGGGTAGAAGGCTCAAGCTCTCAGCATAATTCCTTAGGTCTTCTGAACCCGGAAGGTGTAAGCTGGTACTTTTGTTTAAATAATTTAGAAAAATGGGAACTATCGCTAAAACCAACCTCATAGCAGATCTCACTTACCGACAAATCGGTTGACATCAATAAATCAGCGGCCTTCAACAGCTTCTGCTCTTTCAAATAATTACCGGGACTGTCCTCGAAATAGGTTTCGAAATCGCGCTTAAATGCGGATAAACTGCGACCCGAAAGTACAGCCAATTCCTGAATCGTAATTTTTGAAAACAAATGTGATTGAATCACTTCCCTGAAACCCGCCTCTCTGGGTGTGAATAGATGAGAAAACAAACTAATAATGCTCTTCGCATTGCTGGTTTGAAGCAGCAATAATATTAATTCCTTCAGTTTTAGTTTCAGCAACTCATCATTCACCAAATCCGGATGTTGAAAGTAAAACTCCAAACTATCCACAAAATGAATGATTATATCCTGTCTTTCAATCTTCTCCGCAAATTGCTCTTTATTATTCAACCTAATAAACCCTGGCAGTTCATTTTTGTACAAATCCAGCAAAATATCTTTGTGAAGATGAATGGCAAGAATTTCGCAAATTCTGCTGCCCGGTTTATGCACAATATCCGCGAAGTAGCTTCCACATTTTAGCAATACACTTTCTGAAACGCAAATATTCAGGTTCTCCGTAGGCGAACTAATCCTTGCATCTCCTTCCTTAATAAACAGAAAGCAGGCTTCGTTCTGAAAAATGGCACCATATCTAAAGGGTGTCTCTATGAGCAATTTCTCTATGACGCATTTATTATTTAAGTCAAACTTCTTTCTGTCGATTATCATTTGTATGCTTCTATTTTCTCTGACATCAAAGACAGGCTACTCTTCAAACAAGCCTGATATGGAGTAAACAATAAAACCTAAAGCTGGTATTTACGCATAGCTTCCTCCACTTCTGCTACAGAAAGCCCCACACCGATTATTCTGCCCTCCTTATCCAACAGTATACTCTGAGGAATGGCATCAATATCATAGTGCTTCCCCAATTCTCCATAAAAACCATTCTCATCCATCACCTGCTTCCACGGTAAGCCATCTTTCACAATAGCCTTTTTCCAACTATCCGCCTCCTTATCAAATGAAACGCCCAGTATTTCAAAGTCCCTTCCCTTCCACCTGCTATAAAGCGACTTTAATGCAGGATGGGCCTCCCGGCAGGGTTTGCACCAGGATGCCCAAAAGTCGATCAGCACAAATTTCCCTCTCAAATCCCTTGTGTCGAACGTCGCTCCCGAACTATCCTTCAAGGTCACATCCAGAAACGCAGCGCCAATGGCTTTATTCTTTGACTTATCCAGGCTGTTGAGCAGTTTTGGAATGGCCTTCCATTCATAACTACTCTTCAAACTGGAGTCTACCAGTTTGCTCAGCTCATAAACCTGTGCATAGCGTAAAGCGCTGGCCTTTCCTAAAAGATAGAGACTGAGTTTGCTTCGGCGATTATTATTGATAAAATTGAAAAGCCTGTCGTAATACTCCTGATTTTTTTCCTCCTCCGATTGGTTTGAACGCTTGAGGGTAGCTAACTCATTTTCAAAGCTTCGCTTTAAGGATTCCGTTTGGGAACCCGCCACATCCAGCACGGTAAACATATTCAATGTATCCTTGTCCTTACCATAGATATCGAGCTTGTTGCTACAGGTGAGATAGGTGGTATCGCTATCAATATATACATCCTGTATAAATGAGTGCCGCCCCAAATGAAACCTGGCCTGAACAGGCAGTGCTACCGTAGCGCTGATATGAAACGAACCGTTTATTATCTCGGAGCTAATACTATCCTTCTGCCTGTAATTCCCCTCAAAAAAAAGATAGAGCTTACCATTGTAAGCTCCACTCATCGTTCCAAAAATCTCAATGCTTTGGCCCTGCCCAAAAGCAAGGGTTGGAAGCAACAAAATCAATAGGAACGGTTTCAGATAGTTCATGGAATTTCTTTATTCAGATTTCGCCTTCAGAAATCCATTAACCTCCAACCAGTGCATAAATGCATCAAACCAACGGTTACTGGTTCTGTTGGGGTTCCCCAGCCCGAATCCGTGGCCGCCGTTCTGGTAGAGATGAAACTCTACAGGTATACCTGCCTTGAACCAGGAATCAATCACACCAAACTGTCCGCGGAAAAGGAAATCGTCGGTGGCGATAACATTAAACATGGGAGGCGCATTCTTCGGCACGTTTACCGGGCCCATTCCGCCATATATTGGGCCAATGAAAGCCAGCTTCATGGTCTTCGAGTGAAGGGTAGAATGCATGGTAAGACCGGCACCGGCCGAAAAGCCAATCATACCTATCCGGGCAGTATCCACACCCCATTCTTTTGCACGCTTCAGAATCATGGCATAGGCAGCCTCGGCATCCGCAAGCTGGTTCGATAAATCCATCTGAAAAGGTCCTGCCGGCGCTGCCGTTCTCGAACTGTCGGACCTGGCAGGGGGAGCCATACGTGGCCGGTTCATCGAAGCACTAAAGCTGTCGAGCGGTTCCGGAGTGGGGAAAAGCCGGTATTTCAATACAAAGGCGGCAACTCCCTTATCCGCAAGGGCCTGGGCCACTTCCCAACCTTCGTTGCCCATCGATAGCCAGCGGAAAGCACCACCCGGCGCCACAATTACGGCTGCGCCATTTGCGGTACCTGGTTTAGGAAGAAAGGGGGTAAGCGTTGCAACGGTAATGTTCCTTGCCATAGGATCACCCCATTGGCGAAACCAGGACTCCGAAGCTGGCTGATTTTCGACACCGCCGGTTCCGAGCACTATGGCATTCGGTTCGGCCGGGGCTTCCAATGGATAAATTGTACCATCCTGCGACATTGCAGTTTGAAACAATAACAATAAGCAGAATGCTAAAGTCGACTGCTTTGCGACGTTTCTACGATTCCAATTCATGTGAATTAAATTTTTCAATGATGAAATAGGATAAACTCAAATGCTGCAAACGCAACATTGGTAGTCGTAGATCGTCAAAACGAATTTAACTCAGTTTACCATTCCGTCAAAGAAAATTCCCCTGGACCCAAATGCGGTCCTATTCGACCCGAATACGATCCCTTTTTGAAAATAAATGTCGCAAATTCGAATTCGAACTTTTACCATGTCATTCTAAACAGCCATTTAAGGTAACAGACTTAACGATTTTATGCGCATAAACAGGACCAGCCGAAAACCTGTAGAAAAGAGTAGGTATTTCTTTATCAAAAATTGAAATTTATGCAAAAGTACGTATTGGGCATACTTGCCGTTGCGGGTATTGCCTTTCTTGTTGCTTTTACTAACAACAAGCAGCGCCCCTCTGAAGAGGCGCGTTCCGAAAGCTATTTTATTTATCTGCCCGATGAGCAGGGAACGACAGAAGGCGATTTCGAAGACACTGGCAAGTGGATGTATTCGCCTACCCCTCCCATCGATTGCGAGGGAGGCGATGTTACCTGCTACATTCGGGTGGCCAACGAAAACCTTGTATCGGGAGCCACACCGGTCGAAAAATTGGTCAATTTCCTCATTCAGCAGGATGGTGGCGCTGGTGAGTATGCCAGCGATCTTGCGGCAGTGGAAGACCTAACGGAAGCAACCAGGCCGGAAAACTAAAATCCAGGGAAGATTGATGGATTACAAAAGGCCAATCCAAAATTTTGGATTGGCCTTTCCTGTCTGGGTTAATTCTGTTCTATTCCCGTCATTTCAATTACGTCTTCCGGAATTGGAAGGGCATAGCGCGGGTCATTGGGCGGCAAAAGATAGGTTTCGCCATTGAGTACCCGCTTAAGCTGAATCGCATAGCCCTCCTTATTCAGCCTTTTGATATCCATCCAGCGAAGCCCCCGCATGATCAACTCCTTTCTTCTTTCCTGCAAAATGACCTCAAGGGCCTCTCCAGCCGTTGTTGCCGTTAGCGGCACAAAGTTGGAAGAGTGCCATCGGTGCCTTAGCAGATGATTCAGGTCTTCCATCGCCTCCTCTACTTTGCCGGCACGGGCAAAGCATTCTGCCCGCATCAAATACACTTCATTAGCCGCTATGCCACTGAAGCCGCCATTATTCCCACTATAACTCGCTTTGAACCCATAGCTCCCATTTCCATTATTGCGGTAGTAAACAGTTCTTCGCAAATCGCCTGCGGCATAGGATTGCATCAGCAAGGAGTCCATTTTTGCCCGCGAATAATTGATGAGCGTGGGTGCCAGCATATTGGCATCGTACCAAACTTCCGGGTTAAACCGGGCGATCGGAAAATTCACCGTCGGGTTGGCGATGCTGTTAAAGTCGAGCAAATCGCTTTTCAACTGTAGCGCCTGATTGGCATAAGCAAAGGCGCTGTCGTATTGCCGCATCGATAGATAGACCCGGGCCAGCAAACCCATGGCCGCGGGCTTCGATGGCCGCACCGCATGTGCGGCCACTTCAGGTAATAAGTCAATTGCCTGCTTCAAATCGGCAATTACCTGGCTATAGCAGGCCTCAATGCTGGCTCGCCGGGTAGCTATATTAAAATCGGGATCAAGCCGCAGCGGCACGCCGGGGTCGGTATCGGCCGTGGCAGCATCATAGGCTTTTGCCCACACTTGTAAAGCATTCCAGTACGAACGACCTCGCACAAAAAGCGCCGAACCTTTTACCTGCCGGTACAGGGTAGCATTGGGCAATTTCGCATTTATTTCATCTACCAGCGATAATACAATATTGCTGCGATAAACATTGTCGTATGTATAAGCCCATTCGTTACCAATGCCGGGAGCAAAGAGCCGCTCCTTTTCCCAGATATAGGCCCTTCTGTCGTATTCGGAGCTGAGGCCCTGCCAGTGTTCAAAGGTCAGGTAATAATTATCGGAACAACGCTCACCCGATGCCGGATCCCATTGATTAATGCGGGTATTTTCCAGAATGGAAGCCAGATCCTCCAGCGTACGCGGTATCACCAATTTTTGATCGGGCTTTTCCTCCAGAAATTTTTGGCAGGCCACCAGGCCGGTCAGCAGCAGTAGCAGGCATGCCTGAAGGATCATCCTATGTATGTTCATTGCTTATAATTTTAAGTTTTTGGGTTGAGGTTACAGTTGCAGGCGTACGCCGGTTGCCAGCGTTTTCCGGGGTCTGGTGCTTTGGTAATGATCAGGATCCAATCCCAGGCGGTTTGCTTTCCAAATCAGGCCCAGGTTGTTGATGTTGATGAAAAACTGACAATCGCGAACCGCCTTACCGGCTTTCAGGGGCAGGGAGTAAGAAAAATTCAGGTATTGCAGTCGGATATGGTCGCCCCGGGTGGCCAGCACTTCGCTATTCAAATAAAAATTATCGCGGTTATTGATGGCCGGGTAAATAAAGGAAGGCACATTGGTATGCGCTTCATCGCCCGGTTGTTGCCAGCGAAGAGTATAGTCGCTGTGCCCGCTCCTGGTACTGATGAGGGTATTGTAGGAAATGGATGGCCTCCTGATATAGTAATCGAGTTTGAAACTTACCCTTAGCGATAGGGAAAATCCCTTCCATTGCAGGGTATTGCCGATAGAACCAAACCAGCGCGGCGAAAGGGAGCCGATATACACCAGATCTTCGAGAGGGTAATTGGCATTCATAATGGCTGAATAATCGTTGCTCACTTCTTTGTTGACATAGCCGCGGGGATCGCCTGTTTGCGGATCGAGGCCGGCCCATCTATAGGCAAAATACGCATACACCGAGTAGCCCGGTATGCCGGCTCCACTTACAACCGAAGGAGCCTTGAGTTCCATTTTTCGGTGGGTGATCTTATCGCGATTGCTATTCACTATCAGGTGCGTGCTCCATTTAATGGCCCGGTCAATATTCAGCGTGTTCAGCTCAATATCCCATCCCTGCCCCTGCATGGCTGCCACATTCTGCACCATAAATGAGCGCCGTAGACCAGTAGTGGGGTCCACCGGCATATTGTCGTAAAGGTCATCAATATACTTTCTGTAATGTTCCACACTACCCCTGATCCGGTTATTCTTCCATGCAAAATCAATTCCCATATTCAGCATGGCCACATTCTCCCAGCGTAGCGATGGGTTGTACACATTCTCGAGTTCGCTGTAGGGCGCCTGCGTATAAGGGTTGGGGCTGCCCACATACCGGAAGGTGGTGACCGCCACCCGCGAGGGATCCGAATTGCCCTGGGTGCCATAGGTCATTCGCAACTTTAGCTCATTCAGCCAGGGTACTGAATAAAACCGCTCCCTTGCAATATTCCAGCTCAGCCCGGCCGACCACATCGGTTTCCAGCGGTTGTTGGTGCTAACGCCAAACAGGTTGGAGGCATCGCGCCGGGCACTGAGCGAAAACGAATACCGGTTGTCGTATGTGTAAGAGGCATTACTGTATATCGACAGCATCCGGTTATTGGTACGGCTCAGCGATATATTGCTCGCAATCGCATCCAGGCTGCCGGTTACCAGATTGGGATAGCGATTCACATAATCTACATTACCAAAGGTGTAATATTCCGTACTCAACCCATAGATCCGATAACCGCTGGCCTTCGAAACCGTTTCGCCCACCTGCGCCCCCGCAATCATGTTGAAACTACTCTTGTTGCGGGCAACAACCATTCGCATCTGTGCCCGCAGGTCCTGGGCCAGCAGGCTGCGCCCGGCCATATCGCGGATGGCTCCCAGGGGTACGATATAGGTTACTTTCCCGGTAGCACGATTGATTTGCGAAAAGCTATTGATATAGTCGCGGGTATAATAAGCATCGGCCGACTGGGTGGTTTGCGACTGCACAGTTTGCTCCTGGTAGCGATACTTCACATCCAGCGAAAATATCCGGGAGAAATTATACGCCAAACCCAATACGGCATTGATCGACTTCAACTGGTTGCTATGCCGCGTGTGTTGATAATCGGTCAGGGGTACATATCTCCAATCGAGCAGGAGCCCGTTGCCAACGGTATCCAGATAGTCTTTTGCATAGTGGTTGTAAAGCGGTAGCGGGTTGCCATTGTCATCGGCAAAGCGGGTATAGGGCGGCAAAGCCTGCCGCGCAAAACCTATGGAGCCATAGCCGGGCCTGCCATTGTTGCTGCGCGTATGGGTATAGTCAATAGCCGCCGATACCTGCAGCCGCTTGGTGAGCTTATACGTATTGTTCCAGCGCCAGGTGCTACGCTGGTAGGTTTCAGAGGTTTCGGAACTATTACGGTCATAGCCCACCGACAGTAGCCAGGCATGCCGTTGCGAACCGCCACTTAAGTTGAGGGCATATTGCTGGTTTACGGCCGTTTTATAAAAATGCTTTAAATATTCCTTTCGCACATCCTGTGTACGCAACTGTGCCAGCCGCTCTTCTTTTTGTTGAGCCGTAATGCTACCCCTACGCTCCTGCAGCAGTAGCTGATACACTTCTGAAAAAGGATAGCGTTGAATGCTGAGTGTATCGGCCAGTTGAAAGCCTTTGTCGAATAGAAACTCTTCCAGCGCAATAATATCGGCCGTGCCAGTTTGTGGCAACGACATTAAGTCGGTTGGCGGCGTGAGCGATGTATTGGCGCTAAATTGAATACGCAATGGCTGCTCAAAGCGGCTCTTTTTGGTGCTGATCACAATAACACCATTTCCCGCCCTTGCTCCCCAAATAGAAGCCGCCGCCGCATCTTTCAGAAGAGTTACCGACTCCACATCGTTGGGATTAATGTTCATGAGATCACCCTCGTAAGGAAAATTATCGAGTATAATCAGCGGGTTTGAAATGGCCGACGACAGCGTGCTGATGCCCCGCAGTACCAGCCCATTGGAAGGGCTTACCCGTCCCGGCGCCGTAGTGGCCGCCGTGTTCGCCGAAAGGCCATTGGCCACAAAGGGCAGGCGGCTGAGCAAGCCGGTACTCACCTGTTCGTTCAACAAAGCCTCGTTTATCCGGCTAAACGATCCCGTTGCCCGCTCTCGCGGCAGGCTTTCATAGCCCGTTTGCAACGTTACCTCTTCCAGCTCCCCGAAGTTTCTACGCAGTACCAGGGTGGCCGGGACGGAATCGAGCACCCAATGCAGGGTGAAATAGCCGGCTGCCGATACCGTGAGTGTATCACCTTTTTTGGCCGCCACCAGAAAAAAATGCCCGTCCTGATCTGAGCTCGTGCCCTCGCCCGAGCGTAGAAGCAGGATATTGCCGTCGACAATAGCATTTCCTTCTTCGTTGATGAGCTTTCCGGTAAAAGATTGGCGTGCCGCCGCCGCCCCGGAAAGCAGCAGGAACAGGCAGCAGGTTATAATTTTTACATGCATAACAGTTGGTTTAATGGGTGCTGGTATAGCTGCGCAGCAGTTGCCGCACGGCACATACCGATAAAGGTTTTTTGCTGATGGCGATGATCTGCCTGTTCCATACCCATACATAATGCGGCAGGCTTGGCACATCGAGCAACATGCTTACCGTGGAGTCGGCCAGCACAATGGGAAAGGGATTGGCCTGGCCATGGTTACGCTGGTAGCGTTCGGAGAATTTCTCTACCGTGGCAATCGTTTCGGGATTGCGGTAACTGCTGATCAGGAGGCTGCTGAAAGCAGGGCCCAGTTCCTGCCGCAGGGTATCAATTTTGGGCAATGATTTTACACAGGGCGTACACCAACTGGCCCAAAAATCGAGCAGCAGCAGCTTGTTTGAAAAAGCAGACAGGGGTATTTCGGAAGAAGGGCTATTCACAACATTCTTAAACAGCAGGGATGCCGGCAGGGTATCGCCCACCGTCAGGAATCGGTGCGCTGGTTGCGCCAAGCACCTCGTATACAGGCATAGCATGGCCAGTACGATGGCAATCGTTGTTTTTTTCATCGCAGTAAATTGAGTGAGGAAATAAAAAAGCTACTGGCAGCCTGAACCCAGGCCGCGATGCCGTCGGCTAATCGCCAGTAGGAATAGCAGAAGAGGCTATATAGGCGCTTTGGGCTTCACCGCGAAGAGCGTGAGCAAGAGGTGGAGGGATTTGTTTTGATAGAAAACTTTCATAAAGTAGATCAGGTCTATATGAAAGTCTTGGCAGGAAGGGCTACTCAAGCAATATTACAAAATGCGAGGCCCAACTTACCAACTAGCGAGGTCGTAGGAGACCAATAGTACAGATAAGAGGGCTCGCACTATGAAAGTACGAGCCTTTCACTTATCGTCTTGTACTAATTGAAATTTCCTACGTTTCGCTAGTAAGACTCTCGTGAATGGCGTCTATTTACAGTATTGTAGCACTAAAATACATTTTTGGTCTTATTCGACCAAATAATTTTTAGCGCTTGCCATGAATTTTAAAGATGGCTACGAAATCAAAAAGTAATGCTCTTAAGGAGTTCGGATCATATTTAAAGAAGCATCGTATCGAAGTACTAAAAGAAAAAAACCTGTTGAGTTTTTCCTACTCATCAAATCTTGACAATAGTAAACTTGGCAAAATTGAGAAAGGAGAAATAGACATGCAATTTGAAACACTTATCGAGGTTGCAAAAACATATAAGCTGCTCGATAAAGGTTTATTTGGTTTCAAAGTAAACAAAGAAACATAAATATGAACATAATTCTAATCCTGCCATCCCCGAAATGATCGTATAGCAGACTATTCGCACCCCATTTAATAGCCACTTCGCAAGTCTCCAGGTTGTAGATTCCTGACCATGTTGACCCACCATTCCTGTTTATGTTGACCCACCGTTCCTGCATGTTGACCCACCCCTGTCGTCGTAATGAGTGGCATATAACGGCCAGGTATTGCTGCAGGTGGGATATTTTATAACGTCCAGCCCGGAACTGCTGCCCAATTGAAAATATGAAGTTGAAGTTAACAACAAAAAGCCAAATTGAAACTCGTCTGCCGTAACTAAAGTACAGCGATGCAAACAGCCGAAGTTTCAACGTCCAGCCCCACTTGCAGCAATACCAATGTTAGCGGCATGTGATTCGTCGTTATAATAGCTAATAAGTTATGTGCAGTAAAGTTTTTTCATTTCGACTATTGAGGCACCCTTCAAAGGTGCGAAATGTATCGTTTTGAAGGAACGAAAAATTGAAGACAATTAGCGGTGGAGAAAATTATTTAAGCTTCATCTTAACAGACAATTCAAAACCCTGTCCAGGCGCAGAACGGATACTAACTTCTCCGTTAAAAAGAGAAGCCCTTGTTTTGATATTCATCAACCCTATACCTGCTGGCTTTTTTGACACGTCAAACCCTATTCCATTATCCTGTATTGTCAATGTCAATCTCTCATAATCCTGCACAATTTTTAGTAATACTTTTGTAGCTTTTGCGTATTTAAGAATATTATTGAATTGCTCCTGAATAATACGATAGACGGTCAATCTTAGTTTTTCAGATAGCTTCTCCTCATTCAGCCCGACTACTTCCATATTAATTTTTATTCCGCTGGTGCTTGTGGTATTAAATACAACTTTTTCGATGGCTTCTTTTAGAGTCGTCTTTTCCATAAACGGAGTAATCATAGAATGAGACAAATTTCTGATCTCATTAATGGAAGACAAAATCATTTGGTCTGTTTGCTGCAGGTATGAATATCCTGATTCCGAAATGTCATTTTTTTTGACCATGGAAAGAAAAAGACGGGCACTGGCCAATATCTGTTGAATATTATCGTGCAATTCACGGCCAATTTCCTGTCGTTCATTTTCTTCGGCGCTTATTACAGCATTAGTGATCTCCAACTGCTTTTCCATTCTTTCTCTCTCAAGCTGATTTTCTAACAGCTTTCTTTCAGTGATATCTGTACATGCCAGCACGAAACCAAATATTTCTTTTTCATTATTGGGAATGGGCAAAAGTCTTATATGATACCATAAGGAAGATTCATTTTCCAGATCATACCTGGTTTCAAAACTGATTTGTTCTCCTTTAACAGCCCTCTGGGCTCTGTCGGTGAAAAGGACTTGCCTATCCACAGGGAGAAAATAATACAAATTATCTCCTGTTTTCAGATTCCAATTAAATACCTTTCGAACATAATCGACTGCTTGATGGTTAAAAAGAAGTATTGACAAGTCGGATTCAAGTAATAGGTAGGCCGTATCTGTGGCATCAAACACAGTGCGGAGTTTAGCCTCAGTTTTTAACAGTATATCCTGGGTGATCTTGTGTTTTTCAATTTCGCTTTCTAATCTTGCATTAATAACAGTAAGTTCCTTCGTACGTTCTGCCACCTTCTCTTCCAGTTCTTTTTTATCCCTTTCCAGTTGTGATTTTGTTTTTTTAATTGCCGGCACTTCCACAATTTCCCAATCGCCTTTTCTTCTTGTCACGGCTATCTCATGTACCTGCGACACGTCAAATACTGCATGCGCATCACATTTGGCAAGCGGATAGGTGCAAAGAACAATCATGCGCTTATTTGTAAGGCTGGTGTTCAGGTTTCGCTCATAGTCTATGAAATCTTTCCAAACGTCCCGGTCCAGCCAGGCTTCGTTACCGTTTACACGCATCCCATCAAATCCTTTGTCCAATGATTTTTTTAGTTTCTGATACCAGCCATTAATAACAAGGTCAGGTACAAATGTTTTATCATTCAAATACCAATCCGCATGGGAAAGTATTGCGATTTGCTCCTTCTTTTCATATTCACTAAAATCCTGGATCTCTTTTCGCAATGCTTCATAAGCATCTTCCACAGTCACAGGATCGCATGTTATCCAGAGACAAAATTCATTATTTATCAACCCGGCCTTAAAATAAGGAACAAGTATTTGTAGCAGGTCTTCTTTCGATTCAAAAAAATTGCAGAAATGAGAACCCCAGGATAATTCTCCAAGAATATCTATTCCTGAATCTCTAAGTTCAACTTGAACGGCAAGATCGGTTGAATCGCTGGACATACGAGTGTATTTACCTTAAATATACACTTTTGCACCTTCTGAGTGGGTTTTAGTTTGCTTAGCATGAAGTAGTCTGCTCGTCCGAATGATGACTATTTGCCCTACGACTGTTTAGCATTGCCGCTAACGTTTAGGCATTGGCGAAGTGGCGGTTTTTTAGCACAAAAGTTCAATCGAAGAACCTCACTTGAACCTACCACAAAACTGTCATACGAAGCACTGCACCCGCCATTACGCCAAACCGCTGTTACCTGCCGTTTTTCTTTTTGTCGTTCCATATTTTGTCTTAGGCTCACGAAAAATTTCAAGTTGGCCGTCAGCGTTTTTGTATGGTCGTTTCAAGTTAAATTGTGCAACAATGTGTTCAGGTATCGGAAGTTTGTTGAGATTGCCCGGCTCTACTTTTATAGCTCCTGAACCGTAGCTTTTACCAACGAGTTTTAAATTCTCTAACGTGTCTGGATGATTTAATGCTTTCCAAAGATTGTCAATATATTCTTTGTCGTCATAGATTGGGTAAACACAAAGAAAACCTGTCAATGGTAATACGCCTGCTTCGTTTTTTATAAACCGTGTATTTCGTCTGCCGAGATAAGCAAACAACAATGGTGGAACTTTACGTTGTTCCATTTTATACCAAGGCTTTCTTTGCTGAATTAGTGAACGTGAAGGAAGTCCCATTTCTTCACCAACTTTCAAATAGTCCTTAATTGATTTTGGATAATTTTCTTGTCCGTTTATTGAGAGTAAAAAAGTTGGGCGGTTTTCTTTATCCAATGCTTCAACATCTTTCAAAGTCAAAATACTTTCCGTTGCATCCTTTGTTCTTCCAACGGCACGTTTTAGAAATTCTTTGGGAATACCAATCTCTCTAACCTGCTGGCCTGTCAAAAAGAAAAATTCATTTGAACCTGTCGCTATGCCTCTCATAACATTTGCAAAATCGTTCAAATGGAATTTAAACCCATTATGATTTTGTTCAGGTCGTGATAAACCTGTTGTCAGACCCTCTTTTAGTTGACGAGTAATTATTTCTAAGCTGTCAAACTCCTTTAATTTGAAATTAGAAGTTACAAGTTTCAATAAGTCGTCAGAGTATGCTTGATTGGCTTTAATCCATTGTAATGTTTTTTGCGGCTTACTATTCTTAATCATGAAAATTATTGCATTGGTATCAACATTTGGAAAGGGCGTAGCCCTTTCATTAAATGTAACTACACATTCAATGCAAAATTTTTCCGAAATCCACTTCCATAAATTCTTTGCGAATTTTCCCTCACAAGTATCTGCTGGCATAATGAAAGCAAGTTTTCCGTCTTGCTCTAAAAGATTTAATGCCTGAATTAGAAAATAAATGTGATACCCCGCTCTGCCGTCTATTGAATTTCCTGTTATCGATGTCGCAATTTTTTTGAGAAGTAATTTAGTTTCTTCATCAATTCTGTGATGCCTTATGTAAGGAGGATTTGCAACGATTGCTTTGAATTTTCTTTTAGGTGGGTTTTTAATAAAATCCCTATTCTCTACAAAGCACTTTTCTTTGTTGTAAATCTCGTCTGATAAAACTTCAGGGTCAATATCTGTCCCAAAAAAGGAAACATTTTGTTTGTTGAGCTTTAGTAATGCCTCATAAAATGCTCCTCTGCCTGTTGCAGGGTCAAAAATTAAGTCTGTGTTTTCTGACACGTAAGCAATCATTGCCTCCGCTACCCAACTTGGTGTCCAAAACTGACCTTTGTCACGAAGAATTTCTCTTTCGTTCCATTCGGTTGGCAGTTTCTGATGTGATTTTATTTTTCCCATTAGAGTTGGTTTAAAACGTTAATTGCTTGGTCAGCAATAGTTAAAGAGCCGCCTTCAAATTTCACATACGGCAAAATGTGTCCGTTTTTATCCTCGATAAACGCAGGGATTAATTGAGGTCTTTCACTTGCTATGCCAAGCGGATAGGCATAATGATAGTAATACTTGTAGATGGCCTTTTTTGTTGTAGCACCGCCTGGTGCTTGAAAAACCTGTTCAGTAGGCAGAATTAGTCCTTCTGAAACTAAACGTTGTGCTTCATCAAAAGAAAGTCCATAAGCTCTGTCGAAGAAAACGTGCCAAACGTGAATTGGGATTTTGTTTTCATCTTGCCATTTATTAAGCGGGATACGGTCTTCCTCTTTAATAATTACAGTCGGTAGAACCGCAGTTTTTGCTAGCCCCATTTTACCGCCAAGCCGCTTTTGAGCTTTCATTGGAGTATTGTAGTCAGGCATTTTCTCTGCAATCCATAACGAGTTTTCGCATTCTACGGCAATAATTGCCTTTTGAACAAGGGGCTGTAATTTGTCTTCAGTTATGAAGGGGAGTTCTTCTTCTCCACCGATTTGATTTAAAAAGTCATCTACAAATTTTCTGTGAGAACTTTTGAATACTAATAGGTCGGGGCGTTTGATGTTGCCAAGTCCCGCTGCTTCTAAACGTTCAAAGTATAATTCAAATGCCCTTACATCGTCTGTCGGTGCTGTGCCACTTGGACCGTATGCGATAGCATAAAATTTGCCTGTATTGTTAACTGCGTCTATTAAGCGTTTTTCACTCCATACACCTTGCGACCACCTCATTAAGAAGTCGCTTCCACGCAGTTTTCTTGGGTTGAGCCAAAAGTCTGCCCAAGTTATTTCTGTAATACCTCTAAGTTCAAGTTCAATGTCCTCTGTTGAAACTGATAAAACTCTCTCAAATGGATGCATTTCTGTTGTCATATTTAATTACCGAAAGTTACTTTTTATTCTCTGTCTTTCGTTTGTAAAAGTCTCTTTTTATTCACAATGGTTCATTCTTGCACGGTCGTCCTAAAATGGCAGGTAACGGAAAAGCATTGGCGATGTGGCGGTATTCTGTGTTCCGTCAGCCCGGTGCCGCTGCTTATTAAAAATACAAAAACTCATTGTTTATTCCATTGCCGGGTACTTTTCGAAATTCATAACCATAGCTGACTAGCAAGCAAACAGCTGAGAATTTATTCTAACGCCGCCATATAGCCAATGCAATGTTAGCGGTGGTTTTATTCGTCAAGCCTGGTTTTTGGATCCATTCGGGAATGAAGTATTCTTAGTACCTCGATATTGTCCTTTTTAATATGCCGGTAAAAAATAATATGCTGGCCGATCCTGTATCCTAAAAGTTCATTGTGTACCTCTCGGTAGAGTTTCCCGGCAACCTTCCTGTTCCCTAGCTCCTCACAGGAATCAATTATCATGTAATAATATTTGTCAGCTTGAGCTTCTGACCAAACCTCGAATGTGTAGTCCCAAATTTTGGATAAATCGTCCAGTGCCTTGTTGGTCAGAACGTACTTAGGCATTCTTACGTTTCGCGGCTTTTAATTTGGAAAGATGCTTTTTAGGATCGAAATTCTTAACTATCCCGCTGTCTATTCCGTCCACAATAGCGCTCTTAAGAGAAGCAACTTTAATCTCTTCCTCTTCAAGCAGGCGCAGGCCGGCACGAATAACCTCGCTGGCATTCTTAAATCGGCCAGTGGAAACCCGCTTGTCGACAAATTTCTCAAAATGATCACCCAGCGATATTGAAGTGTTTCGTCCCATGACACAAAATTAAAGATTTGTGTGAAGTTACCAAATTTTGGTAATATCATTTTTCGGTTGAAGATCTCTGAAAATCACCGCTAGGTTTAGGCATTGGCGAAGTGGCGGCATCCGTGCACTTGTCCGCCAGGACCTGGGTTGATTAAAGTTATAAAAGATGATTTCTTGCTCAAAAGTCAAAAAGGCGATCGGATGCAAATAGCCAAAAGCTGATCCCGCAATCCACTGCTGATTTTCTCTACCTCACCCGACATTTCGCCAATGCCAGGTTAGCCGCCGCTTGCTCTGCGAGAATTTGCCTCGAGCCAGGTCACGATACCCTCAAATTTTAATGCGCCAGAGGCAATGTCGATAATGAATTCGTATTTGTTATCAGTGGAAGCCGAAATCTCAAACCCGTGCAGCGCAAGAAAAATGCGGAGCAGACCATATCCTGTACGCTTATTACCATCAATAAATGGATGATTTACCAAAACACTCTCAACCAGGGCGGCTGCCTTCTCATGGATCGATAAATAAAGATCTTTTCCGTCAAACCGCTGAAATGGTCGGGAAAGGGCAGACTCGAGTGCCGAAAAATCACGGACTCCATTAGAGCCGCCGAATTGGTCAATCAAGGTTTTATGAAGTTGGAGTACCTCAGAAATTTCGATCATTGAGCAAGTCTTTGCAGTAGTTCCTTATCCTCAGCCAATAGCATTTTCAAATGATCGCCAGAGAATAGAGACAGCTTCTCGCCGGAATGTAATTTCTTCAGGAATGATAACAAATCCTGAAGAGCATTCTCCGAAAAACTATCAAGCTCCTTGGAAATTTCCTGTTTGATTTCTTCTTTAGACATAATTAGAGATTGAAATTACAAAATAAATCAGAAATCTTCAAAACGGCAATTGCGGCTAACGGCCAGGGCTTGCTGCTGTGCTGGTATTTTATAACGTCCAGCCCGGAACTGAAGCCCAATAGAACTACTGATGCTGAAGATAAGAACTAAAGCCGAAAAGGATTACGTCTGACCGAACCGCTGCTGATAGCGAACAAAAGATGAGGGTTTATTCGTCAGCCAGCATAGCAGCAAACCCCCTGTTAGCGGCTGTTCTATTGTCAATCAGTTCTTCAAAAGGTAAATTGTTTTTACAAAAATGTTAAGTCCCGAACTAGACAAGTTTTTGTCGTTAGAAGTAAGCACAACCTCACCTAAAAATTTGTCCGCTTTGTCTGCTGAAATGTTGCCTTTATATGAAAGAACAACAACTAAATTGTTTTTGTCCAGTTTGCCGTTATTCCAATTCGTAACATAACCGCCATCGTCCCACTCAAAACCATAAAAACTAACTGGCTTTTCATTAATTGTTTGAAGATTGCTGAGTGGTAAATTTAATGCGATACCGTCCTTTGTTTTGTAGTAGGATGGAGTTGGTTTTGTATTTCCTGTTATCCCAATTCCGTCAACAAGTAGTTTTAGATTTGAATAGTCGGCGTTGTTCCAAACAAACGAAAGACGTTTTTTACTATTCGGAAAGAGAATGGATGTGTATTCTGTTTCACCTCCCTCTGTCATGCCTTTTTTCTTAATCACATTTTCTTCTCCAAAGATGTCTACTAAATCGTCGTGAGAGTCATACTTTAAATAGTCTTCCAAAAATTCTTGCGGTGTCTCGGAAGAGGTCGTAGTAGAACTCTGATTATTCTCAACCGGAGTTGTGTTCAATAGCCAAAGAGATTGAACCCGTAAATCAAGTTTGTCAAAATATTTATTATCAGAACTTATTTTTTTATAGCCCATAAATTTGTTGAGTATATCTACTGGAATGCCGCCCATACTCATAACTTCAGGAAACACATTGTAGTTTGATAACTGACCGTTATTGTAGGAAAGAACCATTCCTGATTTGTCAAAATTCCCCAATCCCATAAAATCAATTTTTGTTCCGTTTAGTTTGATAAGCTCGTCAACTGTCATTCCTATTCTAATGTCCCCGTCAATTTGCCAATCAGGAACGACATATTTTTTATTTTGAATACCGGGGCTTATAAATAAGCTTACCAGATTTGAATAGGAATTATCTTTCCAGATGAAAATTACTTGATTGACTTCGCCTTCATTAAGGACTGAACCAAATGGAATTTCTGTTTTTCCTGACATAGCCCCGATTAGCTTTTCAACTTTGTTCTTACCGAACTTTAATTCAAGTTCATTGTGTGATTGAATTTTCAGTAAATCAGAGGCTCTTCCAACATTTATAGGAGAAGGATTGCTAATGTATAATGAACTTTTATCGTTTTCGGATTTATCTTTTGCAGCTCTTTCTTCTTGTTCTTTTACAGACTTTAAGTAATCCTTTGTCCTTTCTTTGTTTTGAATAAATATCTTGTCCTGATAAACCAACTGGTTGTTTTTATACATAATGGTTTTAGGCCATGCTCTATTGATATAAAATGTATTTTTAAGAGTAAATTTATTGTCATCAAAAGTTGCTTCTGACGAAAATATTGTAAGCCTATACCCGTTAATGGTTCTACTCGTAGAATAATCAATCATCAAATCGTCATGCCGTTTGTGAATAAATAATGTCTCCTCTCCATCTTCTGTTTCCCATATTCCGATAAGGTCATCCTTTTTAGTTCCGCAGCTTGTGAAAAATATGAATACAAAAATTGGAATTAGTTGTCTCATTTAACAAGAAGGTTTTGGTGGTTGACTTTCTAAGTGGTTACAGTTTGTTGAATAATGGGTAGATTTTTTTATATCGTACGACGAGTGATTTTTCTTCGGCCTCACACAGCGAAATATTTTCTTGTCCTAAAATGGTCGCCCTTTGCGATTCTCTTGCATATATAGCAATCTTTGTCCCGGCAGTAAGAAGTTTTAATAACTCGTTGGCGTTTTTTAGCCCTTTTTTACTTCCCCCTTTAAACCCACCGGTATGTTCTCCGCATCTTTTGAGAAGTGTCTTGCCTGCTTTACCAACATATAACACTTTATCTGGTATTGAATTTATTTCTGTCACCCATAGATAAACAATACCTTCAAATTTCTCCAATGGGTCGTCAATTATGAAAGCTGGATGCTCCTTGTCTGCAACTATATTAATAGTGCCTTTTCGTTGGAAGCTAAAAGTGGTAATATCCTCTCGTATGCTAATCATGGTCTAAATGATGTTGTGGAAGAATAGCCGCTAACGTTGAAGCATTGGCGATGTGGCGGTACTCTGTGTTCCGTCTCCCAGGTGCCGCTGCTAATCACTGATACAAAAGCTCATTACTCATTTTTCTGCTCAGCGCTATTCGTCGGCCGCAACTAAAGCCGAATAGCGAACCTAATGTTGAGAACCTAATCGTCGCCCGCCATATTGCCAATGCAATGTTAGGCGTAGTCTACTTGAACAGGTTTCTAAGTCTCTCCAAAAATGTCTTCTTTGTCTGGACTTCTTTTTGTGTAGGGTAACTAACCTCTTGCTGTTTTAAATTGCTATTAGAAACTTTGTTCAGTTCTTCAAGAAATTGCGGCGTATCAGCAAGCAACATCTCCCTTGTGTACTTCAGCTCGTCATCCATATAATAAACCAACGCTTTACCTAAATCAGTCAAGGCCACTGAAATAAGTCCGATACAAGCACCTGCTGCGAAGTCCGCCCCCCAAATGAAAGAAATCGCAGTGTCTTGATTTGTTATGTCTGGTGCAATCCAATCTGCTTCATATTCGGAGATTACATTATTTGCAACGTCAACATAAGTTTCAAAATAGGTCTGATGTCCGTTAATGCTGCATTCAAGCCCGCCTTGATCTATTTCTTTTTCAAGTCCACTCAATATTTTGAAATCATACCCAAGTTTTTGGATAGTATCTTGAATTTGCCTGTTTGTCGGGATGTCTGCTTTTCTTAAAAAAGCTATTTGAGTCATTGACATGGTTCGATTTCTTTAATTACGCCTAACGTTCAGGCATTGGCGAAGTGGCGGCATCCGTGCACTTATCCGCCTGAGCCA
>JBIQMS010000047.1:0-34627 GCA_044463125.1 Terrimonas ferruginea
TTATTCAAAACCACACCTCAAATCTGGGTAAGGATAAGCTGCCGGCAGGCAGGTTTGGGAATTTGTATTCTGCCATAATTAATATGAAAATGATTCAATATCTCAACTATTAGGAATTAAAAACTAAACGCTAAACCTTAAACCCTCAACCTTAAACCTTAAACCTTCAACTCTAAACCCCACGTACTACGTAAAACGTAATACGTATAACGTAAAACTTCCCCTCCCTATTCAACTCTTTCCCTTTAACTTTGTTAGAACATTAAACAAAATCTTATCTCACTCTAAAAAATCAATAGTTATGGCATTTACATTACCTGCTCTGCCCTATGCCCATGATGCGCTGGAGCCGCATATCGACAAGATGACCATGGAAATTCACCATGGCAAGCATCATCAGGCATATGTAGATAATCTGAATAAGGCGATTGCCGGTACTGAACATGAAAATAAATCGCTGGAGGAGCTGGTGGCCAATGCTGGTAAAATTTCCGCTGCTGTGCGTAACAACGGTGGTGGTCACTGGAATCATAGTTTTTTCTGGGAACTGCTTTCTCCCAATGGCGGTAAGCCCGAAGGAAAACTGGCCGAAGCTATCAACAGCAGCTTTGGCTCATTGGATGCCCTTATCGAAAAAGTAAATGGCGCCGGCGCCACCCGCTTTGGTTCAGGCTGGGCCTGGGTAATAGTAAAAGATGGTAAGCTGGAAGTAACTTCCACGCCCAACCAGGATAATCCCCTGATGGATGTGGCAGAAGTGAAAGGCACACCTATTCTGGGTATCGACGTGTGGGAACACGCTTATTACCTGAAGTATCAGAATAAGCGCCCCGACTATCTGAAAGCTATCTGGAATGTGATCAACTGGAGCAAAGTGGCCGAGCACTATGCGAATGCCACTAAGTAACCATATCAGGTTTAATTCCGATTCCAACCTACAAACAATAATCCCCCAACTTCGTTGGGGGATTATTGTTTGTAGTGCTAGAAGTAGCGCGTTTTGCCAGGGATGGCTACCGGATAATAGCCATCATCGTTGGGCAATACCGGAGGCAGCGCATTGAAATCAAATTTTTCCGGCATCAGGTTGATTCCTGAATTAATTGCTTTATCCCACTCAATTACCTGTCCGCTATAGGTTGCCATTCGGCCCATGATGGATGTCATGGTACTCTTCGCGCCCATTTCGGTATCGTCGAAAACATATTTTCCTTTTGAGATGGCTTCGAACAATTCATCGTGCTCGGTTTGGTAAGGATTGTTTTCTCCCTTCTTATCGAAGCGATAAAGCTCCTTTCCTTTATGATCGCTGATGATGGCCGCATCGCAGCGTATCACGCCTTTGGTTCCTACCAGCATTTCATCAACCCGGCTCATGGTACCCGGAATATGTCGGCACTGGCTGTTCATCACCGTGCCATCGGCATAAGTGAACTCTACATAGTGATGGTCAAAAATTTCCCCATGATCCTTGCCCTTGCGCACCTGGCGGCCACCCATACCCTGGGCTTTTACAGGATACGCGCCCTTAAACCAGTTCACCACATCAATATTATGAATATGTTGCTCGGTAATATGATCGCCGCAAAGCCAGTTGAAATAATACCAGTTACGCATCTGGTATTCCATTTCCGTTTGTCCGTATTTGCGCTTGTTGACCCAAACGCCGTCGTTATTCCACCAAACCTGCGCGGATAAGATATCACCAATCTGATCTTTTCTTTTATACAGTTCGCGGTAGGAGTTTTGATAATGGCGCTGCAACCCTACTACCACATTCAGTTTTTTCTGACGGGCTACCGTTGCTGCTGCCAACACTTTTTGAATACCCGCCGGATCAGTAGCTACGGGTTTTTCCATGAACACATGCTTGCCCTGCTTCACGGCTTCTTCGAAATGAATGGGACGGAAGCCTGGAGGCGTAGTCAGTATCACCACATCGGCCAGGGGTATGGCTTTCAGATAAGCATCGAAGCCACTGAACTTTCGCTCTTCCGGCACATCAATCTTCGCAAGCAGGTTGCCCTCAATACCGGAATCGGAAAGGTCTTTATTGCTGATGGTACGATAGCAACTGTCGATACGATCGCGAAAGGCGTCGGCCATAGCCACCAGTTTCACGTTGTATTTGGTAAGCAGAGCCTGCATCACCGCGCCGGTTCCCCGGCCACCGCAACCAATAAGCGCTACGCGAATGGTATCGTTGGCGCCGGAAAAGAAGTTGGCGCCACCAAATAACGGCGCGGCCATTAATCCGCCCGCAATAAGGGAACCCTGTTTTACAAAATCGCGACGGCTCTGTGCCGTGCTGCCTTTGGGAGTTGATTGTTGCTGATCGTTGGACATAGTTAGGAGATTTTAGAATCCGAGATAGGTTTCGAAAAATTTTTTGATGGTCGCTTCATCGGGTTGCTGCAGTGGCCGTACGATGCGGAAGCCTACAAAGGGTGCATCGGCATTCCACCAGCGGCTCTTGGGTATTTGTGGGTCGCGGCGATTCCAGACCAGGTCCGATTTAAGGCGGTCGGCCGGACGAAGCGCACTCGCTTCATCTTTGTAAGATCCCCCTTTCACCGAACGGGGATGTTTACTCTCCGGCAGCCGCACCGGATTGTGGTTGATGGAATCTGCAAGCTGCTCGTAATAAGAAGCATCATATTGATCCAACACCCATTCCGCCACATTACCCAGCATATCGTATAAGCCCCAGGCATTGGGCTTTTTTAAACCCACTTTATGGTAACGGCCATCGCTGTTGGCCGCGTACCACGCATAATCGACCAGGGCATCTTTGCTATCCCCAAAAGGATAAACGGAAGATGATCCCGCGCGGCAGGCATATTCCCATTCCGCTTCGGTGGGCAACCGATAAAAAATACCGGTCTTTTGATATAGCCAACGACAATACATGATGGCGCCATACTGCTGCATGCTGTTGGCCGGAAAGCCACCGGCCTTGCCCATGCCCAGCGTCATATCAATATAAGGAGAACTGGGCCGGGTAAGCCCATCTGTAGGAATATTCTGGCTCAGTTCTATATCGGTGAAGAAAAGATTGAACTCATCAAAGGTTACTTCATGTGCCCCCATCCAAAAAGGATCCAGCTTCACCCGGCGAGCAGGCCGCTCATCTTCCTCCGCTGCCTTATCGTTGCCCGTGCTGCCCCACTCAAATACCCCTCCGGGAATGGCCTGCATGGTAAACTTTATTTCGGAACCGGGAAAGGTATAAGTATAAGCAGTGAACGTATCGCTCACCTGCCTGGCCATCACTCCATTTGTCGTCAATAGCAACAATACCAAAATTAAACTGCGCATCATCCTATCTATGTGAATTAATGTTCGTATGAATATATAATCTCATTCAGGTGGGCATGAAGTTACTTATCCTACAGCATAAGCGCTTCTTGTACTTACCTGTTTTTTCTGTCGAAAGAAAAATAGCGGAATCGTTTGCACGGCTTTTACAACACTTATTCTGTCTAAATTCCTTAATTTGTCTTTTGAATAAGCACAGCCATTATTAATTCCCCAAATCTCCGAATTCTCAAATCCACAAATTCCGATCCCATGCACAGACGAAACTTCATCCGTTCCGGTCTCCTGAGCGGTGCTGCAATCAGCGCTTCCCCCCTGTTGGCCGGCAATAGTTCATCCACGGCACTGGCACCGGGCAAGCCCTTTCAACTCGACTATGCTTTTCATGATGGCATGTTTCGCCAGCAGGCGGGCGATAGTTTTCTGGACCAGATCCGATTTGCGCATGAGCTTGGATTTCGTTCTATAGAAGACAATGGTATGATGGGGCGAAGCGAAGCCGATCAAAAAAAGATTGGCGAGTTGCTGGCAAGCCTTGGTATGCGTATGGGGGTATTTGTGATTACTTCCGATAGCTGGCACTGGAAAACATCGCTCGCCAGTGGCAAGAAAGAATGGATCGAAAAAATGGAAAAGGATTGCCGGCGGGCGGTGGAAGTAGCCAAACGCTGTGGCGCCAAATGGGTGACGGTGGTGCCCGGTAATTATGAACGCAGCCTTTCGCATGAAATGCAAACGGCAAATGTGATTGAAGCCCTGCGCCGGGCCGCGGCCATCCTGGAGCCCGCCGGAATGGTAATGGTGCTGGAACCGCTGAGCGATAACCCCGACCTCTTTCTCCGCCATTCGCACCAGACTTACCTGATCTGCAAAGCAGTGAACAGCCCGTCGTGCAAGATCTTATTCGACATGTACCACATGCAGCGCAATGAAGGTGATATCATCAACAACATCAACCGCTGCTGGGATGAGATTGCTTACTTCCAGATCGGTGATAATCCCGGCCGCAACGAACCTTCAACAGGCGAAATGAATTACCGGAATATTTTTCGCCATATCCATCAAAAAGGGTTTAAGGGCATTATGGGTATGGAGCACGGTATTTCCGGAAAAGGAAAAGAAGGTGAAATAAGACTGGTAGAAGCTTACCGCGAAGCGGATAATTTCCAGTAGCAAAGATGAATCACGGTACGGGGTCGTACCCACTGCCACCCCAGGGATGGCAACGGCTGAGGCGGCGCGCCGCCAGCCAGGTGCCTTTGAAAACCCCATGCTTACGCAAAGCTTCTATGGCATAATGCGAGCAGGTAGGGGTATAGCGGCACTTGGGTCCGATCCAGGGGGAGATAATCCATTGATAGAGTTTTATCAACAGTATAAAGGGGAGGGCCAGTATGCGCAGTATGCTTTTCACGACAATTTCCTTTCCCGGTCCTTAATAATTTTATCTATCGCCAGCGCCACAGCCGCTTTGATAGTATTGAATTCGGGTAACTCTCTTCCGGTGAATATAAAGAATACATGCAGCGCCTGAGGTTGCAGGCGACAATGCTCTTTCAATTCCGCATTTTGCAGTCGCCAGGCCTCGCGGGTGAGCCGCTTGATGCGATTGCGATCCACCGCCTTCGAAAAATGACGAGCCGATACGCCTACTCCAAATTGCAGACCCGGATCCGAAGCCGCTTTTTCGGCGGTATGCGTGTACACACGAAAAGGCGGAAGAGAAAAACTTTTCCCTTTTTTGAAAAGCAGATCGAGTTGCTTTCTGCTTTTAAGTCGCTCCTTCTTACCTAAAGTATGTGCTGGCATCAATAAAAAAAGCTCCGGATCACCGGAGCTCAAAATTATGGAATAGCCCGCCCGTGGGCGGCGATAATTTATTTCAGTTTGCTCTCGTCAGAAACAGAGAGTTTCTTACGGCCTTTGGCACGACGGCTCGCCAGCACTTTGCGGCCATTGGCAGTAGCCATGCGCTTGCGGAATCCATGTACGGTCTTGCGACGACGACGATGCGGTTGAAATGTACGTTTCATATTCTTTTAGCTTTTTCACGTTTACCCCGCTTTTGGCGAAGGTTGAAATATGATCCGGGAGAACGGACCTGGTTTCTTTTCCTGCGGGTCACCACACCCACCGGTTTGTGAAAGGACGGCAAAGGTAAGGGCTGCAGGGCAGAAATGGTAGATATTCTGGTATAATTTTTAAGCGCCCTGCACAAGGCGCTGGTTTTCAAGAAAAATATTAACTCAAATCCAAATGAGCTGATTGAATGGGCTCGCCAAAGAAGCGGGTAGCCTGCCGGTCGAAATCCTCGGGTGAGTCGGTGGTGAAAAATCGGCGGCTTCCGCCCTTGCTGCACTGCGATTCCATATCAGGATGGCGGCGCAGGTAATCGGCCAGGCTATTGGCGACTATATCGCCCTGCGATAACAGCTTGATGGCAACCGGCAAATGTTCCCGGATCTTTTCCTGCATCAGCGGATAATGGGTGCAGGCCAGGAGCACCACATCAATCATGGGGCCTTTATCCAACAATTGATGCAAATTCTTCTTTACAAAAAAATCAGCGCCATGGCCCTCGTGCTCATTGTTCTCCACCAGCGGCACCCACATGGGGCAGGCTTCCTGGTGCACATGTATATCGTGAAAAAAACGGGTGATCTCCACCGGATAGGACTCGGAAGCCACCGTACCCTGCGTGGCCAGTATGCCCACATGCCCGGTTTCGGAGTATTGCCCAATAATTTCAGTGGTAGGTCTTATTACGCCGAGTACTCTTTTTTCGGGGGCTATGCGGGGTAAATCCTGCTGCTGTATGGTACGCAGGGCCTTGGCCGAAGCGGTATTGCAGGCCAGTATCACCAGCTCACAACCCTGGGCAAAAAACCACTGCACACATTGTAGGGTATAGTGGTACACCGTATCAAAGGATCGGTTGCCATAAGGAGCACGGGCATTGTCGCCCAGGTATAGATAATCGTACTGCGGTAATTTGTCAACGATAGAGCGAAGCACAGTGAGGCCGCCATATCCGGAATCAAAAACGCCGATGGGTTTATTTGCTGGCATGCCACAAATGTACCGATTCGGCATCAGCCCGGTATCAGGGCAGGGCCCGTGCTTTGGTCAACCAGTTTTTCGCATCTTCATTATTGGGAATATATTCCAGCGCCTTCTCCAGATCCTGTACCGCATTCGTCTTTTTCTTCAACTCATAGTAGCTGCGGCCGCGGGCATAATACACAAAATACAGTTCCGACTTTTGGGTGGACGGATAAATAGTTGCCAGGCGATTGAAAAAGCCAATAGCCTTGTCATATTCTTTCAGTTCAAAAGCTATCTGACCCATGTATTTGATGGTTTCCGCCGCTTTGATCGCTTTCATTTTATCAGCCTGCTCATAGTCGGCCAGGGCTTCTTTATACTTGCTTTGTTGTCCTCGGGCTGAACCACGGTATTCATACATTTTGGCGAGGCTGTCTTTCTGCTTACCGTACAATTCTATGGAGCGGGTGAGTTCGGTTTCGGCCTGGTTCCATTTTTTTTGCGCATAATAAGCATCGGCCAGGTAGCGGCTGGCTTCCGCATTGCGGGGATTATAGGAAAGGCTTTTGCGTAAGTCGTTTTCAGCCTGGGTATAATTGGGGCCTATTTGCATGATATTGCAAAACCCTTTGCGGAAATAGCAGAGCGAGAAATAAGCGGAATCGGCTTCCATATTCTGATTGACCCGATTGTAGTAGAAGCCCGCTGTGCTGTACATTTTCTTCGCCCATTCCATATGCCCCAGTTCCATATTGGGTTCCGCAAAGTTCGCGTCATACTCAATGGCGAACAGAAAATCTGACTTGGCGCGGAGGCTGTCTTTCATTTCCAGGTAGCAGAGTCCACGCGCATAATGCAGGTCGGCCAGGTCGCCGGTATTTTGCCAAAACTGTTTGATTGCATTGTTGTAGGCAACAATTGCTTCCCTGTATTTCTTATTCTTCTTTAGTTGATCAGCATTAATGCGCACGGCCGGGCTATAGTTGGGGTTATAGCGCAGGCTCTGTGCAAAATCGGCCTGGGCTCTGCTGCTTTCATTCAGTTCCAACAACGCCTTTCCGCGGAAATAATGCAGCGTGGCCAATGAACTGGAATCACCCCTGTACTCGGCAATAGCTTTGGTGTAATAGTCCTGCGACTCCCTGTATTGTTTTTGATTAAGATTGCTTCCACCCAGTGCCCAATACACTTTGCCGGCACCATAACCAGCCGCCAGGGCTTTCAGATGCTGTTGCTCGGACGATGTATATTCACCCAACTTATGAAGTGTTTGGCCAAGGGCATAATAGCGGGAGCCCATCACTTCACTCTTGAAATTATTTTTCAGCCCGTGCTGAATGCATTTCTCATAGTACTTGCGGGCATCAGTATACCGGCCGGCATAGTAGCTGGCATCAGCAAGCAGGGTTACGGTGTTGTCGTCGGTGCTATCCAGATCATAGGATTGCTGCAGGCTGGTAGCAGCCGTGGTATAAAGCCGGTTGTCGAACTCACAGCGGCCCTTCCAGTAATAGATTGATTTCAGATTTTTGGGATCATTCTTAAACAGGTTAGCAGCTTTTCCGTAATACTCCGCCGCACGGTAGAGGCTATCGCTTTGCTTGTACACAAAAGCCAGCTCCCAAACCGGATAACCCCAGGTGGGACTGGCCTGAATGGCCGATTTCAAGTAGCCGATCGCTTCGCGGTATTTCTCCAGCTTTCCCAAGCCAAAGCCAATACGGTAGTTGATGGTGGCCAGGTCTTTTTCGGCGTAGGTCTTATTTTGCAAAGCCAGCTTATAACCATTGATGGCGCACTGGTATTCCTTATCCTCATAGCATTTGTTGGCTTCAGCCAGGGTTTGGGCCTGGAGGCTGGCAGTTGCAAAAAGGGAAGTAGCCAGCAAAACAGTATACAGCTTCATAATCGGCAGTTTGAGCCAAATTAGCGGAAATGAGGGGGATTTGAAATACCCTGGAGACGGTAGGGGAGACGATTTACGTAGTACGTATTACGTAGTACGTATTACGTTCGTGAGGCGTGAATCGTGAGACGTGAGTTTTCGGTTTAAGGTTTAGCGTTTAAAGTTGAATTGTTGACCTAAACATTAAACCCTAAACTTTAAACTCTAAACTCCAAAACTCACGCCTCACGATTCACGCCTCACGATTCACGCCTCACGCCTCACGATTTCTCCATTTTCGGCCAGGAACAGGATGTACATGCCTACGGTTTCGCCTATTACAAAGAGTAATAATTTTCTGCCGATGGAATTGGGCCTCACCTTAATTGTTGTAAAATCAATCGATGTACCGAAAGTAACCAACGTTCCCGTTGCTGTTTCTGTAAAATAGACATCATTATCGCCCATCGAATAAGAAGAACTGGCTTCCTCAAAAACGGCATTTTCCTCTGCCAATTCCACCTCACCGATTTGCAATTCCCGGCAAAACGAAATTTTGTCCTCGATCTTTTGATTAACTGCAATACCTAAGATATTAAGACCCATTTGTAAAATTGAGTTTTATACTGGTGATTATTTACTAAAATATGCCCTAAAAGCGAGAAGAACGCAGGTATTCAACAACAAATACTTCTGGCTTCGATGAATCTGTGCGGTCGTATACCGCACCTTGAGCTTTCCATAACTCTTCTAATGCCTGAAAATTCCGTTCTACTATCTCTTCAAAATTTGGATCGTTTGCCATTCGGGCCAAGACAAGGCGTGTAATGTGGAAAAATGGCAGGTTTGGAAATCCACTAGGTTTAATCGCGAAATCATCAAGCCTGTTAAACAAAAGATTCAAACGGCTTAAATCTTTGTGCTTTTCTATAAATGTTTGATAATACCCCAGATAAAATGCTTGTATATCAAATAGAATCAAACCTAGTTCAAATTCATCCTTAAAATGCTTGTATGGTCTTTCAGGTTCGAGTGGAAAAAGAATTTCCCCGGGACTGACACCGACTAAACAATTAGAAATCTCATACTTAGTCTTTCGAAGTGGAACATACTTATCAATTTCTCTCAGTACCTGAACAACAGCTTGAATGCCAAATTCAAATCTATACACCAGTTTGAAATCATTATACTTCAGTAAGTAGCCATCTACCCCTTGGAATATCCCATCTTCTTCCCTCTGATAACAAAACAATAATTCATTACTTGGAATGACGTTAAATCCAATCCCAGCAAACTTAGGCTCCAACTCCTGCCTAACCAGGTTTTTTATCGTCCTTTGGCTCAACATGAATCCATAAATTAGTTCAAATTCTTAATGCACCATCCAGAAACCTTTTTTGGCGAAAAGTTTCCATAGTGTCATTTTATTTAACTTCTTCTCATTATTTTGAATTCAAATAGACCTGCCTGTGGGTTAATGACATCTTCGCCATAGCCAGTCTTTCTCACAATTTGAAATTCAGTCCCACGTCCTCTTTCTTTAAACCCATACTTTGAGATACCTGGGATCAGATATTTCATAAGAAGCGTCTTTGCCTCAGTTTTGTTCATGCGGTCAAAATATCTTGGTAATTGTATAATTATTTTGCCCGGGTGTGCCATCACCCACAGTTGATGTAGCTTATTAAATTGCAATAGTGGTTCAAATATATTAGTTTCAGACCTGAAAGGATTCTTATGAAAGTTATATCAATTGATTGGTCAATTATTGTTTGGCAAATTTTATGCGCTATTGTTCTTATAGCATTTGTGTTTCTTATATTCAGATTTTTCAAGAAACGCAAAACATATTGAGTGAACACTGTACGATCAAGTAGCCCCTTTTCCCCGAAATTGACCTATTCGAATCAGTCCTCAGCATTCTTCGCTATTTGTTGGCTCATTTTACTCTAATCATTTATCTGCGTTCATCTGCGTATAAAATCTGCGAAAATCTGCGGGAAAACTCTCCAGCTCGCTAAAGCTGTTTAGAGTGCCGAATCATTTCCCGCAGATTTTCGCAGATCTTCGGCGCAGATTTGCGCAGATTTTTTCTGAATGGAATTTACAATTCCCGGCCTACTCACGCCTCACGATTCTCGCCTCACGTCTCACGATTCACGCCTCACGATTCACGCCTCACGATTCTCGCCTCACGTCTCACGATTCACGCCTCACGATTCACGCCTCACGTGCACAAAAAAGCCCGGCATCGCTGCCGGGCTTTTTTGTATAGATCGTTTTTATTATGGGCGAGGTGCTCCCTGTGGTTGGGCGGGAGGTCGCTTCAGGTTAAGCTTCTTGATCACCGCATCGGTGATATTGTCGCTATCGGGCATTACAATCAGGGCTTCGCGGGCCAGCACATGGCTATAGCCTTTTTCTTTCGATACAGCCCTTACCGCGTCCATCACCTGGCGATAGATGGGGCCCAGCAATTCCTGTTGCTTATTCTGAATGGCCTGTTCGCGGATCTGGTTCCAGTTGGTGATCTGGTAGATATAGCCGGGCAATTCCTTGGCGATTTCATCGCGTACCGACTTGGGTGTACGAACGGAATCGCGGTATGCACTGTCTTTAAACTGATAGTTTTCCAGCAGCACATTGTATTCCACATCAATGGTATCTACCACAAAACGCTCTACCAGCGAATCAATTTTCGCAGTGGCGGGCATCAGGCCGATTACTTCTTCAAAATTCAGGTAAGCGATCTTGGTTTGGGCCATCGACTGATTAGCTGCTACTACCAGGCAAACCGCGAATGCGAGTGCTTTCAATTTTTTCATGAGTTGTGTTCTTTTGGTGCCTTTCAGGCCTTTCGAATTTTTGATATTAAGAGTAGTTAGTTGGCTTTTTAGTTGCGTCTTTTGATTCTTTTAACATTCACATCAGTTACGCACTCCCAGTTCTTTCAGGATATCATCGCTCTTATCCAGTTTGGGGTCGGCAAAGATAACGGTAATTCCTTCACTTTTGTCGAGCACAAAATCGTAGCCCCGCTGGGTGGCGATCTTTTGTACCGCATTGTACACTTTGTCCTGCACGGGTTTAATCAGTTCCTGCCTTTTCTTGAACAGATCGCCCTCAAAACCAAAGCGTTGCCGCTGCAGATCGCGCAATTCCTTTTCCATCACAAAGAGCTGATCCTGGCGCTTTTTCTTCAGCTCCTCGCTCAGCATCACTTCCTCCGCATCGTATTCCCGGTACATTTTGTCGAGCACGGCCTGCTTATTGTCGATCTCCTTCTGCCAGCCGGCAGCAATATCGTCGAGTTGCTTTTGAGCCGTGCTGTACTCTGGCATTTTGTCGAGGATATAGCGTGTATCGATGATGGCATAGCGCTGAGCCATGGCCATATTTCCCATCAAAATGCCCAAAACGGCCAGCAATACAATCTTTTTCATATATCTGAATTTTCAGGTTTAAAGATAAGCTGCTTATTCCGGTTCAAATCCGAGCATGAAGGTAAAGCGGCTCGCGTTTTTCAGACCCTGACCAGGCTGAATACGGTCGAAACCGATACCATAGTCGAAGCCCAGCAAACCAAACATGGGCAGGAAGAAGCGCATACCCACACCCGCACTGCGGCGCAGACGGAAGGGGTTATAGTCGCGGAAATCGAACCATCCATTGGCGGCTTCAAAGAAGGCCAGGCCATAGATGGTGCTGCCCGGGTTGGTCACCAGCGGGTAGCGCAGCTCCAACTGGTATTTGTTGAAAATGGTAAAGAAGCGGCTGGCCTGCTGCTGATCGGGGTTGATGGTAGGATCCGATGTTTGATATACCGGGTAACCACGATGCGCGATGATATCGTAACCCAACAGACCAAAGTTGTTGGTCAGGCCCGCATCACCCACCTGGAAGCGTTCAAAGGGCGAATAGTCGAGCTTGCGGTTGTAGCGGCCCATGAAGCCATATTTAGCAGCCAGCTTCAACACAAACTGCCGGTTCTTCTCCGCACCCATGGGTCGGCCCAGTGGCACATACCATTCCGCATTGAAGCGCCATTTGTGGTACTCGGGGTTCCTGTATGGATCATCCGAATTCACCAGGTCGGGATTGAAGAGCGAATAGGGCGGTGTAAACTGTACGCTCGCCACCATATTGCTACCACTGCGCGGGAAGATGGGATCGAACACCGAAGAACGCTGCAAAGCAATCTTCATGCTGAAGTTGTTGGAAACACCATCATCGCTCACGCCCTGGAAAATACCATAGTTGCGACGCTTGTATTGCGTAAAGTTGAGTGAATATACCAAGCTGAAATAATCATCGGGCCATTTTAACTGCTTACCCAGCGATACAGAGAAGCCCTGAACTTTCAGATAATTGGTATCGGAACGGGCATTATCGAATCGACCAGTAAGGAAATCGAACGCATTCGAATACTTACTGTTGTTGTAAGCAATAGTAAATGAATTACGCTTCTTGCCACCCAGCCAGGGTTCAGTAAAGGAGAAATTGTAAGAACGGAATGCACGGCCATTTGACTGCAAACGAAGACTGAGTTTTTGTCCGTCGCCGGTAGGCAGCGGATCCCAGGCCGATTTTTTCCAGATATTCTTAATAGAGAAGTTGTTGAAAGTAACACCCAGTGTACCGGTAAGTCCGATACCACCACCCCAACCGGCAGAGAGCTCCAATTGGTCGGAGGATCTTTCTTCAACGGTCCAGTTAATGTCCACCGTTCCATCATCGGGGTTGGGTACCACACCGGGGTTAATGGTTTCCTGGTTAAAGTATTGCAGGTTGCCCAGTTCGCGAATGGAGCGGATCAGTTGCGAGCGGTTAAACAGGTCGCCTGGTACCGTACGCAATTCGCGCCGGATCACATGGTCCTTGGTTCGCTCGTTACCCGATATAGTCACGTTCTTGATTCGCGCCTGCGGACCTTCGGTGATGCGGATCTCGTGATCGATGGTATCGTTATAAACCGCCGTTTCCACGGGCTCCACGCGGAAGAAGAGATAACCATCGTCCTGGTAGAAGGCAGAAATGTCTCCACCATCCTGCGACATTTCCTTACCCAGTCGGCGATTTAGGATGTCTACATTATAAATATCACCTTTCTGAATTCCCAGTACCACATTCAAAAGCGAATCGGTGAATTTGGCGTTGCCCTTCCAGGTAATATTTCCAAAATAGTATTTGCGGCCCTCATCCACTTTTATATCAACATAAAGTCTCGCATCGGCCGTATCCATCACGATGGTGTCTTGCACGATACGCGCATCGCGATAGCCCAGTGAATTGTAGTACTGCAAAAGCTTCGCCTTATCTTCCTCGTATTTCTTGGGGTTGAATTTGGCAGAGCTGAAGAGTTTGAGTCGAATATAAGGATCGAGCAGTTGCTTGGTTTTGGTCAGCGAGAGGAAGCCCCAGTCTTTCACATACTCCTTAAAGCTCATGTGATCGCTGTTGCCATAAGTGCTCTTGTACTGATTGGGGAACAGCGTGAGCTTGCTCATCTCTTTTGTTCCTTTCAGTTGCTTTTTCAGTTTGAGGCCATTTACGGTTTCGTTGCCGTAGAAATTCACTTCATCGATCTTCACTTTCTTTCCCTTGTTCACATAAATGTTCATCACATTCGAGTTGGGGATCGAAGGATCGGGTCGTTCAATAATATTAACCGTCATGTTCTGGAATCCCTTTTCCTTATAGAAGGAATTGGTGATCTCCACCACATTGCGGCGCATGTTTTCCGTGATGATAGTTCCCTTGGTCAAACCAATTTTTCCCGCCAGCTCTTCGGCATCTGCTTTCTTTACACCAAAAAACTTGAAAGAACCCAATCGCGGTCTTTCTTCCACACTTACTTCAAAATCGACCCGGTTGCCCTGGATGCGGGTGGCGTAGATCTGTACATTACCAAAAAGCTTCTGGCGCCACATATTGTTGATGGCGCGCGCGAATATATCGGTGCCGGGATGAACAAATTTCTGTCCGGGTTGTAATCCGGAGATAGAGAGTACAATGGCGGAGTCAAGGTAGCGAACACCCGATACCGTTACATCGCCAATAACGTATTCGCGGGGGGTGGTGGAATTTTCCCACTCAATCAGACGGGGGTCAACCGAAGTGGGTTTGGTAGTATCCGGATCCTGCGCCTCTGCGGTCAGCATCACTGTTATCAGCAAGGTCACAAGAGCAGTTGCCCGGAATAGAATTCGTCGCATGGTTTGTTGTTCAAGTCAGTCAAATCCCGCCCTTAGCGGTTCACAATTAGTTAATTAGCTTATGGTTACCGGCATTGCCGACAAGGCGGTCGAGCCGGCAAATTAACGGTAAATATCGAAATCCTTTGTTAAAACCCTGCACAAGGGGCCTGCTTTGCAGGTCCCTTGTGCAGGGTTTGTTTTAGTTAATGCTCCGTGGGGCTGAGTTGGTCACTGGTTTTACCAAAACGGCGTTCGCGATTCTGGTAATCCAGGATGGCTTCGTACAGGTTTTCCTTTCTGAAATCGGGCCAGCGCACCTGCGTGAAATAGAGTTCCGCATAAGCCAGCTGATAGAGCAGGAAATTACTGATACGGTATTCACCGCTGGTGCGTATCATCAGTTCCGGATCAGGAAAATTGCTGGTAGCCAGGTAGCGTTGCAGCGTACTCTGATCTATCTCTTCCACTCCCATTCGTCCTTCCTTTACCTCGTAAGCGATGCTTTTTACGGCATTGAGCAGCTCCCATCGCCCGCTATAGCTTAGGGCCATAATCAGGTTCAGGCCCGTATTGCCACTGGTAAAATCGAGCGCTTCCTTCAATTCCTGCTTCGCATATTCGGGCAACATATTCATGTCGCCTATAACATGCAGCTTAATATTGTTCTTATGCAGGCTTTCCACTTCCTGCCTGATGGTATTCACCAACAACTCCATCAACCCCACTACTTCGTATTCAGGCCGGTCCCAGTTCTCGGTAGAAAATGCATAAAGCGTTAAATATCCCACTTGCAATTCCGCGCAACCTTCCACAATATTCCGCACACTCTCCACGCCATGGAAATGTCCATAGAGCCGGTCCTGCCCCTGGTCCTTAGCCCATCGACCATTTCCATCCATGATGATGGCAATATGCCGGGGAAGCCGGTCCTTATCAATCTTTTCCAACAATGAAGCCATAGAAGCTTTGTCCCAAGCGGGTTTTACAGGGGAGCAAAGGTATTTGTTTTGATGCAAACTGGAGAGAAATACGTTTTACGTTGTACGTTGTACGTATTACGTTTTAGGTTTTTTGTGGGATTAAGCAAGGAATACAGTAGCTGTGTAATTCTAAGTCGTTGATTCTGAAACTGATGAACTATCAGCAATTCTAAATCAAACATTAAGACGTAATACGTACTACGTAATACGTATTACGTTATAGGATTGATGAAAGAATGGGAAGAATTGGCAGAATTCTAATACGCCTTTGATTCTGAAAATAATGAAGGCTTCAAGCTCCAAATCAAACGTACTACGTAAAACGTACTACGTACAACGTCTCATCAATTCGCCGTCGGACACCTATACGATTGCAGATTAAAGGTTACGTGGAACATGGCCGTTACAAATTGATCTTTTTGTCGGCTGTTGCCACGCTGGCGGCCGGGGAGGCCGATGGGTTCGCCCACTTCGTAGCTGCGGTCGTGGAGAAGAAATGCTGCTGAAGGAGTACCGTCTGCATTGGTTGGGAAAACTGATGGGTCCACATAGGTCTTGCTCACATCATCCAGGTAATCGGTATTGGTAAAGCGGTGTAATACTTCAAAACCAATATTGATGCGTTCATTCAGGGCATATTTTACTCCCACACCAATGGGAAAGCTGATGCCCATGCTGCTATACTGTTTGCGGTCGGGATAAAGGCTACTGCCCTGCCCTTCGGTACCGAGCTGGCGCAGAAATATCTTTTCGTTGTTGAGATAAGCAAAGGGATCGTAACTGAAGATGCCGGCGCCGAGGGTAACATAGGGTGTAAAATTATAGCCGGGCTCACCGGGCATAAAACGGAAAAAGTTGAAATCGCCCTGCAGGCTTAGCTCCCACACATTGCTGTTGAAGCTAAGGTTGCGGCGACGCATGTATTCGTTATGATCGTTGTAGATATCGGAATAGCCGAGTCGGGCAAAGCTGGCGCCTATGCGGCCTGAAACATAATTGTTAAAATTCTTCCGGAAAAAGATGGTAGCCGCCATTTTAGGGCGGTTGAGGGAAGCGGTGGTGTTGAGATCGCCAAAATAATGTGCCCCACCGAGGCCAATACCAAACTCCCCTTCCTGCACAATGGCATCCTGAGACTTAACGGATTGTGCGCTCAATACCCCGATAGCCAGGCCCAGTGCAAGGCCATAGATCCTTTTCATCATAACCAGAATTCTAATGTCCAAATAAATAGAACGGCAAAATAGCAATTTTCTTTTATCGGCCTGCCGTTAATTTCGTTTATCAACTCCCCAGCTCAGCTTGCTATGCAGGGTTTGCAAAAAGCTGTTCTCACTAATGCGCAGCAGGCTGATGCAGAAATTTTCTTTTCGCACCGCGAGCGACACATTCTTGCCCGCCATTTCCCTGCGCGAATCAAGCGCGCAAATAATTTCGCCCGCTCGGCTTTCCACTTCAAAAGAAATTACGTTATCGTCGGGAACAACGATGGGGCGCACGTTGAGGTGATGGGGCGCCACGGGAGTGATCACAAAACTTCCCGTATCGGGAAACAGGATGGGACCACCACAACTCAGCGAATAGCCGGTAGATCCTGTGGGTGTGGCCACAATCAGGCCATCGGCCCAATAGGTATTCAGAAATTCGCCATTGATATAGGTATGGATCTTGATCATGGAGGCGATATCGCGCTTGTGGATGGCAAACTCATTCAACCCATAAGGCACTTCCCCAAACAAGGGCAGGTCCGATTCCAGGTGTATCAGGGTTCGCTTGTCCACCACATAACTGCGTCGGGCCATGGCCTGCACGGCTTCGCGCACATCCTCCTTACCGATGCTGGCCAGAAAGCCCAACCGTCCGAAATTGATACCCATGATGGGTATGCCCTTGTCGCGCGCCAGCGTAACTGTATCAAGTAAGGTACCATCGCCTCCCAGGCTCACGATAAACTCCACTTCGCCATTGAGGTCGGCAGATCTTTCAAAAACCGTTGTGTTTTCCGGCATCCGTATGCATTGACGGAGCTGCTCATGATAATCCCGATATACCACCGGCTCCATCTCCTGCTTTTCCAGCTCATCAAAAAATACCTGCAAATCCTGCTGCTGCCCTTCGTCTATTACCCGTCCGTATATGGCGATTTTCATTTGTTGATTTGTTGTAAAGTTTAGAGTTTAGGGTTTAAAGTTTAAAGTGGAGGGCTTAAACCTTAAACTTTAAACTCTAAACTTCTCAGAACAATGTTTTCCTATGCAAAAACAATCCATTCTGCCCTAACTGATTAAACGACCACTCGAATTTAAAGGTAAAGTCGTAAATGGTCACGATATCGATACCGATACCGGTGGAGTAGAGCATGCGGTTGGCCAGGATGTTTTCACCCGGATATTTATTGTAAATATAACCGGCGTTGCCATAAATCCGCGTGTAGATATTGAAGGGAATTTTCTTGGGAGCCAGCTTGCGGGTGCCGGGTATGCCTACTTTAAACCCAAACAGCTTTCGGCCCAGGGCGGCTTTCACATAGCCGCCGGCCATGCCATCCACCACGTAGTATTCATAGCCCTGCATAAACACATCGGAATAGCCCAGCAACCGGCGATTATAGTAAGGCTGGTTAAAGGGCAGCTTGATAGTACCGAATGCATTGATGCTCGCGAAGGTTTTGGCGCCCAGCGGCCAGTTGCCCGAACCCTTTACCGTGAGTTGCCAAAGGTTCATGGCCTTGCTGAAACCCCGCTTATGGAGCATGATCTCCGCCGCATAGCCACGTGTGGGATAAGGAATATAGTCGAGATTATAATACGACATCCCATAATAAAACTCCGGATACGACACCTGTCGGCGTTGTTGCGCAAAATAATAGGGGTTCAGCGATACTACGGTATCGGCCACTTCTTCGCGGCCGTAAGCAATGCCAAAACGGTGCTTGGTTCTTATTTTGGGGCGATAACTTAGCTCGGCATAAGCCGTGGTGAAATTGCGCAGGTATTCACCATCTTTCAAAAAAGCCTGCTTATCGTCGATGGTATTATAATTGATCTCGCGGTTCTTGCCCATGCTCAAACCCAGGTTGAGCCCCCATTTCATCTTCTTATCGATATAGGGCCGGTCGTAGTTGAGCGCGAGTTGTCGCGTATATCCATGAATCAGCCATACCCGCAATTTATCGTTGCGGCCGGTGGTATTGTTGTGGAGCATCTTGAGGCCATAATTCACGCGGTCGAGACTGGCATTCTGCTCCACCAGCCACTGGTTCAGGTTGCGGTCCACGGGTTTAAAATAAGGTACGGGCCAGATATACCATCTTTCCTTTACCGTAATCAGGATATCCACATTGTAGCCGCTAAAACTCTTGAGCGCCACTACCACTTCGTGAAACAGTGTGGTATTCATCAATTGCTGGCGCGAGCCTTCAAAGCGCCGGACCAGGTCCTGCAGCAGCATGGCATCGCCGGTTTTGAAAAAAAGTTCACGAAGAATGATACTGGATTTGGTACGCTTGTTGCCTTCTACAACAATGTCGCGTACAACAAACAGTTTATCGTCCGGAGCGGGAGGAATGGGTTTGGAATAGTCGATGAATTCTGGAGCTTCGTCGCGGGAGTTTTTGCCATTGGAGCTCTGGCCGCACAGTTGCTGGCAGCAGGCAATCGCTAACAGGAGCCAAATACCATATTTCAGTTCTCTCTGCATCCCCGGCTTCCATTCCACTGCAAATACCTGAATCTAGATTCGCAGATAATTCATCAGGTTTTCGTAGTTATCACGCAGCTCGTTGGTATAAATCTCTTCTCCAAAATAATACTTCACATTATACTCATAGCGCTGGAATGTAGCTACAATATCGGAAACTTCCGGCTTATTCACACGGATCGTAACCTGCATGACGCCGGTTTCGGGATCATTGGAGGTATTCAGTTGCGTGATCTGCGCATCATTGGTCTCCACCAATTTGCTTATCTCGTTGAATGAGTACTGGTTACTATCCATTTCCAGCACAATCAGCGCGCCGGGCGCGTTGAGGCTCATAAACCCGGCCGCCTGCTTCAGCAGGTCGGCATAAGTAATGGCGCCTACGAAATGGTTCTCGTTGTCTGTAATGGGTACCACGCTTAAATCATTCTCGGCGGCCAATTGAAGGGCCTTGAGAAAATGATCGCTCATTTTCACCGATAAATTGCCAACCGTGGGTATAAGTTCCTGAATGGTACCGTTCGCATCCTCCGCCTGCAAGAGTTCATCCTCGCTCAACAAACCCAGAAACAACTCATTGTCAGCCACTGGCAAATGGGTCACCTGGTTATCGCTCATCATCTGTATGGCCTGGTTAATGGAATCATCCGGGCGCAGACAGGGAAGAGCTTGAGTTTGTAATTCTCCTGTTAGCATGAATAGCGGCTCCTTTAGGGGTTCGGTACTAAGACCTCAACGATCATGCAACTGTTGCAGGCTCATTGAGTTTTTTCAAAAATTTGTGAAGGATCACGTTGAATTCATCGGGAACCTCCATCATGGGGGCATGGCCGCATTTGTCGATAAAATGCAATTCGCTGTTCGGGATCAGTTTGTGAAACTCTTCGGCTACAAATGGCGGCGTAATGCTGTCGTTGCGTCCCCAGATCAATAACGTAGGATGCTTGATCTGGTTGAGTTCCTCCCCCAGGTTATTGCGGATAGCGCTCTTGGCCAGGGCGATAATCTTTATGACTTTCAGGCGATTGTTGGTGATGGAAAAAACTTCATCCACCAACTCCTTGGAAGCCATCCGGGGATCATAGAAAGTGAGTTCCGTTTTCTTACGGATATATTCATAATCGCCACGCTTGGGGTATGAATCGCCCATTCCATTTTCAAACAATCCTGAACTTCCCGTAAGAATGATCGACTTGATGCATTCGGGCTGGTTCTTCAATACATAAACAAGGCCCACATGGCCTCCCAGTGAATTACCGAGCAGGTGCACATTCTGATAGCCGCGTGTTTCAATAAACTTATGTACGAATTTGGCCAGTCCGCCCACCGAGGTATGCAGCAGGTCCATATCGAGCAGGGGCAGCATGGGCACCACCACTTTGTTATGATGCTTGAAATAGCTGATCAGCGGCTCAAAATTGCTCAGTGCGCCAAACAGGCCATGCAGCAACACAAGGGGTTCACCCTCGCCTTCTTCAATAAATCTGAACTTGTTATCCTGTTTAATCTCGTAGGTCATCTTCCCCGCACAATTAATTTTTGCTAAAATAGTCGTTTTGCCGCAATTTATGTTTTTACGGCTTACCCCGTACGCTTATTGATACAAAGATAACAGGCTGATGCCCACTTGGAAATGGACCGATTGCCCGCTACCCTGCAGGCCAGCCATGCAGTTCCAATTTACAAAAAAGATGCGGAGTTTCCAGCTTTTGTAGGAAAGAAGTGGGGAGATCGTGGAAGTAGCTAAACAGGCCTCATTATTCCTGCCAATATTCAGGCACCAACCGTGGGTTCTACCTTATCGGCCACATCGCCAAAAAAGCTGCTGAGCTGGGCAAACATATTCTTGAAAAAGGGTAATACTTCGCCAAAACTGCCTACCACTTTGGGTCCCCAAGGCGCCACCCAATTATAGGTTAACGATTTTTCCTGGGTTGCGGGCATTATTAATTCCAGTTCGGTGGCATAAAACAGCAACACGCTGAATACAATCAACACTATGGCGGCATAAAATGCCATGCCACCAATGCGGTTTAACCAGCCCATCATTCCCAATTCTACGGTGCGTTGAATAAGATTGGCTCCCAACCTAACCAGCAATACCACTACAATAAACACGAGCGCAAAGGAAACAACAGGGATCCATTGGGCAGATAGCTTCACATTCTCACCCAGCCAGCCCGCCACCAACGCCGATAGCTTGATGGCGGCGGCAAGTCCTACCAGGATGGCAATAAATGAAAACACACCCACGATAAGTCCTCTTCGGAACCCTTTGATGAGTGCAAATACGAGTGCGATTAGTAAAAGAATGTCGAGGAACATGGCGCTGAGCTTAGGTATAATTGAAACGAAACAGCCTGCTGCCTCGTATAAGGGATCAGCTATTTAACAAGTCCTTCACCGTAGCCGCAATGGCTTTACCATCGGCTTTGCCGGCCAGTTGCTTGCTCGCTATGCCCATTACTTTACCAAAATCAGCTAGCCCGGCGGCGCCAACAGCACTGATGATGCCCTGCAGCTCGGCCTTCAGTTCCTCGGGCGATAATTGTTTGGGCAGAAACTGCTCAATCACATTCAGCTCTTCCTGCTCTTTGGCTGCCAGGTCGGGACGATTCTGTTGTTGAAAAATCTCCAGCGAATCGCGGCGCTGCTTCACGAGCTTTTGCAAAAGCTTCATTTCATCATCCTCACTCAATTCTGCTTTGGCGCCTTCTGATGTTTTAGCCAACAATATAGCCGCCTTAATCGCGCGCAAACTCCGCAAAGCGGCTTCGTCCTTGGCCAGCATAGCGGTTTTGAGGGAAGACATGATTTTTTGTTCCAGTGACATGAGGGAAGTTTTAAGTTTTACGTTATACGTATTACGTTTTTGTTTAGGGTTTAAGGTTTAAGTCGCATGTAGGAAGTTTGAAGCATGATGCAAGTTTGCTACTACCTACTTCTGTGTCAGGTTCTAAAAAAAGTTGACAGTTTCAATTAATCACTTATCTGCGTTCATCTGCGTAACAATCTGCGCTTATCTGCGGGAAAACTCGCCTGAACTATGAAGCTGATTAAAGTGCTGAAGCAGTTCCCGCAGATTGGCGCAGATTCATCCGCAGATTTTCGCAGAAACTATCTATTAACTACTTCCCACTCCCTACTCACTACTCAGAACGCATCCCAACAATCCATCCTACTTAAAACGTAATACGTACTACGTACTACGTATAACGTCTACTCCCCTTTCTGCTTTTCCCTGAACTTCTCCATAAACCCTCTTGCGAATTTTTTCATATCCTCCACCATATCCTGATGCTGTGTAGCCCTTCCATACGTATCGGCCATGGTCATCAGGGTTTGATAGAAGAAATCGGCCATTTCATCCACTTTCATTTCCTTGGTCCAAAGGTCGATGCGGAGGGCCGTTCTTTCCGAGGGTTCCCAAAATGCGAGCATCATGGCACGGGCTTGCTGCACTTCGTCATTGCCGGTGCTCGACGCTTTCCAGCCTATTCCTTCGGGAATGTGGTTATCATCCGTTTTTACATCTATGATGATATTCGATTGGGGCATCTTATTTCATTTTGATTGCAAAAGTAAAATTATGCGAGGTCAATGCGGAATTAAAAAGGGATTAATTCATTCACAGGAATCGAAAGGTTTGGCGGGCCAGGTTTTCGAGGCTAAGCCGCCGGTACAATTGCTGCGCACTCAGGCGAAGGTGGCGAATCAACTCTTCTTCCTTATACACCCGCATCATACATTCGGCTATCTCCGTAATCTGGTCGCTATGCGCATAAAGCGGCGCTTCGCCCAGCCAGTCGGCACGTGGCGATTTTTCGGGTAGAATCAGCGCAGTACCCTGCGAAAGGGCCAGGCTTAGCAGGGTGATGGCCAGGTGCTGACCTGCCCCCTGCACCAGCGCATAGCAAAGTTCCAGTGCGGTCAACTTTTCTGCCTCCGAAGCTTCCAGCAGCACCACATCGTCGCGGTATTTGTAAGCGGCAATGGCGCGCATTAGTTCTTTGTATTCAGCGTTGCGGTCGCCGATCAGCATCAGTTTCCAATCGCTCTGCTGCCGCTTCTTGAAAAGTGAAAACGACTTCATCAGGTTCAGCGTATCTGCCGGGTATTCCCCCGCCACATAGCTGGCAAAAAAGGGCCGGCCACCGGTAAGGTAGTCGATATCGTAGCGCGATGATTCGTTGTAGCTGGCAACATTGTTGCTAACGGCAACAGGCGGTAGCATCATCCATTCGCTGCGGTCGATGCCGGCTTTGGATGTCTCCAGCAGATCCCATCCCGTTTCATTGAGCCAGCCACCCTTAGCGTGTTGCAGCATGGCCGGCAATTGCCGGCGATAGCGCCAGCGGGAGAGGATATTTTGCTCCAAAAAATGACGCCCAGGTGCGCGCAGCAACCAACAACGCTGCGCGATAGGCAAACCCGGCTCCGCAAACCCATGTACCGGCACCAGCCAGTCGGGCTTTTCATCCTTCAGAGCCGTTGGCAGCGACTTGCGATACCAATGGCGGAGCAGGCCGAAACGTGCCGGCAGCGCCGGTGCCAGAATGGTCCGGATATTCGGCAGTTCCGGCGCCTCTTCACCCGATTGCAAAAGCCAGGTAAACTGGTGATCCGGGAAACTGAGGGCCCATTGCCGGTATAGATCGGCCAGGGTCGATTCTATCGGCAGTTCAATGCGGGAAGCAGAGCGGGCATCAATTAAAATGTGCATGGGCTGCAAAGTTAATGGCTGTGGAGGCAAGCCGGGGCGAATTCATAATTCGTAAATTTGCGAATTTGTTTGCGTGTTTTTGCTATACAATTATCGTATCATTTACATGTATAGGGGAATATTTACCTATACCAGCACCGTAATTTTTCTCGTATTCGCTCCTGCCCATTTTCACCAAATACGGCGCAGAAAAACACGAACTAATACAATTGTATAGGGAGCCATACAGGGCTACCTTTATTGTAGTTTTTAAGAGTAATCCAATAATCCGTATTTACCCAAACCGGTGGCCTATGAAAGCTATTTACACCGCAATTAGAGTCCTGCTGCCTTTGATTTTCACCGTGATGCTGAGCGACAAACTAAGCGCACAGTGCCCCGACGGACACCCGGGAGGAAGCACGGCTTTTGATACCACCATCGCCTTCGGAACTGGTATCACCAATACCCCCGTAAAGTTTCCGCAATTTGATCCCAGTTTCGGCATGGTTACCTGCGTGCGGCTCTGCGTAACCATCACGGGTATTGTGGATACCCTGGCCATTGAAAACTTTTCGAATTCACCTCAAACGGCCTCGTTTTCCTATATCCGGACAGATCAGATTTCAGGACCCGGACTTTCCACTCCCCTGTCGAATTCCATTACCCAGAATTATGGTCCGTATAACCTGGCTGCAACGGATGGAATCATGAACTCAGGCCCCGACCGTGTGGCTTTTGGTAAAGACACTGTGCTGAACGATGATCTTTGCCGCACCATCAGCGATTCGGCCACCATCGCCCAGTTTTATGGGCTGGATAGCGTGACCTACAATTACGAAATAAATGTATCGGCCAACGCATCCGTAACCGGTGGTAATGCCTCCACGCTGGTGCTCACTTCAGCCTTCGTAAATTTCCGATTTGAGTATTGTACCTGCCCGCCGGCTGTGCTGCCGCTGAATGTTAAAATCTTTAACGTTTCAAAGATCACCGATACGCGTGCGGAATTAAAATGGACGGGCTATGATGACCCATTTGCCAACTATCACTATGAGCCTGAAGTGAGTAGGGATAGCCGAAATTTTACAAGTATATCTGTTGTTGAAAAAAACACGAACAGTACGGAGGCTTATCGTGTTATATATGATGTACCCAATGGAGAACAGGGTGTTTATTACTTCCGGATCAAGCAGGTGTATAGCAACGGGTATGTTCGCTATAGTAATATTAAGCAGGTGAATCTGCAAAGTTCCGCGAGTACAAAATTTTCTGTGTATCCCAATCCCTCGAATGGGCTAATTGGTATCAAATTTGATAATAGTGTACAAGGAAAGTTCAATATCCAAATTTTTAACCCGCAGGGGCAATTGGTAGTGCAGAAAGATATTGTAGCAGCAGGTGAAGCCCCGGTTCAGGTCGCTAATTTACCAACCGGTGTGTACTGGTTAAGGCTGACCGATAAACAGACGCAAACAACAAGCGTCGCTCAAATCTTAATTAAATGACCTCTTAGGTGGAAGAGGATGGTGGCTTGTAAAAGGGGCCTTGGTTCGGGGCCCCTTTCCTTTTGCCCAAACTCAAGGTTCTTGCCCCTATCGAGTTATTTCCTACATTTGTCCTTTCACTCTTAGCATTTTATGGAATATAATACTACGCGTAACCACCTCATCATGCGTGAATATGGGCGCCATGTGCAGCGAATGATCGAGCACCTGCTCAGCATTGAGGACAAGGAAAGAAGAGAGCGCAACGCAAAGGTTGTGATTGAGTTGATGGGGTTTTTGAACCCTCATTTAAAGAATGTGGAAGATTTTCGCCATAAACTCTGGGATCATCTTTTCCTGATCTCCGACTTTAAACTGGATGTAGAATCGCCCTACCCCATACCTACCCGCGAATCGCTGAGCGAAAAGCCCAAGCCCCTTCCATATCCCAAACGTTACCCCAAATTTTCGCACCTGGGTAAGAACCTGGAAGTGGTGTTGCAAAAAGCATTGAAGGAAGAAGACCCCGAGAAAAGGGCAGGCTTTGCCAATGCTGTGGCCTACTATATGAAGCTGGCCTATAACAACTGGCATAAGGAAACCGTGCACGACGATGCCATACAAAGCGAGCTCACCAGCATTACCGATGGTCAGCTCACTTTCACCAATACGCCTTTTGTAAAAGCATTCAGGCAACAGGACAACCGCGAACGAAGCGGTGGCTATGGCAAGCAGCGCGGAAAATTCCAGCACCGCAACGGTGGCGGAGGTGGTGGTGGTCGCCGCAACGACAACCGGGGCGGCAACTTCAAGAAGAAACGCTACTGATCCGGCCACAATCTCCAAACAGTTCCCATGAGCAGCTTCGTTGTTAGAGGGGGCAAACCCCTTTCAGGTACCATTATTCCCCAGGGCGCGAAAAACGAAGCGCTTCAAATTATAAGCGCCGTTCTGCTGACGGCGGAGCCGGTTGTTGTTACCAACATACCCGACATTCTGGATGTAAACCTGCTGATTGAGCTGCTGCAGGAAATGAAGGTAAAAGTGCAGCGGCCCAGCCGCGATACCTGCATTTTCCAGGCCGATGATGTGGACGTGGATTATCTGCATAGCGAAGATTATCGCCAGAAAAGCGGCAGACTCCGTGGCTCCGTCATGTTGGCCGGCCCCATGCTATCGCGCTTTCGCCGGGCATTTATTCCCAAACCTGGAGGTGATAAGATCGGCCGCCGCCGGCTCGATACGCATATCATCGGCTTTGAAAAGCTGGGAGCCCGTTTCGATTACAATGCCGAAGATGGATTCTTCCACCTGAGCGCACCCGACCTGAGAGGCGCGCATTTGCTGCTCGATGAACCATCCGTAACCGGCACCGCCAATATTGTAATGGCGGCCGCGCTCGCCAACGGAACCACCAGCATCTACAATGCGGCCTGCGAACCCTATGTGCAACAGCTTTGCCGCATGCTCAACCGCATGGGTGCCCGCATATCCGGTATCGGCAGCAACCTGCTAACCATAGAAGGCGTAGAAAAACTACAGGGCACCGAACACCGCATGCTGCCCGATATGATTGAAGTGGGATCCTTTATTGGCCTGGCGGCCATGACGCAGAGCGATATCCTGATCAAGGGCGCCGGAGTGGAGCACCTGGGCATCATCCCCGAAAAATTTCGACAGCTCGGCATTCAACTCAATATTGAAAACGACAATATCCATATCCCCGCACAGGAGATCTATGAAGTGCAGCGCTATCTCGACGGAGGTGTACTGACCATTTACGATCATCCCTGGCCCGGTTTCACGCCGGACCTGCTCAGTATTATGCTGGTAACGGCCATCCAGGCAAGGGGTAGCGTGCTGATACACCAGAAAATGTTTGAAAGCCGGCTTTTCTTTGTAGATAAGCTGATAGATATGGGCGCGCAAATCATTCTCTGCGATCCCCACCGTGCGGTTGTAATAGGATTGGAGCGTGCGCAAAAGCTGCGCGGCATCACCATGAGCAGCCCCGACATCAGAGCGGGTGTATCGCTCCTGATAGCCGCCCTCAGCGCCGAAGGGAAAAGTGTGATTCAGAATATTGAACAAATAGACCGCGGATACCAATATATTGATGAAAGGCTGAGAGCGCTGGGAGCGGAGATTGAGAGACGTGAGACGTGAGGCGTGAGGCGCGTGTCCGCCGTGGCGGATGAATCGTGAGGCGTGAGTCCGCTCCGCCGCGGCGGAGCGGGTTATTGGTAGAAATCGTTAGACGAGAAAACGCCGCGCCGTAGGTGCGGGTTGTCGGTAGCTGCGGGTTGTCGGTAGGTGTGGTTTAGCAAGGGACAATGATGAGTTGCACAAAAATATCTGCGTACATCTGCGAAAAAATCTGCGCACATCTGCGGGAAAGCTGCCCGCATTTGCAACAGTTTCAGAATACAAGAAGTTTCCCGCAGATTTTCGCAGATATTCGCGCAGATTTGCGCAGATCAGGGAGGAAACTGAAAAATAGTGACTAGAAAGTTGAGAGCTGAAAGCAGGAAATACAATTCCTGCAAACTACTATCAACATCCTACTCACTACTCCCTACTTACTACTCACTTAAACCTTAAACCCTAAACCCTAAACTTCGCACATCCAATGTCTCAATTCCAGGATAAAATCATCATCATCACCGCTCCTTCCGGGGCGGGAAAAACATCTATCACGCATTTTCTGCTGAAGAAATATCCTGAGCTGGCTTTTTCCATTTCCGCCGCCACCCGGCAGGCCCGTTCACACGAAAAAGACGGGGTGGATTATTATTTCCTGAGCCTCGAAGATTTCCGCCAGAAAATCCGCGAAGGCGCTTTTGTAGAATGGGAAATGGTATATGAAGGAAAATATTACGGCACACTCCGCACCGAATTGCAACGCATCTGGGACAATAACCAGATTCCCCTGCTTGATATTGACGTGAAAGGCGCCATACACGTGCAACAACAATTTCCGCAAACCTCCCTGAGCATTTTTATAGAACCTCCGTCGGTAGGGGAACTCAAACGCAGGCTGGAATCGCGGGGTACCGAAACGCCGGAATCATTACGCGATCGGGTTAATAAAGCCGCCTACGAAATTTCTTTCAAACATCATTTTGATCACTGTATCGTGAACGACAACCTCGACGATGCCTGCGCCCAGGCCGCCCGCATCACCGCGGAATTCATCGGCCGGTAAACGAAAAAAATCACGAGATGGAAAATGATTCACCCATCGAAAAAGCATTGGAACAAACGGTACGTCTATTTGGGATGGAACTGCAGGCAGGCGATGATGCCCGACAAAAACTCGTGGCCGCCATCAACGAACTGATACAGCACGACTTCAACAAACTCTTGACAATTTTGTACCGGATTGATGTGGATGAAGACAAACTGAAGAGCGCTCTACGACAACAACCCGACAGAGATGCGGCGGAAATAATTGCTGAACTGATGATAGAGCGGCAGGCGGGGAAGAGACGTGAGGCGTGAGGAACGTGAATCGTGAGCCGTGAATCGTGAGACGTGAGGAACGTGAGGCGTGAGACGTGAATCGTGAGTATGCTCCAATAATACTTTAAACTTTAAACCTTAAACTTTAAACCCTAAACCTCCCTCACGCCTCACGTCTCACGATTCACGGTCAGCGCCTTTCCCAAACATCAGCTCCCGCACTTTCTCCTTGTCTTCTTTTTCCTTTTTCAAATCGAACATAGTACCAAATACATGGTCCCAAATGGTGGAGCTAACGCCGAAACCATTGTGCTCGTCTTTGTAATGGTGAAGGTGATGATTGCGCCATAGGGGCTTCATCCATTTGAAGGGAGGATTCCAGGCATGAATGGCATAGTGCATGGAACCATATATGAGATAACCCAGGATAAAACCCGGGAAGAAAAGAAACGCATACTGACGCATGATCAGGTACATGATCCCGAACAAAGCCGACGCAATAATGATGCTTGGCACCGGCGGCATAAAGAGCCGCTGCTTATCGCGGGGATAATGATGGTGATTGCCGTGCAGCGTGTACACGAATTTCTTCGCCCGCTCCGTTTCGGCTACCCAATGAAACAGGAAGCGATGCGCTATATATTCAAAGAATGTCCAGAAAAACATTCCGATAAAAAATACCGTAAACACACGGGCCACCGAAAAGCCCAGGCTATTATGCCCATAATACAACATATAACCAATCACGGGTAAATACATGCCCCAGATCACAAGCGGATGGGTCTTGGTCAGCATCTCCAGGTAATCGCTCTTAAACAGGCGGGCCTGTCCCTTATTGTGAATCTTTTCGAACTGCATGTTGCAAAGATAAAAAAGGAATGGTTACAGAATATGACCAACATCAGGGATACCCTGATCAACTGGCCGATGCGCCCAGCAACTCATCAATCCGCACAAAACCATAGCCTTTTCGGCGCAATTCTCGTATCAGCGCGGGGAGATGCCGGTAAAACTTGTCGCTACGGGCAGGGTCGGTACCGATATGCATCAGCAACATGAACCCATTGAGCCCACCCGGTTTTTCACTTTCATAACGGAGAATGCTCTGCATTATTTCCTCACTGCCGCGATAAGCTTTTGTGCCGGGTACGGTATAATCGGCATGGCTCAGGGTGCCGGGCGTATAATTGATGAGCTGAAAGCCCAGGGCGCGGGTCCAGGCGGCAATACTATCATTGTACCATTCGTAGGGTGGCAGGAAATACCGGGACTCCTTTGAAGGTATTCCCAATTTTTCCATAGCCATATAATTCGCCCGCAGGTCTTTTTCGAATTCTGTCCGGCTTACCAGTAGCTTATTCCGGTTGCTCCAATCGGCATATAGCAGGTGCTGATCGCTATGCGCGCCCATATAATGGCCATCGGCATGCAATTGCTGCAAATGCTTTTTGAATGCCGGGTTCTTGTAATATCGGCCCGTTAGAAAAAAGGATGCCTTCAGCTTCTCATCCTGCAGGGTCTGGCGAATGAAATCGGCCCCATCTCCAAATTCATCGCCCGAAAAAACGAGAGCGATCTTGTTCTCCGCAACATTGCCCCGGATAATGGCGCCCTGTTCGTAGCGAAGATGTGTTACCGGCGCCTCCTGCCCTTCGGCCTGCTGCGCCGCCAGCAAATAAATCAGCGAAGCCGTTCCATCCATCGTGGGCTCATTGGTGCTGTAGTCGCCATAATCATCATGATAAACCGCGAGATCGCTTTGAAATGCCGCATATTCATCGGGATCGTTGAGCGTAATCCCAATCAGGTTTTTATAGATGCTGGTGTACACCGGCCCATCTACCAGGCCCCCATCAATGGGATAGTGCTTAATATGCGTGAAAGCCGAATGTGGATCCACCGGCGTATCGCCCCAGGAAGGAAGTCCATACACCATGCTCGTACCCCAGGGATTGGCGCCAAAAAGCCAATCGATACAGGCCTGCTCCAATGCCTGGTAGCGCGTATCGCCGCTCAGTTGCCGATACCATTTGCACTGTATGGTAAAAGCCGCGGTAAGATTATTGCTGCACCAGATAAAAGGTATGCCCCGGTAAAACGCATTCTTCTCCGCCTTCTTCCAAACACTGTCGATACCGCGACGATAGTATTCTATCAATTCCGCCTTCGCCGCACCATCCAGTTGTTTGGCCAGCTCAAAATGCCCGAGGTTGATGAAGGGATACCACTGGTAATGATGCGCCGTATCCGTACCCAGCCAGGGTGTGGTAGGTTCGCGCCGCGCAAAGGCCAGCGATTTGGGCAGCATGCTGGTATCCTGTTGTTTGAAATGATATTTTTCCATGGCGCTGAATGCCGCATGCGCCAGCTCCATATCATCCACCCAATTATCTTCTGCATATATGTAAGGCGCTTTCACCGATGCGGTTTGCGTAACCCCGGGTTTGCGATATGCATATTGCAATGCCGAATAGGCTTTATCGATCAGCTTACCCACATATTCCTGGTCCGATTCAAATAAGGTGGAGCCCAACGCAAAAGCACTCGAAAACTTCGCCGCCGTGGAGCTGGTTCCCTTTGTATTATTCATAAACTTTCCCCGCTGCTGCGGCTCGCCACTCACAAAATAAACGGGCCGCTCGTGGCCTCTTCCATACTGGCTATCGAGTGCGGGCATGCGCATGCTGATATGGTCGCGGTCGTCGGCAATCTGGTTAAAAAGCCAGTCGGGCCGCGGATGCATTTTCAATAACCAGTCCAGCCCCCAGCGTGCTTCATCCAGCACATCGGCGCGGCCATTTTGCCCCCGCAATCCATTGGCCCGATGCGCGTCACCAAAAGAGCCGGGAAAATCGCGATAAGCCATCAGCAAATGATAGGTGGCGTTGGCCGATGTGGTGGAATACTGCAGGTAATCGCTCGCATCGTGCCAGCCTCCGGTTACATCCACATAAGTGCTGTCGGCAATACCAGCTTTTTCACCATACAGCACATAGCCATCGCGGGTATGGCAGCTATCGTTCAGGAAAGGATTGAAGCCCGTGCGTTGCTGCCGCATATACCTGAGACAGAAATCGGCCGTGCCATCGTACACATTATTACCGATCCTGAATTCAGGCGACTTAATACCACCAGCCTGCAGGTAATAAGTACCGGCCTGGGTAAAATGCGAAAAATCGATGCGATAGGTTTGCTGAAAGGGACCATAAGCGCCAAATGCTGCGCCCGCTTTGCCCGAGCTGGCGATCTTTTTGGTTTTGGCATTGATCAATTGCCAGTTTTGCAGGCTTTCGTTTTGCTTACTGCACCAAACCGCCACTTTGGTTCCATTGCTGAGATAACCTAACTGATTGATGCGGATCCATTTTTGTGAATGCTGGCTCATGCCATAAAAAGAGCAGAGCATCAGCAGCAATAGAGCGCTATATCTTTTCATGGGGTTAAGTTACATACAAGCTTCCTAACTTAGCGGCACTTAAAGGATAATTATGAAGTTGCTTAGCTATGTAAAAGATGAAAGGGAACAATTAGGCGTATTGATCAATGGTCTCGTGTATGATATGGAAGTATTGCATCCCGACCTGCCCAATAGTATGAACCTGTTTTTGAATTATTGGGACGATTACCTGCCCATTGCGCAGGCGGGTGAGCTGATGCTGCGCGAAGGCAGCCGAACCAGCAGCCGTGGCATACCCGTAGATCAATTGCAGCTTATGGCGCCCGTGCCCTTTCCCAGTAGTTGCCGCGATGGCTATGCATTTCGCCAGCACGTGGCGGCCGCACGCCGCAACCGCAAGGTGGAGATGATTCCGGAATTTGATCAATACCCCATCTTCTATTTCACCAACCACCATAGCATAGTGGGTCCCGGACCGGTACAATGCATGCCCGATCATTTTGAAAAGCTCGACTTTGAACTGGAAGCCGCGATCGTAATCAGCAAACACGGCCGCAATATACCCGCCGAAGAAGCGGATGCCTATATCGGTGGACTAATGATCATGAACGACCTGAGCGCACGCCGCCTGCAGATGGAAGAAATGCTGCTGAACCTGGGCCCCGCCAAAGGAAAAGATTTTGCTACTGCCATCGGGCCCTGGCTGGTAACATTGGATGAACTCAGCGCTTTTGAAGTACCCGCCAAAGAAAACCATGTAGGCAAAAACTGGAACCTGCGCATGACCTGCTCCGTAAACGGCGTGCAGGTAAGCGAAGGCAACCTGGCCGATATGGACTGGACCTTTGCCGAAATTATTGAGCGCGCCAGCTATGGGGTGGACCTCTACCCTGGCGATGTTATCGGCAGCGGCACCGTAGGCACAGGTTGTTTTCTGGAGTTGAATGGCACCGGCAAGCTCAACGACCCCAATTATGCCGAGCAATGGCTGCAACCTGGCGATAAGGTAGTGATGGAAATAGACCAGTTGGGTGTACTCGAAAACGAAATGAAGCCCGAAGAAAGCGACTGGAGCATTTTGAAGCGGGTGAAGAAATAAGTAAGGATGAAGCTTGATAGCAGCCATTTTATCACAACCATCTCATTTAAACTGAATATTGTAAATTATGGAAGAACAGGAAGATAAATATGGTATAGACATAGAAAATGCCCATCCGAAAGCCGTCGAACTTGTCCCTGAAGAATTTTTTTGGAGTTGCATTGATGAGCTTGCCCCGTTTGGGTCAGACGAAGGCGACACTGCTTTAGCAGAATTTAGAGATTGGAGAAAGGCAAATCCCAAAACCCCGACATTGGAGTGTTTGAAATGGGTTATTGAGAGTGTAGGTGATATGAATTTTGCCGACTACAATCAAAAAATAGTGGATGAAAAATTGATAAGGTCCCAAATGGAAGACGCCAACTTTAACGACCATCAGTATATCTACACCTTAGACAATTCTGTTATTGCAACAGGTTTTGCCCAATTGGTTGACGAAGGAATGATAGAACTGCCAAACAAACCAATAATTCAGCTTGCTATTGAACGTCAAAAAATTTGGGCTGAACTTGCAAATGGATGGGAACATTCAAGAGAATATATCAACAACTTACAAGTATTAGAAAGAGCCTTAAATCAAGCATGACAAAAAGCGGCTGCTAACAATAACATAAACCACTAACCATGACCGTAGATTGCAAAGACCTTTCGGTACCCGACCGGCAATATTTTCTGCAGCACCTGGTAGCGCCCCGGCCCATTTGCTTTGCCTCTACGGTTGACGGGGAGGGGAATGTGAACCTGAGCCCATTTAGCTTTTTCAATCTGTTTTCCTCCAATCCGCCCATCGTTATTTTTTCGCCGGCGCAAAGGGTGCGCAACAATACCAGCAAGCATACCCTGGAGAATGTGAAGCAAGTGCCCGAAGTGGTGATCAATATTGTTACGTACGACATGGTGCAGCAGGCCTCCCTCGCCAGTTGCGAATACCCCAAAGGCGTGAACGAGTTTGTGAAAGCGGGCTTTACCGAAGAACGGGCCACGCTGGTGCGTCCGCCCATGGTGAAGGAAAGCAAGGCCAGGCTGGAGTGTAAGGTAATAGAGGTAAAACCGCTGGGTACCGAAGGCGGCGCTGGCAACCTGGTGATCTGCGAAGTGCTGCGCATGCACATCGACGATAGTCTGCTCAATGCTGAAGGCCGGCCCGACCAGCGCCTGATACCCCATGTAGCCCGCCTGGGCGCCGACTGGTACTGCTCCGTGGGCCCCGACAATCTCTTTCGTGTAGCCAAGCCTAATACCCAATTGGGTATCGGCTTCGATGGGCTGCCTGCCTCCATCCGCCAGAGCCGCATCCTCAGCGGCAACCACCTGGGCCAGCTCGCCAATGTGGAAAGCCTGCCCGCCCCCGACCCC
>JBIQMS010000048.1:0-31806 GCA_044463125.1 Terrimonas ferruginea
TGAGCCCCTTATCTTTTACTTTTTTGATATTTTTACCGGACAACAGTGATTTGGGGATTTGAGAATTTGAGAATTCAACAATTCACCGAATTTCCGAATCTCCAAATTCCCAAATTTCTCTCTCTCCTACACTGCTACATTAAATTCCCTCAACGCATCGTTGAGGCTTGTTTTCAGGTCGGTGCTGGCTTTGCGCTGGCCAATGATGAGGGCGCAGCTCACCTGGTATTCACCGGCCGGGAATTTTTTGGTATAACTGCCGGGGATCACCACACTGCGTGCGGGTACCCGACCCTTGTATTCTTTGGGTTCAGCGCCGCTTACATCAATGATCTTGGTACTTTGCGTCAGTACCACGTTAGCGCCCAGCACCGCTTCTTTTTCCACATGTACTCCTTCCACCACAATGCAGCGGCTACCAATAAAACATCCATCTTCAATAATCACAGGCGAAGCCTGCAGGGGTTCCAACACACCACCAATACCCACGCCACCACTCAGGTGAACGCCTTTTCCGATCTGTGCGCAACTACCTACGGTAGCCCAGGTATCCACCATGGTTCCTTCATCCACATATGCGCCGATATTGACATAGGAAGGCATTAGTACAACATTGCGTGCAATGAATGCGCCGTAACGTGCCACGGCATGGGGCACCGCGCGTACTCCCAATTCCTTATAGTTCTTCTTCAGCAACATTTTATCATAAAACTCAAAGGGCTCCAGGTTCCAGGTTTGCATGGGCTGAATACCGAAATACATAAGGATGGCCTGCTTCACCCATTCATTTACCTGCCAGCCCTGCTCCGAAGGCGAAGCCACCCGCAGGCGACCTTTATCCACTTCTTCAATAACGGCATGCACGGCCTGGCTGTAGTTTTCATCTTTCAGCAATTCACGATTGGCCCAGGCTGCCTGGATCTTATTCTGCAAATCAGACATATGGTAAAAATTTTTCGCGAAAGTAAGCAATTATTGAATCGTGAATCGTGAGGGGTGAGTGGTGAAGCGTGAGGCGTGAATCGTGAGGCGTGAATCATGAGGCGTGAATCGTGAGGCGTGAGTGGTGAAGCGTGAGGCGTGAATCGTGAGGCGTGAGCGGTGAAGCGTGAGGCGTGAGTGGTGAGTAGGGAGTAGTAGGTGTCAAGAAGGAAGTTGAAAATAAAGTCATGAGTAGATTGATCGTGGATATTATACCAACTTTCGACTTCGTTTTGCGCGGCACCCAAAAATCTGCGCAGATTGTTTCGCACATATACGCTGAAGAATTGATTTCGGAAATCACTTTCAAATCCCTACTTACAACTTAAAACTCGTAACTTATAACTCAAAACGTAATACGTACAACGTAATACGTAAAACGTAAAACGCCCCTATCTTTGCTTCAATGAATTTCGGGTTCGACGCCAAGCGGGCTTATCATAACCACACAGGCCTGGGCCATTACAGCCGCACGCTGATTGAATTGCTTTCGGAACATTATCCCGGGCATACCTATTATTTATTCAATCCCAAACCTTCATCCCGTTATCGCTTTACAAATGATAATATCGTGGAAGTATTGCCAGGATCGCTTATGTCGAATCTGTTTCGGTCTGCCTGGCGGAGTAGTTGGGTGAAAAAAGATTTGAAAAAACTGGGGATCGATTTATACCATGGCCTGAGTCATGAAATTCCTATAGGCGTGCAGGATACCGGCATACCCGCCATCGTTACCATTCATGATCTGATCCATGAGCGCTATCCCGATCAATACAAAGCTATTGACCGGCGTATCTATACACGGAAATACAAAAATGCCTGTCGCCATGCCGCACGCATCATTGCTACCAGCCAGCAAACCCGGCAGGATCTGGTGGATATGTATGCTGTTGACGGCAACAAGATCGACGTTTGTTACCAAAGTTGTTCCCCTCTTTTCGCCAGGCTGGCTACCGAGGCCGACAAGCAACGGGTACGCGATCGGTACCAGTTGCCCGAGCGGTTTCTTCTTTCCGTGGGCACCATCATTGAAAGAAAAAACCTGCTGACCATTTGCAAGGCTTATTATCTCTTGCGCGACGAGCCGATTCCGCCTTTGCTGGTGGTGGGCAAAGGAAAGGGGCGGTATTACCAGCAGGTTAAAGACTTTATCATCCAATTCAATCTTGGTAACCGGATAAGGTTTCTTTCGGAAGACCCTCAGGCAGCAGGGGTTAAGGACTGGCTGAGTACCGACGATCTATCCGTAATTTATCAGATGGGGAGCGCCATGCTTTATCCATCTTCCTTCGAAGGTTTTGGCATGCCGGTGATGGAAGCGCTATGGGCAGGACTGCCAGTGATTACCAGCAATCAATCCTGTTTGCCGGAAGTAGGGGGCGATGCGGCACTTTATGTGAATCCATTGGAAGCGGAGGATATCGCGGAGGCCATTAGAAAAGTCATTTTTGATGAAGGCCTGGCCGCGGCCATGCGGGTAAAGGGCTTTTTGCATACGGAAGCATTTGCGCCAGCACGCTATGTGCAATCGGTGATGGATGTTTACAATAAAGTTCTATGAACTCCTTCGAGCAAGATATTGAAGCCTGCTTATCGGTATTACAATCAGGTGGGCTAATACTTTATCCCACCGATACCATCTGGGGCATTGGTTGCGACGCTACTAATCCTGCGGCAGTGGAGAAAGTGTATCAACTCAAGAAACGTCCGGGTACCAAAGCAATGATCGTACTGGTGGCAGGTGAAAGAGATATTCTGCAATACGTGGCTTCCGCTGACCTGGCCCTGTTTGATTTTCTCGAAAAACAGACAAAGCCCACCACCGTCGTATATGAAGGGGCTATTGGCTTTGCCGACAACCTGGTGGCGCCTGATGGCAGCATAGCCATCCGCATTTGCCGTGATGAATTTTGCCGGCACCTGATTCGGCGCTTTCGCAGGCCTATTGTTTCCACTTCAGCTAATTTATCGGGACAGGCTTCTCCTTCGCGCTTTGCAGATATTGACCCTGCCATCCCCAATGCGGTAGATTATGTAGTGAAACATCGGCAGGAGGAGGATCAACCCGCAACCGCTTCGGCCATCATTCGATGGAAAAACGGCGAAGTGGAATGGATACGACGCTGACATGCGGCGTAGAAATTTTATCTTTGTTCATTCTTATGCAGATTAATTGTACCGGAGAAGAAAAAGAACTCTTTGCAAAAGTGGCCAAAGCCGCGGAGCAGCTAGCGGTAGATGCCTACCTGATTGGCGGCTTTGTGCGGGATAAGATATTAGGGCGCGAAACAAAGGATGCCGATATTGTGTGTATAGGTGATGGCATTGCGCTGGCCAAAGCCACGGCCCAGCAATTCCGGCCGGTTCCCTCGGTGCAATATTTCAAGAATTTTGGCACGGCTCATATCCGCATTCTGTTACAACGAAAAGCTGCACAGCATGAACCTGAATGGTTCGACCTGGAATTTGTGGGTGCCCGCAAGGAAAGTTATCGTGCGGAATCCCGAAAGCCTGAAGTGGAAGTCGGCAGTTTTAAGGACGACCAGGAGCGCCGCGACTTCACCATCAACGCGCTGGCGATTAGTTTGAATAAGTCCGATTATGGACAGTTGATTGATCCGTTTAATGGTGTGGAGGACCTGAAAAATCAGTTGATCCGAACGCCATTGGATCCGCATATTACTTTCAGTGATGACCCCCTGCGCATGATGCGCGCCATCCGGTTTGCTACACAATTGGGTTTTCAAATTATGCCCGAAGTATTCGAAGCCATCCGGAAACAGGCGGATCGCATTCGTATTATCTCCAAAGAACGCATCACCGATGAGTTGAACAAGATCATCCTCGCAGAGCGACCCTCTATTGGTTTTGATCTTTTGTATCGCTCAGGATTGTTGAAAAAAATATTTCCACAGATGGTTGACCTGGCCGGCGCTGAATATATTGATGGCCACGGGCATAAGGATAATTTTTATCACACTTTGCAGGTACTCGATAATGTTGCTGCCAAAAGCAGGGACCTCTGGCTTCGATGGGCCGCTATCCTTCACGATATCGGTAAGCCGGCGACAAAAAGATTTGAAGACGGACATGGCTGGACCTTTCACGGACACGAAGTGGTGGGAGGGCGTATGGTACCCAAAATTTTCAATCAATTGAAGTTGCCACTGCACGAAGAAATGCGCTTTGTACGAAAATTGGTGGAGCTGCACCTGCGACCCATCAGTCTTACCAAAGAAAATATCACCGATAGTGCCATACGCCGGCTGCTTTTTGATGCGGGGGATGATTTTGAAGCTCTAATGGCATTGTGCGAAGCGGATATTACTTCAAAAAACAAGACCAAGGTAAAGCGATACCTGGAGAATTTTCAATTGGTGCGGCAGCGCTGCCGGGAGGTAGAAGAGAAAGACCATGTCCGCAACTGGCAACCACCCGTGCGGGGGGAATGGATTATGGAAACATTCGGATTGGCGCCTTCCAAACCAGTGGGGATATTGAAAGACGCTTTGAAAGATGCCATACTCGATGGGGTGATTCCCAACACAAAGGAAGCGGCTGAGCAGTTTATTCACGAGAAAGCTGCTGAAATGGGGCTAAAAGCGGGTGGCGGGGTTTCTTAACTATTAAACCGGAATCGCTAAATTTGTGCAATGGCTATTCTAAAATTCAGGATTTATTTCGAAGAAGACGAAAGCATCTATCGCGATGTAGCGATCAGGCACACGCAAACTTTCCTGGAACTCCACGAAAGTATATTGCGCGCTTACGAATTTGACAATAAGCATAAAGCCACTTTTTTCCGTAGCAACGATCACTGGCAACGCGGCCGTGAGATCAGCCTGGAGAAATACGACAAGGAGTATAAAGCTCCTCCGCTGATGATGGAAGAAACCAGTATTGGCTCCGAAATCAGGGATCCCAACCAGAAATTTGTTTATCTCTACGACTTTAATAAGAACTGGACCTTTCTCATCGAATTGATCAATGTATCGAAAGAAGAGAATCCGAGGCTCAGCTATCCTTCCCTGATGCGCAGTGAGGGAATCGCCCCCAGCCAGTATGGCACCAAGGGATTGCTTGGCGAAAAATTTGCCGATGTGGAAGAGAAATATGACCTGAGCCAGGTGGGCGACGGTTTTGCGGAAAAAGATGAGGATGGCGAAGACATGGGCCTCGAAGAAGGCACGGCAGGCGAGGACGAAGAAAGCTGATGTCGGAAAAGACAAAATACCTTGTACTGGTGGCGGGTCCCACTGCGGTGGGTAAGACGAAATTGGCCATCCGGTTGGCCGAGTGGTTGCAAACGGAAATAATTTCTGCCGACAGCCGCCAGTGTTACCACGAGTTGAATATCGGCGTCGCACGGCCCAGTTCAGAGGAGCTATCGCAAATCCCGCATCATTTTATCGCATCACACAGCATGCACCAGCCACTCAGCGCGGCGGCTTATGCGGAGCAGGCTTTAGCCATTGCGGATCGGTTATTTCAGCAGCATCATCATGTAGTACTTACCGGGGGAACCGGATTATACATTCGCGCGCTTTGCGATGGTTTGGATGAAATACCCGATATCGCGCCCGATATCCGGAAAAAAATTCTGGAGCAATATGAAGCGGGTGGCATGAGCTGGCTGCAGCAAGAGATTGCACAAAAGGATCCGGATTATTTTCAGCAAGGGGAAATTCATAATCCCCGACGCCTCCTCCGCGCACTGGAAGTGCTCGAATCAACCGGTGAATCTATCCTTCATTTTCAGAAGGGCAGAACGCAGGATCGGCCCTTTTCCATTATTCGAATCGGGCTGGAGTTGCCGAGGGCCGAACTCTATGCCCGCATCAATGCAAGGGTTCTGCAAATGATGAAGGAAGGTTTGGAAGAGGAGGCGAGAAACCTTTTTCCTTTTCGCCATTTGCAGGCGCTGCAAACAGTAGGCTATGCAGAGCTTTTTGATTATTTCGATGGCAAATATGATTTGTCGCGTGCTGTGGAATTAATACAACAGCATACAAGGCATTATGCCAAACGACAACTCACCTGGTTTAAGAAAGACATCGCCATGCGATGGTTTCATCCTGATTCATGGGAGCAAATGAGGGAGTATGTCAACACACACTCAACAGCTTCACCCGCAAAATGTTAACAAATACTTTAAATGGACGAGCGGCGCTATTATTATATAAACAGAAACCGCTGGTATTACTTCATTTGAGCGTCTAAAGCAGGTAACTTTGCGATTCCTGAAAAGCACTACCGACCGGAACTGTCAAAAAATTGGCTGCTATCCAACCATTTAGGATACACATTGTTAGCCAATTGGCTTTTTACCACTAAACACCTGATCGAATGATGAAGTATCTACTGCTGGCGTTGGCCACTGTTATTTTTTTATTACCCGCAAACGCCCAGAACGAGCGAGAAGGCGAGCAAATGCCTGGCAATCAGTTGCAAATGCGCGTGCCGGAGAACAAGCTGTATGGTAAACTGGTAAGTGAAGTAACAGGAAAAGGGGTAGAAGCTGCATCCGTACAATTATTTATTGGGGATAGCCTGATCCGGGGCATGTTGTCGAAACCCAACGGTGATTTCAGCTTTGAAAAACTACCCGCGAATACTGAATTTAAATTGCAGATTTCCGCAATAGGCTTTGAGCCCATTTTTCAAACCATCCCTGCGCAAGTGGCAGAGGGCGGCAGAGCCGATTTCAGCCAGGACCTTGGCAATATTTCCCTCTCCGGCGAAGTGAAACAGCTAACGGGTGTTGTTGTTACCAGCTCCAAGCCCGCACTTGAGTTGGGAATCGACAGAAAAATATTCAACGCAGCCAAGAGTTATACAGCCACCGGTGGCACGGCGGTTGATCTGATGAAAAATATTCCATCCGTATCGGTGGATATCGACGGGAATGTAACCTTGCGCAATAGTCAGCCACAGATTTTCGTGGATGGACGTCCCACCATTCTTACCCTTGATCAGATACCTGCAGATAATATCGATAAGGTGGAGTTGATCACAAATCCATCGGCCAAATATGACGCGGCCAGCTCGGGTGGTATCATCAATATTGTATTGAAGAAAAACAAAAGGGTAGGCCTCAATGGTATCCTCACTTTGGGCGTGGGTACGCCTGATATCGCCAACGGCAACCTGAATCTCAACCTCCGCCAGGGCAAGTTGAACTTTTACCTCAGCGGTGGCTATAACCAGTCGGGTGGGCGCGCACGCAGCGAAACGTATCGGGAGAATAAGGAGAATGGCGTGGTTGATAATTATTTCAACCAATCGTCCTGGAACGAAAGAATGCGTCGTTTTGGAAACCTTCGCTTTGGCTTTGACTATTTTATTGACAATCGCAACACCATCAGTATTACCCAGCAACTAGGCAGGGGTAATTTCCGGTTCGATGAAGACCAGGACCAGGTGTACCTCAACAGCAATGAAGTGATGGAATACTATGGTCAGCGTTTTTCGGATGGTAAGACCCGTTTCAAGCGAAACGGTACCACGGTGAACTATAAGCATAGTTTCCCCAAAGCCGGACAGGAGCTGACGGCTGATGTAACCTACAATTATGGTTCGCGCGATGAGAACTCAAGCATCGAGAACGGATTCTTCTTCCCCGATGGTTCTCCTTATTCGCAAACCACCCTGGTAGAAAATATCGGCGACGAAAACAGCAATCAGCTGACCGCGCAAATCGACTATGCCAATCCCATCAGCGAAAACTCGAAGATTGAAATGGGTTTGCGCACTTTCAGAAACTATAGCCGTAGTAAATACGATGCCTTTTCGTTGACCAATGGCGTGCCCGAAAAATTATCGCTCAGCAATAATTATGAATACACGGAGCAGGTGCATGCGGCCTATGTAACCTATTCCAATAAAATTGAAACCTTCGGGTACCAGTTAGGATTGCGTACCGAGGTATCGGAATTCGATGGTTTGATGATCGATAGCGCTTTTAAGTTTGGCTATCAGTATCCTCGTAATTTCAAGAATATCTGGAATGCCATATTTCCCAGTATCTTCCTGAGTAAGGAAGTGTCGGAGAACGATCAGCTGCAGGTGAATTATTCGCGTCGTATCCGTCGCCCGCGGTTCTGGCAGATCAATCCATTTATAGAGATCAATGACCCCACCAACCTGCGTCAGGGTAATCCTCAATTGCGTCCGGAGTTCATTAACTCCTTTGAGTTGAACTACAGCCATAATTATAATAAGGGCAATTTCCTGGGTGTGCTTTATTTCCGCAATAATCCAGATGATATTACACAGTACAGTGATACCATTACCACTGCGCAGTACCAGCAGTTGCAAAATGCGGCGATTGATCCGAATGCCATCCTGAATACCTTTATCAACGCGGGTGTTACCAATCGTTATGGAGCGGAATTTACCCTGCAGCACAAAGTGGGAGAGTATTTTGAAATTACACCCACCATGAACCTGCAGTACCGTACCGTGAAAGCGCGGGTGAATAACCTCGATCTCAGCAATGAGGGTTTCAACTGGGAAGCTAAATTGATGATGAATTACCGCATCATGAACGAGGGTAGTTCATTCTTCAATAAGCTGGCTTTTCAGCTCATGGGTGAGTACGAATCGCCGGAAGTGATTCCGCAGGGCCGTCGCAAATCGCAGTACAGTGTGGACCTCGCCATCCGCAAGGATTTTCTCAAAAAAGATAAGGCTACCATTACGTTTGGTATCAACGATGTCTTTAACACCAATCGCTGGGGTACCATCTACGATACGGAAAACTTTTACCAGGATTCTTATCGTCGATGGAATGTGCGCAATTTCCGACTCACATTCAGCTATAAATTCGGCGATGCCGAATTTACTTTCGGTAACAGAAACCGGAACAGAGATATAGACGATTAGTTGCTTTAAGTTGCAAAAAGGAAATGTGCGAATGGTCTGGCCATTCGCACATTTTTTTTTAGCTGAACCCGGGGCATTAGATTTGCCAAATGTCCTATTCACCCATTCAATTGGCAGCGCGTTATCTCAGTTACCGGCTAAAGGCCGGCAATAGCCGTGGTCATGGCATGCATTCGCCATTTGTGTACGCCTTTATTCGGGAGCTGCTGCAGGACAAAAAGGCGTACACCGAATATGCGAAGGTAGAAGCCATGCGTGCGGAGCTCAGGAGGGACCGGGAAGCCCTCGAAGTGCTGGACCTGGGGGCCGGTTCGGGGAGCGGTGCCGGAAGGCAACGAACAGTTTCCTCCATTGCGAAGCATGCAGCCAAGTCGCGGAAGTTTGGACAATTATTGTTTCGTATCGCCCGGTATTACCAACCAGAAACCATTCTTGAGTTGGGAACATCGCTGGGGATTAGCAGCGCTTACCTCCAAATGGGTAACCCGGAAGCGCGTTTGCTGACCCTCGAAGGTGCGCCGGCAATAGCCGAAAAGGCGCGAAGAAACTTTCAGAAATTGGGCCTGGATGGCATTGTGCAGATAACCGGCAATTTTGATGATACCCTGGCAACAGCCCTGCAGCAGTTGCGGCGCGTGGATCTTGCTTTTATTGATGGCAATCATCGGTACAAACCCACTTTGCAATATTTCGAAGCCATCCTTCCCTATACGCACAACAACAGCATTCTGATTTTCGACGATATCCACTGGAGTGCGGAAATGGAGCAGGCATGGGCTACTATTAAAGCCCACGGCGCCGCTCGTTGCAGTTTAGATCTGTTTTCCATAGGTATCGTATTTCTTCGCCGGGAATTTCATGAACCCCAACATTTCACGATTCGTTTTTAGCGAATATTATTTTCATAGCCCTGTAAATAACCGAATCCTCAAATTTCTAATTCAAAAAGAATCCCCTATCTTACTGCTGAAAAATACAGGCCTGAATGGTAATAGCAGTACTGAAAGAAACCGCTCCTGAAACCAGGGTTTCCCTGTTGGCGGAAGGAGTGGCCACATTAACAAAGAAAGGAATTCAAGTATGGGTAGAACCAGGAGCAGGGGCCGCCGCTTTTTGCAGCGACGCGGATTATGAAAAAGCGGGCGCCAGATTGGCCAGCGTTGATGAAATCGCAGCCGGTGCCGATATTTTGCTCAGCATTCAGGCACCTGCAGAAGGGCCACTCACGCAGAAAAAGGATCGCATTCTCATTGGCATTTACCAGCCCCTCTTCCATAAAGAAAGAACTGAACAGTGGAAAGCCGCGGGCCTGAAAGTTTTTTCATTAGACATGTTGCCGCGCACAACAAGGGCGCAAGCCATGGATGTGCTCAGTTCACAGGCCAATATCGCCGGCTATAAAGCCGTATTGCTGGCCGCTAATCTTTATGGTCGGTATTTCCCCATGTTTATGACCGCCGCGGGCAGTATTGCTCCGGCCAAACTGCTTATTCTTGGCGCAGGTGTGGCGGGATTGCAGGCCATTGCCACTGCCCGGCGCCTGGGCGCGGTAGTGGAAGTTTTTGATACAAGACCTGCGGTGAAGGAAGAAGTAATGAGCCTCGGTGCCAAATTCGTGGAAGTGGAAGGAGCGGCCGACGCTTCCAAAGCGGGCGGCTATGCCGTGGAGCAAACAGAGGAATACAAACAAAAACAACAGGCAAGGATTGCGGAGAGTATTGCCAAATCGGATATCGTGATCACTACAGCCCAGATTCCGGGAAAGAAAGCCCCCATCCTGATAACGGAAGAGATGTTGCTGCGTATGCGCAATGGATCGGTGATCATCGACCTGGCCGCCGCCACAGGTGGCAATACACCCTTTACCCGCAACAATGAAACCGTGGAATTTAATGGGGTAAAAATCGTGGGCAACTCCATGCTCCCCGCCAGCATGCCCTCCGATGCGAGCAAATTGTATGGCAAGAATGTGCTGAATTTTCTGGCACTCATCATTAATAAAGAAGGACAGATTGAAATAAATGAGGAAGATGAATTGATTCGCGGAGCGGGTGGAGTTGTAAGTAGTAAGTAGTAAGTAGGGAGTAGGGTCGCAACCTGTTTTGCATTCTGGGTATTATTGACTCTAATACTACACAACTGGCACCTAAGACTTGAATCTTAAAACTTATAACTTAAAACTTATAACTTAAAACTTAAAACGTAAAACTTACTACGTAAAACGTATAACATGAAAGACTTTCTCTCCTGGATACATGCCAATCAGCAAATCATCTACATCGTGGTGCTGATGATTTTTGTGGGCATTGAAGTAATTGGCCGCGTACCCTCAGTGTTGCACACGCCGCTGATGAGCGGCGCCAATGCCATTCATGGTGTGGTCATTATTGGAGCAATCATAGTGATGGGTAAAGCGGAAACCGACAATTACCTGGCCCTGATCATGGGCTTTCTTGCCGTGGTATTGGGAACCTTGAATGTAGTTGGGGGCTTTGTGGTGACAGACAGGATGCTGGAGATGTTTAAGAAGAAGAAGTAGTGAGTAGTGAGTAGTGAGTAGGGAGTGAATCGTGAGGCGTGAATCGTGAGGCGTGAATCGTGAATCGTGAGGCGTGAATCGTGAGGCGTGAGTAAGGAGCGAATCTTTCAACTTTAAACCTTAAACTTTAAACTCTCAACCCTAAACTCTAAACTCTCAACCCTAAACTCTAAACTCTCAACTCTACGCTGCCTATCAAATACCCGAATTTCCAAATAACCGAATCAACAATATCCATGCTGCTAACACTTATATACTTAATTGGTTCCATCACCTTTATCCTCGGATTGAAAATGCTGAGCAATCCTGCTACGGCACGGCGGGGTAATTTGCTCGCTGCGGGTGGTATGACCCTCGCTATTGTAGGAACCATTTTTCTGTATGAAGATGAAACGGGTCAGCGGCTGGGTAATTATGGGTGGATATTTGGAGGCCTGGTGGTAGGAGCCATTGTGGGTACGCTGGCGGCGAAAAAAGTGAAGATGACCGCCATGCCCGAAATGGTGAGCCTGTTTAATGGCATGGGTGGCGCCTGCGCGGCCCTTATTTCTGTTGTGGAATTCGATCACCTGATGCATGTGTACGGCGAGACGGGTGGAGCAACGATTCCAGTGGGACTTTTGATTATTATACTTCTTGGACTTATCATCGGTTCTGTGTCTTTCGCCGGATCCATGATTGCCTGGGGAAAGCTAAATGGACGGGTGGGTGATTTCTCTTTCAAAGGGCAGCATATCTTCAATATCGCACTATTGCTGCTGATCCTGAGTGTTGCAATTTATCTGATAGGCTGGCTGCCTGCTAATGCATCCCTGCTATTTTATGGCTTATTTGCCCTTTCGCTTCTTTATGGCATCTTTTTCGTGTTTCCTATCGGCGGTGCCGATATGCCGGTGGTTATTTCCCTGCTCAATTCATTTACCGGTGTGGCGGCGGCATGCGGTGGTTTCTTATACGACAACAAAGTGATGCTCACAGGCGGTATCCTGGTAGGTGCTGCCGGCACCCTGCTCACCATACTGATGTGCAAAGCCATGAACCGCTCCCTGGCCAATGTGCTGATTGGTTCATTTGGTGGGGGTAGCAAGGGTAGTGCAGCCAAAGCTGGAGACCAGGGATCTTATAAGGAGATTAACCTCAGCGATGCAGCAGTAGTAATGAGCTACGCCAACAAAGTCTTTATAGTGCCGGGCTATGGCCTGGCGGTGGCACAGGCGCAGCACGTATGTCATGAACTGGAAAAACTGCTCGAAAGCAAGGGTGTGGAAGTGAAATACGCCATTCATCCTGTTGCGGGCCGTATGCCGGGACATATGAACGTGCTACTGGCCGAGGCAGATGTTCCCTACGACAAGCTGCTGGAGATGGAGCATGCCAACGAGGAATTTGCCAGCACCGATGTGGTGTTGGTGTTGGGTGCCAACGATGTGGTGAACCCCGCCGCCAAAACGGATCCGGCTTCGCCCATTTACGGTATGCCGATCCTGGATGTGGAAGCTGCTAAAACCTGTATCGTCAACAAACGCAGTATGAAACCCGGTTATGCGGGCATTGAAAATGATTTGTTCTTCCGCCCTAAAACATCCATGTTATTTGGCGATGCCAAAAAGGTTTTGCAGGACCTGGTGTCGGAGATCAAGAATCTCTAAGTAATTTGCCACGGTGAATCTCCCTGACGAATTTATCCATTCACTGGAAGGTCTTCCTGGTTTTGATAAGGAGGCATTTATTGCTATACACCAGCGCGCTGAGTTAATCAGTTCCGTGCGCCTCAATCCTTCCAAATTGCAGGAGCCGCATTGGAAAATTCCGATTAGTCCTGTTCCCTGGGCACAATCGGCCTATTTTCTTTCAACGCGCCCTTCTTTCACCTTCGATCCCTATTTTCATGCCGGTGCTTATTATGTGCAGGAAGCATCGAGCATGTTGCTGGAGCAGGTGCTGCTACAACATGCCGACCTGAAAAAATCGCTAAGGGTACTTGATTTATGCGCGGCACCCGGTGGCAAATCCACACATCTGCAATCCCTGCTATCATCCGATAGCCTGTTGGTGAGTAATGAAGTGATTCGTAGCCGGGCGACGGTTTTGCGGGATAATATCATTAAATGGGGAGCGGAAAATGTAGCGATACTCAATAACGATCCGGCTGATTTCAACAGAATGACCGATTATTTTGATGTGATGGTAGTGGATGCGCCCTGTAGCGGAAGCGGTCTGTTTCGCAGGGATGCTGCCGCCATCAACGAATGGAGTCTGAACCAGGTTGAGTTTTGTGCCATGCGGCAGAAAAGAATCCTGGCCGATTGCTGGCCGGCTTTAAAGAACGATGGTCTGCTCATTTATTCCACCTGTTCCTATTCACGGGAAGAAGACGAAGACATATTGCGATGGCTGATGAATGAAATGGAACTGATTTCCCTGCCCTTAAAGATGGATTCCAATTGGGGAATGGTGGAAGTGCAGGCGGATGGGGCTTTCGGCTACCGCAGCTGGCCACATTTGGCAAATGGCGAAGGCTTTTTTATCGCGGCTTTTCGTAAGAAGAACGGAGGCACCAATTTTGCTGTGAAAAACAGATCGAAGGCGGAGCGACTGACGAAGCAGGAAAAGGAATTGCTGCGGGATTGGACAAATACAAATGCAAAGGAGTGGGTTAAGAATGGGAATACCGTTTTCGCCTGGCCCCTGGCTATAAAGGAAGAGTTAGACTGGATGCTGGGCAATATGAACATGGTATATGCGGGCGTGCGGGTAGGAGAATTGATGCGAAATAAATTGGTGCCCGACCACGCACTGACGCAGAGTGCCCTGCTGAATAAACAAATCCCTCTGACAAACCTGGACCTTGATCAAGTCATTGCTTACCTGCAGCGAAAGGATTTTGAATGGCCGGGACAGGGAAAGGGCTGGCAAATAGCTGCCTTTGAAGGCCAAAAGCTGGGATGGGTAAATGTACTAAGCAACCGGATCAATAATTACTATCCCAAAGAGCTAAGAATACTGAAGGAGAAATAACTGTTGGGCATGCGCATGAAAATGCTGATTTTTGCCCGACCAAACTTTATCATCATGAAGAAATGGTTAATCACCCTCGCGGTATTTTTCCTGGCCACCGGTTTTCTGAAAGCGCAGCTGGGTACATTGCTGGTGAAAAAAAGCGAGAAAGGTCTTTATGTGGATCATAAAGTAGTGGCCCGCGAAGGACTCTATTCCATCGGAAGAATCTATCATGTGCACCCCCACCACCTGGCGGCTTTTAATAACCTGGATTCAGAAGCCGGACTTAACCTGGGGCAAACCCTACGCATTCCACTGACTGATACCAATTTTAATCAGCGTAGTTCCGATGGATTGCCCATTTATTATGTGGTAGCGGCAGGCGATGGATTGTCGGCAATCAGCCGGGTACATAACCGGGTGCCCCTCGAACGCCTTCGAGACTGGAACGACTTACGAACGGATAATATCAACAAGGGTTCGAAACTGATAGTGGGATATTTGTCGATGTCGTCTCCGGCACCATCAACAGCGGCGGTCAGCACGCCAGCCGTGAAGCGCGAGATCCCTGCGGAGAGTGAAACAAATAATGAGGAGCAGGCCCCTGCTGAAAAACAGGAGCCGGTGGTAGCTGAAGAAAAGCAGCCCGAAAAACCGGCTGCTACAGAAATTGTGAAGAGAGAAACCGTGAGCCCACCCCAAAACGAAACACGAAAAGAATTAGCCCAACCCACGCAAAGCCAGCCGGCGACAAGCGGTAACTGGACGGGCATAGGGTTCTTTAAACCCTATTTTGAGCAACAGGCCGGCAAATCGGCACCCAAGGTAAATGAAACCGTAACCTCCGGTATTTTCAAAACCACCAGCGGCTGGCAGGATGCGAAGTATTATTTGCTGATTGATAATGTGCCCACCGGCAGTATTGTAAGGCTATCAAACCCCGCCAACGACAAAGCCGTATTCGCCAAAGTATTAGGTGAAATGAATGGCATCCGCCAAAACCAGGGATTGAATATAAGGATAAGCAATGCAGCAGCGGCAGCGTTGGGGATAGGGGAGGAAGAGAAGTTTGTATTGCAAATTCTATATTGAGTAATACGTATTACGTTCTACGTTCTACGTTTGGTTTAGAGTTTAGGGTTTAAGGTTTAAGGTTTAGGGTTTAAGGTTTAGGGTTTAGGGTTTAAGGGTGTTAGGGATGCAGTAAAGCAGTATAGTAGATAACTTTGATCCTATACCTACAAGATAAACCTACTACGTAATACGTATAACGTACTACGTATTACGTTTTACGTTTGGTTTAGGGTTTAAGGTTTAGGGTGTAAGGGCGTTAGGGATGTAGTAAAGTAGTAAAGTAGATAACTTAGATCCAATACCTACAAAATCAACTTACCACGTAATACGTATTACGTACTACGTATTACGTAATACGTTATTCCCTCTCAAAAATTCCCCCACTTCCATTCTCTTCTTTCCTTCCAGTTGAATTTCTTTCGCCTCATAATAGCCATCTGAGCAAGCGAATCTTAGATAGGTTTTATTGTCGCTGAGGATAGTGCCTGGCTTTTCGGCAATATTTTCGCGGACCGGGCGGCCGCTGAAGATTTTCAGCACTTTGTCGCCGAGTCGGGTAAACGCACCCGGATAAGGCGATAACCCCCTGATCAGGTTGTGTACTTCGATGGCTGACCTGGTGAAATCAATCCGGCAGGTTTCTGTATGAATCTTGGGAGCATGTTTCAGTTCTTCCGCAGGTAAGGGTGCTTGGGGAACGGGAGAAATACTGCCATCAAATATACCTTTCAGGGTCTTTACCAATAGCTGGGCTCCCGCATCCTTCATGCGATCATGGATTTGTCCTGCGTTGTCGTTCTCGCCAATGGCAATCTTATCCTGCAAAAGCATGGCCCCGGTATCAATTTCATGCTGAAGCTGGAAGCTGGTAACTCCGGTTTCTTTTTCTCCATTGATAATGGCCCAATTAATGGGGGCAGCGCCACGGTATTGTGGCAGCAGAGAGCCATGAATATTGATGGAGCCCATCGGAGGCATATTCCAGACTACTTCGGGCAACATACGAAACGCAACCACCACCTGTATATCGGCGCGCAACGCACGAAGCGCTTCCAGGAATTCAAGGGACTTTAATTTCTCCGGCTGCAACACGGGCAAACCACGGCTTATCGCATACTTTTTTACTGCACTTTCCGAAGCCTTCATACCACGGCCGGCCGGTTTATCAGGGGCCGTTACCACAGCCACTACATTGAATCCCGATTCACACAGCGCTTCCAGCGAAGCCACGGCAAATTCAGGTGTGCCCATGAATATGATTCGTTGGGGATATTTCAACACTTTCTTGATTTAGGTTTTGGTATGCGGCCCTTGAATTATTCCGCGTACAACAAATATTTCTTCCGCTTCTTCTTGTATTCGCTCAACGCAGGTTCCCAGCTCGCACGAATTTCGGCTTCCGTTTTGCCCGCCTTTATCTGTCGCCACAGTTCATCATTACCCGCCAGTTTATTGAAAAAGGATTGTTCCATGCTTCCCGATTTAGGGAGAATAAAGAAACTGTCTTTTTGAGGAAAGAGTCGATAGGCTTCCATCAGCCATTTCAATTGCACTTTATTGTCCACCTTTGCCAATACTTCTTCTGCGGTTCCGCTCAGGTCCCAGCCATAATTTACTTTGCCATAATTCTTGGAGTTCTTGGCGCCTTCATTGGGATTGGGTGTAAAAGCAAAGAGACTATCTGGCAGGGAAGGATGGCCAAATACCTGGAAGGGTTTGGAAGTACCACGGCCTTCGCTCAATACCGTGCCCTCAAAAAAGCAGGTGGAGGGATAGAGATAAATGCTCTGGATATTCGGCAGATTGGGAGATGGTTTTACGGGCAACTCGTACATAGTGCGATGATCATAATTTTCACATCGAACCAAATGCACTTCTATGTGCGGGGTTGTCGGATAACTATTGGGTATAGCTCCATCGATCACTGTGGGCACAAATTTTTCTTCCATCCCTTTGATCAGTTTTTCACCCAGGAGAAACTGGGCATATTCGGCCATGGTGAGCCCATAAACAACCGGTATTTGTTGTCTTCCAATAAATGATTTATAGGGTGTTTGTAGTACCGGGCCGTCTACATAGTGGCCATTAGGGTTGGAGCGATCGAGTATCAGAACGGTTTTTTTATGTTCAATACCGGCCTGGATATAATCTTCCAGCGAAGAGATATAGGTATAAAAGCGGGTACCCACGTCCTGAATATCAAAAATCATCACATCCACATCTTTCAGGTCATTGGCATCGGGCAGACGCTTGGCGCCATAGAGCGATACCACTGGAATGCCAGTTGCTTCATCCACATAATTGCCCACTTTTTCACCTGCGTCGGCATCGCCACGAAAACCGTGTTCCGGCCCAAAAATTACCTGGATGCTGACGCCGCTTTTCTGGAGCGTGTCTACCAGGTGTTTACTGCCAACCACGGAAGTGGGGTTGGCGAAAACAGCAACCCGCTTTCCCTTGATCAGGGGCAGATAATTGGATAACCTTTCAGCGCCTGGGATCACGCGCCTGGAAGGATCGGCAGGCTCGGGGCCTTTTGCGGGTTGAGTTTGACAGGAAGCCGCCAGCAATATCAGCAGCAGGGAGGTGATGATTGTACGCATGCTGCAAAAATGCAGATTATTTGGTTATAAAGGCCTGTTAATTAAAGGATCAGAAAACCGTGACTATTGTCGCTGCCCATCCCCCTTTTTTTGGCTACCTTGCAGGCTTAATAAATTGCGAAATCTAAAATTTGACAATGGCAACAGTAAAAGCAGGCGATAAGGTAAGGGTACATTATCATGGTCGCCTCAGCAATGGTGAAACTTTCGATAAATCCGAAGGTCGTGATCCCCTGGAATTTGAAGTGGGCAGCGGAATGGTGATCAAAGGTTTTGATGACGGGGTTACCGGTATGTCGGTAGGTGAGAAAAAGACCATCGAAATTCCCTTTATGGAAGCATACGGACCCAGCAATCCCGATATGGTAATTCCCATGCCTAAAGAGCGTTTCCCTCAGGATATGGAAGTGGAAGTAGGTATGCCCCTGGCCATGTCGGATGGCAGTGGACAGCAGTTTCAGGTAGTGGTGACGGAGATCCGTGAAGACGTGATCGTGTTGGACGCCAACCACCCCCTCGCAGGCAAAGACCTCACTTTTGACCTCGAATTGGTGGAAATTGTAGGCGGCTCTCCCCTGATCATCATGCCCTGACCGCTCATAAACTATTACAGGAATGGTTTGTCATACGTGACAAACCATTTTCTTTTTGCGTAAATTCGCAGGCCTTAATAGTTAGCATGAACCGGATAAGTAAGGACGATATAGCCGCGCGTTTTATGCGCTATGTGCAGATTGATACGCAAAGCGATCCTCAGTCGGAGAGCTTTCCTTCGAGCAACAAACAGTTGGAGCTATCGCGTTTACTGCTCAGTGAACTGCGGGGTATGGGCATTACCGATGTGGAGATGGATGAAAATGGCTATGTGTACGCCTCCATTCCCGCCAATGTTTCTCATGAAAATAGTCCGGCCATTTGTTTTTGCGCCCATGTGGATACGGCACCTGATCTCAGTGGTACCGGCGTGAAGCCCATCCTTCATACAAACTACCAGGGAGCCGATATTGTATTGCCTGATGACGAGAGCCAGGTGATACGTATGACGGAGCATCCCTATCTGGAAAAGCTGATAGGCCACGATATCATAACGGCCAGCGGTAAAACCCTTCTTGGCGCCGACGACAAGGCTGGTGTGGCCATCATTATGGAACTGGCCGCCTATCTGCAGAAAAATCCCGACTGGCCGCATGGTGCCATTCGCCTGCTATTTACGCCTGATGAAGAAGTGGGAAGGGGAACCGAAAAAGTGAACCTGAAGAAGCTGAACGCAAAATATGCCTATACATTGGATGGAGGGGAAAGGGGTAGCCTCGAAGATGAAACCTTCAGTGCGGATGCGGTTGAAGTGAAGATCAGCGGTGTAAGTGCTCATCCCGGCTATGCCAAAGATAAAATGGTCAATGCGCTCAAGATCGCCGGGCAAATTTTGCAGGCGCTTCCCAAAGACAGGCTTTCGCCAGAAAGCACGGAGGGCCGAAGGGGCTTCGTGCATCCTGTTGCCGTAAACGGCATAGCCGAAGAATGTACGATCGAATTCATCATTCGTGATTTTGAAACAGCAGGGCTGAAAAAGAAAGCCGATTTCCTTCGCACCCTGGTGGAGGAGGCGGTACGCGCCCAACCAGGTGCCCGGTTTGAGTTTATAGTAAAGGAACAGTACCGCAACATGAAAGAAGTGCTGGACCTTCATCCGCAGGTGGTAGCCAATGCCCGCAAAGCCATTGAACGTACCGGGCTGACGGTGAAAATGGAAAGCATCCGCGGTGGCACCGATGGGAGCCGTCTCTCCTTTATGGGGCTACCCTGCGCCAATCTCTTTACCGGTATGCAGGCCATTCATAGCAAACATGAATTTGTTAGCGTGCAGGACATGATGGCGGCGGGAGAAGTGTTGATTGAGCTGGTAAAGCTGTGGGCAGAGGAAGTGAGTGGAAAGTAGGAAGTAGGGAGTGGGAAGTTTTAAGTTGTAAGTTTTAAGTAGGGAGTGATTTGGTAATTTGTTTACCTACCTGCCGGCAGGCAGGTTTGAGGATTTGTCGGTAAAAATATCTGCGTTCATCTGCGTAAGAATCTGCGAAAATCTGCGGGAAAATTATCCTGAGCTCAAGAGTTCTGGCGGGGAATGAAGACGTTCGCTACAATAACATTTTAAACCTTAACCCCTAAACCTTAAACTTATTCCATTACAGTTTCTCATAGTTTTTCTTGCATTCATTCAATTAGCCAATGCGCAATCGCTTTTGTTGAATAGTGATTTGGAAGAAGTGAATACATGCACGGAATATGATGCCGAATGTGCTCCGGAGGCCTGGATTTCCTCTTCACCCGGATTCAGCAATTTTTTCAAAGACCGGAATCGCGCACATAGTGGCGAGTATTGCCTCGCCCTGGATGCCGGCCATTACAGCAAACCCTATTTTCGAAGTTTTATACGAACGCCTCTGCTCTGCGGCTTGCGTGTGGGGAAGAAATACCGGATTCGTTTTTTTCTGAAATCTCCGCATCCGCAATTGCTCGACAGCGTGGGCGTTTATTTAGGGGAAATCGATCCATTACTGGAACGAAAGCCCATCCAGCGCCTGGCTCCCAGTGGCTATATGCAATTTTCTTCTGAACGCCGCAACGACAGTAGCTGGCAGGAAGTGGAGCTGGTATATACCGCGAATGGGCGGGAGGCTTTTTTTCAGATTGCCTATTTCGGGATGAATGATATGCAGGGTTCCACCGGTTTGGATAAGGAAGCCCGCTTTCAAATTTTTGTGGATGATATAGAAATGTACGCGGAGGATCCTGCCGAAAGTATTTGCGCCAACTGGCAGGAGCGTAAGGATTCAATCTATGGACAGAATGCAAGGCACCAGTTCCTGACGCGCATACTATCATACCGCCAGCGGCAGCCCTCCGGTCCGCTCAATTTGCCATTGACCCGGATAGTAAAAATAGATACGCTCATCTTACCGGATATCTTATTTGAAACCGGCGAAGCCGTAGTGGCCGACGATCAGAAATTGATTCTCGATAGCCTATGTCGCCGGCAGCAAGGTCGTAGCATCGATTCGGTAAGAGTGGAAGGACATACCGATGATACCGGGCCTGATACCCTGAATCAGCGACTCTCGGGCGCCAGGGCTGTAGCCGTGGCTAACTATATGCGGCAGTGCGCCGGGTATAGCCGGGCCCGCTTTATGCTGCAGGGACGGGGGAGTAGCCAACCAATTGTGCCCAATGATAATCCGGAACAGCGCCGCAAAAACCGGCGGGTGGAAATACTGATTTACTATCGTGAATAATTCAGGGAATTGGTGTAAAATCTGTGGGAACTGATGGCTTCGGAATCCTTATCTTCATGCCCTAAATATTCAATATATGGACATTGGTCAGCTACTCTCTTCCTATGGTTGGATTCTCCTGCTTTTGATTATTTTCTTCAGCAGTCTTTTTACGATTAACCAGGGCTATATAGGCGTTATCACCATGTTCGGCAAATATCGCCGGATTGTGCGCCCGGGTTTGAATGTGAAGATTCCCGTGCTGGAAACCGTGGCCAAAAGAGTATCCATTCAGAACCGTTCCGTAGAACTCGAGTTCCAGGCGGTAACGCAGGATCAGGCCAATGTGTATTTCAAAAGCATGCTTCTGTATTCGGTGCAGAATGAATCGGAAGATACCATCAAGAAAGTGGCGTTTAAATTTATTTCCGACCGCGATCTGATGCAGGCATTGGTTCGCACTATCGAGGGTAATATACGTTCCTATGTTGCTACCAAGAAACAGGCAGAAGTGTTGGGCCTGCGTCGTGAGATTGTGGAATACGTAAAAGTGGAAGTAGACCACTCCCTGGAAGACTGGGGTTATCACCTGCTCGATTTACAGATCAATGATATCACTTTCGATAAAGTGATCCTCGACTCTATGAGCAAGGTAGTGGCATCGAATAACCTGAAAGCGGCGGCTGAAAATGAAGGACAGGCCCTTCTGATCACCAAAACCAAGCAGGCCGAAGCCGATGGTAACTCCATTAAGATTTCGGCTGAAGCGGAGAAAGAAGCAGCCCGCCTGCGCGGACAGGGTGTGGCATTGTTCCGCAAGGAAGTGGCCGCCGGTATGACTGAGGCTGCTGAGCAAATGAAGCAAGCCAATCTCGATACCAATGTGATCCTTTTTAGCATGTGGACGGAAGCCATCAAGAACTTTGCGGAATATGGCAAGGGCAATGTAATCTTCCTCGATGGTAGCGCCCAGGGCATGGAAGCTACCATGAAGCAGATACAGGCCCTGATGATTAAGCCTGCTGGCGGCACGGCCGAAACGGACTTCAGGTAATCTCTTTGCATTCAATTTTATTCAGCGAGCCTTGCTGTAAGCTGGCAATTCCTGTTAAAGGATTCCAAAACTTGCCAGTATCGTACAAGCAAGGCTCAATTTTTTCGTTCATTCGTACGCGTGGCCGCATTTGTTGCCGCGCTAAGGGTTAATGCTCAGGCAACAGGTTATTCAGACCTGTTGATAATCTGCGCTGCGCCAATGGGTGTTCAAACCTTACATTTACGGAATTAAACAGTAAAACATGTTCGATCTTTTACAGGCAGGCGATAGTATTACGCAAGCAGTAAAGTACATGGCGGGAGATGCCAACCAGGATGGAAAACTCAGTTTGTTTGAGTTGTTAAGCATGGGTGGATGGATTATGATCCCTCTCGGATTGATGTTGCTGGTAGCCATTTACGTGGCGGCGGAACGAAGCATCGCCATTCGCAACGCGGCCAGGATTGATACCAATTTCATGAACATCATCCGTGACCACATCATCAGTGGCAATGTGAGCGCAGCCCGCAGTTTCGCGAAAAACACCAATAACCCCGTAGCAAGAATTATTGACAAGGGTATTCAGCGCATTGGCAAGCCCATCGACAGCATCGAGAAAAGCATGTCGAATGTAGGCACCCTTGAAATGTATAAACTGGAGAAGAACCTGGGCGCCCTTTCCGTGATTTCCAAAGCGGCGCCCATTTTTGGTTTTGTGGGTACGCTGATGGGCCTTATGCAACTTTTCTCCGGCATCACCAATAGCAACGAGTTTGAAGTGAGCACTATTGCCGGTGGTATCTATACCAAGCTGATCACTTCCATCTCGGGTCTCGTAATTGGATTGATGGCTTATCTGGCCTATAGCTATCTGAACACACAGATTGACAAAGCCGCAAATAAAATGGAAGCGGCTTCGGCCGATTTTCTCGACGTATTACAGGAGCCCACCCGTTAATAGTTGCCCATGAAATTCAGAAAAAGACATAAAGGGGAAGCCTCCGAAGTATTCACGGATTCGTTGAACGATATCCTGTTTATACTTCTGATGTTCTTCCTCATCGTGGCTACCATGGCGAATCCGAACGTGGTGAAAGTAAGCGTGCCCAGGGGAACCAAGGATACCAAGGCCAAACAGAATATTGTTGTTTCTATCGACAACGAGCAGCATTTCTTCATCGGATCGCGGCAGGTGGATGTAAGCGCTATCGACTCGAGCTTGCTTTTGGAGATCGAAAAATACAAGGCAACTGTTGACACACCCACGGTCGTGATCAATGCGGATACCGCTTCCTATTATGGAGAAGTGTTCCGGGTAATGCGACTCTCCAAGCGTGCCGGTGCCAAAGTGGTGGCCAATGTAAAATAGGAACTTACTATTGAAACAAGAGCAGGCGCTTCTCAATTTTGAGGTGGGTTTACACTGCCATAATCCACGCACGTAACATCCTGTTTTTCCCCTGCATATCCTTGCGAATTTCCGTAGCATAACCCTGTTCCCTGAAAAGAATCTCGCAGCCATTCGCCAGGTCCTCATGCATCTCCACCAGTATCTGTCCCGCTTTCTTCAGCTGCGTTTTGCCAAACTCCGCAATGGCCCGGTAATAAATCAGCGGATCCTCATCCGGCACAAATAATGCTTGCGGTGGCTCATAAGCCACCACATTCACATCCAGCTTATCCTTTTCCGAAATCGGAATATAGGGCGGGTTGCTGATCACCAGGTCGAACCGGGGCAGGGTCGCGCGTTGTGCGGTATCCAGGAAATTTAACTCCCGGAAATCTACCGGCAGGGAAAGCTTTTCGGAATTGAAACGCGCCACTTCAAGCGCGGCGGCACTGATGTCGCAGGAAACAATATGAGCGCGCCCCAGCCTTTTTTTCAGAGCCAGAGGTATGCAGCCGCTTCCCGTACCTATATCGAGAATATCCAGTTTTTCGTAGGGGAAGCGACAATTGCTAATCACCCATTCTACCAACTCTTCAGTCTCTGGTCGCGGTATCAGCACATGCCGGTTCACATAAAAAGGAAGACCACAGAACCAGGCCTGGCCAGTGATGTATTGAACGGGTTCATAAGCGAGGAGACGGGGAATGGCCTGATCCAATAGCTCCAATTGCGCGGTGCTGCATGCTTTTTGCTGATCAAGGCCTCGCTTGGAGGGCGGGGTGCCGGTGATCCATTCCAGCAGGTGCTCGCAAATGGCCGATGCTTCGGATTCGGGATATATCTCCCTGAGCTTCTGGTTACAAAATTGCCGGGCTTGCTGCTGGGTCATAAAGGCAAACTTAATTCATTTACTTTTGCGGCCGTAATGAAGCTTTCCGACGGCAATGATACAACCATGGACGAATCGCAGGCCGCTGCTTTGATGCAGCATGCCCTGGGCCTTGCAGCGCTGTCGGCCGGCCATGTAGCACCCAACCCCATGGTGGGCGCCGTTCTGTGGGCGGATGGACGCATCATCGGGCAGGGATACCATCAAAAGTTTGGTGGCCCGCATGCAGAAATTGTTTGTCTTGATTCAGTTAAGCCCGCAGACCGGCACCTGATTCCACAATCAGAGATGTGGGTTACCCTGGAACCCTGCGCACACCAGGGCAAAACACCGCCTTGCGCCGACCGGCTTATCCGCGAAGGAATACCCCGTGTTTGGATCGCCCGCCGCGACCCGTTTCCACAGGTAAATGGCAAAGGGATTGAGAAACTGCAGGCGGCGGGGATAGATGTGAAGTTAGGTTTGCTGGAAGCGGAAGCGAAGGAGTTGAATCGTCGCTTTTTCTGTTATCATACACAACATCGCCCCTATATCATTTTGAAATGGGCGGAAACAGCCGACGGGTTTATGGCGGCTCCTTCAGAAAAGGAGTTGAAAGGGCAACAGCCACCGCTGGCCATCAGCAATGGCTGGAGCCAGCGCATCCTGCACCGTTGGCGGATGGAAGAAGCCGCCATCATGGTAGGCTGGAGAACCGCCATGGCCGATAATCCACGGCTCAGCAATCGCTACTGGTCCGGCCCTTCACCCCTTCGCATATTAATCGATAAGGAATTGCGCGTGCCAACGGATTATCAATTTTATAAGGATTATCCGGGCCTTGTTTACAATCAACAGAAGCAGGGCAATCAGGGAAGCGCTGAGCTGGTGAAGATAGAATTCGGCGACGATCTTCTCTACAATGTTTTGGGCGATTTATACCGAAGAGGAGTTCAATCCGTTTTGGTGGAAGGGGGAGCAAGGCTGCTGCAGTCATTTATCCAAACGGGATTATGGGATGAAGCTAGAGTGATCCGTAACAAGTCGCTCTACATACAACAGGGACTTGCGGCTCCGGTATTGCCGGCGACAGGTATAACTTCAGTTGAATATTGGGAAAACGATATGCATAGCTTTTACCGCAACGCCCAAACGAAAGTATAAACATGAGTCAGCAGGATTATTATACAACCATTGATCAGGGTTCGCGGGCGGAATATCGGGACAGGGGCAGTCTTTTTATAGGCCTCACTTTTCCGGTGAGCAGCGTGGATGAGTTTAAGGAAAAATTGGCGGAGGTAAAGAAAGAACATCCGAAAGCGGCGCATCATTGCTTTGCTTATCGTATAGGGCTTGATAATAATCTTTACCGAGCCAGCGACGATGGGGAGCCCTCTGGTACTGCCGGAAAACCCATTCTCGGCCAGATCGACAGCCGGGGACTCACCAATATATTGCTGGTGGTGGTCCGCTATTTTGGCGGCACTTTGCTTGGCGTGCCCGGCCTCATCAACGCCTATAAAACCACCGCAACCCTGGCGTTGCAAGTAACACGACAGGTTCAAAAGCCGATATTGATTCCCTATTCGCTTCAGTTCGACTACACCCGCATGAATGATGTAATGCGCAGTATCCGCCAGTTCGATTGCCAGGTCTACCGCCAGGAATCGCAGCTTTTTTGTCAATTGGAAATCGGCGTACCCCAAAGCCGCCAGGAAGAGTTTAAGTTTATGATGAAGGAAATGAAGGGAGTGGAATTGTTGATTCGTTGATTTGTTTATTTGTTTATTTGTGAGGTTGGCTGCTCAGCAGTTTTTTACCGCAACGAGCGCAAAGAACCCGCCGCGGCGGGCGCAACGCTACAAACCTGCCTGCCAACAGTCATGTATCCAATTTGTCGAATCGTTGACTCTTCAAATCAACAAATCAACAAATCAACGATTCAACGAATAAACAAATCTTCCAGTTGTTCCATCGTTCTAAACCCCACTACCGCTGTGCTTACTGCCGGATGATTCAGGACAAAGCGAACGGCGGCCTGGCTGGGTTTCAGTTGTGGGTTTTCCAGCTTTAGTTTTTCCTGAATGTTTTTAACGACATCTGCTGAATGGTCGAGGTAGGCTTCGGGCGCTTTTCCGGCCAGCAATCCTTTGGCCAGTACACCCCGGGCCAGGACGCCAATGCCCTGTCGATGGAGCAAATCGAGGCTGCCCGATTCCGGTCTTCTGTCGAGTAAGCTGTATTGCATCATTACGCTGCTGATCTTTTTTTGCAGCGCATATTTTTCAACGACGGCAGGTCGAATGGAAGAGATACCGAAGTAGCGAATTTTGCCGGCAGCCTGAAGGGATTCAAAACAATCCACAATTTCTTCCATATCATCTTCCATCGTGCCGCCATGCAACTGATAGAGGTCGATATAATCAGTATTGAGCCGGCGCAGGCTTTCATCAATGGCATGTCGGATATAAGCGGCGCGGGGATTCCAGTCCCAACCGCTTCCATCAGGCCTCCATTGGTTGCCCACTTTGCTGGCGATCATCACCTCCTTTCTTCGCGCGCCGAGCGCCTTGCCCAGCCAGCTTTCATTTGCTCCCTTATCATACAGGTCAGCGGTATCAAAAAAGTTAATACCATGTTCAATTGCCCGTTCAATCAGCGACTGTATATTTTCAACGGGTGGCTTTAATGACATACAGCCAAATCCTATTTCACTGATCATCAAATCGCTGTTGCCTAATTTTCGGTATTGCATGGCATAAATATTTTAGGTCTGAGCAAATTCGTACCTTAAAGGTCTAAAGTTCTTTTTATGGTACAGCATTATATCTCACGCGCGGCCATCTGGCTGCTGGCGATCGTTATGATCGTGTTTGGAATCCAGCATTTCACAAACCCGAGGGAGATGATGAATTTTGTACCCCCCTTCCTTCCGGGCGGTGATGTATGGGTGTACCTGGTGGGTATTGCCTTTATGCTGGCTGCAATTGCCTTTATCATCAACCGCTATGTGGCCCTTGCGGCCTATTTACTGGCCGTATTGTTGTTTTGCTTCGTTTTGCTCATTCACCTGCCCAATTATCGCGATGCGGGACATGAGGAGATGAAGCAACTCGCCCTGGTCAATTTGCTAAAGGATACGGCCATTGGCGCCTTTGCCCTTTTTATTGCGGCGAATGCCAGAAAGGGTCAGCGGCTCAATTCGGTGTAAGAATTACTTCCCCGGTTTCGCCAGTGAAGCTCAGGATACCAGTTCGGCGATTTTCTCGGCACTCAATTGCGCGTTCCGCATGGAGATGCTGCGAACAACATGTGCTGCAAAGTCTTCAAATGCACGGCGCGATACGGCGTCCTCGCTGACCATTATGGGTTTGCCCTTATCGCCTCCTTCGCGAATGCCCTGCACCAGCGGAATTTCGCCCAGGAAGGGAAGATCATATTCGCTGGCCAGCCGGCGTCCACCTTCTTTGCCAAAGATGAAATATTTGTTATCCGGCAATTCCGCCGGCGTGAAATAACTCATGTTTTCCACCAATCCAATGATAGGCACATTCAGTTGCGCCTGTCCAAACATGGCGATACCCTTTTTGGCATCGGCCAGGGCAACATCCTGCGGGGTGGTAACGATTACCGCGCCGGTTACCGGCACCAGTTGCATCAGCGTGAGGTGAATATCACCCGTTCCGGGAGGCATATCGATCACGAGATAATCCAATTCTTCCCAGGCCACATCGGTTACAAATTGCCGGATGGCGCTGCTGGCCATGGGGCCACGCCATACCACCGCATTTTTTTCATCCACCAACAGACCGATACTCATCAGTTTTATACCATATTTCTCCAGGGGTACTATCATGCCCTTACCGGCCACTTCCACCATCATGGGTCGCTCGCCCCGTACACCAAACATGATGGGCACGCTGGGGCCGTATATATCCGCGTCCATCAGTCCCACTTTCGCACCCTGCTGCGCCAGGGCAAGGGCCAGGTTGGCCGATACGGTGGATTTACCCACGCCTCCCTTGCCACTCACTACGGCTATAATATTTTTCACTTTGGGCAACACTGCGCCATTATCGGCTCTTCGGCTGCTGGTATCGGCTGAGAAATTCACGGTTACCTGCGCATCCTTATCCGCGTGTTTTTGTACGGCCTGGATGCAATTATTGCGAATCAGTTCTTTGAGCGGGCAGGCGGGCGTGGTGAGCACCACCGTAAAAGAGACCTTATTGCCTTCAATCTGAATGTCTTTTACCATTCCCAGCGTTACAATATCTTTTCCCAGGTCGGGTTCCTGAACATGGCTGAGTGCGGCTAATACGGATTCACTGGTCATTTTAGAAGTTTCTGTTAAAAAATTAACTGACTGCAAAGGTAAACACGGATGCCCCTAATTTGTTGCCTTATTTAAATTACTAGTACTTATTTTTGAAACTGTGAAGAAATCTCTATCATACCTGCTGATTGCCTGCTTTTTCCTGCCCTTTTCCGCCAAAGCACAATTTGAATCCGTACGCGATTCCGTGGTTCAGCTATATGGGGTTATTATGACGGCCGACAGCCTGGTGGGCATCCCCGCTGTAAGTATCACCATCAAGGGCCAGAACAGGGGAACCCTCACCAATGGCGATGGCGTTTTTTCGATTGTGGTGCTCAAAGGCGATGAAGTGGAATTTTCGCACGTAAGTTATAAGTCCAAAACCGTTCGCATTCCTCGCGAGCTGGAAGGAAATCAATACAGTGTAATTCAATTGATGGTGGCTGATACCGTGTATTTGCCTGCCACCATTATTAAACCCCGGCCCACTCCTGAGCAGTTTGCCCGCGATTTTGTAAATGCCAAAGTGCCGGACGATGATATCGAAATCGCCCGCCAGAATACTGCAGCCGCAAAACGCCGCATTCTTCTGCAATCCACACCCGGCGATGGCGGCGAAGCCACCCGCATGCAATTCAATCGCATAGCCAATCGCGCCGTGTACCAGGGACAAACCCCGCCCATGAACATCTTCAACCCTGCCGCCTGGGCGGAATTTATTGATGCCTGGAAGAGGGGGGATTTTAAAAGTAAGAAGTGAGTGTACGTATTACGTAGTACGTAGTACGTTATACGTATTACGTAGAGTTTAGGGTTTAGGGTTTAAGGTTTAAGGGTGATGGGTCAGGTAAGCAAATTTTTTTCAAAACTCACGACTAAAACTCACGGTTCACGATTCATGATTCACGATTCATGACTCACGACTAAAACTCACGGTTCACGATTCACGATTCACGACTCATGACTCACGACTCACGATTCACGACTCATGACTCACGACTCACGATTCACGATTTCTTCTCTCTAAACCAAACGTATAACGTACAACGTAAAACGTACAACCTAACATGAGCTACACAGTTTCCGTCATCGGCGCCGGTACCATGGGCAATGGCATTGCCCACGTTTTTGCACAGTCCGGGTATTCAGTAACCCTGGTAGATATTTCCTCTTCCGCTTTGGAAAAAGCATTGGGCACCATCGGTAAGAACCTCGACCGGCAGTTGAGCAAAGGATTGATTAGTGAGCAGGACAAGGCCGATACCCTGAGCAGGATACAAACCCAAACAGATCTTGCCACCGGTGTAAAGCAAGCCAGGCTGGTGGTAGAGGCTGCCACAGAGAATCCGGAAATCAAGAAATCCATATTTCGTCAGCTCGATGAAGCGGCACCGGCTGATTGCATTTTAGCAACCAACACATCGTCCATTTCCATCACCAGTCTGGGTGCGGTAACCAAGAGATCGGAGAAAGTGATTGGCATGCATTTCATGAACCCGGTGCCGGTAATGAAACTGGTGGAGATAATCAATGGTTATGCCACCAGCCAGGCAGTAAGCGATGAAATTGTAGAGATCAGTCGGAAGCTGGGAAAAATTCCCTGTGTCGTGAACGACTACCCCGGTTTTGTGGCCAACCGTATATTGATGCCGATGATCAATGAGGCGATCATTACCCTGCACGAATCCGTTGCCGGCGTGGAAGAAATTGATACGGTGATGAAACTGGGCATGGCCCATCCGATGGGGCCGCTGCAACTGGCCGACTTTATAGGTCTCGATGTATGCCTTTCCATCCTCCGTGTATTGCACGAAGGATTGGGGAATCCCAAATATGCGCCCTGTCCCTTGCTGATTAATATGGTGGAAGCCGGTCGGCTCGGTGTAAAATCCGGTGAAGGTTTTTATTCCTACCAGGCAGGTAGCAAAGAGCTCGTTGTGAGTCCGCGGTTCCGAAGCCAATAGGAATTTTATGGGCGCCCGTAAATGCTGCACGGAAGCGGTTATAGAAAAATTTTTGTCTCCCTATCGTGAGAGATGGTTGTTGCCATAATCGGGCATACGGATATGCCGGGTCGCACACAACCTCCCGCCGCGGCGGGAGGGCCTAAGACTAATTATCCCGTTACTACCTATACGGCCTCCCTTCGGGAGGCAGAGTGGGCTACACGATGTCATTGATTTAAGATCCCCTCCCGAAGGGAGGGTGTGTGGGTAGAAAAGAATGTACAAAAAGACTAACCTCCCGAAGGGAGGTAGTGTGGAATCTGCTGCCGAAACCCGTTTTGTGAATACAGGGGATATTACCGGTGTTCATGTGCAAATTTTGCTACTGGTTATTCAGACTGATTTTATGCCCAATCGCACACAACCTCCCTTCGGGAGGTGAATTGTCTGGTTGATGATTCTTCTACCCACACGCCCTCCCTTCGGGAGGGGGGAATCAAAATGTATGCTTTATTTCTATCCAAACGCCTTGATGAAGGGAGTATGTGCAGTTTGAATATGAAGTGCAAAAGACCAACATCCTCCCGCGGGAGGATGTAAATTGTCTGATTGATGGTTCTTTTATCCGCACGCCTTCCCGAAGGGAAGGGGAATCAAAATGAATACTTTATAAATAACCACCCTCCCGCCCGCCACAACTGGAGGGCAATGGCCCTGGCTACGTTGTCCAGAAATTGCTGGTGGGATAAGGATACTTATTTTGCTTTCAGTGCATGACCCTCACCCAGCAGCGTGAGGCGGTGTGGATTACATGATGTCTGTGATCTAAATCCCCTCCCGAAGGGAGGGGGTGTGGGTAGTATATCCGAAATAGAAACAATAACCTCCCGAAGGGAGG
>JBIQMS010000049.1:0-31788 GCA_044463125.1 Terrimonas ferruginea
GCTGATCCTGATGGGGACCTCCACCGGCGGTACCCTGGCCCTGCAACTGGCCGCCACCTATCCCGACAAAGTGCATAGCCTTTTGCTGCTCTCCCCCAATATAGCCATCAACGACCCCAATGCCTGGTTGCTCAACAACCCCTGGGGTTTGCAGATCGCCCACCTGGTGAAAGGAAAGTACAATGTTGCCAGCGACACCAGCGCCGTTTACAAACAATACTGGACTTATAAATACCGCATGGAAGCCGCTGTGCAACTGGAAGAATTACTCGAGACCAGTATGCGCGCCAGCCTTTTCGAAAAAGTGAAGCAACCCGTGCTGCTGCTTTATTACTATAAAGATGAGGAGCACCAGGACCCTGTGGTAAAAGTGTCGGCCATGCAACGCATGTTCCGGCAATTGGGTACGCCCGAAAATCTGAAAAGGGAAAAGCCCCTGCCCGAAACGGGCGATCACGTAATTGGCTCTCCGATCAAGTCGAAAGACGTGGCTTCGGTACTTAACGAATCCCTCCGCTTCGGAAAAGAAATATTGCAAATGGGCACGGCTCCTGCGCAGGCTCCGGTTAAGGAATAGAACTCTTTACAATACATAAAAATCCTTTGGCTGTCTGACTTCGCCAATATTTTGATCATTCAGCATTTGAGCAAGGTTTCTTTCAATTCCGCGCGCGATGGTCGTCATGGGAGTATCGGTAGGCTTATTCTCAAACGGATCCTGCAAATGGATGGCCATCTTTTCAATCAGCAGAAACGATGTAGCGATGGCTACTACCACGGGTACTTCCATTAAACCAAAAAACTCTATTACAGCGAAGGGCAACAATGCGATGAACAACATCATGGAATAATGAATATACATGCTGTAAGTAACCGGAAAAACCGTATTCTTAATCCGCTCACATTTACCCATGGCATCGCATAGCCTGGTGAGTGTACGATCCAGTTCAACCTGCTGAAAGCGGTTGATCCAGCCATTTTCCAGTGCAAGCCTCAGGTCATATGCGTGCATCTCCAGCAAAGCGGCCGGCACGTTATCATACCTTTTTATATAGTCGAACTCTTCCTGGCTGATGTATTTGTCGAGACCACGAAGCGCATTCTGACCACGTAAGGCTGAGCCCAGGCAAAAGCACCAGCCCATTTGTCGTCGAACGATTCTCTCCCTGAGCCGGTGCACTTCGTCCCCTTCATAGATTGACTCGGTAAAACTAAGCACCTGCCTTGCCAGTGTGCGTGAATCGTTAACTATGGCGCCCCATATATGCCTTGCCTCCCACCATCGGTCATAAGCCTGATTGCTTCTAAAACCCAGCAATAACGCAAGCACGGTACCCATGATGGCTGGTATGGCAATAGGGATAGAAATACGGGTGAAATGAAGGGTTTCGTACGCGATAGCAATCGCGACGGAATAGATGGTAATGAGCAGAAGATCTTTCCTGATCTTACCAAAAATGTAGCTATAGGGAATATTCTTACTGAGTAGCATTCAAATTCATTTCACCCGAAAAGGGCCTTTAATTAATCAACACCGCAGCCGTTTCTGCCAATGGAGCGGCACTATAGACAACTGTACGTTTGCGCGCCAGACTTTTCATAACCGGTATGCCGGATTTTTCAAAAAGCGACTTGGGGTCTATGCTCTGTGGAGTTACTCGCACAAATGGATGGCTTAATGGAGCAACAATCAAATCGATATCGTTTGCATCTACAAAATTGCGGAACAGCGGACTGGTATTACCACAAAGATGCTTTACATAAATACCTTTCAGCAGTTTACTATTTTTTTCCTTGATCCTTTTGCAGCCATTGCGAAATGAATCGGTAAGGAGATGTGCGTGCGGCAGGCGGCGGGTATTGCCCAGGGCATCTTCAGCAAATCCATTCATATCAAACGCATGAAATAATGTGATGGTCAGCGGCTGATCGTCCAGTACCTCCAGCGTTCTTTCAACTAATTGCAATGAGCGCTCACTAAAATCGGTGGGGATTAAAACATTTCTCATAATGGTTTTATTAAGTATGGAGAATTCATTTTACAGTTGCAAAGCTCCGGTGCGGCCATTGCGATGACATAAGAAAACAATTAATAAACCTTAATATTTAAGTAAGAATAGTATTAGAAAATAATCCGTGTTCATCGCTTTATTAGAATTTTTTAATGCGATGTTGTTGTCAGCATCTCCATAATTTTCATGAAAGGCACTAATAATCAATACAAAAGAGTAATCATGCCGGGTCACTCTCCAGGAAGGAGAAAATACCAGTGTTTAAACATTAAAATGAAATGAGAGTGTTTTGAGAATGAGATTAACGAAGGGAGCAAATCAGGAGCTATATGGCAGAATCACGGTTACTTCTGTACCCTTGCCTTCCTGCGACTTCACTTCAATCGTTCCTTCGTGTTGGCGAATAATGTTTAAGGAAAGGGGCAGTCCCACGCCATATCCTTTAAACGAACCTGTATTGGAGGCGCGGAAGAAGGGCACAAACACGTGTTTCAGTTCATCGGTTGGTATGCCGATACCATAATCGATGACCACGATCCTGATCTGATTTTTCTCAGACGAAAGCTTCACCTCCACTTTTTCGTTGTTGGAATATTTGCAGGAATTGAGAATGATATTGCTGATGGCGAGTTTTAGCAGTTGGGGATTTGCCTGTAGCGTGAGCTGGCTTACATCTGCCGGCAATTCATCCCAATGCAGGCGCACTTTGCTCTCCGGTTGTATGCGCGGAATGGTTTCCAGTATTTCGAACAGGATCTCATCAATACGGACCGGCTCAAAATTGATCTTATTATTCTTGAAGCCCGATTGCGCCAGGCTGAGCAGGGCCGATGTAAGTGCTTCCAGCTTTTCGGCTTCCTTTAATATTACTTCCAGCGATTGCCGGTAGGTTTCAGCATCCCGTTGCCTCGCCAGCACTATTTCGGCTTCACCAATAATGGTGGTCAGCGGAGTTTTCAGTTCATGCGAGGCATTGCTCACGAAATTGTTCTGTATGTCGAATGCGGTTTGCAAACGATCGAGCATGCGGTTGAAGGTTCTGGTCAACTCTCCAATTTCATCCTTTCGGCCTTTTTCTTCCAGCCTCAGCGAAAGGTTTTGCACACCGATGCTCTGCACGCGGCTAATGATATCACGGAAAGGCTTAAATGTTTTCCTCGAAAAATAAAAGCTGATGGCAAATACCAACAATACTTTCCCGATAAAAGCAATCACCAGGATTTGTCGCAGATTCGTGAGCGCCTGTATGCCGTATCGGTTCACGGCTGATTTTACTATAAAGTATTTCTTATCCTCCGTCTGGTAGTGAATACCTGCATAGTACAGGTCGTTGTTGCTATAATATACCGTTTCATTACTGGCCAGCAACTCCTTCAGGTAGCTGATGGGTGCCCGGAACCCGGAGGGCAGTTGAATACTGTCGATGGGTTCAGTTACCGGAAATATAAATTCTTTTTCGTTGGGCAGAATTTCGAGGTATTGCTGCCGCAATTCGTTATAGGTGGCTGAAGAACTGGTATCCCTTTCAAAATTGATTTTGGAAGCCACCACCACGCGAAGCTCGAGCCGCTTCTTGAAATCATTAGCGGTATCACGCGTAGCTACTGAATAGATGATGGCATTGAGCAATAGAATGACGGCTGCCGCCAGCAGGGTAAAAAGCAGGGCTGTCTGGGTTTGAATTCTCATGTACCTGGTTCTTTCATACAATAACCCATACCAATAACGGTATGAATGAGCTTGCCTGCTTCTTTACGCTCAATCTTCTTCCGCAGATAATTCACATATACGTCCACTACATTGGTTCCCATATTGAAGTCGATACCCCATACATGCTCCAGCACATCGAGGCGCGAAACCACACGGCCTTTATTCTTCATCAGGTATTCGAGCAGGCGATACTCGGTTGCTGTTAACGATATCGATTGGCCAAAGCGTGTAACGGTTCGGGCCGTCAGGTTCATCTCCAGATCATCCAATTTCAGCAGCTTTTCCTGTTCCATCGGAGGCCGGCGCCTGGCCAGCGAACGCAGGCGGGCCGAGAGCTCCTTAAACTTAAAGGGCTTGGTGATATAATCATCCGCTCCGGCATCGAGGCCGGTTACCACATTGTCGGTGGTGGCCAGGGCCGTCAGCATGAGGATGGGCGTAAGGATATTGCGGCTTCGCAGTTGCCGGCAAAGTTCAAGGCCATTGATCCCCGGCAACATCACATCGAGGATGATGATGCTATAAGGGTTATCGGTAGCCAGTTGCAAGCCCAGGTTACCATCCGGCGCCACGGTTACCTGGTAGCCTTCTTCGCCCAGACCTTTGTTGAGCATGGAAGCTACTGATGGTTCGTCCTCTACTAATAATACCTGCATAGGTTAGTTTTCGGTGTTGAAGCATTGATTAACAAACCGGCAAACAAAAGGTTATTCCGTTCAACAGGAAGAAAGCATTCCTGCCCGATTGGGCATTCTGCAAATTTCTTAAGTTCTTGATTGTGACGGATAATTTTCGCTTAAATTATGTATTAGAATTGCATTAAAGTTTCATAAGATATCTTTTGGTTCAAACCCCGGATACCGCGCGGGTATTAATTTTTGTCGTTGTTGCATGCTTAAGGAATCCTAAAAATTGGACGAGGAGGTTAATTAGCGCCCGGACTGGCGGGAATTTTGCGCCGGATTGGCTAACTTTAAAATGTTAGGTAATACAGGACGGACTAATTTTTCTGAAAGGACTAAAATACTATACGCATGACCAATGGCAAGTGGTCACATCGAAATATTCTGAAGTCGATTGGCATTACGGTGGGAGGAACATTCTTCCCTTTTTCATTATGGGGCAAGAATGAAACGGGAGAACCGCTTATCCTCCCTAATAATCCGCTGCACAAAAAGCTCGACCGCCCGGTAACGGCCATAGTAATAGGTGCCGGGGCCAGGGGCAATGTGTATGGCGACTATGCACTTGAATACCCCGATCAACTGGATATTGTAGGTGTGGCGGAACCCAACGCAACCCGCAACGAACGATTCGCCCAAAAGCACCATATACCCGACGCGCAACGTTTTGCGGATTGGGGGCAGCTGTTTGCCCGGCCCAAATTCGCGGACGCCATCGTTATTGCCACTTCCGATCATTTGCATTATGAACCCTGCATCCAGGCACTGAAGCTGGGGTATGATATTCTTTTGGAGAAACCCATTGCGCCCACCGAAAAAGAATGTCGCGATATACTGGAGCTCACCCGCGAAACCGGGCGCATAGTGGCCGTATGCCATGTACTCCGCTATGCCCCTTACTTTGTAAAGCTTCGCGAACTAATGCAGGGTGGCGCCATCGGTGAAATCATCAGCCTGCAGCATATGGAGCCCATTGAACATACGCACATGGCCCATTCCTATGTGCGGGGCAACTGGCATAGCAGCGAAAAGACCACGCCCATATTGCTGGCCAAATCCTGTCATGACCTGGATATCATAAAATGGCTGCTGGGCAAGGAGTCGCGGCAGATACAGGCTTTCGGTGGTTTGCGCTGGTTTAGAAAAGAGAATGCACCCAAAGGAAGCAAGCCCCGCTGCACCGATGGTTGCGCGGTAGAAAGTTCCTGCCCCTATTCTGCTTTGAAACTCTATTACCGTAAGCGGGAAAGAACTTATGTGTTTGACCTGCCGGAAAAGAAAAAGCTGCAGGGCGAAGCCATACTCGAATACCTGCGCCATTCCGACTATGGTCGCTGCGTGTACCGCATGGAAAATGACCAGTGCGATCATTATACCAGCAATATTTTGTTTGAAGACGGGGTGACTGCCAGTTTTAGTATGGATGCCTTTACACCCTTCGGCGGGCGACGTACCCGCGTAATGGGCAGTATGGGCTATATTGAAGGCGATATGGACAAGATGGTGATTCATGATTTCCGCACCGATAAGATTAAGAAATACGAAACCACCGTAGAGGAAATTGAGAACTATAAAAATGAAGGGCATGGTGGTGGCGACTGGCGGCTGGTAGCCGATTGGGTGCAGGCCATTGCGCAAAAAGATAAAAGTCTTTTATCCTCCACTATCGAAGCTTCTATTGAAAGCCATATCATGTGCTTTAAGGCGGAGGAAAGCAGAAAGGAAATGCGGGTGGTGCCGGTGGAATTATAAGGAATTATAAGTTATGCGCCGGGATCAGGACCCAGACTTATCCCTGCCCGATCTACCTTCCAGCAGCGCTGTGTATTTTTCGAGCAGCTCGTTGTTTTTTTCCAGTTGGTCGAGGTATTTATTTTTCCAGTACTCTTTCTGCATCATGGCTTCTTCAAAAGTTTTGGCTTCGCGGAAATAGATCATTTCCGGATCTTCCAGCTCATAGTGCGGCATATCCGGAAATGTTTCGGTAAAGTCGTGATTCAATACCTTACCATAAGCCATGAGAATATGATAGTCGAGATGAGGGTTCTCGATATGCTTGTAATAGGCCGACCGGCTATAACCAGCCCTGCTGGCCACTTCCTCTTTCTTCATGCCCGATGCTTCTACTACCGCAGCCAACACCTGGCCGCGATCCGGTTTTGCGCGTTTGCTTGCCATAGATTGTAAAGCAACACAAGAGAATGTGTAAAAAAGTGCACATTATCAGGTTTTTACATGTACACTTTTGTGTACTCATCTCGGCATTCGCGGTCAAAATCCTGTATAGAATCGTGTAATTGGTTGACTACTCAGTTGTTGTAAGGGGCAATAGCCCTCCTGTTGATTTTTGGAATAATGTCGGTGAAAACAACGGAAACTTCCTGTTTTTTACCCGGCGGTCATGCCACCGTCCACTGGAATGGCGGCGCCGGTTACAAAGCTGGCGTCGGGGCTGCATAGCCACAGAACGGCGGAAGCAATCTCATCGGGTTCACCCATTCGGCCAACGGGCTCCATGGCGGTATAGGAAGCTTCCAGTGCAGGGTCGCCCTTGGTTACCCGCTCTACCATGGGAGTGCGGATTACTCCGGGGCAAATGGCATTGATGCGGATTCCCTGTTTGGCATTCTCCAGCGCCGCCGCACGCGTGAGCCCGATTACGCCATGCTTGCTGGCTACATAAGCAGGCAGGTTGGTAAAGCCCATCATGCCGGCTACCGAAGCGCAGTTCACTATCACCCCAGATCCCTGGCTACGCATCAGTGGGATCTGCTCTTTCATACAAAGAAAAATGCTCTTCAAATTTACGTTCAGTACCCGATCCCAATTCTCCAGGGAGCACTCCTGTAAAGGGCCATTGTCGCCCTCGATACCTGCATTGTTGAATGCAAAATCGAGTCGCCCAAATTTTTTGATAATCTCCTGTATCATGGATTGTACCTGATCGGCCTTCGAAACATCGCATTGCATAAAAACAGGTTCCGCCCCCGCCTGCCTGATGGCGCGCAAGGTTTCGTTATTCGATTCTATGTCGGCAATTACTACCTCTGCGCCAGCTTTGGCAAAAGCGAGGGACGTGGCACGTCCTATACCGTAACTGCCACCGGTTATCAGGGAAACCTTTCCTTTAAAATCAAAACGCATATACTTGTATTATCTTTCAAAACTAAGGCTATGCTATTGGGTACTGGCTGATCTGCATCAGGATGCCTGCTGATATCGGTAGCTGCGCGCGCAGCCCAGCTTGCTCAATCGCAGATGCTTTTGAATCAGTACAGTGAGTGACAATCATCACGAAGTGGCGGCAGAATTCTTTTCATATTTGCGGCCAAATCAGGATAAAGCATGGAAATCTTAGGCTATATCGCGTCGTTGGTAATCGGTGTTTCGTTGGGATTGATCGGCGGAGGCGGGTCCATACTCACGGTGCCTGTACTGGTTTACCTGTTTGGCGTGAACCCGGTACTGGCTACCGCTTACTCGCTTTTTATTGTAGGTGCCACGAGTTTGATCGGCACCATTCCCAAATACAAGCTGGGTGAAGTGAACCTGCGCACCGCGTTTATTTTTGGAATACCCGCCATCGCGGCCGTGTATGCTACACGCGCCTGGGTTGTGCCGGCCATACCCAATGAAGTGTTTCAAATCGGTAGCCTCGTAGTTACCAAAGCGTTGCTGATGATGTTGCTTTTCGCAGTGCTGATGGTATTCGCCGCCATTTCCATGATCCGCAGTAATGGCAAGGAAGAAAAAGAGGAGCAGGGACCGCAACGTTTCAACTATCCGCTTATATTACTTGAAGGCGCGGTAGTGGGCGTATTAACCGGGCTGGTAGGCGCTGGCGGAGGCTTCCTGATTATTCCGGCGCTTGTTTTACTCAGCAAATTGCCCATGAAGCAGGCCGTAGGTACTTCACTATTGATAATAGCCGCAAAATCCCTGATTGGTTTTACGGGCGATATTGGTCACCAGGTAATGGATTGGAAATTATTGGGACTGGTTACCGGTCTTGCCGTAATCGGCATATTCTTTGGCAATGCCCTTAGCAAACGCATTGCAGCCGATAAGCTGAAAAAAGGCTTTGGCTGGTTTGTGCTCGTGATGGGAGCGTATATTTTGATAAAGGAACTGGGGGGAGCAGCGTGAGACGTGAATCGTGAGGCGTGAATCGTTAGGCGTTGCGTTCGTTGCGACTTCTTTGCGTTCGTTGCGGTAAGGTGTCTGCACAAACGAGATGGTTGCGAGTGCAGTAGTTCTCACCGCAACGAACGCAAAGAAGTCGCAACGAGCGCAAAGAATAGGTTTATAGACCAGCTATTCTATATCATCTAATTTTAGATATTTGAGAGACTCTCAACGATTCAACAGTTCAACAATTCAACGATTCAACAAATCAACGATTCAACAAATCAACAAATCAACGAATCCACAAATTTCTTTCTGTACTCAACAGGCGACACCGAAGTCACTTTCCTGAAAACATCCCTAAATGCTTTGGTATCTGAATAACCCACTTCATACATCACTTCACTCACCGATTTTTGACCCGATTCCAGTTCACGTTTGGCCGCTTCTATTTTTACCCGCTGAATATATTCCACTACTGAATTATGGGTGGCTCTTCTGAACCGGCGTTCAAAAGTGCGGCGCCCCACACCCAGCATCCGGCAGAGATCTTCAATGCCTATACGCTCTGTATAATTGTCTTCAATAAATTCCTGCGCGCGGATCACCGCTTTATCTTCATGCAGCTTCTGACCTTTAAACACCATAAAGGGCGATTGGCTTTTCTTATCGATATCCAATACAAAAAACTTGGCGGCTGCAATGGCCATATCGCGGCCGGTGTATTTTTCAACAAGATGTAAAAGGAGATTCCAGTACGAGTTGGCGCCGCCACTGGTATAGATGCCGGCCTGCTCAGTAATCACGCGGTCATCCACCAGGTTTACGGAGGGAAACATATGCCGGAACTGGTTGGAAAATTGCCAGTGGGTAGAACAGGACTTCCCATCTACCAGGCCCGTGGCGCCCAGCAGAAAGGCGCCGAGGCAAAGGCTGGCTACTTCCGCGCCCAACCGGTACTGAAACACAATCCAGGGAATAAAGTCTTCATTCAATTCAATCGCTTGTTCCAGGTCGCCACTCAACGCAGGGATAATAATCAGGTCGGGTTTAATGGCCTTGTCGGGCGTAGCATCTACCTGTATGGTAAACATGCCATCGGCCAGCTTCACCTGCTCGCGCAACCCGATCATTTGAATACGGAAAGCAGGATCCTTTCCTTGCGCCCGCAGGAAATCATTCACAGCGGTAAACATATAGCGGGGATCAGCCACTGCCTCTATCACAGCGCTTTCAGCCACCAGTATGGTCACATTCTTCATGAACGGTTATTTTAAGCGGAATAAATGTACATGGTTTTAGTTATAAGTTGTAAGTTTTAAGTGGTAAGTGGGGAGTAGGAAGTAGAAAGTAGGGAATAGGAGTTTTGAGGCGCATGTGTTTGGAGTTTAACGGAGAGTAGATGGGCTCTTCTGTTGCCACCATCTCGAGGATGCTAACATTTTTCACCGCAACGGACGCCACGAATGCGCAAAGACCGCGACGGTACGATTAAAGCAGAGAGATTCTTTTGAACTGGAAAAACCGATACTTCATTCCACAGCAACAATTTCGCACTTTAGTACTTTCTTCGCGGTCTTTGCGCATTCGTGGAGTCCGTTGCGGTAAAATCACTTTGCATAGCCAACCTCTCCCAAATCAGGAGAGCCATCCCACAAATTTCGGCAAGCTATCAGGCCCTAAGTCTGTCTGCGTTCATCCGCGCAAAAATCTGCGAAAATCTGCGGGAAACGCTTCAGCACTTTAAACCTCTTCAAAGTTCGGGAGAGTTGCCCGCAGATTTGCGCAGATTACAACGCAGATGGACGCAGATTTTTTCCCTCAAATCAAATCCCCACTTTCTACTCCCCACTTACAACTTACTACCTGCCTGCCGGCAGGCAGGCTTACAACTTTCTACTAAAAAAACAAGCCCAACTACTAATCAGAGTTGGGCCGTTTTGATTCATCCATCCTTGTTGTTGTGTCCAATCAGTCGTTCAATATCGTCGATTTGCTCAGGTATTGCTTATTGGGGTGATAGATAAAGAGGCAGGTGCCGTCTTTTATGGTTTGAATTATTTTCTTGCTTTCGTGTTTGGGTACAGCCGGGCAACCAAAGCTGCGACCCATATGGCCTTCTCCAATATAAGTGGCGCCATGCAGCACAATCGCGCGGCGATAGGCTTTATCATTAATACCTTTCTCCAACCCTTCGAGCCGCAGCGAAAGACCATGCTGACCGAAATAGGTATTCTTCGTTACATAAAATCCGAGGCTGCTTTGATGCGATTCGGGTTTGTTAGAAAACTGTCGGGCAAATTCTCCCCCCGACTTCATACCATGCGCTACATAGGTTTGCAGCACAATGGAATGATCTTCCAGGTTAATAATATACATACGTTTGCGGCGTGCGCTCTGGCTGAAATCGCAAATGCTGAGGTACTGCGCTTTTTCCAGCTTGCCTTCGGCCAGCAATTGCTGATACCCTTTGAAGGCATAGCGAAATGCATCCTGCGAAAGACCCTTTTCCTCCAACTGCAATTCCTGATAGATCGCAGTAATGGAAACATCAATCGGGTTGGCGACTGGATTGTCGTTTTCAACAATAGCAACAGATTCGTGGTGAAGTGCCGGTGCCCCTGCTTTATCAGCAGGCACCCAGGACAGGCTGAGCCATGCATAGGCCAGGCCATATACGGAGAGGGGTACAAGGCGTTTCACGGTACGGATTTTAAAGTCGCCGGCCAGGCCGGTTTCGTTTTCAGGGTTATCGTTTTGTTAAACGGTTACAGGGACCAAAATAGTATGCGACTTTCGCCTGCGCAAGAAATAAATCTCTGTTTTTTAGTGAATTACGAACAAATACGCGAGCACCTGTTGAAAAATACGTAGGAAAAATTTGAGAGAACAAAATTTGAGAATTTGTGGATTTGGGAATTTGGGGAGGTGAGGATTGGGGAATTTGAGAATTTGTGGATTTGGGAATTTGGGGAGGTGAGGATTGGGGAATTTGAGAATTTGTGGATTTGGGATAATTCTTCGGGACCGCTATGCTTTCTATGTATTACAAAAGCGTCACGCAAATCAAATTTGCAAATAACTCAAATCTCCAAATTGTCCCCAAATCTCCAAATTGTCCCAAATCCCCAAATCCTCAAATTCCCAAATTGCACTGCAAACTGGCTTTGTCTGGTTTTACTTAAATTGCCTGATAAACCGATTGTTATGCCCAAAGCCCGTATTGCCGGTATTGGCATGTATCTGCCTCCTCATGTAGTGACCAACCAGGATCTGATGAAGTATATGGATACTTCGGATGAATGGATCCAGGAAAGAACCGGCATCCGCGAACGCCGCTATGCTGACCGCGAAAAGGAAACCACCACTACCATGGGCATCAAAGCTGCTGAAATCGCCATTGAGCGGGCGGGCATCACGGCAGCTGATGTTGATTTCATCATCTTCGCCACCCTTTCACCTGATTATTATTTCCCAGGCTGTGGCGTGTTGCTACAGCGAGCTATGAAGATGAAGGAGATCGGCGCCCTCGATATCCGCAATCAATGCAGCGGTTTTGTGTACGCCCTGAGTGTGGGCGATCAGTTTATCCGCACAGGTATGTACCGAAATATACTGGTAGTGGGCAGCGAGAAACACAGTTTTGGTCTCGACTTCAGCACCCGCGGCCGCAATGTATCGGTGATATTTGGCGACGGCGCCGGCGCGGTAGTATTGCAGCCTACCGAAAAGGAAAACCAGGGCATACTGAGCACCCACCTGCATAGCGATGGTGAAAGCGCCGAACTGCTGGCCATGTACAACCCCGGCACCCATGCCAACTACTGGAGCCCCGATCAACCACTGGCCGATTTCAATAAAGCTGAAATGGGCGATATGTTTTTCAGCCATGCCATGATCGATAAGGCCCAGACTTTTCCTTATATGGATGGTCCGGCAGTATTTAAAAAAGCGGTCGTCAAGTTTCCTGAAGTCATCAACGAAGCGCTAAAAGCCAATAATCTTGCTGCCAGCGACATCAACCTCCTGATACCGCACCAGGCCAACCTGCGCATAGCTCAGTTTGTACAGCAAAGCCTACGCCTGCGCGACGACCAGGTATTCAACAATATTCAGAAATACGGTAACACAACCGCCGCATCAGTACCCATCGCTTTATGCGAAGCTTATGAGCTGGGGAAAGTGAAGGAAGGCGATCTGGTATGCCTCGCGGCCTTTGGCAGTGGTTTTACCTGGGCCAGCGCCCTGCTGCGCTGGTAGCCTACGGCGCTATCTCCGCGGCATGATCAGTTGAAAGCATTTTTGCTCCACGGCAATATCAAATTGCTCTGCCGAAGGCATGGGGTCGCCATCAATATGCAGGGGCGCCTGCGAATGATTCATGATCTGCAAATGATCCGTTTGAAAATAAATGACGGGGCGGGCCGTATCAATCGCATCCTCCGCCTGCAGGCGGTTGCCTCCCCTGATCTGCTTTAGGGTTTGATAAAGCAACTTTAGCTTATTTTGGCGGTTTACGATCACTATATCGAGCAGGCCGTCACTAAGGCTGGCTTGGGGGGCAATGGTAAACTGGTTGCCAAACTGGTTGCTGTTGGCGACACTCACAAAAAATGCTTCGGTATGCACCTGCATGCCCCGCAATTGCAGAGTGAACGTGTAGAACCGGGATCGGAAGAAATTCCGGAATACCTGCTTCGCGTATGTCATAAGGCCTCTTGAGCTGCTTTCGGCAAAATCATGCGCCACTTTCGCATCGAAGCCAAGGCCTGAGAGCATACATGCAAACTGACCGTTCACGCGAAAGCCATCTACCAATTGCGCTTCCCCGTCGAAAAGCGTACGCAATGCCCGGGCCGGCGATTTGGGAATACCGGCCGCCAGGGCCAACCCATTGCCCGAACCACAGGGGATCACCGCGAACTTCACCGGTAAATGCTTTAAACCCGCCACCACCTGGCTCACCGTGCCATCGCCCCCGGCAATCGCGATATCCGTGATGCCTTCCTGCAAAATCCTTTCATGCAAAAAGCTATAGTCAGCATCGGCTACCGAATGCGTGATGGCATAAGCAATACCAGCTTTTTGCGTTTCCCTTTCTATTAATTGCTGCAAATCCTTTTTGGTTCGCGTACCGGAAATGGGATTAATGATATATAAAATCCTTCGGGGCATTGGGCAAAGATACTACTACTTCACTGCGAATTCGGGACTTCGTCCCGAATTCGCAGTGAAGGTGAGCATGTAGTGATCGTTTAAGGGAGAAGTTTTTGGATTTGTTGAAAGCTTTGTTGGTTGGTCGGCGATTGCACACTGTTGATGATGTCCAGCTTTTCAATTTTACTCAGGTGAAAATTGAGGGCAGCTTTGTTTTCTTCCTTGTCCGACGCATACTGGAATAATACCTTATGCACTTTCCGTTCCGGCGCTTCGGCATAATAGCTCAGCATATCGTTCTGGAAATATTCCATCATCTTAAACCAATTATGCTGCAAAAGCAGGAAGGGCTTGGTGGCATGGTCGGTGATATCGTCCGACAAATAGGGAAATTCCCAACCACCCGGGCTGCGGTCGCGTATTTGCACAATCAGCACACCGCTGGTGTTGGCTTCAATCCAGTCGTCGAATGCATCGAGAAAACGCAGACTGGTTTCCTGCCCATAATTATCACGCAGGCCGGCATCCATCACATCTATAACCGGGTCGCTCGGCAACCACACATTGGGCAATACAATGGGGAATGTGGCATTCATGCGCAAAGCGGTCAGTACTCGCATACCGCCGGGGTTCTGATTCTTGAAGAAAGCGCCAAAATCAATAGCATCAGGGTCCATACCGGGAATACGCGTAGTATCCTGCCAGCCCTGCATCATAAAGCTGACAGGCTGTGTACTGATAATCATTTTGCGACTGTCGCGCGTGACCACCGAATTCCAGAAAATCAGCGGTATCAATGCCTCACTTTCCTCCTCTGCATAGTCGCGAATCTGCTTGTCGAGAAAACCACGGGTATTTCTGCTCAATTTTTCTTCAAATGCATAGCCCCTGTCCTTCACATAGTCGAATCCATTTACCGAAAATTTTTGTGCCGGCGCCAGCAGATCTCTTGCCACAAAGCTTGAAAAAAGTGGATTCAGCAAATCGCTGGCAATATCGTCCACATATTTGGGGTCGCGGATATTCATTACGGCACCTGCCTGTCGGCGACGGTAGAGTTCCCTGAAATAGGTGGCGCCAATCATGCCGCCTGATGCGCCATTGATCAGGAATACCTGCTTCATGAAATCGCCATCGGTAAGGCTATCGAGTTGTTGCAGCACATTCATGGTGAAAGTGGCGCTGCGATGCCCTCCGCCGCTGGTGTTCACCAGCACGAGCAGAGGCTTTTCCTGCTTTTGCCGCGCTTTCCAATTGTTGAGTATCCTAATCATATTCGCCCGGTCCGCTTCCACTTTTGCCGGTGTACACAAGGCCATCAGCCCCTCGCGTGAGTAAGAGGGCCGCTCCTCCTTATTCTGATAATTCAAACCATAGCCCTTATTCCGTGGATCAATCCAATCAATCTGATAAAAGAAATTCAGCAATAGCATCAGCCCTATCAGGTAAGGCACACTCCAACTTTGCAGAAAATAGGAAAAAGCTCCTGCCACACCGATCAGGATGCTGAAAAGTATCGTAATGCTGGCGGCAGCCGGTATCTGAAAAAAAGGTGATTCGAGAAAAAATCCAATTCCCACCAGGAATAAGAACGCAAAGAAAACACTCAGGATGGCAGCGAAATGGTGCCGCTTAAACAGCGAATCCACAAATGTGGGCGTATAGTGCCGCACATCGCGGGCAGCGCGCAACTTAAAGGGCGACTCCAGATACCACTCCACATGTATCAGGCTTTCTGCATAATAATATTCCTGCTTGGGCTTGAGATGGGTAATATATTCCTCTGTATTACCCAGCACCGGTATCATGCGCCGGAAAATCGATTTATCGGCCCTGAAAAAATAGATAAAGGATATTGCCAGCAACAAGATGAGTCCAGATAAAAATCCACCCGCGATAAACAGCACTTCGGCTCCGGTTACCAATTCCTTATTGGTGGTAAAGTCGTAGGCGCGCCAGAAATAAAAGACGAGGAAGGCAAGGGGTATGATGGCGTTGTTCGTGCAATACTTCAGAAAAGGGTTTGTAGTAGCGGCGAGAAAGCGAAAATGCTTGCTGAAAAGAATAAATGTGCTGATATTCCAGCTCATGATAAACATCCCCACTGCCACACCCACCAAAGCCGCGCTCACCGCGTTCACATTGCCCAGGTATTCCGGCGCCAGGTAGAGCGAATCCGCGCCAAAGCCCTTCATAAATGAGCCGTTCACCGTAGTGAACAACAACAACCAGAATACCAACAGCGCCTGGTATTTCCTGAAATGCAGAAATAACAGTTGAATGGGAAAGGAATAATAAAATCCGCGCAGCCAGGCTTTCATGGTTGATGCAATTTCAACCTAAAAATAAGTTTTAAGTTGTAAGTTTTGAGTTTTAAGTGTAGAAGATACGTGAGGCGTGAATCGTGAGGCGTGAGTGAGTTTAAAGTTTAGGGTTTAAAGTTTAAGGTTGGGTTTTAATTGATGCCATTCAAGAAAACTGTCAGTCTTATTTATTGGGTTAATGACGCTTCAATTAACCATCCTGAAATTTTAGCCAGGCCACAAACCTTAAACTTTAAACCTTAAACCCTAAACCTCACTCACGCCTCACGCCTCACGATTCACGTATTTCCCTGCCACCAATGCCAGCAACAGCAACATGGCCACTGCCTGATGGGCTACACCCAACCAGAGCAGCGCATCGGGTTTGGGAGAATATATTACCGTGAAGATGCCCAATACAACCTGCAATAGTACCAGGATCAGTGGCCAGCTACGCAATTGACGAAACAATTGACTGCCGCTTTGTTTCCATGCACGCAGGGTCCAAATTAAAACAAGAGCTGTGATAATATAGGCGAGATTGCGATGGATAAAATGAATCATCAGGGGATGATCCACGATAGTTTGCAGTGCGCCATAGCTTCTTCCTGCAAAAGTACTTAATGGCTGCGGCCAGAAACCTCCATTAATATCCGGCCAGGTGGGCGCCGTGGTGGCGGCTTTCAAGCCGGCCATGAATGCGCCATATATCAACTGAAGCACCAGCAATCCCAGTATCCAATTCAATAACCGGTTCAAGCGGGGCTGGGGAGAAATTTGCGATGCCGGCACCAGCAGTTTCAGCGCAAACCAGAGTGTGTACACCAATAATCCGAGAGCGAGAATAAAATGAATGGCCAGTTTATAATGGCTTACGTAAAGAAGTTCTGAATCGTTGAGGCCGCTTTTCACCATAATCCATCCGACCAGGCCCTGCAATACTCCCAGCAGGAAGAGGATCAGCAATGGCCTTACCATTTCCTGCTTAAATCGCTTTTGCACCAGGAAGATGATAAAAGGAATCAGGAATACCACGCCAATGAGTCGGGCCCAGAGCCGGTGAAACCATTCCCAGAAATAAATAAACTTGAAATCTTCGAGCGTGAAATGGGTGTTGAGGTATTTGTATTGCGCTATTTGCTTGTATTGATCAAAAGCCTGGTTCCAGTCCGCTTCATTCAGCGGTGGAATAGTACCCATGATGGGGGCCCATTCCGTGATGGAGAGGCCTGATCCGGTAAGGCGGGTAATACCACCCAATAGTACCTGAATCATGATCATGAAAACACCAATCAGAAGCCAGATTGCTACTGGCCGCGAAGAACGAACCGCCTGATCCTTTTCCATAGCCCTGCAAAGTTACCTTCAAAACAGCCGATAAAATAATTTTGTTCAACGCAATTGATATTCCATCTTGCAACTATGCTGGCTCCCTATTTACTGGAAGAAGGACTGGAAGCGGGCTGCGATGAAGCGGGCCGTGGCTGCTATGCGGGACCCGTATTCGCTGCGGCTGTCATCTTACCCAAGAACTTCTCGCACCCCTTGCTCAACGATAGCAAGAAACTGAGCGAAGCGCAGCGGCTGACCTTAAAACCGATAATTGAAGAGCAGGCTCTTGCCTGGGCCGTGGCTTCGGTGAGCCATGAAGAAATTGATGAAATCAATATTCTGCGGGCATCCTTTAAAGCCATGCACCTGGCCATAGATCAACTGACCATAAAGCCCACCCGGCTGCTGATTGATGGGAATCGTTTTTCCGCTCATCCGGAAATTCCTCACCATTGTATTGTGCAGGGCGATGGAAAATTAGCGAGTATTGCTGCCGCCAGCATCCTCGCCAAAACGGAGCGCGATGCTTTTATGATGCGGCTACATGATGCTTTTCCCATGTATTGCTGGAACCGGAATAAGGGCTATGGCACTTTAGACCATCGAAAAGCTATTGAAAAATTCGGACTATGCGAACACCATCGCAAGTCGTTCAATTTGTTGAAGGTTTAGGGTTTAAGGTTTAATTGTATAAGCGTTGCGCCCTTTGCGACTTCTTTGCGTTCGTTGCGGTAAAACTTTCACGAATTTGAAGTTGCTCGCAACTCCGAGAGTTTTTACCGCAAAGAATTCGCAAAGGGCGCAACGCTTATTTTACTCAACTTTAAACTTTAAACCCTAAACCTTAAACCTTCTCCTCAGGCATTTTCCCACCAACGCTCATATACCTTATTCAATTGATGCAGCAATACAGGCTCGCCTATTCGGGGAGTAATGATATGATGTCCCACCTGCTTATTCAGCTCCGTAATCTCACGTAGCGGTTCATCCCAGGCATGCATGGCCATCGCGAACTTACCCGAATGGCCCGGCAGGATAGCTTTAGCTTTCAGGTCGGTTGCCGCCTGCAGCACTTCTTCAGGAAACATATGGATCGCCCGCCAGGCAGGGTTATGCTGGCCATTATCGAGCAAAGCGAGGTCGAATGGCCCGAATTTTTCCCCTATCTCTTTAAAATGTTTATCATATCCGCTATCCCCACCCAGGTACAGGTTCAGGCCAGGTGCCTGCAGCACAAATGAAAGCCAGAGCGTATTGTTTCGCTTAAAGGCACGCCCCGAAAAATGTCGGGCTGGTGCTGTATGCAACATCATGCCATTTGGCAGCGGATATTGCTCGTGCCAGTCCATTTCCTGAATGATGGCGCTATCGTAACCCCAATGCTCCAGATGGGCACCCACACCCAGGCCGCAAATAACCTGCCTGATGCGGGGCTTAAACTGCTTCAATATCCGGTGATCAAGATGGTCATAGTGGTCGTGCGTAATCAACAAATAGTCTATCTCCGGAAAATCGGATGGTTGGTAAATATCTGAGCCATCGAAAGCGCGATTGCTTCCCGGGATGGGGGAAGCATTGCCGCCAAATACCGGATCCACCAGGAACCTTTTGCCTTTTACCTGCAAATAGTAACTGGAATGACCGAACCAGATCAATATATCCTCCTCCGGCGAGAGTTTGTTTAAATCGGTCTTAATGGAAGGTATGCGATGGCCCGGCTTGCTCCGCGCATTTTTATGAAAAAGGAAATCAAAAATGACCCGACCATAACTACTGCCTTTGGTGAGCGGCGGCGTAAAGCTTTGGTTTTGAAATTGGCCCTTTTTATAGTTGGCAGAGCTGCGCATACGCTGCAACCTTTCGCCCCGCGACCTGGCGCCAAATTGAGGATGACGAAAGAAGATAAATCCCGCGAGCAACAGCACAGCGGCCAATACTAAAAAGATCATGGTGTTGGGTTAATTCGGGTGCAAGTTACTGCGCGCAGGAGCAGGCATGTCCTGAATTGCGGGCTATTGGCCGATGCCAGATCGTTGTTTACCGAGCCGGGCAGCAAGACCCAATGACCGGACCTGATTATTCCTTTCCCTGCTGTTGCATAAACGAGAGGCGATCCCAATATCCGCGCTGGTAGGTAATCAGGTCGTTCTCGATCCAGAAAAAACCGCAGCCGCGCAATCCTTTGGGGTCCTTCCATTCGAGGATGGCCACGTTGCCGTCCTCGAAAATGTTTTCGGGGATGCAAACCATCTCAAACTGGCTAAACTCATTCCGGAACATTTCGCGGATATTCTCCCGTCCTTCCGTAATGCCCACAGGGGTCTGATGGTTAATGCAGTTCTCCGCATAAAGCGCTGCCAGTCCATCATGATCATATTGGTTGAATAGCTCAACCCATCGCTGGATGATTTGTCTGGGTGTCATAGGATAAAGTTAGTGAAATAAAACTCGCCTAATGCCTTGTATTTTAATGCATTTGAAGGGGCTTTAATAAATTACTCAGCATACTGAGTAATTTTACTCAATACACTGAGTAATTCGAAAACTCAGCGTTCATCTCCCTACTTTCTACTCCCTACTTTCTACTACGCACTTTCTACTTTCTACTCCCTACTCGCATCCTGGCATTATTCTTAAACCGGAATGTCTCACGCCGATCATGCTGCCGCATTTTGTGGAGGGTATAACGTTCGCGGGGGCTGATTCTTCCGTCGCGAAGGGCATGGCGTTTGGCACGATGATACTGGCGGTCGTTCTGATGCAGTTTCATTTTTTCATAGCGGGTCAGGTTGCCCTGTGCATGCGCACGGTTTACTTCCGCTCTTTTATGATGGCGTACGCCGCGTTGTGCATCGGCACTAAAGGCTAAAACCCCGATCATCAGTCCTACCAAGATTAACTTTTTCATGGCTCTTTTTTAGTGGTTTATTATTGTTTTCGGGTAATAGGACGGGAATGCAGGGCCGGCGTTTAATACATTAACCTTATTTAACGAAGCAGCGGAAAAGTTGTGAGTAGGAAGTAGAAAATAGGGGCTGGGCTGCGAACAAGCACAAAAAATCTGCGAAAATCTGCGTAGACATCTGCGAAAATCTGCGGGAAAATGATGCTGAGCCGCCAACATAATCAAAGCAAATGAATCAGTTCCCGCAGATTTTCGCAGATTTTTCCGCAGATTGCCGCAGATAAGAAATTGCATGAAGACTCGTCTTTGATTTGAAGTTACAGCCTGTGCGGATGTTTTTTACCGCAATCCAGCCAATGCGGGATTGCGGTAAAACTCTCGAATTGCCAGCAGTTTGAAGAATGATCAGGCTATCTGCCCGAAGAAATTTTGGTGAGATCAAAGCTCAGACCCAGGAATCCGGTAATACTACGCGACTGTAAAGCATATGACTTATCAGTGCAAAACTGGAATCCCGCTTCCAGCCGCAGAAATGGCGCCTGCCGGAAAACATATTGAGCCTGTAGAGCCGGCTCCCAATATCCTTGTGTCTTATTTTTCACAGCCGCCAACTCCAGGTAGTCGATCTCCGACTGCAGATAATCATTTTTTTCTTCCCGAAAGCCTACAAAGGAAAAACGCCCGGATAAGGAAAGCTTAAAATTATCGCCGGTATGTAGGTTAATGAATGGCGTAAAGAACAACCGGTTCAGCCGACTTTCGTAAGAACGGGAAAAATCAGATGAGTCAAGCGCCTTTCCCTGCTCAACCATGGTCATATTTCCAAAACCCACGCCTCCATTGATACCCAGGTACACCAAACGATCCGCACCCACACTGGTAAAATAACCGAAGCCTATATCGGTCATACGCCTTTTGTAACGCACATCCGATTCCAGGTAATAGTAGTCATCAAATCCGGAAAATTTTGAATAAAAATCATGCTCCCGGCGCGCACCGTGGCCGAGCAAAACAGCCCAGTGGTTGGTAACCGCATAAGCTGCCTGAACTTCATAGCCCAGGGCTGACCGACTGGCTCCGGTGCTCGACACGCCGCCTGCATAATAGCCGGCCAGTTTGCTATCCCCCTTTTTTTCCAGAAATGCCTGCTCGGGAAGAGCGGGTGAATAGATATAGCGCGGCGCCCTACAGGCACTGAGCAGGAGTACGCTAATGATGAGGATCAGATTAGTATTCTTCACTATGAGTTGTTATATCTTACATGACAACAACCATATTGTTTTTGCTGCATGTTCCACGGACTAACCCAGCCATTCTCCCAGGCCCTGGCGTGTAACCACAGGCTCTGAGCCCGTACAATCCACCACGGTAGAAGGCACCGTACCACCGATGCCGCCGTCGACAACAATATCCACGTCGTTACGGAAATTCTCATACATCACTTCGGGATCGGTATAGTCTTCCACCAACTGACCCGGCAATGAAGCGCTGAGGATGGGCCGGCCCAGCTCACGGATGATTTCGAGAGCAATCTTGTTATCTGGAATACGAAGTCCGATGGTGTCTTTACGCCCCTGCAAAATTTTCGGCACCATCTTGCTGGCCGGCAAAATGAAAGTAAAAGGTCCTGGCAGATACTCCTTCAGCAGTCGAAAGGTGGAAGTGGGTAATTGTTTGGTATAGTCCGACAGATGGCTGAGATCGGAACAGATAAAAGAAAGCTGCGCTTTCTTGGGATCCACCTGCTTGATGCGGCAAATTTTTTCAACGGCCCCCTGCTGCAGGATATCGCAACCCAGGCCATAAATGGTATCGGTGGGGTATATGATGATCCCTCCCCGCTCCAGGGTATCCACTACGGTGCGGATATGGCGCTGCTGGGGGTTTTGGGGGTGAATGCGAAGGATCATGATAAAGCTTAGTTAGTAAGAAAATCCGGGACAGCTAATTTACCGGAATTATCGCTACCAGCCTAATGCCGCACAACAGGAACATAGCAACAGAAATTCACTTTTCTTTATTGGAACGGCTGATAACAGCCAGAAAAAAATCTGTTTTTTTGCCATAGCTTTATTCCCGCCGGAGAATTTCCTTTTGGAATTATAAATCTTAAGTTCCCGGCTCTTGTGTAAATCGGCATATATGCAACTCAAACCGGTAATCACCGTAGATACCATAGCGCCTGAAGTCTTCCGTAAAGAATTTTATCAGCCTGGTATTCCACTTGTGATCCGAAATCTTTCGCACGACTGGCCTGCCTACCACAAATGGAACTGGCAACTTTTTAAAGAGCTGGTGGGTCATAAGGAAGTTCCGCTCTACAACAACGTAAAGAGCGATGCCTATACACCCATTAACAAAGCCGACGACTATAAAACCTTTGCAGAATATATTGATATGATCAGCGCCGGTCCGGCGGAATGGCGCATTTTTCTCTTCAATATATTCGATCATGCGCCAGAATTGATTCAGGATTTTACCTGGCCTGAGCACCTGATGAAAGGGTTTGTAAAAAAATATCCCATGCTCTTTACCGGTGGCGCGGGCAGCATCACGCATATGCATTTCGATATCGATCTTTCGCATATCCTGCATACACAGTTTGCCGGACGCAAGCGGGTATTGATGTTCCCCTTTCAGGAACAACATAAGTTATACCGAAAGCCATTTGAAGTATTGAGTCTCGCCGATTTTTCTCGTTATTATGAACAACAACCCAACTATGAGCAATTTCCGGCGCTGAAGCTGGCCCAGGGATATGATTTTACGTTGGAACATGGCGATACCCTCTTTATGCCAGCGGGCTACTGGCATCATATGGAATACCTCGACAGTGGCTTTGCCATGAGCCTGCGGGCCCTGCATCCTTCCCTCTCGGGCAAACTAAAAGGCGCCTGGAACCTGTTTGGCATGCGCAGCATAGATACCATGATGAAAAAAACCGCCCCGAAATGGTGGTATGAGCGGAAGAAAAGGACTTTGCTGAGTAATGCGGCAAGAACGATGGAGGGCAATTTGGGAATTTGAAAATTTGGGAATTTGGGGAAGGATTTTGGTGCATGTACCAAAACCAAACTCTCAAATCCTCAAATCCCCAAATTTTCAAATTTTCTCTCACGCTATTTCCCACACTTCCCTTCCCTTCAGCAACGCATCCAGGTCCGGTGCTTTGCGGGCGATGGCATCCTGTAGTTGCAGGGCCATTACTTCTTCGTAGCAGGGACGATCATTCTGATAAAATACACCAAAGGGGCGTGGCAGGTGGCCCTCTGTGCGGGGATCATCAAAAATGCGGGTGAGTATCTGTGCTTTGTAGATATCATGCTCATCGTGGATCCAGAGATCATCTTTGCTGAATCCATCATTCAGATCCACTACACGTGGTGTAAAACCGTCGAGGCGTATGCCCTTGTCGCCGGCAGCACCAAATACCATCGGCTTACCATGTTCAATAAAAACGGTTTCCTGCGCCTTGCTTCCTTTTTCGGTAAAGATTTCAAAAGCTCCGTCATTGAAGATGTTGCAGTTCTGATAGATCTCCAGGAAAGAAGCGCCCCTGTGTTGATTGGCCCGGATCAGCATGGCCTGCAGGTGCTTGGGATCGCGATCCATGGTGCGCGCCACAAAGCTGGCATCGGCCCCCATGGCCAGTGCCAGAGGATTGAAGGGGTGATCGATACTGCCGAAAGGCGTGGACTTGGTTACCTTATTCTCTTCCGAAGTGGGTGAATACTGTCCCTTGGTCAGCCCATAGATCTGGTTATTGAAGAGCAGGATATTTACACCAAAATTCCGGCGCAGCAGGTGAATGGTATGATTACCACCGATACTCAGCGCATCACCATCACCCGTTACAATCCACACGCTCAGTTCCGGGCGACTGGCTTTCAGGCCTGATGCAATGGCGGTAGCACGACCGTGAATGGAGTGCATGCCATAGGTATTCATATAATAAGGAAAGCGGCTGCTACAACCGATTCCGGAAATAATCACAATATTTTCGCGGGGAATGCCCAACCCCGGCATCACTTTTTGCACCTGGGCCAGAATGGAATAATCACCGCAACCGGGGCACCAGCGTACTTCCTGGTCGGTTGCAAAATCCCTGGCCGTAAGGGTGGGTGCGGCCGTCACGTCACTCATAGTATAAACAATTGCCTGTAAAATTAGGCAATCTTGGCCGATTATCGGGAGAGGGGGTGTAATTTGCGCCGGAGAGACGTGTTACGTATTACGTTTTACGTTTTACGTAGTACGTTGTGATTAGAGCCCCGGAGGGGCGACATACGTTAGGCCCGTCCGATAGGGCGGGACGGAGGGGCGACATACGTTAGGCCCGTCCGATAGGGCGGGTGGAGGGGCGTAATACGTATTACGTTTTACGTAGTACGTATTACGTTCTACGTCGCGCGCCATGGCGTGCGACATCAACCATTCGAACAATGAATACACACTATACATTCGGAATGATTGGCCTCGGAACCATGGGCCGCAACCTATTATTGAACGTTGCCGACAACGGATTTTCCGTCCTTGGTTTTGACAAGGACCCCGAAAAAGGCCGGCTGCTGGAAGAATCAGCTACCAGCGGAACTACGGTAAAATCAGTACAAACACTGGAAGACCTGGTGGCAGGACTGGAAAAACCCCGCAAGATCATGATGCTGGTGCCCGCCGGCAAACCAGTTGACATGGTGCTGGAAGAAATCAGTCCCCTGCTCGAAGAAGGCGATATCCTGATCGATGGCGGCAATTCCTATTTCAAAGACACGATGCGGCGCATTCAACAGGTAGAAAAACTTCCCTTCCACTATGTAGGCATGGGCGTGAGCGGTGGCGAAAAGGGCGCGCGCACGGGACCCAGCATCATGCCGGGTGGCGACCGCCAGGCCTGGCTGGCGCTTCAACCCATCCTGGAAAGCATTTCCGCTAAAGTAAATGGTGAGCCCTGCGTGGCCTATATGGGTCAACACGCTGCCGGCCATTACGTAAAAATGGTGCACAATGGCATTGAATACGCCATCATGCAACTCATCAGCGAAGCCTATTCATTCCTGCACGATGCACTGCAATTGACTAATGAAGAACTTCACCAAACCTTTCACCGCTGGAACCAGGGAGAGCTTTCCTCTTACCTCATGGAGATTACGGCAAATATCTTCACGCAGAAGGATGATCAATCCGATGATTACCTGATCGACCGTATTCTCGATAAAGCCGGTTCCAAAGGCACGGGCAAGTGGACTTCGCAGGAAGCGATGGACCTGCCCATCACCCTGCCTTCCATCGATATGGCCGTAGCCATGCGCGACCTCTCGGCCGCCAAGGACGAAAGAGTGCGCGCCGCAGCATTATATAAGCCCAAACAAAAAGCCGTTAGCGGCGACCGGGAAAAACTGCTGGCACAGGTACACGACGGGCTCTATCTATCCACCCTGCTTTGCTATGCACAGGGATTGGCGATGTTGCGTAAAGCATCTGTCGTACACGGCATGGATATTCCCCTGCAGGATGTGGTGAAAATCTGGCGCGGCGGCTGCATCATCCGCAGCGGCATGCTCGAACTATTTACTTCGGCATTTCAGAAAAAGGATCTGCAAAATATTCTGCTCGATAAAAAGATTGCGGCCATCGTAAAAAAGAAACAGGCCGGCTTACGCAAATCGGTGCAACTCATGGCCGGTGCACGCGTACCCGCCGCCGCCTTTATGAGCTCATTGGCCTACCTCGACGGATATACCAGCGAAAGATTAGGAACCAACCTCATTCAGGCGCAAAGAGATTATTTCGGAGCACATACGTATCAGAGAACGGATATGGAAGGAAGCTTTCATTCTGAATGGGCGTAATAGGTTATACGTTTTACGTAATACGTATTACGTTGGGTTTAAGGTTTAGGGTTTAAAGTTTAAGTTAATTAGAATCTTGTTTAATCAAACAATACTTAATGTTTTTCCAAACCATCATTAAACCCAAAACTCTAAACCTTAAGCCCAACAAATCAACAAATAAACAAATAAACGAATCAACGAATCAATAATTTCATGTCCAATCCCAAACATCTCCACCCTACCATCATATTCATCTTCGGCGGAAGCGGCGACCTTACCCGGCGCAAGCTGATTCCGGCTATCTATAATTTGTATCTCGATAATTTTTTGCCGGAAAAATATGCCGTAGTGGGCATCGGCCGTTCAACGATTGCAGATGAGGAATACCGCAACAGCCTGCTCGAAGGTACCCGTGAGTTTTCTCGGAGAAAAGAAGAACTAAATGGCAAGTGGGCCGATTTCGCCAGTCATATCCATTACCAGTCGCGCGATCTGAAGAAAGACGAATCTTACAAAGGAATCTTCGATTATATTTCCAAAAAAGGAGAAGAATGGGGCGAAACGCCTAATGTAATTTTCTACCTGTCGGTGGCCCCGCAACTGGCGCCCGGTATTGCCAGCAAGCTACACGAGCATAAGATCTGCGACGATGCTCGCCACACACGCATCGTTTTTGAAAAGCCCTTTGGCCACGATCTGCAAAGCGCGCGGGAACTGAACCAACTGCTGGCAGGCATGTTTCGCGAAGAACAGATTTTCCGCATCGACCATTACCTGGGTAAGGAAACCGTGCAAAACATCCTCGCTTTCCGATTTGCCAATGCCATGTTTGAACCCATTTGGAACAACCACTATATCGACCATATACAAATTACCGCCGCCGAAACCGTGGGCGTGGAAGATAGAGGAGGGTATTATGAAGAAGCCGGTGCTTTGCGCGACATGGTACAGAACCATGTACTCCAACTACTCTGCATGATCGCGATGGAACCACCTACTTCTTTCGACTCCAATGAGATTCGCAACAAGAAAGTGGATGTACTCAGCGCCATTCGCAAGATCAGGGTAGATGAAGTGCATGAACACGCGGTGCGCGGGCAATATGGCAAGGGCTGGATGAAGGGGAAAGAAGTGATAGGTTATCGCGAGGAGAAGAATGTGAACCCTGATTCGCCCATTGAGACTTTTGTGGCCGCCAAATTTTTCATCGACAACTGGCGCTGGAAGAATGTGCCCTTCTATATCCGCACCGGCAAACGCATGCACGAGAAAACCACTTCCATCAGCATACAGTTTAAGGAAGCGCCACACTATGCTTTCCCGGCAGAGGCAGCCGATACCTGGCGACCCAACAAACTTACCTTCAGCATACAGCCACAGATGGACATCCGCATCCGCTTCCAGGCCAAGCGGCCCGGAACCGAAATGGTGCTGAACCCGGTGGATATGGTTTTCAGCTATGCTGATACTTTCGACGAGCAGGAACCCGAAGCCAATGAAACCCTGCTGGAGGATGTGATAGAAGGTAATCAAACCCTCTTCATGCGGGCCGACCAGGTGGAAGCAGCCTGGGAAGTGATATCGCCCCACCTGGAAGCCTGGCAAAAACGACCTCCCGTTGATTTTCCCAATTACGCCCCCGATAGCTGGGGACCAGAAGACGCGGAAGCCCTGATTGCGCGGGATGGAAATTTCTGGGCTACGGCACCCAAACATCATTGATCATTCTTTAAAACAACAGCAATGGACAAGCGAATATTTGCCGATACCGATGCCCTGGCCAAAGCGGTTGCCGATGAAATAGTTGACCTGATCGCCACCACCCTGCAAAAGCAGGACCGCTTCACCTTTGTGCTTTCCGGTGGCAGCACACCCAAAAAATTATACGAACTGCTGGCTTCCGATGAATACCGCCATCGCATCAACTGGCAGGCCCTGCATTTTTTCTGGGGCGATGAGCGCTGTGTGCCTTTCACCGATGAGCGTAGTAATGCGCGGATGTCGTATAAAACATTGCTCGACAAAGTGCCAGTGATCAATAACCAGATCCATGTAATGCGTACCGATATGCCGGGCGATGAAAGCTCGGTGATGTATGAAGAAATATTGCACGATTATTTTGGAGAAGATCCAGCTCACACATTCGACCTCGTATTGCTGGGTATGGGTGGCGATGGACATACGCTTTCACTCTTCCCGGGCTACCCCATCGTACATGAATCGGGAAAATGGGTCGATTCCTTTTACCTGGAAGAACAGAATATGTACCGGATCACGCTTACCAAAACGGTGGTGAACAAGGCGGCTAATGTGTTCTTCCTGGTTGCCGGAGCCGACAAGGCCTCCGCCTTGGAACAGGTGCTCAACGGTCCGGCCGATCCCGATCATTACCCATCGCAGGTAATAAAGCCGGAAAATGGCCGGCTCAGCTGGTTTCTGGATGAAGCCGCGGCAGGTACAAAGGCAAAATAACTATCTTCAAAAAAAATAATATGGGAAGAAAGTTTCAGTTGCTTGGGATACTGGCTCTGCTGGTGCTGGCGGGTATCGCCGCAACCAGCCGGGATAGTTCCGAATTCAAAAACCTGCAGATTCTTCCCAAAAACATAGCGCCTGAGAAGCTTGACAGTATTATGAACAGCTACAATAAAGCGCTCGGCATTGGTTGTAGTTTTTGCCATGCCCCCTTCGAAGGCATTCCCGATAGCCTGGATTATGCTTCGGATAAGAATGAAATGAAGCTGAATGCGCGTAATATGATGCGCCTCACAATGGATATCAATCAGAAATATTTTTACTATGATACTACCGTGCCGCCCGTTTATCTGAATGTGGTGCGCTGCCAAACCTGCCATCGCGGCGAGCCTTATCCCGTAGAGTAGGCGAAAGATCCATCCTCCTCCATTTTCCGTATATAAACCCGGGTTGCAAAAACCCTTGATTAAGGGATTCGTATTATTACGGAATAAGCACAAGGTTTTACTGAATTTTAGCATAAACCCTTATATGGTAACACTATATAGGCTTATATGGCGTTAACTTTGTATTCACATTATTGATGATTTGTGTGTGAGAATTAGTTAATCCTTATCCTGGAGAAAAAACGAATTTCATGACCCTGTACGAATTGATGGGATGGATATCGACGGTTGCCTTATTGGTACCTATTGCCCTTTTACTTCTGTTTAAGTTGGCATTATACCGGAGTTTCCCGGCCTTACTCGGTTTCTTAGTCATCCTGTTATCCTGCAATATTTTGATGTTGGGCGTAGCACCCAGGCTTGATGCTTTTCAGGAGTCTATGCATAATATGCTGGAAGCCCCGCTAATTTTGGCATTTCTCACTTATTTCAGCCGCAGCCTCGAATTTCGTAAAAGAATGATGATAGCGTTGGCGACATTGGTAGCTTTTGAGCTGGTGGTGCTTTCCATTGAAGGCTTTTCCAGCGAAGCGTATAAGATAATGACCGCTCCGGGGCTGGCCCTCTGCTTGGGCTTTGGATTGTATTTCTTTATTCACCAGGTAAAGCTCACCATCGTTTACCAAAAAGCTTTTGGCAAAGCCATGCTGGCATCCAGCATGTTTTTCGCGACAATAGGCCTTTCCTTTATTTATGTAGTACGTTATTTTACCAATCCACAGTTTCGGCAGGATGCCGACCTGGTTCAGTTCATGATCGTGCTCTTCACCGCCATTGGCCTCAGTATCGGTCTCATCTTTGAGCGCAAGCGCGTGAAGCAACTCGAAGAACTGCGCATTGCCCGTGAGGAATTGAAAGCGATCTATGGTGATAAAGACGAAAAAACGACCGGCCCTTTCGGAACGGTCGCTTTCAATCTGGATAATGAGGGTTGGAACTAAAAGCAATATTTCCCTTCCGCAATCAGCTTATCCGCAATCCGCCTGCGCGCGTCTTTTGTATTGAAGGGTTCCGCCTTCGTGAATCTCTTCAATCCCATCAAAATCATTCTTTGCTCATCGCCGCTGGCGAATGAATTGATAGCGTCTTTACCTGCCTTGTTCACGCGGTCGGCCGCATCGTAGAGGTAGGTGCGCATAATGTCCTGATGAAGAGCCGTGGCTGCTTCGCCCCTGGTTTCGGTCATCTTCATCACACGCAGCAACACCGATTCGGCATTAAAGGTTTCAATGGCCATATCGGCCAGGTTCATCAGCAATTCCTGCTCCTGCTCTATTTTCATCATCAACTTCTGCACTGCCGCGCCGGATGTCATCAGGATGGCTTTCTTCAAATTGGCTACCAGCTTCAGTTCCGCTGCAAAGGGCTGCTCATCCTGCGCGCCAAAATCGGGAATACTCATCAGCTCTTTCTGCACCGCCATGGCGGGACCCATCAGGTCCAGTCGGCCACCCATGGCACGCTTCAGGGTCATATCGAGGGTGAGCAGGCGATTGATTTCGTTGGTGCCTTCATAGATCCGGTTGATACGGCTATCGCGATAGGCGCGGGAGATGTTGTATTCGGCACTGAAGCCATTACCACCATGTATCTGCACGCCTTCATCCACCACATAATCCAGGATCTCGCTGCCATACACTTTCAGCATCGCACATTCTATAGCATATTCTTCTGCCGCGGCCAGCAGGGCCTCGTTGAAAGGCTTGCCCGAAGCCAGCATCTCTTTTTCTTTTTCATCAATCCAGCTCGCGGTGCGGTAGAGCGCCGACTCCGATACAAATATTCGGATGGCCATTTCGGCCAGCTTATACTTGATGGCGCCGAAATTGGCAATGGGTTGCTTGAACTGCTCGCGGGTAATGGCATAGCGCACCGATTCGCTATGCGCGCGCTTGGCACCACCCGTTGCGGCTGCACAAAGTTTAAGACGGCCGATGTTGAGGATGTTGAAGGCGATACGATGTCCCTTGCCCACTTCGCCCAACAAATTCTCTACCGGCACTTTGGCATCCTGAAAATATAACTGCACGGTGCTCGATCCCTTGATGCCCATCTTATGCTCTTCGGGTCCCTGGGTGAAACCCTCAGTGCCTCTTTCCACAATAAATGCCGTAAACTTATCGCCATCTACTTTTGCGAAAACGGTGTACACATGCGCAAAGCCGCCGTTGGTGATCCAGCATTTCTGTCCGTTCAGGATATAGTGCTTGCCGTCATCACTGAGTTTGGCGGTGGTCTTGGCGCCCAAAGCATCACTGCCGCTATTGGGTTCGGTAAGGCCGTAAGCGCCGGCCCATTCGCCCGTAATGAGTTTGGGAATATATTTCTGCTTTTGCTCGGGTGTACCAAAGTAGAGAATGGGTAGGGTACCAATGCCCGTATGCGCCGCAATGGCCACCGAGAAGGAATGGCCCGCGCCCAGGTATTCGTTTACGATGGTGGACGTGATGAAGTCCTTGCCCAGCCCGCCAAACTCTTCGGGGAAGGAAACCGAGAGTAGTCCCTGCTCGCCCGCTTTGGTAACCAGCGATTTCATCAGCCCTTCTTCGAGGTTATCGACCCGGTCGAGGATGGGATAGATTTCCGCATCGAGAAACTGGTTACACATATCCCGGATCATCAGTTGCTCCTCGGCAAAATCTTCCGGCGTAAAGCATTCTTGGGGCGAGCTTTCACGGATGAGCCATTCGCCACCTTTCAGGATCGGGTTGGTTGTTGTTGTTGAACTCATATGGAATGATTTGAAGATTTGTGAACCTGCCTGCCGGCAGCTTATCCTTACCCAGATTTTTGTTTTAAAATTTCATAT
>JBIQMS010000050.1:0-30971 GCA_044463125.1 Terrimonas ferruginea
TTGATGTCTTGGGTTTTGGCATAATTGTACTGTTCAAATAAAATTACCGCTAACGCCGCAGCATTGGCGAAGTGGCGGCATCCGCGCACCGTCTGCCGGAGCCAGGGCTTAATAAAGTTATAAAAGTTGATTACTTATTGAAATGTCAAATATTAATTCGTCTGTCTATAACAAAAAGCTTATGTCTTACCCTCCAGTTGATGACCTGCACATCCGCCGCCATTTTGCCAATGCTCTTGTTATGCGCATTTGGTCTGTACGAGGAAAAAACCAGAACGTCTCGGTGTTTTTCCCATGGAATCGCATCTTGTTTGCTGTAAATTCAACCTGCGAACTAATAATAAGGAAATCGAACTTTTTATCTCTTTGCCTGACGGAGAGCGGGTGAAAGTATCGTACTTTACAAATCCTTTTTGTTAGTTCGCAGCACCGTCAGGCATCTTAAAACCCTATATTATGCGAACTAACGAAAAGGTGAAATCGAAATGTGCCGTTCGCCGGCCAGATGTCAGAAGCCTCAAGATCCAACCCAGGTTCAGAATCAATCGCCGCAGCGAAACTACTGCACCTGAAATCAAGCTTTGCGGAACGTGGCTGGAACTTCTCGGATTTCATTCAGGAAAACGTGTCACAGTTACAACAATGAAAGAACTGCTAATTATCACTTTGCAACCTGAATAACCGCGCCGAGGCTGTCTCAAATTTTAGAGGCAGCCTTTACTTTGATTACCCCCTCTGCCTTCTATAAGCAAATTTTGAATTCAAATTGCGCATAACACTCAAATTTACCTAATTACAAGCTGTCTTGCAAGGACAATTTCCCCTGACCGACACAGCAATTTGATTATGAATTTTGTATTGTCGTTAGGACAATACGATCCTGATAACGGGGCTTTATTGTCGGTTAGAAGGGAAGGTCCTCGGCCTTTAATTCAGCTTCTGATGATCCCGCTTTCAAATCCTTCCGATCCAACAATATCAGCTCTTCACCCACAATCTCCGTTTTGTACCGCATAACAGCTTCTTTGTCTTCATACTTACGATATCTTATCCGTCCTTCCACCAAAATCAGGCTCCCTTTCTTTACATACTTTCCCGCCAGATCAGCCAAACCTCTCCAGAAAACCACTGTATGCCATTGCGTATCCGCACCCGTGGTACCATCCTTATTCCGAAACAAGTCCGTTGTCGCCAGCGAAATGGTCGCCACCATAACCCCATCCGCCAACTGCTTCAGTTCCGGATCCTTTCCGGTATTTCCCACCAGCGTTACCCTGTTCATCCCCTTCATATCCCGATTTTTTACGGTTAACAATATTTTCTCACCATTCTATCGTTCCTGTCCTCCATAAATCATCCAAAGGACTGGCGATATTCACCAGCTTCGCCTTGCTTACGTGCAGATACCGCTCAGTAGTTTTGATGTTGAAATGACCCAATAAATCTTTTATAAACTTGATATCCGTACCCTTATCCAACAAGTGCGTCGCAAAACTATGCCGCAAACTATGTATCCCTACCTCCTTTCGAATTCCCGCCGCATTCTTCGCGTTACTGAAAATCTGCTGCACGGTACGGGTAGGATAGGCGGTAAATGTTTGCTCCGATTCAAACAAAAATTCCCGGGGGCGTGGCTCGTATGTTTGCACATAATCGCGCAATATGTCGAGCAATATAGGACTCAGTTGCACATACCTGTCTTTTTTCCCCTTGGCCTTTCTCACCAGTATCTGCATGCGCCCGCTATCAATATCCGCTATTCGAAGGTTTACGATCTCACTCACCCGAAGCCCTCCACTATATGCCGTAAACATCATAGCCTTATGCTTCTTGTTGGTCAACGAATTGAACAGCCGTGCGAGCTCATCCTCATTCAGCAACTTGGGCAATTGCATAGGCCGCTTGGGTCGCGGAATATTCCAGAAAAACTTTTCCCTGCCCAACACCTGCTCATAATAAAATTTTAACGCATTAATTCGGCTATGCAGGGTATTCTCACTCAAGCCCAACTCTTCGAAACAATACACAAAATATCGCTTAATCTTATCTTCATCCATGCTCTCAACCGGTACGCGACCAAGGATTCGAAGGAATGCCGCAAACTCGTTCCGATAAGTCTTGATCGTCGATTTGCTATAAGCTTTCAGTGTCAGATGCTCTATCAGCTTCCCATATGCCTCCCTATTCACCGCATCAATACCCTCCAGTACCTGGTTATCGTAATTCTGCTCGCCGAATACCAGCTTGGCCTTATCGGCTGCGTGGATAACAGCAGCGGGAACAACCGCCTGACCATCGGCTTTCTTTTGCTTCGATTCGAGGTATTTTCTTAACTCACTACTTTCAATTTCCGCAAGGCGGGCACATGCTTGCTTAATTTTTTCGTAGTTCCCCTTATCCAACGGCAGCAACCAACATTTATGGGTCTTACTCCAACTAGCAGTTGGAATACTACTGATGGCCTGGCCCAATTCCTTACGCTTCGGAAAACGTATCGAAATGTTCTCCCTGTTTCTATGCAGCACCGCTCCCAAATGAACTTGAATCGTTTCCACTCCCTGCCGTTTTTGCAAAGCAACAAAATCGGCATTAGTTGATGATGGGAAAAAACACGGTGAACTTTGGTTTTTTTCTGGAATTATGTGGATGAAGCAAGTAAGTAAACAAGTTTCCTCCTACAAGCCCCACAATCACTATCAGTTCAATCTTGATCAATTATACTTACTGCCATCATCTTTGTAAGATCAAAAGTACTATCGCTTCCCGTTTACGCTTCTTGCAGAGCACAAATCTTCAATTTCCTGCCCAAATCCACGTGATGTACTATGATGCCCGCTTACATGTCAACCTCACTTACTCAAAACCCGTGGCGACCATTACATTGCTATTTTCAGTCAAGCCGTATCTCTATTTTCCTTCGTATTGTATCAATATGGAACCAATTCTGCGTATCCGTATCTGGAACACATGCTTTCATATCCAAAGCTCTTGCATATCTGCTTAATGCCTTGTTGCCAAATTTCAAGGTCAATTCATATTCTGTTTGTCCATCCTGGCCAATAAATGCCTTCAATAGCACCTGTCTTTTGTCGTTTACAGATTTCTGTGAGTAATGACTGTCTGGTTCGCTTAAAAGTATTCCATCACAAAAAAAACCTTTGATTTCGTGATTGTGGGATTGTTTGAACGCCTTACAGATTTCATACTCCAAAAAATCGCAAAAATTATGGTCTATCATTCTCATTAATCTGTTTTACAAATCATTCTCTTAACTTGAATCTAACGATCGGGCACTGGCAAAACGGGGTGTGCTAAATTCGATTTTCAGCAATCACAACCTGGTTTGGCGATTTGTCGATGAGTTCATAGTTTTCTGGCCAAATGGCAGAAAACCCTTATTAGCAGCTTTTCAGTTAATAGACCAAGCTGACCTCTTTACGTTCATTAATGTATCCCCATTCTTTATATAATACAATCCTAATGAGCCACCTCCACCATAAGGCAGGGAACTTAAGTTTTGGACCTGAAGGTAATAACCTGAATCATTCGCCACAAAGTCTGATACAATCAGGTAGTTAGGAAGATTAAGGTTATTCGAATCTGCTCTAAGGATAGAAATGATAGCATGACTTTCCATTACTTTGAATTTCTGGCTACCGACTGACACTGGCAAAAAGCTTAGTAAACTGGCTTCAGATGTTACTAATACGGAATCTTTGAAACGGTATGGCTGTGTTAGCGCACTTGCACCAGGCATAAATTTAACGGAAACGGCTTCGCTTAATGCTTGATTCAAAACAAGTGTAGTGTCACTAACGGCACCTTGTGGAAAAGCCATTTCCTTGTGGCTTTTGCACGACCATAGAACCACCAATAAAAATAAAATACCAAAATTGAAAGACTTCATTGGATAGCTCCTAAAGATTAGAGACTTCTGCTTTGCTGATATTTTTGGATTCGAAAACCTGGAACCAGCTATGATGAGAAAACGAAGTTCTCAGAATATATCCTCAGCCAGCAGAACACGAAACCCCATGCAACCTGCAGTTATTCTCGTCGATAAGCTTCACGAACCATAAACCGTTTTGGAAAGCAAGCTTCAAACTTATATTGACCGTTGGCTTTATAAGCTACGTAAATACTTATATTGCTCCCGTCGTTGATGCTTTGATTTTTGCCTAAAAGATTTATCGCCGTAAAGTCTCGTTTTGAAACGAGTGTTAACAGCGAGTCTCGTTCTGTCACAATCTTTAAACCTTCCAGCCTGTCGACCTGTTGGATAAATGGTTTGTATGTGATTATTCTCTTGTTCTTAAAGGGTTCGATTGTTTCAAACCCTTGTCCATACGAAATGGTGTCCTTGCCTGACCAAATTATTATGTCGCTTGTAAATGGCGATTCGGCAGGTGAGTCATAGATAAGAAATAATGTGTCGGCTAAATTGAAATCGAAACTAGTCTTGGCTTTATAGGCTCGAAATATTGTGTCAAGCTCGAATATTTGCGATTTTATAAACCTCTTTATTTTTTTTCTTGTCTTTGAGTTTGAAATTGTATCCGCTCTCTCAAGTCTGTACTTTTTATATGCGTCCAAAAATGATTGACCATAGCAAACCTGTGTCAGCGAAATAAAAAGAATGATTATGATTGGGGAACGCATTATAATTGCATTTAACGGGCAGGGCTTGTTGTTGTGCTGGTATTTTATTACGTCTAGCCTGTACCTGCAGACCAATAGAATTATTGATGTTGAAGATAATAACTATGGACGAATAAAATTCCCCCTGCCCGAGCCGCTGCTAATAGCGAACAGAAAGATGAGTATTAATTAGTCTGCGAGCCTAGCAGAAAGCCCCTTGTTGGCTGCTGTACTATTCTTCGAGAAGGATTATCCCAACATACCTGCCCCCGCCATTTTCATAGTGAGAAAATAGAACATTAAAAAGCCCAAACTTATCAGTATTGCAAAAATGGTCGTAACCAAGGGTATTTTAACTCTTTTGACGAAGTTGAACATTGACAGAACGAAAAGCATGCCTGGAAAAATGAACAGTGTTGACGCTATTGCAAAACGCAAAATTTGGTTTTCCTCGTTCCCAACTATTCTACGCTCTAAGAAAAGAATTATAAGAGGATAAATGACTGTTAAACACAGAAGTGAATAATAGGTTTTCTGATAGCTAGCTTTACTCCCTGCAATGATTAGTCCTGCAATAAAAATAAGCAATATGAAAAACGTAATGTTTCTCATATTTCTGTGTTTAGCGACTTCGAATTCGGGATCGTTCCATTCTGATATAGTCTTTCCATTGTCATCATATGTAATCCAGCGTATCCGTTCTCCATTTTCTAAAACGTATTCCGTTTTAACATTACCGCTGGGGTGATAGTATATTTCTTTGACAATCTCACCTGTTGAGTTGAACTCGATTCGTTTGCGTGCTAATTGCCCATTGTATATTTCAGTGGTGTCAACAATTTTTTGTGCGAAAACTGTGATGCCAAGAAAGAGGAAACACAAAAGTGAAAGATTCCGCATGTAAGTTTCGGTCAATTTGTTTTGTTGTTCCAAAAGTATAGCAGCCAACATTCAGGCATTGGCGGAGTGGCGGCATCCGCGTAAATGTCTTTTCCTCCTAATGCCAAGTATGATTATTCAAGCGAATTGTTGAATCCCATGCCCAAAAGAAATTCGCTGCATATCTCAAGGCCGCGCGCCAAAATGTGCACAAATAATACCATCTTACGCTTCTCATTAACCTTCCTTAGAGAAAAAGTAGAACTATCAAGGACAGCCAACTCTAATCATCCAGCATGATGGGTGAAATTGAATCCTGGTATCGGAACTCGATATTCAAATCTTTCAATTGATCCAACAAAGCTCCTCCATCTTCATAATTATGTAATGTGAATACTCTTCTTTCACTCTTTTCAAAACGCTCCTTACCGGACTCAATTGCGACCTGAAAGATACCCTTTGGAAATCCTGAACTGTCTTTTAGATCACTAATCCATAAACTTGAGATTTTTACAAAGGGAATAATAAGTTTATCTCGCTTGCCTGCAATTCGAATTTCATTATGATGAAAGATCAAAAGGGCAGGTACTCTTCTACGTATCAGATTAAGTGGAATCAAAACCAAGAGTCCCAAAGCAGCAACTCCCGACAAGTAAACTAACCACCACGGCACAGCCGATAGAAAATACGCCGCTTTCATTTCTCCAGATGATTGCGAGCCAGTCGCTGGCAACATAAAAATCCACAGTATGGCCAGCAGGCCAATTCCCAGACAAATTCCTATAAAAGTTGATTTCGTCAGCACGCGTATCGGTCGCCTTAGAATGATATCAAAGCTTATTTGAGGTTCCATACTGAACGCTTAGCCTGAATCCACGCCAGTAACATAGGCTATTTTCATGAAGCATCAGAATCGTCGGCTTTGCGCTTTATTTTTACCCAAACAGGCTCGGCTGATTGGTACCCGTCATACCCTTCAACTTATAAGCACGCACACCCTTCTCCTTCACATTCTCCACAAAGTCCAATTGCTTTAAATAGTTGCTCAATTTTTGTGTGCTCCAGTCCAGATCCAACTTTGCCAGGAGCTCTTTTGCTGTTTGAGGACGCCCGTTAAATGCCGCGCGTATCTTTTCGTTCAGGGATACAGATTCGTCCGGTTCCTGAACAACTAAAGCCTGATCCTCCGTACTCGTGTCGTAGGTTCTTGTAACCTGCCTGCCCTCTATATCAACAGGAATGGCTCCTTTTTGGATCAGCAGATTGTTGGCATTCTTCTCTGCTGGCTCTGGCTCCCGAACATATATTTTTCTCCCTTTCCGCAATCCATCAATCACACCCGACCATGTTCCGCCTTTTTCGGAGGATTCGGCCACATAAATCTCGTCAGCCAATCCGTAAATGATCGGGTTCCTCGCCATCGCCAACTCAGCTCTCCAGGGCGCTTTGGGGAAAAAGCAGCTCAATACCAAAACATCGCCATCTATTATTTGCTTATAGTAATTCTTGAATCCTGAGGCAAACGTCATGATGCCCTGTGGAAGAACGATTATGCTTTGACCCTTATACTTAATGGCAGAATCGAGAGCCTGCTTATCTACACCTTTTGCAAAACCGCTGACCACCACTTTATACTCCCTGCTTGCATTTCCGGCAATATTGTCTGCGAACCTGAGAGCAATTTCTGATGCGTCCCTGGATCCCACAATGGCAACAGAACTTTCCTGAAGAATCTGCTTATTCCCCTTTACATACAAAACTGCCGGAGAATGAGCCGCCTTTAAATTTCCTTTTAAGGTTCTGGAATACTCCGGCGATGTAATAGGAATAATTTCAAAGCCCTGACTCAAATAACTTTCGGCCAGAAATGCATGGCTTGCCAGCTCAGATTTGGCCTGTTTCAAATCTGAAACCTGATTTTCATCCAACTGATACAGGTTTTTCCAATCATTTTCCGACAAACCAAAAAAATCGCTTATGGAAATCTTGTTTTCGTGAAAAAACTTTATGATTAGATTATTAATTTTCAAATAACCCCATCTTGGCAAATGTGCCAGCGCTATCCAATATGCAGCTTCATTATTCATACTTTACACTATATCTCCGCCAACTGTCTTAGCGATTACAATGCAGGAAGTCAAATTTGCTTTGAAGGATTCGCTCCGCTTCTTGCCTTGTCATTTCTTTCAGTCATCATTTTCAACTATCACATCAATATTACACTAGTGACCGCCGTGACGCACTTCGTGCACCTCAGTCCCAGGCATGGAACGGAACAAGTAGCCTGTTACCGACAACATTAGTTTCCTATTGATGATGAATGGGGGAGCTGAATGGTCAGGTGGCTTTCTAAAAATAATACTTTTTGTTGTTGCCTACACCTTGCTTTTTGCTAATTTTTTCGGACAGGATTGTTCTGTAAAATATCAGCATTACCGGCTTTTGCCTGAGGTTGCGCCCAACAAGCTTCGCTCAGGAAAATGCAATGAAATTCAAGGAAATAGCTGAATTTTTAATAAGGCCCGGAAGGCTGGGCCATGCTTTGTAGAAAAGCTTCGTAGCCCTCCCGCCAGGCGGCCCAGGGACTTTCATATGTCAGAAAAGAATTATGCCAAATAATGCTAAGCAAGCCACCGGTTTTGCGCACCCGCAGCTCGTATTCCTTCACCTCACGCAGGCTCTCCTCCGCTGTTTGATGCTGTTCGAAATAACTATTGGCCTCCATAAAGCAGAAGGGGAAAAGCAGAAGTTCGGTTTGGGCTTCCCGCTCCAGGTCGTACCAGTAAAAGGGCAGGGCCACGGATGCCCGAAAGCCATTATGACTGCCATAGCCCATCGAAAAATCGAAACGGATACCCGCTTCCAGCAGCCGACGATAGGTTTGTGGCAACTGCATCCGGATATAATGCTGCCGCGATGCCTGTATGCCTGTACCTGTTGCTTTCGACAACAAAGCTATCTCTTCCTGCAATTGCGCCGGCCTGTCGCCACTGCGCCAGCTCGGGTGCACCCCCACGGGGTAACGTATGGCATGATCATACACCAGCGCCTGCATGGCAGGATTCAGGGGATCAATATTCTTATCGTAGCGACCCCGCCTGGGGGCAAACAGAAAAAAATAATAGGGCCTTAATCCCTGCCTTTCGTGCAGGGAGTGCAACCAGCCGAAAACATCAAAGGGATCCGGTCGGCGACCACGCAAAACACTTACCCGATTGCCCAGAGCAGCCCATCGCCCGGTTATCAATTCCTTCAACGCGCCACCCATATTGCGCCAAAACCCTTTAAGGCGGATGCTGTAGGCAATATCAATATCATAAGTAGGCAGGAACTGAAAGGGTATCGCTGTTTTTATCTCACCGGCTTTCATGCCTGGATGCGCCGCCAGTCGGCTCGTTAAATCCTGTATCCACTCGTTCAGCAGTGGCCGATGCAGAAAACCCTCGCGCCAGGCGAGACTCTCATTGTATGCATAGCGGCCAAAGCGGTCTTTGCGGTGCGGCAGGTATTCCTCATAGCGGCTGAGCAGGTAAAAGCCCGCCGATAATATATCAAAGGGATAATCGCCCTCGCCGGCGAAGAACCAGGGCATTTCCGTCTTGTTGCCTACAACAATATTCTGCGGCTTCAGACCCTGCTCGGCCAGGAGTCCATGGGGATGTATGCGAAACTCATTCTCGCGCAGGCGCTGTGTGCTGTAATTGATCAGCAGACCCTCATAGCCCATGGCCTGCTCCCGGTTATCGGTTACCGGCAGGGGAGCACCCTTCCATAGCCCTCCCAGGAAATCCAGCATATAAAGCAGGCGGGGTCCTATGGTGGGGCTGTAAAGCAGCAAGGCTCAGGATTGCTTCTGTTTTTCGCGCCAGCTTTGATTGAATGATTTTTTCGGGAACTCCAACTGGCTTCTGTTGACCGACCATCCCTTCACGAGCTTATTCACCACCCAGCCTTTGATGGGACCACTGGCCATATTCATCCAGCCGCGGCGCAGCATACCCTGCCGCCACATCTTCCAGGCCATGCGCTCCGAAAAATCGGTATGGCCTTCTTCCACGGCCTCGTGGCGGTTCTCGAGCAGCAGCTCGTGCAGATTGATCTTCACCGCGCACACTTCGGTACAGTTGCCGCAAAGCGAAGAAGCATAGCTCAGGTGTTTCCATTCATCCAGGCCACGCAAATGGGGCGTAATCACGGAACCAATGGGCCCGCTATAGGTCGCGGCATAGGTATGCCCGCCAATATTCTTGTAAACCGGGCAGGCATTGAGGCAGGCGCCACAGCGGATACAATAAAGGCTCTCGCGTTGCTTTTCGTTGGCGAGTATATTGGTACGGCCGTTGTCGAGCAGGATAACAATCATTTCTTCGGGTCCATCTACTTCTCCGGGCTGCCTGGGACCGGTGATGATGGTATTGTAAGAAGTAACCCGCTGGCCTGTGCCAAATGTGGCGAGCAGGGGCCAGAACAGGGCCAGGTCGGCCATGGAAGGAATCACTTTCTCAATCCCCACAATCACGATATGCGTTTTGGGCAGTGAGCAACTGAGGCGCGCATTCCCCTCATTCTCGGTTACCGCCACGCCGCCGATATCGGCAATGATAAAGTTGGCGCCGGTTACACCCACTTCGGCACTGGCATATTTCTCCCGCAATACCCGGCGGGCTACCAGCGTGAGCTCTTCGGGAGTCAATTTGGGATCGGTGCCCAGTTTTTCCGCAAACAGTTTCGCGATATCTTCCTTGCTCTTATGCATGGCGGGGGTCACGATATGATAAGGCGGCTCCCCATCCAATTGCTGAATGTACTCACCGAGATCGGTCTCCACGCTTTCAATGCCCTGCTTCTCAAGGTAGGCGTTCAGGTGTATCTCTTCCGTCACCATACTCTTGCTCTTCACCAGGGTGCGGCAGTTTTTTTCGGCGCAGATTTTTCCAATCTCCTCCAGGGCCTCATTCGCGTCGTTGGCCCACAGCACTTTGGCGCCACGGCGGGTGATGGCCGCTTCAAAAGACTCCAGGTGTTTGTCGAGCGATTCAATCGCGCGCCATTTCAGGTTCTTGGCTCTCTCGCGGGCCATGTCGAGCGCGGCAAACTGCTCCTTGCCCTTTGGCACCACTGCATTGTATTTACCAATATTGAAGTTGATGGTTTTCCGGTGCAGGCGGTCGGCCGCCTTCACGGTACTGCGGGCTATAAACTGTGCGGCTGTATCTTTCACGCTTCGCTGTTTTTGTGGTTGCTTGTATCGCCCTGTTGCATCTGCTGGGCCATCTGGTCGAGGGCTTCATAAAACTCCTCTCCGTATTTGCGGATCAGGGGCTCTTTCAAAAAACGGTAAACGGGCACCTGCAAGCGCTCCCCCAACTGGCAGGCCGGGCGGCAAAGGGTTTCGCGGGGCTCATAGTTCATGCGGTCGTAATCGCCATGCAATCCTTTTTTGGCGATGATGGGGTAAAGATGGCAACTGATGGGTTTGCGCCAACTGATGCGGCCTTCAAGGTAGGCCAGCTCAAAAGCGCATTTGATCATGCCATCGGCCTCGCGGATGGCATAAACACAAATATCATGATCCGAAGGCAGGGTGGGCGTTACCCAACCAAAGTCTTCGCTGAAGGCGTAAAAACCATTCTCTGAAACATGCTGCACCGACTCGGGGCGCAGCAGCGGCCGGATGGCCTCATAGTTAATCCGCACCTCCTCCAGCTCCTCCTCGCTCAGGGGCGCCCCGGCATCGCCATCCTCACAGCAGGCCCCCTTGCAGCGACCCAGGTCGCAAACAAATTTCTTACTCACCACTTCATCGCTGATGATCACGTTATCAATTACTAGCACAGGCTCCGATTTACCGCAAATATAAAAAGGAGATTCCGCAATGGGAAACCCGGGTTTTGAACAGGTGGGGCGGGAAAATCCCGGTATAAGCCAACAAAGCCTGGGATCTTTCAGCAGTATATGTTGTCGTTAAAAATATCCGATAAATAATTTTTGTTTTTGTTTACGACATTTTCTAAATTGGTTATCAGTAATCCTTGTTCATTGCATACCTGAACCTACAAACCTATCCACATGAAGTTCATGCTTTCCCTGGCACCTGCCATTGTGGTTCTGTGCCTGTTAAATCAAACACCGGAATTTTTCCGAAAAGACACAAATACATTCGAAGCAAAATACCTGGTAAAGTCTGAAAGGTATACCACACACGAAGGCAAGCAAAAATTGCTCGCTACGCTTGAGTTTGAAGGGATACTCAAGAAAAAGGGTAACCGCTACATCTGCTATTCGAAACCCTTGTATCTCGACAAATACCCGAACGGTTATATTGAATACCAGTTTGATGGAGATCCCCCAATCAGCTATGGCATCCCCGTTGACTCCTTCTACACTATTCAATATGCCGATTTGGACTCCATGATCATTCGCTACCACCACCATTCATCGAATATAGCAGGTATTGGCGGCAGAAATAACTATTTCACATTTGAGCCCGGTTTCCGGCAGTGGAATATCCTCAATGAAACCCGCACGATTAATGGATTGCTTTGCCAAAAAGCTACCATAGCCGGTCGAAACTCTACTTTCGAAATCTGGTTTGCCCCGGATATCAATGTGGCGATGGGTCCCGTCACCTTGATGGAGTTGCCGGGCCTGGTAGTGGAAGCCGTCTTTCCTGAACTTAACGAAACATGGTCGCTAAAGGAATTCAGTACGGGCCGCCCAATGGATGATGCCGAATTCTGGCCACCACCATTTAATGCGCCTTTTCGATTTATTAATCACCTGAAAAGAAAATAATGGATCATTCAAATTTGCGAACAAAATCAAGACCAACAGGTTAGCTCAAACCATCCTTATCCCAAAAAATAATTTTGATATTGCAGGGAACATGATGTAGATTTATTTAAGAAACCGGGAAAGCATTAACCGAAAGTTTCACCTTAAACCTTATATCATGAAAATTTTATTCATCCTTGCAATGCTTTGCATTGCGCAAGGAGTGTATGCCAGTGAAACAATTTTTCTGGCAAGTTCTGGAAACAAACACGCTGCATTCTCATTAGATATTGCTTCCAAAAGCAAGGATGTGTCCTGCACGGTAACGAGAAGCCAAAAGCACATATTTACTGGTACTGATTGCGATGACCAACCTGTGCATATTATCACCTATGGAACTGCCACAGCCACAGCGGCTACCTGCGAAGAAGCTAATGCAACAGCGTATCTTAATGCAGGTTACAATGCCTTTATGGAAGCTCAGGCAGCTTTCTTGCTTATCACCTGGGATTGTCAGGGTCCTCCCGAACCTTGACATTTTGAATAAAATAGTATTTCCCGGTTTCTACTCTCAAAAGCCTTAGTCATGAAAGCAGGTCTACTCACCAGCGTTATTACCATTTTCCTTTACCAGGCTGTGGTCGGCCAGGATACAACCATGAAAGCGCTGTACCATGTGCAAAGCAGCTATAATGTCGCAATTAAGGAAAATGTAAACAAATCAGTTTTGCTCGATTACGAAGGCGTTTTTTTGAAAAAGGGCAATACTTTCTTAACCTATCTAAAGCCCCTGTACACACAAAAATACCCCGAAGGCTATGTAGACATTGATATACAGGATGAAGCGCCCCTTCGTGTCCCTGTTCCGATGGATTCGCTCAATCGGGTAAAGTATGTTAGTATGGACTCATTTGTAATCCGCAATCACCATGGCTCCACTTTTCCGAATGCATCCGGCAGCAACACACTTTTCACTTTTGAAGCTGGATGCCGAAATTGGTTATTTTCAAAAGAAGAAAGGTGGATCAATGGATTTGCCTGTCAAAAGGCCGTTATGCAATCGTCTTCCTCACCCGTTGAAGTTTGGTTTACTACCGACATTCCGGTGGCCTGCGGGCCCTTTGGCCTATTAGATTTACCTGGATTGGCTGTGGAAGTCTGGTTCCCGACTATTAACGAAAAGTGGACATTGAAAGAGGTGGTATCAGGTATTGAAATAAATGATGAACAACTATGGCCAGTAGTTTTCAATGCGCCATTCCGGTTTGTAAACCATTTGAAACGTAAGCAACTCTGATAATGCGATTTGAGAATCATAATTTTCATATTGCTATTGACATGCCTGAAGCCGTCGTTTGCCCAGGATACAACCCTGCAGGCTGCGGTCCAGGCTTGCGTGACAGACGACAGCACGTTCAAGGCTGTTAACCTTTTGCAGATTACAGTTAGGCAAGGGTATCGTGGAAGAATTTTGGCTTTTTCCAACTCTGGTTTTGATTCTTGCTTCAAAATAAATTTTCATTACCAGACGGGTGACAGCTTGCTGCTAATTATTTCGCATCCGGCATATCAATCGAGATATCTGTTGCTTTCGCCGTCTACCAGTTTAAAGCTGGATTTGGGAACAATCCTTATTCAGAAACAACGACATGTTCTACCCAACGTAACCATTCAAACACCACCCGTTTGGGTGCGGGGCGATACCACATTTTTCTCGGCCGATTATTACCGTGAAGGCGAAGAGAAAAAGTTGAGGGAGCTATTGATGAAAATGCCGGATTTTTCCATTGATGAACAGGGCAATCTTCTCTACAAAAAACGCAGGATTGAAAAACTGATGCTCGAAGGCGAGTCCCTTTTCGGGGAGAAAGTAAAAATGCTGATTAATAGCATTCCCGTTCATGCCATACAGACGGTGCAGGTTCTCGATAACCAGAACCACAACCGCCTGCTCAAGGGTTTGCAGAACGACAATAGCATTTTCCTGAATATCGGGTTGAAAAAAGACCGTGTATCTGCCGGCTTTGGCGACCTGGAACTTGGCCTGGGCTCCGCCGATATGTATCAGTTAGCTCCTTCTTATTTCTTATTGGGTAAAAAGCTAAATATTGGATATGCCGGCAACAACAATAATACCGGAGCAGGATTTGACTGGGGCGAGGAATCAGAAATGCGCCCTGCCAATCTTCGGGATGGAAGCCAGGGTATGATGAGCGAGCAAATGCTGCAGCTTGTCAATAATTTCACGAGCCGGCGTTACGTGAATAACCAACGGTTCAGCAACCATATCCAATTCAATTACCCGATCAGCTCAAAACTGAAAGCCAAAACCCAGGTAGAACAGTTAGCCGAGCGGCAAAAACAAAGCAGTCGCTTCGAAAGCAATGTGCTTACTGATACAGGTTACCTATTTCGTTCGGAAGATCGACAAAACCGGCACAAGCCTTCCCATTGGCGCTTTGCACAAAATATGGAATGGGCCATAGCAGAAAATAAAATGCTGCAGGCTGATATGCTTTATTATCATTACCAGGGAAAGGGCACCCAGCAGATGCAGATTGCCGACCAGGGAGGTGTGTATTCTGCATTCAATCAATTGAGCAATGGTACCCACTATGGCGAACTAAAACTTGACTATACGCATCGGGTTAGCGATCAACTGGCCTACCAGGCATATTTTGGATGGGGCCTGGGAAGATTGCGCCAGGAATCCAGCGCTCGCTCGGAAAGTTGGAACCAACAATACAATCTCGGCAATCCGGATCTTGATGTCCTCTATCAACCACTGGAGCAGAATATCAATTCCTGGAGAGCAGGCATTCAATGGACGAGAAAGCTAAGGCGACCGGCCTGGCAACATGGGCTGCATTTCAGCCGGGATCATCGTCAATTGCAGAACCCGGTGGAGTTTCGCTCCTCGACTTCCTCCGCCGTCCCCATTCCTTTCCTAATGCTAAGTGGAAAAGGGAACTTTCCACTCACACAGGTTTATGGCAAATCCGCCATGAACCGAAGCTTTCTCCGAAAAAGCCTGGGCCTGGCGCTGGAATATGGATGGGCCTGGCAAAAAATGGATGAAGCAGTCAGGCCAAGGTTATTGAGCTTCCCCATCGGCAGATTGGAGGCCTCACTTCGTTCACCCATTTCGGCAGCATGGGCCTATAATGTCAAAATCCATTTCCAGCAAAAGCCATTCGAATGGTTTCAGCTTACACAGAATATTTTCCCGCAATCCGCCACCAGTTTCTATACCAATCAAACCCGGGGCAAGCCCCGGCAGAACGCTGGTTTCAATGGGTCCCTTATCCGTCGCCTGGGACGCATTACCCGAAAAGGTCATTCCTCGATCATATTTTCCAGTTATTATACTATCAATTTCCGAAGCAGTGTTTTTGCCTCCAACCTGCAGGCGGTTTGGCAATTAACCACCGACTCGCTGGTGAGCCGAACTACGGGCAATTGGAGCAACACGATTGGTATCCACACGAAGAAGACAGAGCTAAACCTCGATATACAGGCTTCGATTGGACATAGCCTTATGCAGTCCCTCACTATTATTCAAGATAAGGTTCAACCCTTTCGGAGCAATTGGTGGCATGGTATGTTGATTGTAAAAAAGAGCTGGGCAAAAGCGGCAAGCACGGAACTAAGATTTTTTGAAAACCTTTACAGCATTCCTTCATTAGGCGGTTCCAAACCGGGATTGCGGCAAAAGACCGGCAGCAGGCGCTTTGTCCTTAACCAGGAATTTTGGGGCTTAAAGAATAACCGGTTTCGCGCTTCCGCAGAATGGTATTCCAATAGTTCCGCTGGAAATTCATGGCGAAACCTTTTCTTCATAGATATGGAATGGAGGTATCAGTTTGGTAAAAGCCCCTGGAGCGCCAGTGTTGCTGTAAACAACATCTTAAACAAAAGCGACTACTATAGCCTGCAAAACAGTCCTGTTCGGCAGGATTTTTTTCAACTCCCGCTGATTCGCCGCAACCTGTTTATCGCTGTCCGGTACGAGCTATGATTTGGTACTACCGGCCTTCTGTCGCCGCAGGCGGGCCATCAACCCCTGCCCCGTAGCGGTGAGCCGGTTATGCGAGGTGAGATAATGTATCACCTTATGCTCCAGCCAGTGGTGAAGGGGTAGCAGCAAGGCCGCCAGGGCAATCATGAAGAGCAGGTCTTTCCAGGGTTCGCCGCCGGTAATGCCCGCTATATTTTTTTTGAAGATGAGGAAGATGAATTCAAAAAACATCAGGAAGGCAAAAAAGCCCACCAGCCTGATGGTGGCCGCCGACACTTTAAACATACCCATCATCACCATCAGCACAAACAAGCCTGCAATACCAATGGTGATAGCGAGGTACTGGATATTATAGCGCTTACGTTTGGCCTCAAGCCTTTCCTGCTCCAGCCTGGCCATCCGCTGCTGCTCATCCGCCGCCTCCACCTGGGCCAGTTCCTTTTCCTTACTCAGGGTTTCAATACTATCGCGATAGGTATAATAGAGTCCGTTGTAAAGCATGGCCTGCTCATAGTTGCCATCGCGGCGATACACGGTATCCAGCTCTTTGGCGGCCATGCGCATGGCTTCCAGTTCGCCAATGGATTCGCTGAGATCCTTTACACGCTGATAATACTCTATCGCATTTTTATTATCCCCTTTCTTCTTGAAAAAAGCCGCCATCTGCGCATAAAAGTTGATGCGGTTGCCGAGGCTGGTGGTATTTTCAAAATAAGGCCTTGCCCTTTCAAAATAAATACCTGCGGAATCCAACCGGCCCGTGCCGGTATAGATGACCGCATAAGCCTGGTCGATCACGTTGCTCAATCCAAATTCCTGCAGAAAACGAGTCAGGTTTTGTCCTTCGGAAGAGCGCATATAAGCCAGGGCCTGCTCCGGCTGATCGTTGCGCAGGTATTGATTGAGCAGGCTTGTATAGCCCGGCACTTTGAGGTTGGTAAACTGCAGGGAATCGGCGAGGGCAATGGAGCGGCGGTAGTAATCCATGGCCAGCTCCGAACTCTTTTTAGCCGCATAAAGATTACCGATATTGTTGATATCGATAACACGCTGATAAGGCACATTGCGTTGGCGGATCTGGTCGAGAGTGGCCAGGGCCATGGTTGAATAATCAATCGCCTTATCGTAAGCTTCTATATTGTTGTAGAAACCTGAAAGGTTGAGATAGCATTTTCGTAACCATTCCGCTTTACGGCTTTTCCCCTCCTCTCCTCGTGCCTTATACGCATCGGCAATTCGCAAAGCATTCAAAAAATGCCGCAATGCCATGATCTTTTCTTTGCGGGCCAGGTACACCTGCCCGTAGGTATTATGCGATTCCATCCGCAGGCTATCGTGCGCCAGGGTACTGATCAGCGAAAAAGCTTCGTTGGCATAGTTCAGCGCCTTCTCCTTATCCGGAATGGCAAGATGGATGGAAGCCAGCCGAAGTAGCAATGCTCCAATAGCCGTATCCATTCGGTTGTCGCGCGCAATACTGATCGCTTTGTTGAAATAGCCAATGGCGCGATCGGTATAAGATTTTTGCGCGGCCAGATAGGAACAACGCACGCCATTCATCTGGTAAGCAAACACCATCAGGTCGCGGTCTCGGCTCTCCTCGGCCAACGATATGAGTTGTTGCCCATACTTTTCCGATTCTTCCAGGCTCACGTTCATATAAGTGCGGGCCAGGTTGTCGGTGAGATACACTTTTTCCTGTACCGTTTTGGCACTGGCCAATGCTGCCTTTATGGAATCAATTGCGGAAGCTACCTGCGCAGAGGCAGACAGATGAAGAAAAAGGAGCAGGCTGAGGAGCGAAAATAATCTCACGGAAAAAGTTTTGCGTTTACTTCCATCGCAGGGTATTGATCAAATGCTTCAGATCCTGTTTCAAAAAATCATTCACCAGGCTGAGCGAGTCTTCATTGGGGCTGGCATCAAAATACAGGGCGCCGCGCAGAAAATGGCGCGTGCTGTCGGTTAGAAAAAACTGGTTGGCCGTGGCGGTATTGCCACTGAGCGAAAAATAAATGCCTTCCACGCCATTGGCCGTTTGGATCACACTGTCGGCGATACCGGTTGAAACTTCGGTGTGCTTATTATAAGCCATCTTGTAACCATCGCTTACCAACGAATCGAAATTGCCCGGCCTCACCGGCTTATAACTTACATAAAATCGACCGCTAAACTGCGGAAAATCGATATTGATCCACCAGTCGCCCGCCTTTGTATCAAAAAAACTGGTATCGCGGCTGATATGGCCATACACAGGATACTCAAATGTATAGGGATATCCCGGTTCATCAAAAACCTTGTATTCTTTCGCCGGCAGGTCCACCTTAAAATAACCCTTCTTTTTAAAGGTATAAGGACTATTGCAGGCGATGAGGAAGAGAGAGAAAAAAAGGAGTGTTCGGAAAAACATGAGGCGCGAATTTGTGAATTTGGTGATTTGGGAATTTGGATATTTGGGTTTAGCGAGTAGTAAGTAGGAAGTGGAGAGTAGGTTGTTGGAAATAAAGCCCACTTACCACTCACTATTTTCTACTTTCTAATCTGCGTTCATCTGCGGATAAATCTGCGAAAATCTGCGGGAAACACTCCTGGGCTTTGAAGCTATTTAAAGTGCTGAAGAATTTCCCGCAGATTAACGCAGATCTTTATCGCAGATTTCCGCAGATATTTCTTCTTAATACCACCTAATTCCTACTCCCTACTCACTACTTACTACTAACCTTAAACTTTAAACCCTAAACCTTAAACAAAACGTAATACGTAAAACGTATAACGTACTACTTACTCACGCCTCACGATTCACGATTCACGATTCGCACTTCCACCAATCGCAGCCTGTTCTTCTCCGCTTCCAGCACTTTAAACTGAAAATCTCCGGTACTCACGGTATCATTCAGCTTCGGAAACTCTCCGGCCAATTCCAGTACCAGCCCGCCTACCGATTCGCTTTCGCCCCGCACTTTATCGAAAGTGTCGAATGGTACCTGCATCAATCTGCACATATCGTGCAACATGGTCTTTCCTTCAAACACAAATGTATGCTCATCGATCTTACGATCGCGACTTTCTTCTTCGTCAAATTCATCATGAATATCGCCAATCACTTCTTCAATGATGTCTTCCATGGTAACGATGCCACTGGTGCCGCCAAATTCATCCACCACAATGGCGAAATGGATACGCCGGCTCTGGAAATCGCGCAAGAGGTCGGCAATCAATTTGGATTCCGGCACAAAATAGGGTGGCCGCATGAGGCTATGCCAGTCAAATTCGTTGGGCTCATGCAGGTAGGGCACCAGGTCCTTGGTATTAATGATGCCCGCCACATCGTCCATGCTGCCGCGGTACACGGGCAGGCGGGAATAATGCAGTTCCTGCACTTTCTGCAGAAGAGTGTGGAAGCCTGCATTATATTCCACCCCATTTACCTCCAGGCGGCTTCGCATGATCTGCTTCACGGAAATGGTGCCAAACTTCACGATGCCCTTCATGATATTTTTCTCTTCGGGGCTGGCAGCTTCATCGGGTTGTATATCGATGGCTTCGTCCAGTTCCTGAATGCTCATGGCTTCGGCCTTGTTGGTACCCAGGCGTTTTCCGATCCTGTCGGCCAGCGATACCACCCATTTGCTGAAGCGGCGCAGCAGCAGGTGCACGGCTTCCACAATAGCGGCGGAGCCATAGGCAAAGCGCAGATTATTTTGCGTGGCCCAGTACTTGGGCAGAATTTCTCCAAAAAATACAATCATAAAGGCGATGCTCAGCACCTTGATCAGGAGTATCAGTAGTGGATTCAGGTTGCCAAAGGGGATGTATTCTGTGATGAAGAAATTGCTGAGTACAACAATACATATATTCGTGAAAATACTGGCGATGAGCAGGGAAGCAAATACTTCCTTGGGCTCTTCCAGGATATCGATGATGCGCCGCGCAGCGGGATGCTGCTTGGTCTTCAGCATATTGATGTCCTTATTGTTGAGCGAAAAGATGGCGACTTCGGCACCTGAAAGCGTGAATGCCAGCAACAGGAAAAACAATAGCAGGAACACGAGCAGGGCAATCACCTGGGTGTCGGCTGCCAGAAAAAGGTATGCGGATAGGTCTGGTAAAAAATTAGCGACCGAATGCGTGTCCAATGCAGGTTTTTTTGATATTGTTGGCGCAGGGATATTTACTTTTTCCCCCACGCATGGGGCAAAGGTATTGTTTTGGCATTAGCTTAAAAAGGGAGCGATTCAGAAGGGTCGCCAAGTGGTGTATCGGATCCCCCCATGCCTTCCATACCTCCATGATCGCCACTATGGCCGGGACCATCCATGCGTTTATCGAGCATGATCAGATTATCGCCCACCACTTCTGTCGCAAATTTGCGGTTGCCATCCTTATCTTCCCAGCTACGGGTACGCAGGCGGCCCTCGATATACACCAGGCTGCTTTTGTGCAGGTATTTTTGCGCCAGCTCGGCCAGGCCCCTCCACAAAACCACCGTATGCCATTCGGTTTGGGATACCAGCTTGCCCGTGCGGTCCTTAAAGGTTTCCGTAGTGGCCAGGGGAAATTTAGCCACCGCAATATTTCCTTCCAGCACCTGCACATCCGGGTCTTTTCCAAGGTTGCCAATGAGCATGACTCTGTTAACGCCTCTCATACCGTAAACATTTAATCAGTTAATGAAGTCCAACGCTTCTTAAAGTTAGATTTTTTTGATGGGCAGAAAAAATTTAAGAGCCAAACCTCAATTAAATCAGCGTTTTTGGCGTTTCATGATACATTTAACGGCTGCTTAACGGGGCGCTTTGTACTTTAGTATCAGCAACAGAAACCTTGATTTAAGGACCTTGATTTAAGGACCTTGATTTAAGGACCATGATTTTAAGACCTTAATTCTAAAACCGTGATTTTATGAAAAAATATCTACCCTTCTTACTCATCAGCCTGCTGGCCTCCCTTCCGGGGCAGGCACAAATGGAACTGGCCCCTAACCAGAATCCGAATTATGCGGAAAGCCGGGCACGCTATATGTCGCTAGCCGATTCGCTGCTGGCTGCACAGGGAACTACTGTTCAGGATACCTACAAAGCTATCGACTGGATGGTGGACCGTGCCGAAGCCCGGGCGCTGCGCCGCGATTTTCGCCGCCAGATCCGACTGATTCGCGCAGAAGCTTACCGGGATTTTTATTATCCCCGCTACAACCGGCTATCCTGGCGCAGGGACCTGTACCCCTCCTGGTCGCGGAATTCGCTTTGGATAAACCCGTTCCGTAGTTTCTGCTGGTAAACCCCTCAGGGCAAAAGTTTGTAAACCAGGCTCTTCCCGTCGAATGATGGTTTGAGACCGGGGGAACTGTGCCTCCACAGCAAAGGAATAAGAATTCAGAAAAAATATTTTATACTCATTAATACCAATTAACATGATACGCCCCATCAAAAGCATCTTGTTGTTTTCAACAATACTGCTCATCGCCTCCTGCTCCCGCAAAGTAACCCGTATTGATCCCTCCGAACAGGTGGACATCAGCGGCCGCTGGAACAATACCGATTCGCGCTTTGTAGCCGAAGAAATGACCCAAACCATCCTGGGCTCCCGCTGGCTTACCGATCATATGTCGGCCAAAAGCGGACAAAGACCCGTGGTGATCGTGGGCTTTGTGAGCAACAAAAGTCATGAGCACATTGAAGCCGAAACTTTTGTAAAAGACGTGGAGAACAGTTTTATCAAAACCCAGCGAGTGCGCCTGGTGCAGGGCGGCAAGAAGCGTGAGGAACTGCGTGCCGAGAAAGCCGATCAGCAAACCAATGCCAGCGCCAGCAGCATGAAGAAATTCGGGCTGGAGCAGGGTGCCGACTATATACTCCAGGGTTCCATCAACTCCATCGTGGATTCGCACAAACGCCGTAAGGTGGTGTACTACCAGGTAAACCTGGAACTCACCAATATTGAATCGAACGAAGTGGTATGGATTGGCGAGAAAAAGATCGCCAAATACGTGAAGAATTAAGATAAACCCATTGATAGTAATATTTAGCACGTTGTCATGAACAACAAGGGTATCATATTGGGTTTATGGAGGCGAAAAGGGTTGCTCCTTGCGCTCAGCGCGCTGCTATTGCTGGCGTCATGCGCCAGTTACCGGCAGCAATCGGCGCAGTATTACCAGAGCCTGGAGCAGGCCGATTATGCCCAGGCGGAAAAAGCGTTGGATAAAAACAGGCTGTTGAAGAAAAAGCGCAACCGCCTGCTCTATTTATTGGAAAAGGGTAAGCTGGCTCATATGCAGGGTCAGTGGGAAGAAAGCAATCGCCACTTCAATGAAGCCGATGGCATGATGGAAAGTGAGCGCAATAGCCTGGGCGATATTGCCATGAGCAACCTGCTCAACCCGATGATGAAGACTTATCGCGCCGAGGATTTTGAAAAATACCTGGTGCATTACTACAAAGCCATCAATTACCTGCAGCTCAACAACCGCGAAGAAGCACTGGTAGAAGCCCGCCGCATCACCCTGCGCAGCTATGCGCTGGAAGATAAAGCCGGCCAGCGCGATCGCTATGACCAGGATGGCTTCGCGCTATCGCTGCAGGGTATGATCTATGAAGCGGCCGGCGATTGGAACAATGCCTTTATTGCTTATCGCAACGCCGCCAATCTTTATCTCGAAAACAAGGGCAGCCACTATGGTACCAGCCTGCCCAGCCAGTTGAAAAAAGATGTACTCCGTATGGCCCATCGCAATGGATTCACCGATGAGTTGCAGCGCTATGAGAGCATCTGGAATATGAGCTTTGATCCGGCGCAGCAACCGGAAGGCGGCGAGCTTTTGCTGTTCTGGGAAAGCGGCAGTGCGCCGGTGAAAGTACAGGAAGACTTCATGTTCAGCCTGGTAAAAGGGGCGGGAGGATCCTTCTTCTTTACCGACTCACGCGGTTTGTATAATGTTCCTTTCGACATGAATGGTAATTACAGTCAAAGCAATATGAGCCTTACCGATCTGCGTACCTTTCGGGTGGCCCTGCCCCGGTACGAATCGCAGCCGGCCGCATTTTCGCATGGCCTGGTACAGCTTAATCAGCAAAGCATCGTTTTTGAAAAAGCGGAAGACATAGAGACCCTGGCCCATGCCACTTTGAAGGAGAGGATGCTGAAAGAGCTGAGCAGCACCCTTACCCGCATGGCCATCAAGAAGCTGGCCGAAGCGGCTGTACGTAATGCCGGCGACAAAAAGAATGATAAGGAAATGTCGGAAGAGGAGAAGAAGAAAGAGAAGAAAAAGGAGAATCAACGCGAAGCCCTGGCACTGGGCTTGCAGCTTTTCAATTTCGCCACCGAAAAAGCCGATACCCGCAACTGGCAAAGCCTGCCCAACAGTATTCATTACGCGAGAATACCCTTGCAAAAAGGAAAGAATCAATTGCAGGTGAAATTGCAGGGTCAGCGTACCGATACCTTTACGCTGGAAGTGGAAGGCCGTGGCGGCCTCATCTTTCAAAACTTTTCCCGCTGATTATACCGATTCGGCCAGGTAATCCCTGATCAGCCTCGGAAATGCATAACGGCTGAGTTCCTCACGCGCGATCCAAATCCCCTCGCCGGTATTTCGGGGCTTTTTGGAAAGTTGAAAAGCAAAAAATCGCGCGCGAATACGCTGATGCGATAGTTGTTGTTGAAGACAATCCGTTTCAGCCACCAGCTTATAGTCCTTCTTTGCTAAGCCCCATTCATTCTCCAGAAACTCCATCGCGCTTAGGGCCTTACCATCCTGATCCTCTTCCAGCAAGACCAACTCGTACAAATGCTGCCAGATATCTTTCTGCATGCGTTGCCTAATGAATATCCTGTCGCGATACTGAATGAGCAGGTAGCTGAAATAGCGCGTACGCATGCTGAGCTTCTTCGTTTTCACCGGCAATTGATTCCAGGTGCCCGATGCCTTAGCCTTGCAGATATCCTGCATCGCGCATTGGTCGCAAAGCGGTGCGGCGGGCTTGCATACGGTGGCGCCAAAGTCCATGATGGCCTGGTTATAGGCAGCCGGTTGATCGCGGGCAATCAGTTGCTCCGCCAGCGCATGGAATTGTTTTTTGCCTTCGGTACTATCAATCGGCGTATCGATGCCAAACACTCTTGCCAGCACACGGTACACATTTCCATCCACTACTGCATGAGGTAAGTCAAACGCAAAGGATGCGATGGCCGCCGCGGTATAGGGGCCTACGCCTTTCAGGCTACGGATCGCATCATAGTTATCAGGAAATTGGCCATCATTTTCAAAAGCGATATAGCGGGCGGTGGCCATCAGGTTGCGGCAACGCGAATAGTAACCCAGTCCTTCCCAAAGTTTCATTATCTGCTCATCAGGTGCCGAAGCCAGATCGGTTATTCGGGGAAAATGCTGTAAGAAGCGCTCATAATAGGACAGCCCCTGCTCCACCCGTGTCTGTTGCAGAATGATTTCACTGAGCCATACTTTATAGGGATCCTTCACCGCTTTCCAGGGCATTTGCCGGCGATTTTGCCGGCTGTTCCAGTTTAAAAGCAGGCGGGTAAAAGCCTTTTGGGGGCCGGTTGGGGCTGTTTTTTTCGGCATGGGGAATGGGGCAGATGCAAATTTGGGGCATTTTTTTGGCCCCAAACAGAGATTTTACACAAAAATTTTCGCTATCCTATTGACAATCATATTATTTTATCATAAATTGGCATTCTGAAATCTTAAACCTACCAACAATGAGGAAAGCCGATCTCGTTAACCAGATATCAGAAAAAACAGGAATTCCCAAAGTGGATGTGCTTGTTACACTGGAAACTATGTTCAAGGAAGTAAAAGATACCCTTGCCAGTGGTGAAAATATTTATATCCGTGGCTTCGGTAGTTTTATTACCAAGAAGAGAGCGGCCAAGATTGGACGTAATATTAAAAAGAATATTGCAGTACATATCCCTGAGCATTATATACCTGCGTTCAAACCCGCCAAGGAGTTTGTGGCGGAAGTGAAAAAACTGAAAGAGCCCAAACCCGATGAAGGTCCGGGTGAAGACGCATAATTCTCGCAATACATTCCAGCTTATTTACAGGAATTCATTTTATTGGCGGTAACTTTGCCGTTCAAATTTGTATGCAGTGAAGAAACCGCAATGGATACTGGCAGGCCTGGGATTAGCGATGACATTCGCCATTTATTTTTTAGCCAATACACGTCCGCCGCGTAGCGTTGCCGAAGCGGAAACGCATAGTGAAGATGATGGGCATGATCATAGTCAACCTGCCTCGCTTACAACCGACTCCATTCTGGTAATAGGTAAGAAACAGCTTAGCCCTGAGCAACTTAACCGGGTCATCAGCCTCGAGAATTCCGTTTCGCGTGGCGATGTGCAGGCCCAGCAGCTCAAGGTCTTTCATGAACTTTCGCATTTCTGGGGCGACTCCATGGGCTATTTTCCCGCCTATGCCTGGTATGAAGCCGAAGCCGCAAGATTGGAAAATTCGGAAAAATCCCTCACCTTTGCTGCCCGCTTGTTTTTGGAGTACCTGCAACAGGAGCCAAATCCGCGTTTGCGGCAGTGGGAAGGCCTGCAGGCCAAAGACTTGTTTGAGCGTTCTTTGAAGATTAATCCCGATAACGACAGCGCCCGTGTTGGACTGGGTGCCTGTTACCTTTTCGGAAATATTTCAAGCGCCCCCATGGAGGGTATCGCTGAAATCCGGAAAGTGCTGGATAAAGACAGTACCAATGTTTACGCGCAAATGATGATGGCCAAGGGTTCGCTGATATCAGGCCAAACGGATAAGGGAATTCAGCGACTGGAAACAGTAGCTGCCCTGCAGCCTGATAACCTGGAAGCAATACTTATGCTGGCCGATATCCATGAGCGACAAAAGAACAACAAAGAAGCGTTGAAATGGTACCGGGAGAGTCTGAAATATATTAACCGGGCCGATATCCGCAGCGACATCGAAAGCCGGATAGAAACATTGAGCAAATAATGGTGCGCGCTTTAGCGCTTGAACCTATTTAATAAAAAGAACAAAAATTATTATCGTATGCCTTGTGGTAAGAAAAGAAAGCGTCATAAGATTGCGACGCATAAGCGTAAGAAAAGATTGAGGAAGAACCGTCACAAAAAGAAGAATAAATAAGTTTACCGGCGAAGGGTTTAACACGCGAAGGTTTAGCATATATCAGCGGCCTGCTTCGTGTTAAACCCTTACCCCGCTAAACCATTCTACCTTTTTTCAGTTTACTGGTTGTTTGTCGTACGCAAGTGCACCCCACCGATCTCTGCTGCAAAAATCCTCCCTCCTGCATCCAGGTACACCAGACAGCAACCTGTGTTTACAGCACTAAGGTGATTCATTATTATTAAGCTGTAATGAACAAAGAACTCATTATCAATGCTGCTCCGCAGGGTGTAGAGATCGCCTTGCTGGAAGACAGGAAACTTGTGGAACTGCATAACGAAAAAAGTGATGCACGTTTCGCAGTGGGGGACCTCTATTTAGGTAAGGTAAAAAAGCTGATCCCGGGGCTTAATGCCGCTTTTGTGGATGTAGGCTTTGAAAAGGATGCTTTTCTGCATTATACCGACCTGAGTCCTTATGCCAAATCGTTGCTGAAGTTTACGACCATGAGTATGGCCGATAAATCGGAAAACGGTTTGGACTTCGCCAAATTTCAGATTGAACCTGAGATCATCAAAACCGGGAAGATCAATGAAGTATTGGGAGGCAAGCCCCATATCCTGGTGCAGATTCTGAAAGAACCCATTGCCGCCAAGGGCCCGCGACTGAGTTGTGAAATTTCCCTGCCCGGTCGCTTTGTGGTGATAACCCCCTTCAACAATATTGTAGCGGTTTCGCGCAAGATCCATTCTTCTGAAGAGCGGAAGCGTTTGCAGAAGATTGTGGAAGCCATCAAGCCCCGCAACTTCGGGGTTATTGTGCGTACCGCGGCCGAAGGCAAGAATACAGCCGAGCTGCACGAAGACCTGAGTACCCTGGCCGAAATGTGGAAGAGCATTCAGCGCAACTTGAAAGGCGCTGTGGCTCCGGCTAAGATTCTCAGCGAGCAAACCAAGACCACCAGCATCCTCCGCGACCTGCTGAATGCCGACTTTAACCGTATTGTCGTAAACGACAGAACCATCTTTACCGAAACCAAGAACTATATCCAGCGCATAGCGCCGGAGAAAGCCGATATCGTTTCGTTTTACCAGAATGGTTCACCCATCTTCGACTCATTCGGCGTAACCAAGCAGGTGAAATCATCCTTTGGCAAAACAGTAAACCTCAACAGCGGCGCCTACCTGATTATTGAGCACACGGAAGCCCTGCACGTGATCGACGTTAACAGCGGCTACAAGAGCGTAAGCAATAACCAGGAGCAGAATGCCATTGAAACCAACCTGGAAGCGGCGGAAGAAATTGCACGCCAGCTTCGGCTACGCGACCTGGGTGGCATCATTGTGGTGGACTTCATTGATATGAAGCTCCCCGAAAACAAGCGTAAGCTGGTGGAGAAGATGGAGGAGTTTATGGGTCCTGACCGTGCCAAGCATGCGGTATTGCCCATATCAAAATTCGGCATCATGCAGATCACGCGTCAGCGCATGAAGCCGGAGGTGAATATCAATACGCAGGAAGTATGCCCCAGTTGCCATGGCACGGGTAAGATCACTTCTACCATTCTGCTGGAAGACGAAATTGAAAAGAACCTCAGTTACCTCATTACGCATAAGCACCAGAATTTGAAGCTGGTGGTGAATCCCATCATGTACGCCTATCTTACCAAGGGCTGGCCCTGGAAGACGAAGATGGCGCAGTGGCGTAAAAAATTCAACCAAAAAACCCGCGTGGAAGCCGATACCACCTATCATCTGACGGAGTATAAATTCTTTGATCAGAATGATGAGGAAATCAAGTTGTAAGCTGTGAGGCGTGAGTGGTGAATCGTGAGTGGTGAATCGTGAGTTAAATATCTGCGCTCATCTGCGTAGTAATCTCCGAAAATCTGCGGGAAACGCTTCAGGATTGCCAACAGCTTCAAAGTATAAGAGAAATTTCCCGCAGATCAGCGCAGATTTTATGCGCAGATTGGCGCAGATATTTAACTCACGATTCACGCCTCACGATTCACGCCTCACTACCCACACTTGCTCCCTTCGGGAGCATGGCCAAACAGATCCAGGCCGAATTTTGCTCACGATTCACGCCTCACGATTCACGTCTCACCACTCACGCCTCACGATTCACGCCTCACGATTCACGATTCACGACAGACTTACCACTTAAAACTTACTACTTATCACTCAATACGTAATACGTACTACGTAAAACGTATTACTCAAAAAACACCGCATTCGCCATCATCAACTTCCCATTCTCCCAGAAATTGCGGAACAGGATATTGTCGGTGAGGTATACCACCTGTCCGCGGCCCATTTGCTGCACGCCGAACACAAGCCCGTCTTTTAGTTTCTTTTGCAGGCGGTAGCCCACAAACCCCGCCACCTGGTTGTCTTTTTTGATGACGCCGGCATTCCATCCGCCTTCTTTTATGTAGTCGTACACAACATCATCCATTTTCAGCGTATAATAGTAAGAAGGAAATCCGTATAGCAGTGGATGGGTGCTGTCTGTATCAACCCGGTAAATGGAGCCGGGGGTATAGCGCGTTGCCTGCTCCTTTTCCCTTTCGGCAAAGGTTTTTAAAGCCTGGTAAGGATCTTTCTTTGAAGCGCTATCGGCGCCGGCATCTTTCTTTTCCTTCAGCAGCGACCATTCCTGCCGGGCCAGTTGTCCAACAGCCGATTCCAAAGCCAGCAGCTTGCCCCCATTCCGGATCCATTCCTGCAAGCGCGAAGCCGATTCCTTATCCTGCAGAAAGCGATAGCCCCCGTCGGGCATAATGAGAACATCGAGTTCTGAAAGGTTTATCCTGCCGAAATCGGTCACATTAAACAAGGAAATGGGATACTTCAGCTCACGATCAAAGAAATGCCAGACCTCACCAGCCGCGTTGGGGCTGATGGTTTCACCGGTAATGAGGCCCACTTTTACTTTCTTCATCGGATGCACACGGGAGCTACCAAAATCATAACCCTCGTCAACAAAGCCGGTAGTAACCGGGTTCATCTTTATCCCTTCCGCATTGCAGGCGGCAGCCACCAACTTCCACAATTGTGTACCAAATTTTTCATTTCCATTTCGAATGATAATAATGGAGCCCGCCTCATAGCTCTGCCCATTTACTGTAAACTTTCGCTCGGCCACGCGCAGGCGGATACCCTTATGCAGCAGCGCCGCCACCGCGCGGGCGCTATACATGCCCTGCCAGCGGAGAATATAGCCATAGAGTTCACCAGGATTGTTACTGACCGTATCCTTATAGTGAGAGGGCGATACCTGCAGTGATTGCTTGCTGGCATAGGCCGTGAGTCCGTAAGCATAAGGAAGCGCCCAGGCCGTGATATCGTAGGTGAGAGAATCCACCAGGCGGGGCTGAGGCTCCATCAGTACCTGCAGCAGGGCGGCACGGGGTTGTGCGTTGCTAAGCACAATGTCGTTAGCGCCAACTGAAATATTTTCTTCGCGGCCTGTATGGTAGTTCACTGCCCTTGCCTGCCCCGATCCTTTTCCGTACACAATACCGTTCTTATCGAGCAATTCACAAAGGGCGCGAATTCGTTCCTCATCGCGGGGCTGCCGGCGGATAATATAGGTTTTATAAGCTCCTACGGTTCCTTTTGTAGCATCCTCAAAATACTTGCGGAACTCGCGCATTAAGTCAGTAGCGTGTTGCGATGCTACTTCCACCGTGCTGAGCGATGTGGTAAAATGATGCTGCACACGGTCGGTAAGCGTTAGCGTATCCTTTTCGTCGGTTTGCACACCCAGTCCTGCGGCACCACTGCCAGCCTGTTCATAGGTCATGCCGATGGCTCCGTTATAGATGGGATAAGTATCGCCATAGGAAGGATAGAACAGGTCGAAATTTTCGCGCGTGAAATAGAGCCAGCTCTTCTGATCAAAATAGCGGGCATGATTTTTACCTATCGTGAATTGAAAATCGCGTTGCCATTTGGTGATGACATCATGGTAGGGCTGCGCCGCCGGCGCGAAATAATAGGGTGAGTTAATACCCTGCTCGTGATAATCTACATGCACCTGCGGCATCCATTGCTGGTATTGTTGCAAGCGTTGGCGGCTTTCAACCTGTGTTTGCCAAACCCAGTCGCGGTTTAGATCGAAATTGTAATGATTGGTCCGGCCACCGGGCCAGGGTTCGCGATGCTCGCGGGTTTGCAAAACGGGATCGTAACGATCGCCCAGCATGGTATTATACCAGTTCACATACCTGTCACGCCCATCGGGATTGATACAGGGATCAATGATCACCACTGTATTCTTCAACCATTGCGCCGACTTCGCATTGGCAGGATTCGCCAGCTCATATAATGTGAGCATAGAAGCTTCAGAAGAGGAGGATTCATTGCCATGCACGTTATAGCTGAGCCATACAATCACCGGCGCGTTTTCTTCCACCGGCAAAGCTTTATCGCGGGAAAGCTGTGCCAGTCGCAAATTGTTGAGCCGGATGGCTTCCAGGTTTTTTAGGTTGTCGTCCGAAGCAACGAATGCCAGGTAAAGCGGACGATGCTCATTGGT
>JBIQMS010000051.1:0-30388 GCA_044463125.1 Terrimonas ferruginea
CTATCAAAGTTGATTATTTTCCTGTTTTTTGAACTAAATCAAACATATAAGATTTACGCAGATTTTGTCCGCAGATCAACGCAGATTATGTTGCTAATTGTTTCGCAATCTCATATTTCTTCAAGAGCTGTGGATGATTCAAAACAAAATGGATATTTACATACTTAAGCCCATCGCTAAGACGTAGTACGTAATACGTATTACGTACTACGTAAAGTCTTCTTATCGAAAATCCGCAGAAAATGATTTTCCAAATGCGCTCGCATGCCCTTGCGGAAATCTTCCGGTGTTCCCTTTTCCAGAATTTGTACCAACTCCTTATGCGAGACAAATGTCTTGAGCATCGTTTGTTTTTTCAACAGGCCGCTATGATGCACATAATCGAAGATGGGCAATAGCATTTTTTGAAACTGCTTCAGGGTTTTATTACCCGTAATTTCATAGAGCTTGCCATGAAAGGCAATCTCATGGTCGATATTGAATAAATGATTGCGCGTGGTGCTGGGCTCTTTGGCGATGATGGCATAGAGCTCTTCAATATCTTTTTTGGTAAGGCGGTGAAAAAGCAGATCGGCCATGCCGATTTCGAGCACGAGGCGGAGTTCAAATATTTCCTTCAGCGTATCCTGGTCCAGGATATGCGGATTCATGCTCTTGTTCAGTATCTGCAAAAAATCCGGCTTGGTGATGACGGCACCCCGCTTCTTTTTGGTTTCTATCAATCCCATGATACGCAGGCGCAGCAGGGCCTCGCGTATTACCGTGCGGCTCACACCAATGGCTTCGGCCAGTTCCAGCTCCTTGGGGATGCTATCGCCCACTTTCAACTTCTGCTGCTGCAGCAAATTGACCAGTTGGGCTTCCACCTTGTCCACTAAACTGCTGGTATCTACCAGTTTAAACTCATTCGTCCATACTTCCTGCTTCATGTGTCGGCTTGAGTCGTAAAAGTAATTATTCCCGCGACTTCCCAAAAAAACGGAGCACCGTATTTGCGCAAACGTTTCGCCTATTTTTTCCAAAAATGTGGCCGGTATGCTAAAACTACATAATTTTATTATGTCAGACATAATATTTTTAATCAAAACTGCTTGTTATGAAATCTGCAATGTTGAAAGTCTTTTTACTGCTGGGAGGCTTTCTCATGGCCACGGCTGCCTGGACGCAGACGCGGACTATTACCGGAAAAATCAGCTCCGAACTCGATGGCAAAAACCTCGAAGGGGTGAGCATCGTGGTAAAGGGCAAAAGTTCCGGCACCCAAACCAATGCCAATGGTGAATACAGTATTGAAGTAGCCCCTGGCGATGTGCTGGTCTATTCATATACCGGATTTATTCCCCAGGAAATAAAACCGGGTGGCACTTCGGTGATCGATCTGAGCCTTCGCCCCGAGGATGCCAACCTGGGTGAAGTGGTGGTGGTGGGTTATGGCACGCAATCGCGCCGTAACGTAACCAGCTCTATCGGCAAACTGGATAACCAGGTGTTAAAATCGGCGCCACGCTCCAATGTGGGTTCGGCCCTGCAGGGTTCGGTGGCCGGTTTGCAGGTGGTAAATAATACCGGTGCCCCGGGCGCCACACCCAGCATCCTGCTCAGGGGCGGCGCTTCCATCAATAGCCCCGGCGCTCCCCTGGTTGTTGTAGACGGCATCATTCGCGCACTCAACGATATCTCCCCCGATGATATTGAGTCGATGGAGATACTGCGCGACGCCGCGGCCACCGCCATCTATGGTGCCAGGGCCAACAATGGTGTTATCCTGATTACTACCAAACAGGCAAAATCGGGCCGTGCCGATGTTACTTATAAATATGTACATGGTTACAATACCGATCGCCCCGATTATAAATACCTCAACGCACGCGACTATATCTATTATACCCGCCTGGGACATCTCAACTCGCAACGTACCCTGGCGCAGGTGAATTCACAATTAGGATTCGGGCTTTCCACCGCCGCGGCCAACCTCGCCACTTTCGATATCCGCCGCTACGATGGTACTACCCAACATCTGTTGCAGTCGGGCTGGGATACCGTTGGTGATCCCTATGGCGGCACCATTATCTTTAAAGATCATGGCGGCGAAGTGCGCGACCTGATCTTTCGTAATACCAACACTCGCGATCATTATCTGAATGTAACGGGGGGTAATGACCGCGGAAAATATTTCGCCAGCTTCAACTTCTACGATGAGGATGGTGTGATTGTGGGCTCTGATTATCGTCGCTATTCAGCCAACCTAAACGGTTCCTATAAGATTCGGCCTAACCTCGAAATCAGCTCTGGCGCTCTGGTATCTACCGCTACCGGTTTTGGTTTGCTTGGTGGTGATGTGAATACGCTTTATCGCAACGTATCGCTGTGGCCCACTTTCAATCCCTGGCTCGACTCTGCCAAAACCCGACCCAATCCGGGTAATGGTATTACGGATGGTAACCCGCTCTACTGGCTGGAACGCAATTACCGTAAGAATGAGGTGAACCGCATTACGGGCAATGCTGCTGTGAAGTATGATATCCTTCCCGGATTGTATATAAAAGGATCGGCCAACTTCTATTTGTTTGAAGCCATGAACGAATCCTTCACCAAGGCTACGCAAACCTTTACCCAGGTATTCGCGAATACATTTAATACAACAAGGCCCGCCACTTATTCTTTCAACCGCACTTTTCAACAGCAGTATAATGTGGTGGCCAATTATCGGAAATCGCTGGGCAAGATGCATAATCTGGATCTGATGATGGGTGCGGAATCATTTATCCAGCGTGGACTCAGCTCTCAGGTATCGGGTACCGGTGCACCGACGGATGATATTCCCACCGTGAATGCTTCCACCATCTTTACGCCGGGCAGCAATTTCAGTTCCCGTTCAGAGTTCGCGATCGTTTCGCATTTTGGTCGTATCAACTACGATTACGATCAGCGTTTTCTGCTTTCGCTGGTCTATCGTTCGGACGGTATCTCCAGCCTGGCCGAAGCCAATCGCTGGGGTTTCTTCCCGGGTATGTCGGCCGGATGGAACCTGCATCGTGAAAAATTCTTCCAGGAATCGGGCATCTCCAATGTGATCTCGTCCCTGAAGCCCCGCATTAGTTATGGTGAGAATGGAAACGTGGCGGGTATTGGCAACTATGAAGTGCAGGGAAGCTATGGCGCGCAGGGCAACTACAATAATAGCCTTGGGTTTTTGAATACCGGCATCATCAATAGCGGCCTCCGTTGGGAAAAGAGCAAGACCACTGATATCGGTCTCGACATGGGCCTGCTCAATAATCGCATCACCCTCATCTTCGATTATTACAACCGTGTAACCAGCGACCTGCTCACCAATCTCACCCTGCCCAGCTATACGGGTTTTGGCTCGGTGCGTACCAACCTGGGCTCATTCCAGAACAGAGGCTTTGAGTTTACTGTTAATGCCAATGTATTGCGTTCGCAAACCGGCGTGAACCTCGATCTGGGTGCGAATATTTCTTACAATCAGAATAAGATCCTCAAACTGCCCTTCAATGGCAATGAGAATAACCGCCAGGGAGGCTTCCAGGTATATGATCCCAAACAGGGTCGTATTGTATGGGTAGGCGGTTTGCAGGAAGGCCAGCCACTGGGTGCCATTTATGGTTATCAACAACTCGGCATTTTCCAAAGCGATGCGGAAATTGCCCGCGTAGCCGCTACGCGTTGGGATGCCGTGGCACTGATCTCTGGCCCCAATCTATCCGCAGGTTTGGGTAAGATTACCCCCGGCGATGTAAACTGGCGCGATGTGGATGGCAACGATACCATCAACTCACTCGACCAGGTATATATCGGCAATATCAATCCGAAATTTACCGGAGGTTTTACCACTTCTCTTTCTTACAAAGGATTTAACCTCTTCACCCGCTGGGACTTTGCCCTGGGTCACACACTTTACAACGACCTGGTGGCACGCGTGCTGGGTAATTACCAGGGAACTTTCAACCATATGGATTTGGTGGCCAAAGGTTTTTCCGGCGACAATTCACGTCCTGATATTCCTAAAGTGTATTGGGCCGATCAGGTAGGTGCGCCCAATGGAAAGAAGAATATCACCCGTGCGAATAATGCGGGACAGGTATTGAATGGTAACAACTCCAATTTCTACGAAAAGGGCGATTACCTGGCTTGCCGTGAAATCACGCTTTCTTACGACTTCAACCGTTCCTTGTTGTCGAAGACAAAAGTGCTGCGCAATGCACGCGTGTTTATGAATTTCAACAACCTGTTTTATATCACGAAGTTTTCCGGCAACTCGCCTGAGCCCAAGGGCAATGGCATTTTCGCCGGCAATTATCCCACACCGCGTTCCTATGTGGTAGGTGTGCAGGTAACCCTTTAACTAACGATTAAAAAAAGAATCATGTACAAGATATTCCGATCAGGCTTTGCGGTTGCCGGTATTGCCCTTATTATGGGTTCCTGCAGTAAGCAGTTGGACCTGGCACCCATCAGCAGCATCAGCGATGCGAACTTTTGGAAGACTTCCGAACAGTTTGATGCTTTTGTTTCCGGCGTACACGCCCGTTTCCGTTCGCATACCTTCAACTTCCAGGCATTGGGAGAACTTCGTGCCGATATTTTTGGTACCGAACCCGGATCCGCGGGCACTTTTTCCGGGGAAGCCACACAGGGGGTGGAGCGTTTTTGGCAACAGAACCTTGACCTGGACAATGCGGGTGTTTCCAATTTCGGTGGTTTCTATTCCAATATCGTACAGCTCAATCTGCTGATCGATAAATTGAACACCACCAATATCGTGACCAGTGCGAACAAGAACTACTACTTGGGTATCGCTTACGGTATGCGTGCTTTTTATTATTTCCAGATGGTACGGACCTGGGGCGATCTGGTGATTCAAACAGATCCCGTCACTTCCTTCGATGTATCGAACCTGGCCAAAGCTGCTTCACCAGTTTCGGAAGTGATGGATCTGATCCGTACCGATATTGAAGCCTCCCTTTCCAGCTATGGAGCAGATTATTCTTTCCGCAATCAAAAGGGCTATTGGTCAAAAGCCGCGAGCCTTATGTTGAAAGCGGAGTTCTCACTTTGGAACGCCCATCGTGGGGGTGGAACGGCTGATGCAACGGCCGCGCTTAGCGCGTTGACCGATATTCAGACCAATATCCCATCCCTCGCACTCAGGCCCACATTCAGTTCCGTGTTCGCGGCGGGCGCCGGGAACAAAGGACATAGCGAAATCATTTTCGCCATCCGTAATTTTTTGAACGAAAGCACGCTGCCTTTTGCGGGCACTTACCTGCCGCAAACCAACCTGCTGGCCAATTATTATGATTCCCTGAACAATCGGCGCTTCAATGTTACCGACGACAACTGGGGCGGATTGCTGCGTGCTCCAATTCCGGTGTCTGTATTCCGTCGCTTCGACGATCTGGATTCCCGCAAATGGTTTAGCATTCAGCCCGCTTACAATAATCCCTCTCCCGGTGTGTATGAAATTGTGGGTTCCTTTGTTAAAAAATATGAAGGAGAACAGGAGCAGGGTGTACGCCGCTATACCAATGATTTCCCGGTATATCGCTATGCGGACCTGCTTTTGCTGATGGCAGAGGCAAAGGAACTGTTGGGACAAAGTCCAGCCGCCGAAATCAACCTGGTGAGGCAGCGAGCTTACGGCAGCAACTACAACGCTGCTGTGCACGGGTATCCCAACCAGGCCATAGATGCCGATCCCAAAGAAGCCATCCTGCAGGAGCGTTTCTATGAATTTATTTTCGAAGGAAAGCGTTGGCATGATCTGCGTCGATTTGGTGACAGCTATGTGTTTGCGCATACCACTGTATTGCAGTCGGAAGCCTATAAACTGCTCTGGCCTATCGACAGAAATTCGCTGACCAATAATCGCGCTCTGAATCAGAATCCCGGATATCCTTCATTCTAAAAGATCTTTAGCAGTCAGTGATGTTTTCGTTTCGCTAAGTAGTAGCAGTCAACCCGGCGGTAGTCCTGCCGCTGGGTTTATCTTATATTTAATGAGTTTTAATTTTATTTCATGAGGAAGCAAAAACTGGAGGGTTTAATAGCGGCGCCCTTTACGCCTATGATGGCGGATGGATCGCTAAACCTGTCGGTGATACCGGATTACTACGCCCTGCTCAGGCAGAATGGCGTAAGCGGCGCCTTTATTTGTGGCTCCACAGGTGAGGGAGTGTCGTTAACAACAAGTGAAAAAATGCTGGTGGCAGAAGCCTGGGCCAAAGCGGTGGGCGATGATGCATCTTTCAAAATAATTACCCTGGCAGGTGGCAACAGCCTGGCCGATGCCAAAGAGCTGGCAAAGCATGCCGCGGAAACTGGTCTGTATGCTGTAGCTTTTACGGCACCATCCTATTTCAAGCCCGCAACCGTGGAAATGCTGGCTGCCTGTTGCGCGGATGTGGCGGCAGCGGCACCGTCTATTCCTTTCTATTATTATCATATTCCCGTACTCACCGGAGTGGGATTTTCTATGTATGATCTGCTCCGGCAGGTGCATGGCCGCATTCCCAATTTTGCGGGGATAAAATATACGCATGAGGACTTTATGGATTTTCAATCCTGCCTCTCTTTTGCCGGCGAGGAATACGATATGCTTTGGGGAAGGGACGAAAACATGTTGCCCGCCCTCGCCATCGGCGCCAAAGGATCCGTGGGTAGTACCTTCAACTATGCGGCGCCACTTTATCGTCAGCTAATACAGGCTTTTGAGGCAGGCGATCTGAAAACCGCGGCACGTTATCAGCAGATGGCCATCAATATGATCCGGCTGTTGGGGAAATATGGAGGCATTGCTACCGGCAAAGCCTTTATGCGGTTGATTGGCCTCGACTGCGGTGAGTTTCGCCTGCCGGTGCGTAATATGTCGGCTGAAGATTTTCAACGATTCAAAAAGGATACTGAGGAGCTCGGATTTCAACAATTCAAATCCACGCTGCCCGCAAAAATTACTGGATGAACGTAAAACATGTACGGCATATAATTCTATCCATATTATTCCTTGTATTTCACCTGATGTTAAGCGAAAAAATACAGGCACAGACCCTCGCTATGCCCGAATGGGAGCAGGCTGTTCCATTACCGGAATGGGAGGGCAGGGAAAACCCCGGGCTGGCGGGTATGCTCAGCGGTTTTCATGCCGGCATATTGATTATGGCCGGCGGAGCCAATTTTCCGGATGCTTATCCCTGGCAGGGCGGAAGCAAGCGCTATCATCAAAGCATTTATCTATGGCAGCCGGGGCAGGGACAAAAGCCAGGTTGTTTTATACAACAATCCATTCAATTGCCTGAACCGATGGCTTATGCTGCCTGTGTTTCTACTTCACAGGGTGTGGTGTGTGCCGGTGGCGAGAATGCCAAAGGCCTCAGCAAGCGGGTGTACCTGCTGCGTTTGCATCCAAAGAATAAGACGATCCAGGTTACGGAGTTGCCGGAATTACCGATAGCGCTCAGCAATGCCATGCTGGCTGAAATGGACGGAAAACTATACCTCGCAGGTGGCGAATCGGCAACGGGCACTTCGCTAAACTTATACATTTTTTCCTGGCAGGATAGCGCAAGAGGCTGGCAACATGGGGAGTCTTTACCCGCTCCGGTGGCAAATGGCGTTTGGCTCGCGGATAAGCATGCACAAGCAGAAAGGATTTGGTTGTTGGGCGGCAGGGCCAGGCAGGCTCATGGCATCACGGCATTTTCCGACCAGGTATTTTGTTACGAAGTGAAAACCCGGAAATGGCTGCGAAAAGCCTCTTTGCCCTATCCACTTGCAGCCGGTACTGGTGTTTTGTACGATAACAACCATATTTTGTTATTGGGTGGGGATAAGGGACAGCTTTACAATCAAACCGAAGAATTGATACGACAGGAGAAGGAGGCTTTGGGAGAAGCGGCGAAGGCTTTGGTAAGACTGGAGAAGAATAAGTTGCAGGAAGGCCATCCCGGCTTTAGCCGTGAGATATTGCGTTACGATATCGCACGCGATCAATGGACAAGGTCTGGTGTATTGCCGTTTGCGGCACCGGTTACCACGCTGGCTCATATTCAACAAAACAGGATTTATCTGCCAAGTGGTGAAATCAGGGCAGGGGTGCGATCCCCATTTATTAGAATAGCCAAAATACCGGCAACGAATGAATAAGGAAGCGAAACAATATAAATGGTGGGTAGTGGCCATGCTTTGGGTGGTAGCCCTGCTTAACTATATGGACCGGCAAATGCTGAGTACCATGCGACCTTCCATGCAGGTGGACATAGAAGAATTGCAATCAGCGGCGAGCTTTGGCTACCTGATGGCGATTTTTCTGTGGATCTATGGTTTCATGAGCCCGGTTTCGGGACTGATTGCCGACCGGCTCAACCGGAAATGGTTGATCGTGGGAAGCTTGTTTGTATGGAGCGCTGTAACCATGGCCATGGGCTATGCGCAAAACTTTAACCAACTCTACTGGCTGCGTGCGGTGATGGGTTTGAGCGAAGCTCTCTATATTCCCGCAGCGCTGTCGCTGATTGCCGATTATCACGAAGGTAAAACCCGATCGCTGGCGGTAGGTATCCACATGACAGGTTTATATATGGGCCAGGCCCTGGGCGGCTTTGGCGCAACGCTGGCCGATTGGTTTAGCTGGCAGCAGGCTTTTTTTAGTTTTGGAATGGTAGGTGTGCTCTATGCCATCATCCTCGTACTTTTTCTCCGGGAGAAACGTACTCCGGTGGAGAAAGCAGCTAAGGAGTTAACAGCCAGGCCGGGTATCGGCAAGGGATTCGCCGTACTTTTCTCCAATATCGCTTTCTGGGTTATCCTTTTCTATTTCGCCGTTCCCAGTTTGCCCGGATGGGGAGTCAAAAACTGGTTGCCTACTTTGTTTGCGGAAAACCTGTCGATTGACATGGCTATGGCCGGACCTTTGAGTACCATTACCATCGCGGCTTCCTCTTTTATAGGTGTTGTTGGCGGCGGCATCCTCTCCGATAAATGGGTGCAACGAAACCTGAAAGGAAGGATTTATACCAGCGCGATTGGGCTGGCACTCACTATCCCTGCGCTGCTGCTGATTGGTTTAGGTGATTCCATTTTTGCGGTAGTAGGCGCGGCCTTCTGCTTTGGCGTGGGCTTTGGCATGTTCGATGCCAACAATATGCCGATCCTTTGCCAGTTTGTAAGCAACCGTTATCGCGCTACTGCGTATGGCCTGATGAATATGGTGGGTGTATTTGCCGGCGCATTCATCACCGATTGGCTGGGTAAATCGACCGATGCGGGAAGCCTTGGAAGGGATTTTGCGGCCTTATCGGCGGTAGTCGCTTTGGCTATTCTCTTACAGATAACGGTTCTACGACCAAAGCATATAGATTTCAAAGAAAATTAAAACTTAAGGATATGCGATACCTGCGATTACTTGTTTTTTTGACATTACCCGTTTGGCTCAGCGGTTGCGTTTGCACGCGCTTTCTTCCTGCTGATCAACGCCTGGATAGTTGGAGTGAGCAGCAGCATATTCCCATATTGAAAGGCGCCGAGCATAACCCCATCGTGAAGTTGGGTATCGCCATACCGGCGGGCCGCCGTGAACTGTCCTTGCGCGGTTTAGAATGCAGCGTGGATGCTGCGGCCCTGCCCTTAGTAGAGAAGATTGAACTCTTCCTAACCGCAGCAGAACCCTTTCATGCGCGGCAAAAGATAGGGGAGATGCAGCCTGCATCGGCCTCGTTTACCATCTCGGTAGATCAAACACTTCCGTCGGGTTTACATTTTATATGGATCAGCGTGCGATTGAAGGCTGATGCGGCTATTGATGTGCCCATGAGCCTGGTTTGCGAGACGGTGCTGGGTGAGGAGGGAACGGCCCCCATTTATGTTAAACAGAAAACGGCCACGAAGCCACACCCGCTGGGAGTAGCCATTCGCAAACAGTGGGATGATTCGGTACATACCTATCGCATCCCCGGACTGGTAGCTACCGATAAGGGTACATTAATTGCTGTGTACGACATTCGCTATAAAACCGATCGCGATCTCCCGGGAAATATCGACGTGGGCATGAACCGCAGTACCGATGGCGGCAAAACCTGGGAGCCGATGAAAGTGATTATGGACATGGGCGCTCCTCACGAGAATAATGGTGTGGGCGATCCAGCCATCCTCTTTGATCCCATCAGCAAAAAAATTATCGTAGCGGCTTTATGGAGCAAGGGCAACAGATCCATCGCAGGTTCAAAGCCTGGGCTTTCACCCGATACCACGGGTCAGTTTGTGTTGGTAGAAAGCAGCGATGATGGCCTTACCTGGTCGGCCCCCCGTTCTATTACGCCATCTGTAAAGGATCCGGCCTGGCACCTGTTTTTCAACGGCCCGGGTTCAGGCATCGCCATGCAGGATGGCACCCTGGTTTTTGCCGCGCAGTATTGGGACGAAAACCGCATGCCTTATTCTACCCTGATTTATAGCAAGGATCACGGTCAGACCTGGGTAGGTAATATTAAGGGTCCGCGTGCGAATACTACGGAAAGCCAGTTGTTGGAAACAACAAACGGCACCCTGATGCTGAACATGCGCGATAACAGAGGCCGCTACCGCGCCGTGGCAACCACCCAGGATTTGGGCAAAACCTGGACCGAGCATACCAGCTCCTACCATGCCCTGCCCGATCCCGTATGTATGGCCAGCATCATAAAAGCGAAGGCCCAGGTTAAAAAAGAAACAAAGGACTGGGTCTTTTTCAGCAACCCCAATACCAGCAGCGGCCGCTACAATATCAGCATTAAAGCAAGCCCCAACCTGGGCGATACCTGGCCCGATGAATATGTGTACCTGCTCGACGAGCGGGCATCTTATGGTTATTCATCGCTGGCCATGATTGATGAGAAGCATGTAGGCATTTTGTATGAAGGTATTCGCGAACTGTATTTTGTTTCAGTACCTGTAAACTTTATCATCCGATAGGGATTCCCCATAATTCGGTTGACCTGTTTTGTTTTATTAAAGAAAAAGCTATGTACGATCGGCATAAATTAAAGGAGCTGGAGCAGTTTTACCGAAAGCAATTGCTGGAGGATACGGTACCCTTCTGGTTTCCCCGCTCCATTGATGAGGAGTATGGGGGTTTCTTGCTGATGCGCGATGCGGATGGATCTCTGATAGATGATGATAAAGCCGTTTGGATTCAGGGGCGGGCTACCTGGTTGTTAAGTACGCTATGCCTTACCTATGGCGAGCGGGAGGATTGGCGAAGGGGAGCCGACCTGGGCTGGCAGTTTTTGAACAAACATTGTTTTGACAGCGATGGGCAGATGTTCTTTCATGTAACAAGGGAAGGCAAACCGCTACGCAAGCGACGCTATTTTTTCTCCGAAACATTCTATGTAATTGCCGCGGCGGCCTATGCTAAGTTGACGGGTAATGAGGAAGCAGGGGCGGCGGCGCGGCGAACTTTTCGGAAATGCATTGAATATGCTACCACACCGGGGCTGTTGACACCCAAGTTTACTGATACCCGACCTGCTAAGGGCATCGGTGTTCCCATGATTCTGTTGAATACCGCGCAGCAGTTGCGCGAAACTATTGGTGATCCAATTTGTGAGGAATGGATCGATCGGTGGATTGATGATATTGAAAACTATTTTGTTAAGGATGATATCCGTTGTGTGATGGAGCAGGTGGCGCCCGATGGTTCCATCATCGATCATATCGATGGGCGCACCCTTAATCCGGGCCATGCCATCGAAGGCGCCTGGTTTATTTTGCACGAAGCCCAAAAGCGTAATAATGACCCCCGGCTGATAAACCTGGGTTGCCGCATGCTTGATTATATGTGGGAACGTGGCTGGGACCATGATTTTGGCGGACTGTTTTACTTTCGTGATGTATATGACAAGCCCGTGCAGGAGTACTGGCACGATATGAAATTCTGGTGGCCGCAAAACGAAGCCATTATCGCCACCCTGCTGGCTTATACGATTACGGGCGATGAAAAATATGCCAACTGGCATCAGCAGGTACATGAATATGCCTACAGCCATTTTCATGATCCTGTAAATGGAGAATGGTTTGGCTACCTGCACCGCGATGGCAGGTTGTCGCAAACAGCAAAGGGTAATTTATTCAAAGGGCCCTTTCACCTGCCCAGACAGGAATGGTATTGTCAACAGATATTGCAGGCTTATAGCAGCTCATGAAGTATTTCGTCATAATTATTGCCTTGTTCAGTTTGAGCCAGGCGCTGCAGGCGCAGTTTAGCCTCGATCCTTTCTTTAGCGACCATATGATTTGGCAACGCGATGAACCGGTAACCGTTTGGGGCAAAGGTAAGCCGGGTGCGGAACTCAGCCTGCACTTTGGACCGCAGACAAAGACAATAAGGATAGGAGCGGATAGCAACTGGAAGGCACAATTTAATCCCATGCCGCTGAACAGAAAGCCCCAGTCACTTTCCATTTCCGGTGCCGGGAAGCGTGTTGTTGTAAAAGATATTTTGATAGGTGATGTGTTCCTTTGTTTTGGGCAAAGCAATATGGAATGGCCCATGCGTAATTCCCTGGGTTTTGCAGAAACCATGCTTCAACCCGATTACCCGGAAATACGCTGGTGGAACCCCAGTTTTGCAGGGAAAAATATTTACGGCACAATATTCACCGATTCAGTGCTGCGACGGCTTCAAGCTGATTCGTTTTACAAGGGTCGCTGGGAACGGTGCGATGCGCAAAGCCTGCCCGCCATGAGCGCCGTGGCTTTCTATTTCGCGCAGGATCTCTATCGTTCCCAAAAAATTCCCATCGGGTTGATTCAACTGGCAATCGGCGGGGCGCCGATCGAAACCTTTGTACCACGCGAGGTTTTGGCAGCTCATGCATCATTCAGCAAAAAACTGGAGGGTAGCTGGTTGTATAATTCGCATTTGCCGGAATGGATAAAAGAAAGGGGAATTCAGAACCTGGGGAAATTGAATAATGTTCCCGGCGACAATACAGGTCCCAATCATGCCTATAAGCCCGGTTTTGCTTTTGAAGCGGGTATAAAGCCATTGTTTGGTTTTCCCATAAAAGCCCTGCTATTTTACCAAGGCGAAAGCAATGCACAGGAATGGGCGCGGCTGGAAGAATACAATGAACTCAGCAGCCTCATGGTGCAATCGTATCGGAATGGTTGGAAGAACGAAAAACTGCCCTTTTATTACGTGCAACTCTCTTCCATTGATACTATTCGGTATAAAGGACAGCTCTGGGGACATTTCCGCAATGAGCAAAGATTGTTGATGGAGCAATTACCCTTTTGCGGCATGGCGGTAAGCAGCGACTATGGCGACCGGCATGATGTGCATCCCCGAAACAAACATGTGCCTGGTCAACGCCTGGCGCGATGGGTTCTGCACGATTTGTATTCGGAGGGTGACTGCCCCTCTGGTCCTCTGCCGATTGCCGCGAAATTTGCCGATGGAATCCTGAGGATCCGTTTTCGCTATGACTGCGGGGGATTAAAGACCAGGGATGATGAAGCCCTACGTGGTTTTTCAACCGATGCAATTCATGAAACAGATGCGCGGATTGTTGATAGCGTGGTAGAGATTCCCGTTTCATCAAAGCCGGCCTATGTTTATTATGGCTTCGCTCCATTTAGCGAAGGCAATTTGATAAATGCCGAAGGATTACCAGCAAGTACCTTCAAAATAAAAGTGGAATGAAACGAGTTTGTTTGATCCTTGCTTTACTAATGCTTTTGCTTTGGTCAGCAGCGCAGGAGGGTTTACCGACTCTGCACGATAGCCTTTTCAGTACCTATTACCATCAACGCAAAACCCTGAACGAAGCGCTGCCCTTTCAGCAGGGAGAAAACATTTTTTTAGGCAACAGTATTACCGACGGTGCTGAGTGGCCCAATTTTTTTCCCGGCTACCCGGTGCTGAATGCGGGTATCAATGGCGATATTTCAGCGGGTGTACTACATCGGCTTCCGGCTCTGGTGGCGCGCAAACCGGCGAAGATATTTTTGCTGATCGGCGTCAATGATCTGGCAAGAGGTATAAAGCCAGATAGTGTATTAAAAAACATTCGCCTGCTTAACAATTACCTGAAGGCGACAAGTCCGGAAACTCGTCTCTATGTGCAATCCGTGCTCCCGGTGAATGAAGCTTTTGGGAAGTTCGGTGGCCATACATCCCGCCGCATGGGAATTGTCCATCTCAATCAATTACTAAAGGAGGAAGCGACAAAGCAGGGCTTTGCATTTATCGATCTGTATTCTTCATTTGCCGATCCAAATGGCCGCCTGCAAGCGCGTTTTACCAACGATGGGCTGCATCTAACCGGTGAAGGATACCTACATTGGCAACATAAGATTTACCCATATGTAACAGGAACGCCTGAAAACCCTTCGATCATTCCGGCGCCACAAACCCTGCAATGGGAATCGGGCTATTTTGGATTGAGCCAGGGAATGAATATTGTTGTTGACGACAGTATATTTATGCAATCAGCCATCGCGTTGCGCGATAGCCTGGCGGGTAGGGGTTGGTATAGTACCGTTGTAAGCCAATCCACTCCAGGCAAAAAGACGATTGTACTGGAAAAAGGGAAGATTAGTGGAGCCCCGGATCAAGAGGAAGCTTATGAACTGCAGGTGAGAGACGAAGTAATCCGTCTTCGTGCCGCCGGGGAGGCAGGTATGTTTTATGCCCTGCAAACGCTTCGTCAACTCATGCGCAATGGCTTCAGTGTGGATGCCTGCCGCATTACCGACTGGCCGGCATTTCCCTGGCGAGGTTATATGGTGGATGTGGGTAGAAATTATCAGTCGATGGAGCTGCTAAGAGAGCAGATCGATCGCATGGCAGCCTATAAGCTGAATGTGTTTCATTTTCATGCCACGGAAGATATTGCCTGGCGCCTGCGGATCCGGAAATATCCGCAGCTTACCCGGCCTGAGCATATGCTGCGCGATAAAGGGCTTTATTATACGCAGGATGAGATCAGGGAACTGGCTGAATATTGCCGCGAACGACATATAGAGTTTGTTCCGGAAATAGACATGCCCGGCCATAGCGCCGCTTTTCGCCGGGCCATGGGCGTGGATATGCAAAGCGACTCAGGTTTGCACTACGTGAAACAGCTATTGAAAGAGTTCTGTGAAACCTTCGATTTTCCCTATATCCATATCGGGGCGGATGAAGTGAAGATAACGAGGGCTGATTTTATACCGGAAGTGAGCAGTCTTTTGCGGCAGTATGGGCGACAGATTATTGGATGGGAGCCAGGCGGAAATTTTTCCAAAGAGGTGATCCGGCAACTTTGGATGGACGATCTCGCCAGAATTTCATCCGACGATAATATCCGCTATATTGATAGTCGCCATCTGTACCTGAACCATATGGATCCACTTGAAACGGTGGTTACCATCTTTAACCGACAAATGGCTTCCCGCTATAAAGCTGATAAGCAGGCCCTGGGCGCAACGCTTTGCGTATGGCCCGATAGGGCTTTGGCGCAGGAAAGAGATATGTTGCGTATGAACGCAGTTTATCCCGGTATGCTCAGTTTTGCGGAGCGCATCTGGCGGGGTGGGGGGCAGCCCGGTTGGATCGCGCATATCGATCATGGGGATAGCGCAGCTTTCCGCGAGTTCGAAGAAAGACTGGTAGCGCATCAGGATCGATATTTTACGGGAATAGAGTTCCCTTATGTGGCGCAGGCCGATATCAACTGGCAATTGATCGGGCCATTTGATAATAAGGGCGACTTAAAAAAAGAGTTCTGGCCTGAAACTGATAGCCTGCGTTTACGCGATCATGAAACAGGCGATAAGATCAGCGGAGGCACCATAATTTTGCGTCATTGGTGGGCCAACCTCATTAAAGGCGCACTCGATAAGCCCACAGAAAACAGTACCTGGTACGCCTATCGGCGGGTATGGAGCGATAGGGATACCCTTCGCCATGCATGGGTAGGCTTTAATGATCTTTCCCGCTCACCCGCCACCGACAGTCCACCACCCGGCGCCTGGGATGCCAAAGCAAGCGTAGTATGGGTAAATGGACAGTTGTTGCCGCCGCCAACATGGAAGCGTGCCGGGCAAAAGGGTAACTCAGAGATACCGCTGATAGACGAAGGCTATAGCTATCGCCAACCCAGCAAGGTTAGACTTCGCCAGGGCTGGAACGATATTCTCATCAAAGCACCGGTGGGTAGTTTTAAAGGAAAGGATTGGCAGAACCCGGTGAAATGGATGTTTAGTTTTGTGCTATTACCCTAAATCAGATTATGCTCAAGTGCAGCTATATCTTTCATTTTTTGGTCAATGGTTGGGAGTTTTTTAGTATTTAAACTACCTTTAACCCTTACTGTATCTGATTATAGCCACTTGCCACTTGAACTGCTACATAACGAACCCCAGCTCGTAAACGAGATGCAATCCGGTAGTGAACAGGCATTTACCAGCCTGTATCGGCATTACAGCCCAAGGCTATACCATAATATATTAAGCATGGTGCATGATCCCGTATTGGCGGAAGAGCTGGTACAGGAACTGTTTACCCGCATCTGGCAAAAAAGAAGCAGCAAAGGGATAGGCGAAGATTTTAAAGGATACATGTATCGTATTGCACAGAATCTGGTCTTTGATTTTTTCCGTAGGATGAAAAAAGACAGGATTCTTTTTGAAAAATTCCGTGCCATGGCCAGTGAAGCCGATGCATCCGCTACCGCGGAAGAAGTGTTGGATCAACGCCAGTCGATGGGTATAATTAATAATGCCATCGAACATCTGCCGCCCCAGCAGAAAAAAGTGTACAAGCTGGTGAAACAGGAAGGTTATACTTATAAGAAGGCCGCCGAAAACCTGGGCATCTCACCTTTTACCGTAAAGGAATACCTTTCGCTCGCCAATCAATCCATTCGCAACTACCTGATTCACCATAGCGATGGCCCCAGGGAATTATTGCTTATGGCCCTGATCATCATCAGCCTCCGATAATTTTTTTCTGTCGATCCCCCCATTTCCTGCCTTGCCACGTTGCTCCTATACTAAAACGAGCAACTTGCCAGAACTGTCAAACGAGAAAATTGCCCTTTTCGATCGTCTGCTTGCGGGAAAACTGCAGGATGGCGATACCGAAGCGCTGATTGCATGGCTGGGCACCGACCAGCCTGATAAAGCCAGCATTGAACTTATTCTCAGTCAATTGCAGAATGAAGAATGGGCAACGCAGGAGCTTTCTCCTGAATTGGTTCAGCGTTTGGAGCAGCGCCTTCCTCTCATCTTTGCTGCCCCAGCTCCCAAAGGAATCCTCCGAACTATTGTTGCAAATAATTGGCTCCGTTATGCGGCAGCATTGATCATCCTGGTTGGCCTCGCCATTGGCGCACAACAACTCTTCTTTAAAGAAAATACACCAGAAGCAAAACCGCTTACCGAGGCGGAATTACTGAAGCAAATTGAACCGGGCCGCGATGGCGCCATCCTTACGCTCGTGGATGGCAGCCAGTTGCTGATCGATAGCATGGGCAATGGACTATTGACCACGCAAAATGGAACCAAAGTGCTGCTGCGCAATGGGCAACTGATTTATGATGGGGAAATAGAAACCCCTGTTGCTGTTGGCTACAACACCATGTCCACTCCTAAAGGCCGTCAGTTCAAAATGGTATTGCCCGATGGAACGAAAGTGTGGCTCAACGCGGCTTCCTCTATCCGCTATCCCATCGCTTTTACCGGCGATACGAGGGAAGTGGCCATAACCGGTGAAGCTTATTTTGAAGTGGCTCATCAAAAAGAACAACCGTTCCGGGTGCAGATGCACGATGGAACAAAAGTGGAAGTACTGGGCACGCATTTCAATATTAATTCCTACGACAACGAAGCATCCATCAATACTACCCTCCTCGAAGGTTCGGTACGCGTTATTGGCCGCAATGGAAACATGCTGCTGAAACCCGGACAACAGGCGCAAAGCCAGCCTTCGGGCAATATCACTCTACAGAACCAGGTGAATATAGAACAGGTGATGGCCTGGAAAAATGGCCTCTTCGATTTCCAGGATGCCGGGCTGGAAGAAGTGATGCGCCAACTGGAGCGCTGGTATGATATAGAAGTTAGCTACGAATCCGGAATTCCCGACCTGGAGTTTTATGGAAAAATGGGCAAAGACCTGAGTTTGGAAACAGTATTGAATGGATTGAAAAAGTCGAATGTGAAGTTTAGGATGGAAGAGGGGAGGAAGTTGGTAGTGCTGGAATAAGTTATACGTAGTACGTTTTACGTAATACGTAAGAAGGATGTTTTGAATGAAGTCTACCGCTGTTATAAGAAAAAAGAGAAGTTCATAAATCAAAAAAACGTAGAACGTAATACGTACTACGTAAAACGTAAAAAGCCGCCACGGACGGCCATCCGGGCGGCAAAGGTTTGAGAAGATCAAAATTTACGTCACGAAACATCAATTTATTAATTCAACAAACCCATGCAAAAGTATGCAAAAAACTGCTTTTTGTGACCGGGCCATGGCGGGGCCGGATCGATCGGCTGCAGTTGCCTTTCCCCGCAGTTCGACAGATTCCCCGCGCCGGTCGTCACGGTTGCTCACCAAAACGCTTATAGTCATGAAGCTGTTTGTCGTTTTCATGTTAGCGGGACTACTGCAGGCACGGGCAGAGTCGAACGCACAAACGGTTACCTTCTCAGGAAAGAACGTAACCATTACCCGGGTGTTTAAAGCCATAGAGGCGCAAACGGGCTATACGGTGTTTGCCAATAAGGACTTGCTCAAGAGCATAAAGCCGGTATCTATTGCCGCCACGAATATGCCTTTGAATGATTTCATGCGATCGGTTCTGCAAAATCAGCCCGTAGGGTTTGAGATTCATAACCGTACGATCTTTATCGTGTCGCAATCGGCTACTCCACCCGTACCAGCGATCAATAAAGCGGAAGAAGAAGAAAAGGAAGAGCCGCCCTTTATTGAAATTTCGGGTACAGTGAAGAGCGCGGAGGGCGAGCCCCTGGCCGGCGCTACTGTTACCATCAAAGGTACCCGCAGTTCTACCGTTACCAATGCCGAAGGTCGGTATAGCATTGAGGTATTGCCGAATCAGACCCTGGTGTTTTCGTATGTGGGCTACAAGCCCGTTGAAATTCCGGTAGGAACCCGTATCGCCATCGATGTGGTGCTGGAAAAAGACCTGGGCGAAATTGAGCAGGTCGTGGTTACCGCTCTCGGTATTCCCAAGCGGGTGCGTACGCTTACTTATAATGTGCAGGAGATTAAAGGCGATGATATCAGCACGGTCAACAATGGTAATTTCGTCAACAGCCTGGTGGGTAAAGTTGCGGGCGCTACCATCAACAGCTCATCGGCTGGTAATGGCGCTTCCGCTCGCGTGGTGCTGCGTGGCTTGAAGTCGATTGACGGCAACAACAACGCCCTCTATGTGATCGACGGTATACCCATGCCGAATTTCATACGCGGACAGGCCGAAGATATTTTCTCCGGCGCGGGACAAACCGGCGACTTTGTGGCCAACCTGAACCCCGATGATATTGAAAGCCTTTCGGTATTGAGTGGTCCTTCCGCTGCCGCGCTCTATGGTAGCCAGGCCGCCAATGGCGTAATTGTGATCACGACCAAGAAAGGCCAGAAGGACAAAACCACCGTGGGCCTCACACATAGCACCAGCTTTACCAGCCCGGTGATGTTGCCCAGTTTTCAGAATACCTACGGGCCTTCTGAAATCGGTAGTTATTATAGCTGGGGCGAAAAGCTGGCTACGCCTTCCACGTATAAGCCGGCCGATTTTTTCCAGACCGGCATTAACTCAACCACATCGGCGAATTTTTCCACCGGTTCGGAGAAAAATCAAACCTATATTTCCATCGGAAATACACAGTCGAAGGGTATTGTTCCTAACAACAACTTCGGTCGCTCCAATTTCACGGTTCGCAATACCAGCAGCTTTCTCGATGGTAAAATGAACCTCGACGTAAGCTTTATGGGAGGACTGGTGAATGAAAAGAATATGATCGCGCAGGGGCAGTATTTTAATCCCCTGGTGGCCGTGTATCTCTATCCTCCCGGCGACGATTTTAATAAGGTAAAAGCCTACGAGCGCTACAACGCTTCGCGTAACCTGATGACCCAATCCTGGTTCTATGGTGATAATGGCCTGATGATGCAGAATCCGTATTGGGTTACGCAGCGGAATATTTTCGATAACCGCAAAGAACGATATATGACCACTCTTTCACTGCGTTATCAGTTGAAAGACTGGATTACCCTTTCGGGACGAGTGAAGATGGACAAGAGCAATGAGAAGGCCGAGCGCCGGTATGCTGCTTCTACCAACACACTCTTTGCCTCGGAAAACGGTTACTATTCGCTGAACACCCTGGATACCCGTCAGATTTATGCAGAAGCGGTGGCCAATGTAACCAAGACCCTCAGCCAGGATTTCAGCCTCAATGCCAACCTGGGTACGGCTATCGAAGATATCCGGGCCAATCAGGATCTGTTTGGTGGTCGCCTGCAGGGTGTGGCCAATCTTTATACCTATGCCAATATCAACCGCGCCACTGCTGATCTGGCTCAATCGGGCAGCAAGCGCCAAAAGCAATCTGTGTTCCTGAGTTCACAGCTCGGTTTCCGCGATTGGTTGTACCTCGATGTTACGGCACGTAACGATTGGGCATCCACCCTTGCTTTGGCGGAAAACAATAATTTCTTCTATCCCTCTGTGGGTGTTTCGGCAGTGCTGACCGATGTATTGAAGATTCGTTCACCCCAGCTTTCGTTCCTGAAAGTGAGAGCATCTTATGCGGAAGTAGGTAATGAGCCTCGTGAATTTCTCACCATTCCTACCTATCCGTTGGCAGGTGGATTTCCGGTTACACAAACACGTATGCCGAATCCTGACCTGAAGCCGGAGCTGACCAAGTCGTGGGAAGCGGGTATCAACGCGGCATTCTTCAACAATACCCTGCGTATCGATGCCACGGTGTATAGCTCACGTACTTACAACCAGTTTTTTGAGCCTACACTTTCTTCGGCGTCTGGCTTTACCAGCGTAATCGTGAATGCGGGTCGTGTAGACAACCGGGGACTGGAGATTTCAGCACGCTATACGAAGCGGTTTGGCGAATTGTCGTGGACGTCATCACTCGCTTATTCGCTCAATCAGAACAAGATTGTGGAGCTATTGCCCGGATGGGAGAACCCCGTTACCGGCGAAATCGTAACGCTGCGCGAATTGGATATGACCGGCACCGGCAGTTACAAGATGGTGTTGAAAGAAGGCGGCCGCATGGGCGATATCTATGTGAACACGCTTCGCGTGGATGAGCATGGCGCCATTTATGTGGACCCGGGATCGCAACAGGTAGTAGCCGAACCCAATAAGTTTGTATATGCCGGCAACAGCAACCCCCGCTACAACCTCGGTTGGGGGAATACCTTCAGCTATAAGGGCGTTACCCTCAACGCGCTGGTAGCAGCCAGGGTAGGCGGTGTGGTGGTATCAAACACACAGGCCATCATGGATGCATTCGGTGTGTCGCAGGCATCGGCCGATGCAAGAGACGCCGGCGGTGTGCTGGTAAATGGTCGTCCCGTACCTACCCGTGAATACTACCAGGTAGTAGGGGCAGGCGCATCGGGTGGTATCGCTTCCATGTACACCTATAGCGCTACCAATGTAAGGCTCGCTGAGCTTACGCTGGGTTACGACCTGCCGGTAAAAAGGTTGGGACGTTTCATCAAAGGCGCGAATGTTTCATTTATAGGAAGAAACCTGTTTATGATCTATGCCGAAGCGCCATTCGATCCGGAACTGACGGCCAATACCCAAACCTATTTCCAGGGAATTGACTATTTCATGATGCCGAGCCTTCGTTCCCTTGGCTTCTCGGTGAAACTCAATTTCTGATCATTAAAAAGCGATGTCATTTATGACCAGACATAAAAAAATATCATGGAAATTGCTCACGGTGGCAGGCGCGTCGGCGATGCTACTGGCAAGTTCCTGTACCAAAAACTTTGAGGACCTCAATACCAATCAGCACGAGGCCACCGAAGACCAGATGGCGGCCGATAATCTGAAAACCGGTGCCTTCTTCTCCCAAATGCTACGCAATGTGGTATTGTTTCGCGACGGTAGCAACCTCTCGAGCGATTACCAGGTAGCGCAGGGATTGACCAGCGATTTGTATTCGGGTTATATCGCCCCCACCGGCACCTGGTTTGGTGGCGTGCACAATGGCTCTTATTATTTCATTCAGGGATGGATTGAAAAAACCTTCACTTCCGGTTTTGCTTCCATTATGCCCGCCTGGCAGGCCATCACCCGTGTGGCCGATGAGCAGGGTCTGCCTGAAGTATCGGCGCTTGCCACCGTAGTGAAAGTGCAGGGCATGCATCGCGTGGCGGATGCGTATGGCCCATTACCATACCTCAACTATGGTAGCGGTTCGTTGCAGAACAACTACAATTCCCTGCAGGAAATCTATGGACGATTTTTTGAAGAACTCGATGAAGCCATTGATGTATTAACGCTCTACGCGCAGGGAAATCCCTCCAGTACATTGCTAAAGAACTACGATTTTATTTATGAAGGAAATGTGGCCAACTGGGTACGCTTTGCCAATACGCTGCGCTTGCGTCTCGCTATGCGCGTAGTGAATGCGGATGCGGCGCTGGCCCGCACGGAGGCTGAGAAATCCATTGCCAACCCTTTTGGAGTAATCAGCAGCGTCAATGAACGGGCCGCACTCCGGCATACCGGTAACCTGGAATATTTTCATCCGCTTTACGAGATCGCCTACACTTTCAATGCGGGCGAAGCGCGGATGAGCGCCACCATGGATGCTTATCTGAACGGATTTGAAGATCCCCGACGCGACGCCTATTTCACCCGCGCCGACGATGGTAATTTCCATGGCGTAAGACAGGGAATTGTTACCAGCAACTGGACGCCCTATTCCGGTGCGGCCATATCGAACCTGAATATCAACCAGAGCACCACGCAGATCGTTTGGATCACCGCCGCGGAATCCTATTTCCTGAGAGCGGAAGGAGCACTGCGTGGCTGGAATATGGGTGGCAGTGCGGAAGAACTCTACAACCAGGGGATTACACAGTCGTTCCTCGAAAATGGATTGCAGGCTTCCATGGCCACGGACTATGCCAGCGATGATATGAAAACTCCTATTGCTTTTATCGACAACAGTGGCCAGTCGGGCAATGACCATTCCGCTCCCAGCGACATAACCGTAGCCTGGAATGCGGCGGATGCCTTCGATCGCAACCTGGAAAGGATCATCACCCAGAAATGGATTGCCATGTATCCGGACGGACCCGAAGGATGGGCCGAGTTTCGCCGCACGGGTTATCCGCATCTGATACCGGTGGTTACCAACAATAGCAATGGCACCATCAACACCGTGTTGCAGATCAGGCGGATACCTTTTCCTCAATCGGAATACAATAATAACCGCGCCGGTGTGCAAACAGGTATTGGACACCTGGGTGGACCCGACGGTGGTGGAACCGCACTTTGGTGGGATAAAAGATAATTCTGATCACATAAAAATATGCTGACATGAAAATAAAAGAATTGCGATACCTGCTCATCCTTGTTTCCATCCTGGTTCTTACCGGATGCGTAAAGGAAAAGGCTTTGGAAATACAGAAGCCTTATACCTACGATGAGCAATACTATGCCAACCTGCGGGCGTATAAGGAAACGCCCCATACACTTTGCTTCGGATGGTATGCCGCTTATGCGCCCATCGCCGGATCATCCGGATATAAGGATCCTGCTTCATGGGGCGAGCGTATTATGGGCTTACCCGATAGTATGGACATTGTGTCGCTGTGGATGGGTATACCCAGCAACGACCCCGATGATCCCGGTTATGCGCCCATTGCTTATGCAGACATGAAGTATGTGCAAAAGGTGAAGGGTACAAAATTCGTAGTGCCCACCATCGTGAACTTCAATAGTGTTATCAAAATGAAGGATGGTCGGGAAATTGACTTGCGCCTGCCGGAGAATAGAAATGATCAGGGCATTGCCTTGTATGGCCAGTATCTCGCTGACCAGGTAATAGATAATGACCTGGATGGTATTGATATCGACTGGGAACCTGCCGGTGGCGAATGGCTCAACAGCCCCAACACCAATTTTGTAAAGCTGGTGGAATACCTGGGTCAGTATTTTGGTCCCAAAGGCAGTACCGGCAAGTTGTTCATCATCGATTTCTTCAGCCTGGCGCCACCGGATGCTACGGGTGAGTACGCGGATTATTTTATTCGCCAGGCTTATTCGCAGGGTACAGGTGGCATTCAAACCGCAGCCAACCTGCAGAGCTATTATGATCGCGTATCGGGCGCTGTTCCTCCGGGAAAATTTATGGTAACGGAAAACTTTGGCGACTTCGCTGAAAATGGAGGCACGCCATTTACCGAAGCAAATGGTAACCTCTATTCCACCGACGGCAGCCGCATGCATTCACTGGAAGGCATGGCCCGCTGGAATCCGGAGCAGGGAAAGAAAGCCGGATTTGGCGCTTTTTATTTCGGTCGTGATTATTATTCCAAAACCGGAATTCCCTATTACAATATCAGGCGTTGCATACAGATTGCCAACCCTGCACAGCCATAATAGATCCTAAACCAAAAAGATTGTAGAATGAAATCAACAAAATATATAGCGGTTCTGCTGATGCTGACAGGCTTTGTGAGTTGTCAGAAAGCAGAGTTTGGCGATCCGGTGCTGCTGGTGGCCGGAACCGAAGTGTCGCCGATTGTGCGATTCACCGTGGAGAATACACCAGCCGAATATTCCGTTGTCGCTTCCGCCACCGTGAAGGTGGAACAGGATGTGAATGTGACTTTTGAGTTTGATCCCGGTGCCGTGGATCGGTACAACGAGGAAAATAAGACCACTTATTTTACGGTTCCCGAAGATGCGATTGAAATCAGCGGATTACAAACCGTGATTCAAAGCGGTACGGCGGCTTCCACACCGGTATCGGTAAAAGTGATCAGCACTTCACCACTGGTAGATGGCCGTTCTTACCTGATTCCACTTACCATCCGCTCCGTATCAGGCTCCGGTATGAGTGTGCTCGAATCATCGCGAACCATCTTCCTGCGTATAGCCAGGGTGATCAACTTTGCGGCTGTTTCCATGAATAATTCCGATGGACCTACGGTGGGCACTTCCGGCGGCAGGGGAAATTTCAACGGCGCGGCTTTGTTTGATCCGCAGAATCCGGAAAGACTGGCAAACTTTACACTTGAGATCAAAAACCTGATCTATGCTTTCCGCGGTGGTGATGGTAACAGCAACCCGCAGCCAATTCAAACATTAGTTAACTGGACCAATCAATGGGAAACCACTTCTATAGGTATGCGCTATGGTGAGCTGGGCAACCCCAACAACTCCTTGCAGGTAATCGGTTCCCTGGGTGGCGCTTTTGCTTATGGTTTCAACCCCAACCAGTGGTACACATTGTCGCTGGTGTATGATGGTAACAAGGGTGTACTTTATGTGGATGGTGAAAAAGCAACGGAGCTAACGGGATCCATGGTACTGGAGTTTTCCCGGATGCAATTTGGCCAGTGCTGGGGAGGTTATCATACACGACAATACGTGAATGGAAGGATTGCAGAAGTGCGGGTTTGGGAGCGGGCGCTTACCCCTGCCGAAATCAAACTCAACCTTTGTGGCGCAGATCCTGGAGCAAACGGCCTGCTGGCTTACTGGAAAATGAACGAAGGGTCTGGTCATATTTTTCATAACTCATCCACGCAGGGAGCGCGTTATGATATGGACTGGAGCGATGTGTACTGGGATCCCAACGACCGGGGGAATGATAATCTGACAAATTCCGATAAGTCGCAGTACGTGGTGTGGACCAACGATGAGCTGAACAAGTGCAGCCAATAAAATTCATCACACAAAAAATAATAAGAATGTTGCGCTATAAATATGGAGTAACCGGCCTGGCTTTATGCCTCCTGATGCTGTCATGCTCCAAAAAAGATAATTACGATATCAAGGGAAATCCGGATATCAAAATATTCACCAATAACCTCGCCGCGGGCAATGATCCCATTAATAGCATTCGCTTTGGCGTGGTGAACCGCCCGGATGGAGGTAATATCATTAATCTCGAAACTACTATGCCATCTGAGATTAAAATTGCTGTGTATGCTACCAGGGCAGTATCGCAAGATATTACGATTGAAGCGGAGCTGGCTGGGGAGCTGATTGCCGACTATAACGCAACCCACGGTACAAGCTTTCAGGCTTTCCCTACGGGTATGCTGAATGCGGATAATCTGACAGCACGGATAAACAGTGGCATGAGCTATTCCAGCGATTCACTGAATGTTGCAGTGAACCTGGGCATGTTGAGCTCCCTCACAGGAACTGCCTATATGGCGCCCATCCGGCTGCGATCAGTTTCAAACCCCAATGCGGGCAGTCTTTCTTCCAAGGCTGAGTCGGTGGTAACTTATATAATTGCCTATCCTGAGATGCGGTATATCCGATTCAATGCTGAAGAAACAGATTTGGTAGGAAACCAAATGGCTGATCGTGCGGCCTGGGACTTCAGCTACAGTCCAACACCCGCGTTCTCAAATGGTACTTTCTGGGATGGCAACAACAACAGTTATATCCGCTGGAGCAGCTCACCCATTGAAGTGAATGTGAACATGCAGGCTGAAACGCCCTTTACCGGCTTAAGGCTTCGTACTGGTACCAATAGCAACTGGACTCCTACCCAGGTTGACTTATATATCAGCAATGATGGCATCAACTACCAAAGCCTGGGAACCGCGGCACGTGGCGACCTGGTGTATACAGGTGGATATACTTATGTGGTACTGTACAACAGCATGCCGGCAAAGTATCTGCGTCTCATGCTTTCGTACAGCACATCTACCAGCTCCAACAACCGACGTTTGTCGGAGCTCGATGTGTACACAGAATAAGATGCAAATCTCAATAAAGGAAAAAAGCTATGCGAAGCATCATCATTGGTTTTATTCTTTCCCTGGGCAGCCTGCCGCTACACGCGCAGGAGCTATCCGGCTCCATCGAGTTTGAGGAGCGGGTGTATAGCTTCGGCAGCATCAGGGAGGAGAATGGTAAAGTGACGCATCGTTTCTACTTCCGGAATAAGGGAAGCAAGCCGGTAACCATCAGCAATATCCACAGTGCCTGTGGTTGCATTGGCAAGTTGGTAAGCAGCAAGCCTGTGCCTCCGGGTGGCAAGGGCGAGATACTGATTAGCTTTGATCCGGCTTACCAGGAAGGATTCTTCTCGAAGGAAATTGTTGTTTTAAGCAACAATAACCAGGAATATAACCGGGTATGGGTAGAGGGAAATATTATTCCCGGCCCAAGACCGGTGGAGAATGAATATCCCTATGCTTTCGGAAATGACCTGCACCTGCGGTTGAAGGTGATGGCTATGGGTTACCTGATGCCGGGTCAATCGCGAAGCATGGCCTTGCACTATGCCAATGAGCGCGATCAACCCATACGGCTTTCCTTCCGGGTGTTGGATCCTGCGCCGGGTTTGCAACTGCCCACCAGCATCGAGATTGGACCCAAAGGCAGGGGAGAGGTTACAATAAATTATCGGCTGCCACTACTCAGTAAAACGGATGAACAAATACGCATACTTCCGTTAGTAAATGGTGAGCCGGTAGCCGATACCATAATCCTGAAAGTATTAAACGATCAAAAACCGGTACCCGTACCCCTTCGACGAAAATAACAGGAATGACATGCAATCAATCACATAAAGAAGCAAGTATAGTTTTAGGTTAAGGTTTAGGTACGTTTCTCCTAAGCAGTCAGTCAAGCAGTAGCAAGCGAGAGCATCCGGACCCGTCTCCGGGTGCTTCTCCATTTTTAGATGTTGTACATTTACCCACATCACTCACATAAATATTTTTTATTGAAATGATGAATATCAAAAGTGTAAAAACCGGTTCCCTTTTATGGCTTTTGGTTGCCGCCATGGGCAGCTTATTAAGTGCCTGTGGTGAATCCGCTCCTGCAGAAGCAGTACCCGAAGCCGCCGTGATCCACCATCCGCAATTTGTAAGAATAGAACCCGAGGATAACGAGAAAACCATTTTGCAGAAAGCCATACAAGTGCGCCCCAGCGCACGGCAGCTTCGCTGGCAGCAACTGGAACTGACAGGCTTTATTCATTTTGGCATCAATACATTTACCGGCAGGGAATGGGGCGACGGTTCGGAAGACCCGGCTCTCTTTAATCCTACCGAGCTCAACGCACGGCAATGGGCGCAAAGCTGCAAGGACGCCGGTATCAAACAACTCATCCTTACCGCCAAGCATCACGATGGCTTCTGCCTTTGGCCATCGGCTTTTACCGAACATTCGGTAAAGAACAGTCCCTGGAAAAATGGCAGGGGCGATGTGGTGAAGGAGCTGGCCGATGCCTGTCGCGAACTGGGTCTTGGTTTTGGCGTTTATCTCTCACCCTGGGATCGCAACTCTCCGCATTTTGGCGATTCAGCACGGTACAATGATTATTTCATTAACCAACTCACCGAGTTGCTCACCAATTATGGTCCTATTGAAGAAGTGTGGTTCGACGGCGCCAATGGTGAAGGACCTGACGGCAAGAAGCAGGTGTATGATTTTGATCGCTGGTACAATCATATCCGCAAACTGCAACCCGATGCAGTAATCGCCGTAATGGGACCCGACGTACGCTGGGTGGGTACCGAAACCGGTTATGGCCGAGAAACCGAATGGAGCGTACTGCCCGGCGATGCCATGTTGCCGGCAACAATAGCGGATAATAGCCAGAAACTGGATGGCTTCGCGCCTACCAACTTGATGCAGGATGACCTGGGCAGCCGGGAAAAAATTTACCAGGCCAGGAGCCTGGTATGGTATCCGGCGGAAACCGATGTGTCAATACGGCCAGGTTGGTTTTATCATGAAGAGGAAGACAGCCTGGTGAAATCACCGGAGAAACTGCTGGATATCTATTTCAGCAGTGTGGGCAGAAATGGCGTGTTGCTGCTGAATATTCCTCCCGATAAGCGCGGACTGATTCATGAGAATGACGTGGTCAGCCTCCGTGAATGGAAAAACTGGCGCGATCAGATTTTTGCCGTCAACCTGCTCAGCAATGCCAAATGGAAAGCGGACATTCAACAATGCGAAAACCTCGTGGACGGATCATCCACCAGCACCTGGCAAATGCAGAAGGGCGATACCACGGCCAGCCTTGAGATGGAATTGCCAGCAGCCATAGAACTGAACCTCATTGCGCTGCAGGAAGACATCAGCCAGGGACAAAGAGTGGAAAGCTTTCGCATCGATTACTGGCAGGATAATGCCTGGAAAGAATTGACTAAGGGTACCACCATCGGATACAAACGGATTCTCCGCTTCAAGCCCGTGAAGGCGCAAAAATTGAAGCTGCTGATTGAATCGAGCCGCGGTGAACCCCTGCTGTCTGAACTTGGCGCCTATAAAATGACTGAATGGAAAGATTAATGAGAACGATCAATAAACGGAAAATGCAAAGCACCCGGTTTTTGTTTTTACTATTGTTGATAACAGCAACAAGTGCATTGTTGGCACAGCAGCCAGCTTTTCGCGATAGCCGCCTTCCGCTGGAAAAGCGTGTGGAGGACTTGCTGAACCGGCTCAGCCTGGAGGAGAAGATATCGCTGATGGGATACAATGCCCGACCCGTAGAGCGTTTGGGTATCCCGGCCTATAACTGGTGGAATGAAGCCTTGCATGGCGTGGCACGTGCGGGCGAAGCTACCGTTTTTCCGCAGGCCATAGCGATGGCGGCTACTTTCAACGACAGCCTGCTGCATGAAGTAGCGGATGCTATTTCAACAGAAGCAAGGGCCAAGTTTAACCTGGCCGCGGAACGGGGAAAGCATATTCAATATATGGGTCTCACTTTCTGGTCGCCCAATATCAACATCTTTCGCGATCCACGATGGGGGCGCGGACAGGAAACCTATGGCGAAGATCCATTTCTCACAGCCAGTATGGGCAGCGCTTTCGTGAAAGGGCTTCAGGGTGATAATCCACGTTACCTGAAAGCCGCGGCCGCCGCCAAACATTTCGCGGTACATAGTGGTCCGGAAAAGGGCAGACATGCATTCAATGCGGTGGTAGATGAGAAAGACCTGCGCGAAACCTATCTCTATGCATTCCGCCAGTTGGTGGATTTGGGAGTGGAATCCATTATGTGCGCCTACAATCGCCTCAACGGACAGCCCTGTTGCGCCAGCAATGATCTGTTGAACGATATCCTGCGAAAGGAATGGAAATTTACCGGGCATATTGTTACTGACTGTGGTGCT
>JBIQMS010000052.1:0-29118 GCA_044463125.1 Terrimonas ferruginea
ATTATTTTCCTGTTTTTTGAACTAAATCAAACATATAAGATTTGCGCAGATTTTTACCGCAGATTTTCGCAGATACTACCATCAATTATTATTTGCATCTTTTCACTTAAAATATATCTAATCTTAAACTTTAAACCCTAAACCCTAAACTAAACCCCAAATTCTCAAATCCCTAAATTCTCAAATTTTCAAATTTTCTTCTCTCAGTTTCTTTCCCAAAACGGTGGCGGCTCAATGCCCAGCGCACGCAAATACACATAGCCCTGTCCACGGTGGTGAATTTCATTGTCTACCAAATAGGCCAGTGTGCCATGCATTTTGTCTTCCCAAAGTCCGAATGCCACATCCACTTCCTGCAGGCGCTCAGGGCGCAGATTAGCCCAGAGTTTGTTGAGTTCTTTGGTGGTTTCGTCCCAAAGTTCCAGCAGGCCGGCTTTGGTTTGAGGCCATTGGCGGGGAGCAAAAACTTCATCTGATTTTTCCCAGATGCCGGTAACAATACCCCGTAATCCGGGTACGGCCATCTGGAGCATTTCCTGCGTGAGCTCCGCGAAGGGTCGCATACCGCCTACGGAGAAATGAAAAAGATCCTTTTCCGGAAAACTGTCAATAACACGGCGGGTAAGCGCGCGATGTCCCTGCCAGTGCGCCAGCAGTTCATCGCTGGTAATAACGGCAAATGCCTGCTTTTCTGTAGTTGCTGTCATGCTGTTTGATTTTAGAACTCAAAGAAAAGCAGGGGGAGTGACAGCCCTATGTCAACAAGTTTTACGTTATACGTTTTACGTATTACGTAGTACGTATAACGTAAAACGTACTACGTAATACGTACTACGTAAAACTTTCCCCAAACGTCAGTAAATTATTATCCGGATCCAGCAGGGAAAACTCTCTTTGTCCCCAGGGTTTGCTTTCCAATGCCCCGGCGGGATGGAGCTCCACTCCTGAAGCAAGCAGGGACTGCAGTAAGCTCTCAATTTTTTCTGTCCTTATATATACCTGTCCGTAATTGGTAGCGGGGTCCAGGTCTTTGAATTCGAAGAAATGAATTTCAGCTTCATCGCGTTGCAGTATCAGGTAAGCGGGATAATCCATGGCGCCAATATCCCGGAAACCCAGTTTGTCGACATAAAAAGCTCGGGTAACGGCCTTGTTACGCATGGGCAATTTGGGACAGACACGTTGAAGCATATTTGAGAGAGTTTAAAGTTTAAGGTTTAAAGTTGAGAGTTTAAGGTTTAAAGTTGAGAGTTTAAGGCAAAAGACTGCGTGTTTGAAAGAATTACAGTTTTCTCCCTCCATCTATAATTCCTTAAACCTTAAACCCTAAACCTTAAACTTCCCTCACGCCTCACGATTCACGATTCACGCTTGATCTCCTTATCACTATTTCCGGTGCCAGGCTTCGGGTTTCAAATTCGGTGATGGGTCTTTTGCTTTCGATCATTTGCAGCAGGAGGCTGGTAGCTATTTCTCCCATCTTGAATGCCGGTTGCTTGATGATAGAAAGAGGAGGATCGATCAGTTCGGTAAGATCGGAATTGGAAAAACCTATCAGGCCTATATCATCAGGAACCCTGATTTGGCGGGCTTTGAGCACACGCAGGCAACCCGTGGTCAGCTTATCGCTCAGCGCCAGGATGGCATCGGGCTTTTCAGGGCCGGAGAGTAATTGATCCAGCCCCTGCTCCACTTCGGCCCGTATTAGTCCTCCATGCAGGCAATGGTATTGTAAATGCTGTGAAGGATCCATTCCCTTTTCCTGCAATGCGGCGGTATAGCCCGCCATCCGGTCGCGGGTAATGGAAAGGTATTCGCTGCCGGCTATAGCGGCAATGCACCGGTATCCATTGTTGAGTAAATGCAGCGTGGCATCATAGGCGCCCTGGTAGCTATCTACAACTACTTTATGGGTGTTGATCTCCGCGACAATCCGGTCAAAGAATACGATCGGCATTCCCCGGTCATAGAGTTCACGAAAACTACTGAAATCAGTGGTTTCCGCAGAAACGGACACGATGAGTCCATCGATAGAGCGGGAAGTAAGATAATTCAGGTTGGTACTTTCCCTTTCGCTGGATTCGCGGGTTTGGGATATGATTACATTATAGCCGTTTTGATAAGCAATGGATTCAATACCATCAATGGCCTGCGAAAAAAAGCTGTTGGCAATCTCGGCAACTATTACACCGATGGAACGGCTGCGCCTTTCTTTCAGACTGAGGGCAATCGGGTTGGGATGGTAATTGATCTTTTCGGCATATTCCAGCACCAGCCGCTTGGTTTCCGGACTAATCTCGTAACTGTCCCGCAGCGCCCGCGATACGGTGGAGGTGGAGAGACCTAATGCTTTAGCGATATCCTTTATAGTGACGGCTTCGAATTTCATGCAGTAAAATGGACTTGCAACCTGCTAACTAATGAGCCTTTAAAGTTAACCCTTTTCTCCCTTCTGAATCGTCATCAATCCCTATACCCTACTTTTTTCAGCGATCATGCCCTGCGCCGAAGGCGCAGGGCATGATCGCTGAAAAAATTTGTAACGATTTGTATTACAACTATGTTTGAGATCGTTGCCGGGAACGATTGCGTAAATAAAGGGTGGTCATTCTTGTCGCAATCAGCAAAATCTGTTTAGACTTGTTGTGCCAATCTTGATCGAAAATTGCTTGTTTACTCATCAAAACGATTGCAGTATGAAAAGACTTTTGTTCCTCCTGCTCATGCTTTCGTGCAGCTTTACGGCGCTGTGGGCACAGACCCGGCAGGTTTCGGGAGTGGTTACTTCCATGGAGAACCGCAGCCCGCTTGAAGGAGCAACCGTATCGGTAAAAGGTGCCAGCACCTCGGCCGTTACCGATGCGCAGGGACGTTTTACCATCTCAGTGCCCAGCCCCAACGCAGTACTTGTTTTCAGCTATTCGGGATATGTTCCCATAGAAGTGCCCACCGAAGGCAAAAGTACCATTAATACCAGCCTGACGGCCGAAGTAAAATCGCTCGACGATGTGGTGGTAATCGGTTATCAAACCGTGAAGCGCCGCGACCTTACCAGCTCGGTTTCCTCGGTAAGCGCCCGCGACCTGAAAGATATTCCCATCAATTCCGCGGCGGAAGCCCTGGCTGGCCGACTGGCCGGTGTGCAAATCACCCAGTCGGAAGGTTCGCCTGACGCAACGGCGATAATTCGCGTACGCGGGGGCGGATCCATCACGCAGGACAATTCACCGCTCTATGTGGTGGATGGTATTCAGGTAGAAAATGCCCTGAGTGTGTTGGCACCGCAGGATATTGAATCCATTGATGTGTTGAAAGACGCATCGGCTACCGCCATTTATGGGGCACGGGGTGCCAACGGGGTGGTTATCATCACCACCAAGGGAGGTCGTAGCATGAAGACCCGCGTTAATTACAATGGCCTCGCCGGCATGCGCCAGTTGGCCAATCGCCTCGAAGTGATGAATCCCTACGATTTTGTGATTTATCAATATGAACGTTCACGCGGCAGCTCGCAGGACGAGATGAATTTTCAAAATACCTATGGCCGCTGGGAAGACCTGGAGCTTTACAAATATGTGCCCATGGCCGACTGGCAGGATGAAATGTTTGGCCGCGACGCATTGATGCAAACCCATAACGTGAGCCTGGTGGGTGGTACCGCCGCCACCAAATTCAACCTCAGCCTTACCTCCAATAAGGAAGAAGGCGTGATGCTGGGTTCGGATTTTGATCGCAAGCTGGTCAATTTCAAATTTGATCATACCATTAATAGTAAGCTTAAAGCCGGTATGGCTGTTCGCTACAACCACACAGTGGTGAATGGTGCCGGTACCGCCAATGAAGGCTCATCGGGTACCAATCGCCTGCGACACTCCATCAAGTACCGCCCCATCCTGATGGGTGGACAGGATTTGCTGGATTATGACCCCGACTATGCCCTGCAAACCAATGCCAATGGTTTGAGCCTGGTGAATCCTATATTGTTGAACGACGCGGAATATCGCCGCAACTATACCAATACTGTTAATCTCAGCGGCTATTTTGTTTATGATATCAATAAGTTTCTTTCTTTCAAATCCACGCTCGGGGTCGATTTCAGCAATATTCGGCAGAATGCTTTTAACGACACCATCACTTCTATTGCCCGGCAGAATTCGAATATGCCCACGGCTTCGATCAACACCATTTCGCGCCAGGTGCTGAACAATTCGAATGTGCTCACCTTTACCATGAACAAATCGGGTTCACGCTTCAGCGAGCGGCATGACCTGGATGTGATGCTGGGGCAGGAGACTTACGAGAGTGTAAATAAGAGCCACGAAATTGAAACCCGTTATTTCCCTATTGGCATCACGGCCAAAGCGGCCCTGGGCAATATGGGCCTCGGTAGCCCTCCCACGGGCACCACGCAGCCCCCACCTTCTTCCTCGGAATTTACCAACCGAATCTTCTCCCTGTTTGGACGGATCAATTATGCATTCGATAAAAAATACCTGGTTAGCCTGAGTATGCGTGCCGATGGTTCCTCCAAATTTGCCGATGGCAATCGTTGGGGCTATTTCCCTTCAGGCTCCTTTGCCTGGAGAATTTCGGAAGAAAAATTTATGGAAAGTCTGAAGCCGGTAGTGAGCGATCTGAAACTGCGCCTCAGTTATGGCCAGGCCGGAAATAACCGGATCAACGATTTCATGTTCATGACGCAGTTTGTGGCCAATACCTATTATAGTGTAAACGATCAACTTATAACCGCTTTTCGCCCGCAATCCCTGGCCAATGCCAACCTGGTTTGGGAATCCACCATCGCGCGCAACCTGGGTCTGGATATCGGGCTCTTCCGCGACAGGCTCTCCCTTTCAGTGGATGTGTATCGCAACAGCACCAAGGACCTGCTCGTGAATGTGCCGGTTCCAACCAGTTCGGGTTACACATCGCAAATTCAGAATGTGGGTAAAACCACCAACCGCGGTGTGGAAGTTCAACTGAATGCCGCGCCTATCGTGAACCGCAATTTCAGTTGGAGGGCGAATTTCAATATCTCCTTCAACAAGAATAATATTGAATCCTTAGGTCAGTACCAGGACTTCTTTCTCTTTTCTTCCGGATGGGGCGGTAGCAACCAGCCTTCCGATTACCTGGTGCGGCCCGGCAATCCTGTTGGAACCATCTGGGGATTGCAAACGGATGGTTATTACAATATCTCCGATTTCGACTACAACAACGGCGTGTACACGCTTAAAGCCGGCGTGCCCAGCAATGCGGGTGTAACCGCCACGGCGCCTCAACCTGGTATGTTGAAGTTTCGCGACCTGGATGGAAATGGTGTTGTAGACGACAAAGATCGCACCATCATCGGCAACACACAGCCCAAGTTCTTCGGAGGTTTGAACCAGCAGTTTACTTATAAGAATTTTGACCTGAGTGTATTCGTCAACTTTCAGTTTGGCAACGATGTGTATAATGCCAACAAGCTGGAGTTTACCAGCGGCTATACCGTCAACTCCAACCTGCTGAGTATGATGAATGATCGCTGGCGTACCATCGATGAGAATGGCGTGGTAGTAACTGATCCCGCGGCCCTGGCCAAGCTCAACGAGAATGCCACGCTCTGGGCTCCGCTTCGCAGCGCCAGCTCCTTCTACGTGCATAGCTGGGCTATCGAAGATGGTTCCTTCCTGCGCGTGAATAATATCACCCTGGGTTATACCCTTCCTAATAACCTGATGAAGAAAATAGGCATCAGCAATTTCAGGGTATATGCTACCGTGAATAACCTGGCGGTGCTCACCAATTATTCGGGCTATGATCCGGAAGTGAACACCCGCCGTGGCACCCCGCTTACACCGGGTGTGGATTATTCAGCTTACCCACGCAGCCGCGCCTTTATTTTCGGATTAAACCTGTCATTGTAAACCCATTAATACACTAACGATGAAAGCAACAACTTATAAAATGGGTCGCCTTGGTATCCTTAGCCTGTTGATCGCATCCCTGGTATTGGGTTCCTGCAAAAAATACCTGACCGTAGAGCCGGTGTCGTCATTTGGTACCGACTATGTGTTTAGCAATACCACTAACGCGGAATTGGCGGTACTGGGCGTTTACTCGGATTTGGGTGGCGACCAGGGTTATGGTATCCGCATCAGCATGTATTATCCATACGACAATGATGAGATGATGGGCCAGAGTGGAAACCCGGGTGATAATGAGCGCCGTGATATCGCGCGCTACAACACCAAGCCCAGCAATACGCAGTTGGCCCGTCCCTTCAATCAACTTTATTCCGGTATCGAAAGGGCGAATATCTGCATCTATAATATTCCACGGATGGAAATGTACAGCAGCGGTACCGAGTCGCAGAAAGCCAAGCTGCGTCACCTGTATGGCGAAGCGCTCACCCTGCGCGCGCAGTTTTATATGGAGCTCATCCGCAACTGGGGCGATGTGCCTGCACAGTGGTTGCCTTCCAGCCTGGAGGCGGATCTTTTCAAAGCCAAGACTAACCGCGATGAGATCTATGATAAGTTGCTGGAAGATCTGGCCGAAGCCGCCAGCCTCATGCCCTGGCGTACTGAAGCCGGCGCCGGTATCACCAACGAACGCATTACGCAAGGTGCCGCCCGCGGCCTGCGTGCACGAATTGCACTTTATCGCGGAGGTTACTCCCTTCGACTCAATCGCCAAATGGAAAGGCCGGCGAACTATAAAGATTTCTATCAAATAGCCCGCGATGAATGTGCGGCCATCATGGCGCGTACCGGCGATCATAACCTGAACCCCAGTTTTGAATCGGTGTTTAAAGACGCCGTGGGTGCGCATCGCGAAGAACCCAATGGCGAGATCATCTGGGAAGTGGGCATGACCGGTGGCGGTAGCGGTTTTGGTGACAGTAAGTTGGGTTATTATAACGGTCCCCGGTACAACAATACCGGCAACTCGGCGCTCACCATCCTGCCAACTTTCTTCTATGCATTCGACAGCATGGATACGCGCCGGGATGTAACCTGTGTTCCCTACAACATCAACCAAAACTTTACGCTGGTAGCGCGCACCTTCCATACCATGGTGGATGGTAAGTTTCGCCGCGACTGGACCAGCCAGGTGGCGTCCGCCGCACAATATTTTGGCACCAACTGGCCCATGATTCGGCTCAGTGATGTGTTGTTGATGTTTGCCGAAGCGGAGAATGAATTGAATAATGGACCCACGGCGGCCGCCATCGCCGCTTTTGAAAAAGTGCGGCTTCGTGCTTTTGCCGGCAATGCGGCATTGATCGGCACTACTCCTGCAGACTATGCCGGTTTCTTTGACGCCATCATGCATGAGCGTATGCTGGAACTGGGTGGAGAAGGAATCCGGAAATATGATTTGATTCGCTGGAATAAATTGGGTCAGCGCCTGGCGGAAGTGAAGGCTCAAATGCAGAAGATGGTAGCCAAGGAAGCGCCATACGAAAACCTGCCATCGGTAATGTATTACCTGCCCGACCAAACCAGCATGGTTTGGTATGGTTCCTTCTATGAACCCACACCGGCATCGGCGCCACCAGGACATTCATCCATATCCTGGATAGGTTCCGGAATCACCAATTCCATTAGTAATATCCTGGCCGTTTCCTTCGAAGCCAATAAGTGTGAATTGCTTCCCTTGCCACAGGCAAGCCTGGATGCGAATCCCAATCTCACGCAGGATTACGGACATTGATTTAATCATCCCAAAATGATTGCTCCATGATAGCTTTTAAAAATAGTCGAATCATCAGCAGCCTCCTGGTTGTAATGGTGCTGGTATTATGGTCGGGCTGTACAAAAACGGAAGAAGAACCTGTGCTGCCCCGGCAGTTCAAGCCCGGTGACTTTACCATACAGGCCGGCGAAACACAGGCCCGCTTGCAATGGGGTGCATCGCAGTTTGCCGCACCCGGTACTAAATATCGTCTTGAAGTTTCTACTGATACCAATTTCGCTGCAGCGGCACCCATCAGCGTGGAACTGGAAGAGAATGTATATGTGCTAACGGAAGCCGACCTGGAAGTGGAAGTGAAATATTTCGCGCGAGTGAAAGCCAATGCCATCAATACTACCGATGAATCGGGTTGGGTGCATAGCAATGGTTTTATGATTACGGGCGAGCAAATATTTTTTCCCATTCTGGATGCGGAGCTGAAGGATAAATCGGTTACGCTTCGCTGGCGCCCTACCAATGGCCTCACACGCATCGCGCTGACGCCGGATGGTGGTGCTGTTCAAAACATTACGCTCGATGCGGCCGACAATACCGCGGCTTTGAAACTCATCACCGGTCTTACGGCTGAAACCAATTACACGGCTGCCATTTATGCCGGTAATGTGCGCAAGGGTATTATCAGCTTCACCACCAAAGAACCCAGTATTTATACCACGGTGCTAACGCCGGCCGATAACCTGGTAGATGCGGTTGCTGCCGCTGCCGATGGGGATATGATTGGCCTGGAGCCCGGCACCTACGAATGCGTGGATGCTACCAGCGCTTATGTGAACCTGGTAATCGAGCAGAAAACTATCACCATCGCTTCGGTTAGCGGAAATCCGGCCGACACCAAAGTGAACTATAAAGAAGTAACCCTGAAAGGAACAGGTGCAGGCGTAAAACTGCTCGGTATTTCTTTCGATGGACTGGCGGCTGGTTCGGGCAGTCTTTATTTCCTGAACCTGGTTGGATTGAATTCCGACTCAGAAGCGTCCGATTTCCGTTCAATCGAAGTGAACAATTGTGTAGTGAGCAATATGGGCAACTGCTTTTTCCGCGGCAACCGTGGCTCAGCGAATGCGCATACTATTGATACCATCCGGGTGCTGAACTCTATTGTAAAAGACAGTCGTTATCTCAGCGCCTATACCTTCTTTACTATGGAGAAGCTGGAGTTTGAAAGCCTGGAGCTGGTGAATTCTACCTTCCACCGCCTGGGTCGTGCATTTATAGGCTATAGCACTAATATTACCGTGCCGCTCACGCCGCGCATTCTCATCGATCAATGTACGATCAACAGTTTTGGTCGCGATGGTAGAAACAATTTCTTTATTGACGCAAATGCCAATCAGTGCAACCTGACCATCAGCAACAGCATCATTGCCAATACACCCATGCCGGGCCAAAATACCGGTACCAGCCTGATTCGCGGAGGTAATGCGGTAGCTACCATGAGCTTCAGCAATTATTTTAACCTATCAGATGGTGCAGCCACCCCCACCGACCTCAGTTGGCCGGCACTGCTAGCCCAACAGAATGTAAGTATGGAAAACCTGGGATGGAATAATGATACAGACGATTTCACCCTGCCAGGCGCATCGCCCCTGCGTACCGCCGGCAGTAGTGGAGGTCCTGTTGGTGATCCCCGCTGGGCTTTCTAGCAGTTGAGCCCGGATTATGAGTGTTAGTGGGATCCTATTAGGTTAAGGCTCTTTTTAATAAGATTATGGAAATGATGGTAGTACGAAAGTTGAAAAGATGGGTTGTTGCCGGGAGCATCACAGTATTGTTTGGGGGATTATTCGGAATGGTCCGGGCCCAGCCGCTGGCATTTCCGGGTGCGGAAGGTTATGGAAAATATACGACGGGTGGCCGCGGAGGGAAAATCTATGTAGTCAACAATTTAGAAGATGATGGACCCGGCAGCTTGCGCGAAGCGGTGGAAGCCAAGCATCCCCGTATTGTGGTTTTTGCCGTGGCTGGAACCATACATTTGAAATCGCCCCTGCGCCTGAGCAAGAACCTGACCCTGGCTGGTCAAACAGCGCCCGGCGAAGGGATCTGCGTGGCCGACCAGCCAGTATCTTTAATCGGCGATAATATTATCGTCCGCTATATGCGTTTCCGCATGGGCGACCGCTATCAGAATTCCGGTAAAGTGCCAGGAGCCGGACATGATGATGCTTTTGGCGGCAATAAGCGGAAAAATATTATCATAGATCATTGCAGCATGAGCTGGAGCACCGATGAAGTTTTTACCGTGTACAACGGTGATAGCACTACCCTGCAATGGAATATTATTTCCGAACCCCTGAATTATTCCTATCATTTTGAAAAGGGCGATACCGATTTTGAAAGGCATGGCTACGGAGGTATATGGGGTGGCCAACATTTATCGGCCCATCACAATCTGTTTATTCATTGTGTAAGTCGCAACCCGCGGTTCGCGGGAATAAGAAGCGTGGAATCGGAAAAAGTGGATTTCGTAAACAATGTCCTCTACAATTGGGGGCACAATTCCATTTATGGCGGCGAGGGTGGTGTATATCATCTGCTGAATAATTATTACAAGCCCGGTCCCAACACGAATAAGAATGTGAGTGCAAGAATTGTGAATCCGAGTATACAGGAAAATCCGCGTATTGGTCCAGGCAGGTTTTATGTATCCGGGAATTACGTGGCGGGTGCAAAGGATGTTACCCGCAACAATCGCCTGGGTGTACACTTTGATAAGAAGATCAGGGAAGAAGAAAGAAGCGGCGTTCTATTGGCGCATCCCGAAGGAGAGATTTCCGTATCGCTTCAGTCGGCGGAAGAAGCCTATCGCTGCGTATTGCAATGCGGTGGCGCCAGCTTTCCGGCACGCGATGCGATGGACCGCCGGCTGATGGAAGAAATGGAAACCGGTGGTGGCCGCATCATTGATGTGCAGGGAGGTTACCCCCATGGCACTGCTTATGAAATTTCAAAGCAGGCCTGGCCGGTGCTGGCTACGGGCAATCCGCCACTGGATAGCGATAAGGATGGCATGCCGGATGCCTGGGAAAAGCAAAGGGGCCTTGATCCGCAAGATGCTGCAGACGCATCCTTATTCAGTCTCGATACGTCGTATATGAACATTGAAGTGTATATCAATAGCCTGGTAAACGCTTCAAAAACTTCCCGGTAAAAACAGTCCTGTTATTTCAAAAATTATCTGTCTTGCGCCAAAGTATTTCCATATTCTTGCTTACCATGAGCGTTTTGGGTTCCAGCTTTATTAAGCCTATTAAGAAAATCAGGCTATTCCTGGCTGGCGATTCAACTATATCTGTCAAGTCGGAAAAAGCCTGGCCCGAAACAGGTTGGGGCATGCCCTTCGCGCATTTTTGGGATAGCAGTATTGAGGTGCGGAACAAGGCCATGAATGGGCGGAGTACTAAATCCTTTATACGCGAAGGACGCTGGCAAAATATTCTGGATGAAATGCAGGCAGGCGATTATGTGTTTATTCAGTTTGGGCATAACGATGAAGCGAAATCAAAGCAGGAGCGTTATACCCCACCGGATAGTTTTCAACTCAACCTGCGACAGTTTGTAAAAGATGTTCGGGACCGAAAGGGCAATCCGGTATTGTTCACTCCGGTTTCGCGACGCAAATTCAAGGATGGTATCGCCCAACCCACACACGAGGAGTACAGCCCGCTGGTTAAGCATGTGGCCGCCTCGCTGCAGGTAACTTTGATAGACCTGGATGCGCTGAGTCGTGAACTGTATCAGCAAACCGGAGAAGAAGCTTCCAAATTATTATTTCTTCAGTTGAAAGCGGGGGAGCATCCCAACTATCCGAATGGCAAAATCGACAATACGCATTTCAGTGAACTGGGCGCGCGGCTGATAGCACAAATTGTGTTGAAAGAAATCAGGCAACAATTGCCGGACCTGGCGAAACATATCCGCCGGTCCTGAATCGGCATGTCGATTCAACAATTGAAATAACATGAGGAAGTTTCAATGCATATTATTTCTATTGCTCATCCAACTCGTGGTTTCAGCGCAGGAGCAGCGCGTGATGCGTGTAGCCACCGATGGTTCGGGTGACTACAGAACAGTGCAGGCTGCCATGGACGAGGTTCCTGCCGGCAATTCGGATCCCGTATTGATAAGAGTGATGAATGGCGTTTACCGTGAAGTAGTGACCGTTGATGCCCGCAAACCGTTTATCACACTACAGGGAGAGAATAAGGATTCCACCATTATTGTGTACAACAACCATGCAGGCACTTTGCTGCCCAATGGCGATACGCTAAATACCTGGACATGTGCCAGCTTTTTTGTATATGCCAATGATTTCACTGCCCGAAATATCAGCTTTGTAAATGATGCAGGATTTACGGCGGGGCAGGCCGTGGCGCTGCGCGTAGAAGGTAACCGGGCGGCATTTTATGATTGCCGCATGGTCGGCAATCAGGATGTACTCTTCCTGAGTGGAAACGGAGTAAAGCATTATTTCCGTAATTGCTATATCGAAGGCACTACGGATTTTATATTTGGTGGCGCAACGGCCGTGTTTGAACGTTGCCATATGCACAGCCGAAAAAATTCGCACGTAACGGCTGCTTCCACCAATAGCATTATTCCCTATGGTTTTGTGTTTTTCGACTGCCGCTTAACGGCTGATCCGCATATCAAAAAAGTTTCTTTGGGTCGCCCCTGGTCACCCACCGCCAGCGTAACCTATATCCGTTGTGAAATGGGTAATCATATTATTCCGGAGGGGTGGAACAATTGGCGCAATCCGGCTAATGAAGCTACTGCCCGCTATGCAGAATATGAAAGCAGCGGAGCCGGCGCGCATCCTGACAAGCGTGCCAATTGGACAAAGCAGTTAACTCAAGAGGACCTCGAACATTTTTCCATCGACAAAATTCTCGGCACCTGGAAGCCGCATCTGAAATGAAAACAGGATTGCTGACCATATTGTTCTTTTTCCAGTCTGAATGGGTTGTCGCGCAAAACAATACTATTGCCAAAAGCTGGATTCCCTCCGTGAAGGAGGGCTGGTATCGCAATCCCATTCTGCATGCCGATTATTCAGACCCTGATGCCATAAGGGTGGGGGACGATTATTACATGACGGCTTCCAGCTTCAATCATGTACCCGGATTGCCGCTGCTACATAGCAGGGATCTGGTTCAATGGCGCCTCCTGGGCTATGCTTTGAAAAAGCTGGTACCCGAACCGCATTTCGATACCGTGCGACATGGCGGTGGGGTATGGGCTCCTTCCATCCGATACCATCAGGGGGAGTTTTATATCTATTATCCTGATCCGGATTTTGGTATCTATCTCGTAAAAGCCAAAAACATAGATGGTCCCTGGTCGGAGCCCAAACTGGTGCTCGCCGGTAAGGGTTTGATTGATCCCTGTCCACTTTGGGACGAGGATGGACGGGCCTGGCTGGTGCATGCTTACGCAGGTAGCCGTGCGGGGATCAAGAGCATTTTGGCCGTGCGGCAGCTTTCTGCTGATGGTACGTATACATTGGATGAAGGCCGAATTGTGTATGACGGGCATGGTATTGACCCCACCGTAGAAGGGCCCAAACTCTACAAGCGCAATGGCTGGTATTACATTTTTGCGCCAGCGGGTGGTGTATCCACGGGCTGGCAACTGGTTCTGCGCAGCAGAAATATCTATGGGCCTTATGAACGGAAAATAGTGTTGACGCAGGGAACAACACCTGTGAATGGCCCCCACCAGGGAGCCTGGGTCAATACCCCGGATGGTTCCGACTGGTTCCTGCATTTTCAGGATCGGGATGCCTATGGCCGTATCGTGCACCTGCAGCCCATGCGCTGGATCAACGATTGGCCGGTGATGGGAACCGATAAAGATGGCGATGGAATAGGTGAACCCGTTATGGAGTTTAAAGCTCCTGTTGTTGCTAAAAGCGAATATCCTTTAACTCCGCCTGAATCTGACGAGTTCGATTATGCTCCCGGTGAGGGCCTGGGTTTGCAATGGCAATGGCAGGCCAATCCCAAAGCTGTCTGGGCATTCCCCCATGCGGGCAAGTTGCGACTGTATGCACAAACCTGGGATTCCACCCAGGTAAATCTCTGGATGGCGCCACACCTGTTGATGCAAAAATGGCCGGCACCGGAATTTGAAGCAACCACCCGACTGGAATTTTATCCTGCTAAAGAAGGGGATAAGGCAGGACTGATCGTATTTGGACAGGACTATGCTTACCTCGCTATTCGGAAAAAAGGCGAATCGTTTGAATTAATTCAGGCCACCTGCTTGAGGGCGAAAAAGCAAGGAAAAGAGAAGATAGAATGGATGATACCTCTGAAATCGCCGCATATCTGGCTTGGAATGCGCGTAAAAGAAAACGCACAAGTGCAGTTCTTTTATAGTGAAGATGGAGAAACTTTCCGCGAAGCGGGTATGCAGTTCAGCGCCAAACCGGGTAAATGGGTAGGCGCAAAAATGGGGCTATTCTGCAATCAGATGCAAGGCAGCAATGATGCGGGCTTTGCGGATATAGAATGGTGGCGGGTGCAGGGAATCATAGAGAAAACCAAATGAATAATTTGATGATGAGAAAATTTGGTAATAGATGGATTGTAGTACTGTCGGTATTCATCTTTTATATTGTTGCCTGCAACAATATAAAAGAAGGGGAGTCAGACGGGCTAACGCAGGCGTTGGAAGATTTTCGTGTAGCATTGCTGGACCCCACGGAGCAGCAATTGCGTGCGCTCACTTCCGCGCAGCTTAGCTATGGGCACAGCAGTGGCAAACTGGAGACGCAGGATGAGTTTGTTGCCACCCTTCTCAGCGGCCGTTCCGATTTTGTGGAGCTGCACTTCAGCGATGAGTCGGTTATTAGCAAAGGCAGTACGGCAGTTGTACGCCACCGGCTCGATGCGGTAACGAATGACGCGGGCCAGCCCGGAACTGTTAGTCTGCAGGTGATGCTGGTATGGATAAAGGAAAACGGAACCTGGAAACTGCTGGCCCGGCAGGCTGTGAAGCCTCCCGTAAAATGATAGCGTTCCCGGTAACGTTTGCGTAAATAAACACTTGGGAATGCATTGAAAATCATAATAGTAAAGCTAAACTTGTGTGGCCCTGCCGGACAAAAAAAATGCCATGATGAAAAAACTGATTCTATCGTATTTATTGCTCATTTGGTTCTTGCTGCCACTGGCTGCCCAACTGTCGCTGCCTGAAGTGCGGCTCCCTGTATTCAAAAATGATACGCTCTCCATTCTTAAGCAGGGTGCGAAAGGCGATGGAAATTTTCTGAATACGCAAGCCATACAAAAAAGCATTGATGCCATCCACGCGAAGGGTGGTGGCGTAGTGGAAGTGCCGGCCGGACTCTGGCATACAGGTCCCATCGTTTTGAAATCGAATGTAAATCTCTATCTCGCATCGGGCGCCACCCTATTGTTTACCGCCGATTTTAATCAATATCCCCTGGTGGAAGCCAACTGGGAAGGCCTGCCGCAAATGCGCAACCAATCGCCCATATCAGCTACCAATGCGGAGAATATTGCCATTACCGGCAAAGGTATTATTGACGGCAACGGCGATGCCTGGCGTATGGTAAAGAAAGATAAGCTTACCGCCAGCCAATGGAAAAAGTTGCTGGCGAAAGGTGGTGTACTGAGCAAGGATGAAAAAACCTGGTATCCTTCGGAGAAATCCCTGAAAGGGAGCAGCTATAGCAACCCGGGTCAGATCTCGCCGGAGAAAGACCGGGCTTTTTATGAATCAGTAAAAGACTTTTTGCATCCCAACCTGGTATTGCTTACGGGTTGCCAGTACATTTTGCTCGAGGGCGTTACTTTCCAGAACTCGCCCGCCTGGTGCCTGCATCCGCTGATGAGTCGTCACCTCACGGTGCGAAATATCTCCGTGAAAAATCCCTGGTATGCGCAGAATGGCGATGGCATTGATGTGGAAAGTTGCAGCAATGTGCTGATCGAAAATTCGGTATTTGACGTGGGCGACGATGCCCTTTGCATGAAGAGCGGCCGCGATGCGGAAGGGCGCAAACGTGCCATGCCTACCGAGAACGTCATTATCCGAAATTGCACGGTATATGCCTCACATGGCGGCTTTGTTATTGGTAGTGAAATGAGCGGGGGCGTGCGCAATGTGCACGTAAGCCATTGCACATTCATTGGCGCCGATATTGGTCTTCGCTTTAAAACAACCCGCGGACGAGGCGGTATTGTGGAGAACATCTTCATCAACGATATCTACATGAAGGATATTCCCGGGGAAGCCATTTTGTTTGATATGTACTATGCGGCCCGTGATCCGATTGCGCTGGCTGGCGAAAAAAGGGCTTTGCCTAAAGTGGAATTCAAGCCCGTGGATGAAACTACCCCGGTGTTCCGCAATTTCTATATCAAGAATGTTTATTGCATTGGCGCGGAGAAGGGAATTTTTATCCGGGGTGTTCCCGAAATGCCGGTGCAAAATATTCAGATGAAGAATATGGTGATCCGTGCCAAACATGGCATTGATATCCAGGAAGCGGAGAATATCCAGATAAAAAATCTTGAATTATACACGGAGAAGAATAACCCGGTGGTGGACATTATTCAAAGTCGGAAAATTGAAATCAATGGATTGAAATTTCCATCCATGGCAGAACTGCTCCTGCGCGTAAGTGGTGAACGTAGCAGCGATATTCGGCTGATAGATACCGAAACGGGTCGGGCCAAAAATGCAGTGCTGACAGAATTGGGCGCCAAACCGGAATCCATCCAGGTAGATGCACCACCCACGAAATAGAAACTATGTTTAAGAAACGAATATACCTGTATCTCTTACTTTGTTTGGCATGGGCCACTCCGGCTAAAGCGCAAATGCCGCTTTCGCAGGAACTGGCTCAAACGGCTATGCGCCTCTGGCCCGATTCTTTTCTTATCGGAAATGACAAGGCCGCCAAATGGAGGTATGATCAGGGTGTTATTTTGAAAGGCATTGAACAGGTTTGGAAGCAATCGGGCAAGGGTAGCTGGTTCAACTATATCCAGCAAAGCATGGATTTTCATTTGAATGCCGACGGCAGCATCAGGGGTTATAAGCCCGCCGAGTTTAATATCGATCATATTAACAATGGCAAGTTGCTGCTTTCACTGTACAGGGTTACGGAAAATAAGAAGTACAGGATAGCTGCGGATCAATTGCGCCGGCAATTGAAAGAACATCCGCGTACCAGGGAAGGAGGGTTCTGGCATAAGCAGGTATATCCCTGGCAGATGTGGCTCGATGGATTGTATATGGCCCAGCCATTTTATGCGGAGTATGCAGAGCTTTTCCACGAGGATAGCACATTCAGCGATATCGCGAAGCAGTTTATTCTGATGGAAAAGAACGCACGCGATCCGAAAACGGGTTGGCTTTATCATGGATATGATGAAAGCCGGTCACAGCAATGGGCCGATAAACAGACTGGCCGATCTCCACATGTATGGGGACGCGCACTCGGCTGGTATGGTATGGCTTTGGTAGATGTGCTGGATTATTTCCCGGAGCAGCATCCCCGGCGTGCCGAACTGCAGCATATACTGGAGCGCTTTGTGCGCATGGCGGCTCAATTGCAGGATAAATCATCCGGTGTTTGGTACGACATTCCCAATCTCCCCCGCGAAAAGGGCAACTATCCCGAAGCATCCGCATCCTGCATGCTAACGTATACTATCGCAAAGGCGGTGCGAAAAGGCTACGTAAACGATTCCTATCGCAAGCTGGCCATAAAAGCCTATCAGGGTATTCAGAAAGAATTTATAAGAAGAGAGAATGGCGAAGTGAACCTGCATGGCACGGTGGCCGTATCGGGACTGGGCGGTAAACCTTATCGCGATGGCAGCTTTGCCTACTATATGAGCGAACCGGTGATTGTGAACGATCCCAAAGGGCTGGGAGCTGCTATTCTTTGTGCGGCAGAAATGGAAATGCTCGATGCACCGGCAACTGGCAAAGGCAAAACCGTATTGCTGGACCGCTTCTTCAACAGTGAAAGAAAAACGGATATCGGTGGGCAGGAAGATTACTGGCATTATGTATGGAATGTATGGTCACATCCCGGCTTTGGCCTTTTGCAACAATCCTTTGAAAAATATGGTGCCCGTGTAGCCAACCTTGATGTTGCTCCCCATGCACAAAACCTGTCAGGCGCGGATATCTATATCATCGTGGATCCGGATCATGAAGCCGACAAGGCGAACCCCAATTTTATGACCAGTGAGTATGCCGATGCAATTGCGGCATGGGTGAAACAGGGTGGCGTATTGTTGCTGATGGCCAATGACAGCGCCAATTGCGACCTGGAACATTTTAACCAACTCGCGAATCGATTCGGTATCCATTTCACCCACAAAGTACGCAATGCCGTGGAGGGCACGCAATGGGAGCAGGGCGCATTTCAGCTTGATGGAAAAGATGGCATATTCCGAAAAGGGAAAGTTTTTTTGAAGGGAATCAGCACCTTGTCGCTAACAGCACCAGCAAAACCTCTGCTGGAAGATGGGTCGGATGTGATAATGGCTACAGCACGATACGGCAGGGGAATGGTATTTGCCGTGGGCGATCCCTGGCTATATAATGAGTATGTGGACGGCCGCCGACTGTCTGCGGATTTTGATAACCTGGCCGCTGCCGAAGACCTGGCATGCTGGCTGCTGAAAAAAGCAAAACGCTAATGCGTAGTTGGCTCACCATAGCGCTTTTGGGTAGCTACTGGCTGGCGACCGCACAAGATCGGATTGTGGTGGCCGCCGATGGAAGTGGTGATTTTCGCAGCGTGCAGGGAGCTATCAACAGCCTGCCGGATTCCTCGGCCGAACCCCGCATCATTTTTATTCGCAAAGGCGAGTACCGCGAAAAAATCTATATAGAAAAAGCGAATCTGATTCTGGAAGGAGAAGATCGGGAACAAACCATCATCTCGGCATCCATAGCCCGCGATGCCTGGCGCTGCGCACATCGCGACGATTGGGGCGTGGCCACACTCAATATTGGCGCCAACGACATTACACTGAAAAACCTGACGGTGAGTAACCGTTTTGGATTTGAATATGAGGATACCGTTCGTATTGCCTGCCCGGACGATGCCCTGAATGCCGGCATAAAGACACTGCGCCGCGATGGGCACCAGATGGCGGTACGCACAATGGGGGCTACGCGGATGAAGGCAATTAATTGTCGCTTCCGCTCCTTTGGCGGCGATACCATGAGTCCCTGGAATGTGGAGAATGGGCTATGGTATTTTAAGGACTGTATAATAGAGGGGGGAGTGGATCTCTATTGTCCGCGCGGATGGGCCTGGGCGGAAAATTGTGAGTTCATTGCCCATAGTGGCTCAGCCGCTATCTGGCATGATGGCTCAGCCTTTGCAGATTCCAAATCGATACTGATCAATTGCCGGTTCAGTGGCTATGATGGTTTTCGGCTCGGCAGGTACCATCGCGATGCACAGCTCTATCTGATCAACTGTGTGTTTGCCAAAAATATGCGCGATGATCCCATTCGCCGGGTGCCCAATGCTGCGCCCTTCCGTTGGGGGCATCGGGTGTACTATGCGGATTGTAAGCGCGAAGGCGGAAAGGATTTTGCCTGGTATGCAAACAATCTGCCCCAAGGACTGAGTAAAAAAGATATAACTGTTAACTGGGTATTTCAGCAGCGCTGGAATCCTGAAAAATAAGGATGAAGTGAGTTTGCAACTAAATCACAAGAATCTTTCAGCAGTGGCGGGCGGCCACAACCTGCATCTGCCACCGGCTGGCTATGAACAATTGCCGGAGAAAGTGCTGCAGTTTGGTACCGGCGTTTTGCTGCGGGGACTGCCCGATTACTTTATTGACAGGGCCAACCGAAAAGGCATCTTCAACGGAAGGGTGGTGATGGTAAAATCGACCAGCGCCGGGGATACTCGTGCTTACGATGAGCAGGACTGCCTCTATACTATAGCGGAGCGGGGTATTGTGGGCGACAACAGGGAGGAGAATTACTGGGTAAACAGCGCCATCAGTCGCGTGTTGAATGCAAATAGCGAATGGGACAAAGTGCTGTCTTGCGCCGCGAATCCCGACATACAAATCATAATCAGCAATACCACCGAAGTGGGCATTGTGTATAAGGAAGAAAATATCGGGGAGGGGTTGCCTGAATCTTTTCCGGGGAAATTGCTGGCATTTCTACTTCACAGGTTCCGCCATTTTAAGGGCGACGCTAAAGCGGGTGTAGTGATAGTGCCCACCGAATTACTCAGCGATAATGGCGAACGACTGAAGGCAATTGTTTTGCAATTGGCAGAATATAATAAACTGGAACCCGCATTTGCCCAATGGTTGCTACAGCACAATCATTTCTGCAATACCCTGGTGGATCGCATTGTTCCCGGCAAGCCACCTGCCGCAGAATGGGAGCAAATCTGTAATGAACTAGGCTATCGCGATGATTTGATGATCAGCGCCGAGCCCTTTAGCTTATGGGCTATAGAGTCCGGCTCGAAGCAGGTGGCGGAAACGCTTTCCTTCGCCGAAGCGAATGAAGGCATGATCATCGCCGGGCGGATTGAAAAATTCAGGGAGCTCAAACTTCGACTGCTCAATGGTACGCACAGCTTTTCCTGCGGGCTTGCCTGGCTGGCAGGCTATAGTACGGTAAAAGAGGCTTTGAGCGACGAACATTTGTATGGTTATGTGCGAAGGCTGATGATTCTCGAGATCGCGGCTACACTTGACCCTGAGTTGGTGAGCTATAATGAAGCCTGTGCTTTTGCCAATATAGTACTCGATCGTTTTCGGAATCCTTACCTGCAGCATCAGTGGCTGAGCATATCCATGAATTATACCTCCAAGATGCGGATGAGAAATATACCTTTGCTGCAACGCTATTACCAGTTGCAGGGGAAAGCGCCGCAGGCGATGGCAACCGGATTCGCCGCCTATATCCTCTTCATGAACTGTGAAGAGAAAAGACCCGGCCTCTACGTTGGCCGACGGGGCGGAGTGGAATACAGCATCCAGGACGAAAGCGCCCACCATTTTGCGCGCATTTGGAAAAATGCTGACGCCGGGGAAGTGGTGAAAGCCGTATTGGGCAATAAGGCTTTCTGGGGGCAGGACCTGAATGAGCTGCCGGGCTGGGCGAAGCTGGTTACCGCGCAACTGGATTTAATGCAGCGCGAAGGTGCGATGGCAATCCTGCGTGCTGCCGACAGCATTCAAACCAACCAATGATGGGAAATCCTGTATTGAAAATACATAAGAACGACAATGTACTGGTAGCGCTGCAATCGTTGAAAGCAGGCGCTAAGCTTCATTTTGAAGGGGTTGATTATACGCTTCAGGAGGATATTCCTGCCAAGCATAAGTTTTTTATGCAGGATATGAAGCAGGGCGAAAAGCTGATCATGTACGGGGTTACGGTTGGGCAATTGCAGAAGGATGTGAAGCAGGGCGAACGGATGAGTACGGAAAATACCAAACACCAGGCTGATCCATTTTTTTACCGTCCATCTAATTACCAATGGCAGGCACCGGATCCGAGCAGATTTCGCGACCGGACATTTATGGGTTATCACCGTTCAGATGGTCGCGTGGGCACCGCCAACTACTGGCTCTTTATGCCCACGGTATTTTGTGAGAACCGCAACCTCGATGTGATCCGGGAAGCACTGCACAACGAATTAGGGTATGCTGTTACCGACAAGTATAAGAGAAAGACAAAGGCCCTGCTAAATGCCTATCAGAAAGGCGTGAATCTGAGTGAGGTTACCATTGATCTTGAAGAGGAAAATAATCCGCAGCAAAGGGTATTTCCGAACGTGGATGGCATCAAATTTCTCAATCACCAGGGAGGATGCGGTGGTACACGAGCCGATGCAACTATTCTCGGCAAATTGCTGGCAGCTTATGCGGATCATCCGAATGTGGCGGGTGTTACCATTCTGAGCCTGGGCTGTCAGAATCTGCAAACCACCGAATTGTTGCAGTCATTAAAAGAGCGCAACCCCCAATTCGATAAGCCTTTGCTTGTTTTTGAGCAGCAGCAATCGCAAAGTGAAGAGCAATTGATAACAGAAGCGATACGGCAGACATTTTTGGGATTGGTGGAGATCAATAAACTGAAGCGGGAACCGGCCCCACTCGATAAGCTGGTATTGGGTGTGAAGTGTGGAGGAAGCGATGGCTTTAGCGGCATAAGTGCCAATCCGGCCGTGGGCTATTGCAGCGACCTACTGGTAGCTTTAGGCGGAAAAGTATTGCTGGCTGAGTTTCCGGAGCTCTGCGGTGCCGAGCAGGAATTGATTGACCGAACGGTGGATGAAGCGGCGGCAAAGAAGTTTATTCATTTAATGACCAGCTACAATGATACGGCCGTGAAGCTGGGTTCAGGGTTTCACATGAACCCATCCCCCGGCAATATCCGCGATGGACTGATTACCGATGCTATCAAAAGCCTGGGTGCCTGCCGCAAGGGTGGTACTTCGCCGGTAGTGGATGTGCTGGATTATACCGAACCCGCCACCAAAGCCGGGCTTAGCCTGGTTTGTACACCTGGTAATGATGTAGAGGCGACTACGGGCAAAGCCGCCAGTGGCGCTACCCTGATATTGTTCACCACCGGACTGGGAACACCCACGGGCAACCCTGTATGCCCCACCATCAAAGTGGCAACTAATTCGGACCTGGCCAGGCGCATGAGCGATATTATTGATATTGATACAGGCCCCATTATCGAGGGGACCAAATCCATTGAGGAAATGGGCGAAGAAATACTGGAATATTGTATTCGTGCCGCCAGTGGGGAAGTAACCCCCAAAGCGGTACAATTGAATCAGGACGATTTTATTCCGTGGAAAAGAGGAGTATCCCTTTAACCCGGCTCCAAACACCATAAACAGTGCGTATGAAACAATTTCTGGATGAGCATTTCCTGTTGCGAACAACAACCGCGCAGCGGCTTTATCATGAGTATGCCAGTGCTATGCCCATTATCGATTACCATTGTCACCTGCCGCCACAGCAAATGGCAGAAGACCATCAGTTTGCCAATATCACCCAGGCCTGGCTCTATGGCGATCACTATAAGTGGCGGGCCATGCGCACCAATGGAGTGGATGAAGCCTATTGCACCGGCAATAAACCCGACCGCGAGAAATTTCAGCAATGGGCCGAAACGGTTCCTTATACGCTGCGCAATCCGCTTTTTCACTGGACACACCTGGAGCTTCGCCGCTATTTTGGAATAAACGATTTGTTGCATGGGGATACCGCGGAAAAAATTTATACGGAAACCAGTGCCATGCTACAAAGTCCGGACTTTTCCGTTCGCAACCTGCTGAAGCGAATGAATGTGCGACTGGTATGTACTACTGATGATCCGGTGGATGATCTGCGCTGGCATCAGCAAATGAAGGATGATGGATTTGCCATTCCCGTATTACCTGCCTTCCGTCCGGATATGGCCATGAACGTAACTACAGCGTCCACTTTCAACCAGTATGTGAAGAAACTGGAAGCGGCTACCAATATCGCCATCTCTTCTTTCGATGATTTTCTTTATGCTTTGCAAAATCGTCACGACTTTTTTGCCAGCATGGGCTGTACGGTTTCCGACCACGGACTGGAGGAGATTTATGCGGATGACTTTACGGGTTCCGAAATAGATGCCATCTTCCGGAAAATACATGGCGGCAAAGAATTGAGTGATGCGGAACAGCGCAAGTTTAAATCGGCCATGCTCATTCATTTTGCGGAATGGGATTGGGAAAAGGGTTGGGTACAGCAGTTTCACCTGGGTGCTTTACGCAACAACAATACCCGCATGTTGCAGGAACTGGGACCCGATACCGGTTGGGATTCTATCGGCGATTTCCGCCAGGGCCGCAGCCTCGCCGCTTTTCTCGACAAACTCGATAGCAACAATAAACTCGCGAAAACGGTACTCTATAATCTGAACCCTGCCGACAACGAACTCTTCGCTACCATGATCGGCAATTTCAATGATGGCTCACTTGTCGGCAAAGTGCAATGGGGCTCAGCCTGGTGGTTCCTCGATCAGAAGGATGGGATGACCCGACAATTGAATGCGCTTTCGAATATGAGCCTGCTGAGCCGATTCATTGGCATGCTCACCGATTCCAGAAGCTTTCTCTCTTTTCCCCGACATGAATATTTCCGTCGCATTCTTTGCGACATGTTGGGAACTGAAATAGAACAGGGTGAATTGCCCAACGACCTTCCGTGGATAGGAAAAATTGTGCAGGATATCTGCTACAACAATAATGTCAATTATTTCAACTGGCAGCCTGATCAGGTTAATGCCGGCAAAAAGAGTGCCCTCGCTTGAGGTGTTGCAAAAAAATATGTCAGTACTTTCTCAGTTTGATCTTAGTGGTAAAACGGCGCTGGTTACCGGTTGCAACAGGGGCATAGGTCGCGCCATGGCTATGGCGCTGGCGGAGGCCGGGGCGGATATTGTGGGCGTTTCCGCAACGCTCGATCTTGAAAAGAGTGAAGTTGGTGAGGCCGTGCAACAATTGGGTCGCCAGTTTTTCCCCTATCAGTCCGATTTTTCCAACCGCGATAGTTTGTATGATTTTATCCGTCGCGTGAATTCCGAACATGATTCGGTTGATATTCTGATCAACAATGCAGGTACCATTCGACGTGCTCCCGCTGCTCAACATGCCGATAAGGATTGGGATGATGTAATATCCATTAACCTCGACGCTCCCTTTATTCTGGCAAGGGAATTTGGCGGCGCCATGTGCGAAAGGGGGCAGGGCAAAATTATTTTCACCTGTTCGCTGTTGAGTTTCCAGGGAGGCATCACCGTACCCGGCTATGCTGCCAGCAAAGGTGCTATCGCCAGCCTGGTAAAGGCATTTGCCAATGAGTGGGCATCGAATGGTGTTAATGTGAATGGCATTGCACCAGGCTATATTGCCACCGACAACACCGAAGCCTTGCGCGCCGATGCCAACAGAAGCCGCAGCATTCTCGAACGAATTCCCGCAGGAAGATGGGGCGAGGCCGATGACCTGAAAGGGGCCACCGTTTACCTGGCATCTGCCGCTTCGGGTTATGTTCACGGTACCATCATTACCGTGGATGGTGGCTGGATGGGACGCTGATAGCAGGGATTCATTCATTTTAAATAAGCGCTAGATTATGCAAATACGATTCGCCCATAGTCCGGAGGAAGTGAAACATTTTACAACTGAGCAGTTGCGGGAGCATTTCCTGGTTCGTCAACTGGTGCGTGCTGATCAGGCCGAATTGGTTTATTCCCATTACGACCGCATGATTATTGGAGGCGTGAATCCGGTGCGGCAAACCATCCCTCTGCCTAACCACCCGGAATTAAGAGCTGTGTTTTTCCTGGAGCGTCGTGAGTTGGGCATCATCAATGTGGGTGGATCGGGTTCGGTGCTGGCCGATGGTGAAGTATTTCGCCTCGATAAACTGGATGCACTTTATCTCGGTAAAGGTACCCGCGAAGTTCAGTTCAGCAGCAACGATCCCGCGAGTCCTGCAGTGTTCTACTTGTTGTCGGCGCCGGCACATCAAAATTTTCCTAACCGGCGTTGTGCAAAGGAAGAAGCGACACCCGTTACGCTAGGTGCGGCAGCTACCTCCAACGAAAGGACAATTTATAAATATATTCATGCCGACGGTTTGCAGAGTTGTCAACTGGTGATGGGCCTCACCGTGCTGGCGCCGGGAAGTGTGTGGAATTCTGTTCCACCACATACCCATACGCGAAGGATGGAAGTATATTTTTACTTTGATGTACCGGCAGACCAACGTATCTTTCACTTCATGGGGCAGCCTCAGGAAACCCGCCATATCGTGATGGCTAATCACGAAGCGGTGATTTCGGCGCCCTGGAGTGTTCACTTTGGTTGCGGTACGGCCAACTATGGGTTTATATGGGGTATGGCGGGCGAAAACAAAGAATTCACCGACATGGACCCCGCACCCGTACCGGAGTTGAGTTAAGGCTTTTTTGATTGCTATAATTATCTTCCTTTTTAATGCCCGGATCAAAAACTTATGTTCTTGAATAGAGAATACGCATCTGTATTTTGCTGGGGCGAGCTATTGCTTCGCCTGTCGCCCGCCTTCGGGGGCGAATGGATTCGCGAAGCGACTATGCCCGTATATGTGGGTGGTGCCGAACTCAATGTGGCGCAGGCACTGGCCAACTGGAAAGTGCCGGTGGCTTATGGCACTGCAATTCCTGATCATTATCTGTCGCAGGAAATTATTCAACATATTGCCAGCAAAAATGTAGATACCAGCAGCATTGTATTAAAGGAGGGTCGCATCGGCGCATACTATCTTCCAACAGGTGCCGACCTGAAGAATGCAGCTGTGATATACGACCGTGCCGATAGTTCTTTCGCCCGCCTGAAACCGGGAGAAATGGATTGGAAGAGTTTGCTCAAGGGGAAGAGCTGGTTTCATTGCAGCGCCATCAGTCCGGCACTCAATGCGGATGCGGCTGCCGTTTGCCTCGAAGCGGTGAAAGAAGCCAATCAACAAGGCTTAACGGTTTCCATAGACCTGAATTATCGTGCCCGTCTTTGGCAATACGGGAAAAAGCCGACGGAAATAATGCCGGCATTGCTGGAGCATTGCGATGTGGTGATGGGCAATGCCTGGGCGGCGGAGAGTTTGCTGGGCATTTCTTCGCCGGTGGCGGATAGCCGCGGACTAAGTGATGCTGAACTGGAGGCAGCGGCCTATGAAAGCATGAATGCAGTTCAGAAGCAGTTCCCCCAGGTTAGCAGCCTTGCGTACACGTACCGTCTCGAAAAAGAATATTGGGCCGTCATCCGCAAAGGAAAGGAGCAGGGCCGCTCCCGGGCATTTGCGATGGGCGATGCCGTGGATCGCGTGGGAAGCGGCGACTGTTTTATGGGAGGATTGATTTATGGGCTCGTCAACGATCATGCTGCTGACGACATTATCAACTTCGCGGCCGCCGCGGCGGTAGGAAAATTATATGAAAAGGGCGATGCTACCCGCCAATCGGTGGAGGATGTACTGCGTCGCTTGCAAACGGGAACCATCAACAAATAACAAAATGGATAGCCTTAATCAGAATACTGAAGCGATAGAGCAACAGGGTTTTCTGCCCCTGTATTACCATGCCGATGCATCACTCTGTATACAAATGGCGGAGACATTGTATGCTTGTGGGGTACGTGTTATTGAGTTTACCAATAGGGGAGAGCATGCATTGAAAAATTTTGAAGCGATGCTGACCGAACGGGATAAAGCGATGCCCGGACTAAAGCTGGCGGTTGGCACTATCCGTACTGCGGAGCAGGCCCGCCGGTTTATTGATGCCGGTGCCGACATGCTGATCAGTCCCGTATTTGATGCCGACGTGGCCGATATGGCGTATCTGCATAAAATTCTCTGGATACCTGGTTGTATGACGCCGACGGAAATACATGTGGCCGAAAACGCGGGTTGCGGCCTGGTAAAGCTATTTCCGGGTAATGTGCTGGGGCCTGATTTTGTTAGTGGCATTAGGGAATTGTTTCCGGAATTGCGCATGATGCCTACCGGAGGGGTGGAAATGGAGGAGAAAAACCTGGCAGCCTGGTTCAGGGCAGGGGTTTGCGCAGTGGGGCTGGGCAGCCGCCTGATCAGCAAAGACCTAATGACCAACAGAGACCTGAACCTACTTAAGGCCCGCACCCTCGAAGCCATTCGTCTGGTCAAAGAAACCCGTACGAACATCAAGTAATACTCACAAAAAACCTACAGCGGCTTGCCACTGTAGTAAATAACGATTATGCAACCAACCATAGGAAAGTACAGATGGACCATCTGTGGTCTGTTGTTTTTTGCAACAACCGTCAATTATCTCGATCGTCAGGTGCTCAGCCTCCTGGCTCCCCGGCTCTCGGAAGAGTACGGATGGAGCAATACCGATTATGCCAACATCACGGCGGTATTTCAGTTTGTGTATGCCATTTCGCTGCTGCTGGCAGGTCGGTTTATCGACAGGCTGGGAACAAAAGCCGGATACATCTGGGCCATCATCATCTGGTCGATCGGGGCCATCATGCACGCATTCGCGGTTTATATCGGCGAAGCCAGTAATTCGGTGCTCAGTTGGATAGGTATTGGAGTGGTGCCCGCGGCTTCTGTCATTGGGTTTATGGTGGCACGGGGGGTGCTGGCTTTTGGCGAGGCGGGTAATTTTCCGGCCGCTATCAAGGCTACGGCGGAATATTTTCCGAAGAAGGAAAGGTCTTTTGCCACCGGCATTTTCAATTCAGGCGCGAATGTGGGCGCCATCCTGGCACCGGTAACCGTTCCCTTTATTGCCGATGCATGGGGCTGGGAAATGGCTTTTATCCTGATTGGCGCCATCGGGTTTTTGTGGATCATTTTCTGGCGCATTTATTACGACCGACCCGATAAGCAGAAAAGGCTTTCGCCGGAAGAATATGCTTATATCCATAGCGACGATGCGAAACCTGTACTGGAAGGGCCGGGTGCGCCGCCTCCCAAAGAAGTGGTAGTGAAATCATCCTGGTTCAAACTTTTAGGCTATCGCCAAACCTGGGCTTTTACGATTGGCAAATTCATGACCGACGGGGTATGGTGGTTCTTCCTGTTTTGGTTACCCAAATACCTGGATGCGCAGTTTGGCATGAAGGATACCGAAATTGCCTTCCCCTTATTTGTTTTGTACAGCATGACCATGGTGGGTAGTATTGGCGGGGGATGGTTCCCCATGTATTTTATCCGTAAAGGATATAACGAGTATGATGGCCGGATGAAAGCCATGTTTATCATCGCGCTGTTTCCGCTGGTGATCCTGGCAGCGCAGCCCCTGGGCGGATATACCTTTTGGATACCCGTAATACTGATCGGCATCGGTGCTTCAGCCCACCAGGCCTGGAGCGCCAACATCTTTACTACGGTTTCTGATATGTTTCCGAAGAAGGCCGTGGGCTCCGTGGTGGGTATCGGCGGTATGGCGGGTGGTATAGGGGGTGTACTGATCTCCAAACTCGGCGGCGCCCTCTTCGATCATTACCAGGCCCTGGGCAGTATTGAAACGGGTTATACGATCATGTTTGTTATCTGCGCGGTCATGTACATTTTAGCCTGGTTTATCATGAAAGCACTGGTACCGAAGTATAAGCCGATTACGGACCTGTGAGGAGGAGTTTAGGGTTTAAGGTTTAGGGTTTAAATGTTAAGTAGGTAGTAGTAAGTAGTAAGTGGGGAGTAGGGAGTGGGAAGTAGTTAATAGATAGTATCTGCGAAAATCTGCGGATAAATCTGCGCCAATCTTATATGTTTGATTTAGTTCAAAAAACAGGAAAATAATCAA
>JBIQMS010000053.1:0-29029 GCA_044463125.1 Terrimonas ferruginea
AACATAAAAAATATGTTTTAAAAAAATTGGAAAATAACGGTATAACTGCGGGAAATTCTTTAGCACTTTAAACAGCTCCAGAGTTCAGGAGAGTTTCCCGCAGATTTGCGCAGATTTTTGACGCAGATTTGCGCGGATTTTTTTTTACTCTCAAGACGCACTCTTTCATTCCTACGCGGAAACGCGCGCAGCGCGTCTCTACAATTGTTTCACACAACCAAAACACCGGATTTGTGTCGCGTATTGGGTTCGATACGACGCGCGTATGCAAGATTCACGTCACGCAATAGGACCGCTCTACGGACGGCCCTAACATATTTCGCCCATTAGCCCGCCCTCGCGGACGGGCCTATCGTATTCCGCCCGCCGCGGCGGGCTCCACGACTCACGATTCACGATTCACGCCTCACGACTCACGCCTCACGATTCACGTCTCACAAAAAAGCCCCCTCCAAAAAGAGGGGGCGATTACCACCTGATGCTAACTAACCACTCACATTTTTAATGCTATTGTAAGCTTGTATTTCGAAATTTACCTGAATATCATCCGTTGCTCACGATTCCAGGCGACCCATGATTTCGGGAGCGGATCCGCGCTGCGCGCGTCTCTACATTTCGTACCCATTATAAAATCGCACAACTCATGTCTCACGCCTCACGATTCACGCCTCACGATTCACGCCTCACGATTCACGCCTCACGCCACACGATTCACGCCTCACGATTCACGCCTCACGCCTCACGTTCACTACTTCCAGCCTCCGCCCAACGCCCTGTACAATTCCACCACTGCTGCCAGTTGCCGGCGATGAATGCTGGCCTGGCTCAGTTCCGCTTCCAGGGCATTGGCCTGCGCGGTGATCACTTCGAGATAACTGGCCATATCTGCACGGAACAACTCCTGCGCATTTTGCACGGCGCCTCGCAGGGCATTCACCCTTTCTTCGGCAATGCGCTCCTGCGCATCCAGCTTGTCTACCTGCACCAGTGCATTGTACACTTCGGTTGTCGCCTGCAATACCGATTGCCGGAAGCGGATCACCGCCTGCTCTCTTTCCAGTTGCGCCACTTCATACCTCGTCTTCAAAGCGCGGCGCTTAAACAGGGGCTGTGTGATACCGGCTGCCGCGAGGCCAAACAATGAGTTGGGTATGCTGAACCAGTTGCTGGCCTTAAAAGATTCGAGGCCGCCACCTGCAGTGAGGTTCAGCGCAGGATACATTCCTGCTTTAGATATACCTACTTCTGCATTCGCCATCTGCAAGCCCAGCTCGGCTTCGCGTACATCGGGTCTGCGCGATACCAAAGCAATGGGTAAACCCGTTTGCAGTACCTGCGTAAACCGATAAGCTTCCGCTGATGCATTGCGGCTTACCGACCCCGGCCATTGGCCGGTGAGCAATTGCAGGTTGTTTTCCTGAACGGCTATTGACATTTCCAGCTCCGGAATCAGCAAAGCCGTGCTTTGCTTTTGTGCAGCCGCCTGTTGCACGGCCAATGCATTGCTCAGGCCGGCATCCATCAGAAGTTTGGTAGCGGTATAAAAACTGTCGGTCAATACCAGGTTACGTTTGGTGATGGCCAACTGTCGGTCGAGCATCAGCAGATTGAAATATCCCTGCGCTATCTCCGCCACCAGCCGGGTTTGCACCGCCCGCAGGGCCTCGCCTGTTTGCAGATAGCCGGCCAGGGCTTTTTCCTTTTGCCCCTTCAACTTGCCCCATATATCCGCCTCCCAACTAAAGTTGATGGCGGCATTATAGTTTTCCAGGTAACTCTTACCCAAAAATGTTTTCAGGCTGATGCCGTTCAGGCTGTTATCCGATGGACGAGTAAGCTGGCCTACTATGGATAGCTCCGCTTCGGGTAAGTTGAGTTTGCGTGCCTGCAGCAACTGGCGCTGGGCTATATCCATACGCTTCATCGCCACCAGCAGGTCCTGGTTATATTGCAGACCTCTTTCAATCAATCCCTGAAGGGTAGTATCATTGAAAAAATCCTTCCAACCTATGTCTGCCACGCTGATGCTGTCGCCGGCAACAGCTCCGGGAAAGCTTTCGGGCATGGATAGCTCGGGTCGCTGGTATTCTTTATTGATGCGGCAGGAGGCCAGCAGCAATACCAGCAGCATGGTGGTTCCTGTTATTCTGATATAATTAATCGCTTTCATTACTTGGTTGGTTTTATTCTGCCAGATCTGGTACTAGTGCCGTTTCTTTTTTGCGTGAAAACTTTTCGTGCAGGTACTGGAAGATGATGAAGAGTACAGGAATGATAAACACGCCCAACACCACTCCCGAGAGCATACCACCCACGGCGCCGGTTCCTATGCTACGGTTACCCAGCGCACTGCCCCCGGTAGCCCAGGTGAGCGGCAGCAGACCCACGATAAACGCGAAGGAGGTCATCAGGATGGGACGCAACCTGAGTTTGGAAGCTTCCAAAGCCGCTTCTACCAGCCCCATGCCCGCGCGCCGCCTTTGCACGGCATATTCCACAATCAGGATCGCGTTCTTGGCCAGCAAACCCACGAGCATGATAAGACCAATCTGCACATAGATGTTGTTCTCAATACCAAACCAGTTGATAAAGGCAAACACGCCGAGTATACCAGTGGGTACCGTAAGGATAACTGCGAGCGGCAATACATAGCTTTCATACTGCGCTGCCAGCAGGAAGAACACGAATACTACACTCAGCAGGAAGATGAAGCTGGTCTGGTCGCCCGCACGAATCTCTTCGCGGGTAGCGCCGGTCCATTCATAGGCAAATCCCCTGGGCAATACCTGCGCGGCCGTTTCCTCGATGGCGCGGATGGCATCACCGGTACTGAAGCCGGGCTTGGGTTGCCCGTTGATGGTAACGGCATTGAAGAGGTTGTTCCGCGTCACCGTTTCGGGACCAAATACCCTTTTCAACGTTACCAGCGTATTGGCCGGCACCATTTCACCCTGGTTATTCTTCACATAAATATCATTCAGCGATGATTCATCGGCACGATAAGAAGCATCAGCCTGCGCCATCACGCGGTAATATTTACCAAAGCGGTTAAAGTCGGATACGAAACTACTTCCATAATATACCTGCAGGGTTTCCATCAGATCGCGAATGGATACACCGAGTTGCTTCGCCTTGATCTCATCCACTTCAATCTCATACTGCGGGTTGCCCGCGGCGAAAGTGGTAAAGGCATAGGCGATCTCCGGACGTTGCATCAACGCACCAATGAAGCCCCAGGCCGTACTACCCAGATTCTCCATGGAACCATTGGTCCTGTCCTGCAGCATGAACTCGAAACCACTTACGTTACCAAAGCCCGGCACAGTAGGAAAGTTGAAGAAGAAAGTGCTCGCATCCTTTACCGCGCTCACTTTTTGCGTGAGCATGCCGGCAATCTCATCCGGATTCGTCACTTCGCCGCGCTCATCATGATCTTTCAAACGCATAAATCCGGCGGCATAAGGCGATGCGTTGGCATTGCTGATGAAGTTCAATCCATCGATCACATACAGGTGTCCATTGGAGGGTTCCTGTTGTATGATACTATCGATAGCGCGAGTGGCACGATTGGTCCGCTCCAGCGAACTACCCGGAGGCGTATTCACCGCATAGAGCACAAAGCCCTGGTCTTCGGTGGGAATAAATCCGGTAGGTGTACTTTTCACGAGCCAGAAACTCACGGCTGTTATCAATGCCAGCCCGCTAATAGCCACCCATTTGTGTTTGAACAAAAATTTAAGGCTGCCCAGGTAGCGACTGGTCATGGCTTCAAATCCGGCATTGAATCCGCTGAAGAAACGTTTGCCAAAGCTTTTCTTTTTCTTTTCAGTTCCTTCTTCTTCCGCATGCGGATTTTTCAGAAACAAAGCACAAAGCGCGGGGCTCAGCGTAAGCGCGTTCACCGCTGATATCAGGATGGCGATAGCAAGGGTAAAGGCAAATTGTTTATAGAACACACCCGCAGGGCCCTCCATAAATCCTACTGGTATAAACACAGCCGACATCACCAGCGTAATCGAAATGATGGCGCCGGATATCTCGCGCATACTCTGTATGGTAGCGGCGCGGGCCGAGAGTTTCGTTCTTTCCATTTTGGAATGCACCGCTTCCACCACCACAATAGCATCGTCTACCACAATACCAATCGCCAGCACCAACGCAAAAAGGGTAAGCAGGTTAAGCGAAAAACCAAATAGCTGCAGAAAAAAGAAGGTACCAATAATAGCCACCGGCACAGCTATGGCCGGAATAATGGTAGAGCGCAGATCCTGCAGGAAAATAAACACCATCGCAAACACGAGCAGGAAGGCGATCACCAGGGTTTCGCGTACCTGATAAATGGATTCATCCAGAAAATCCTTCGAGTTATACATCACAGTGGTATGCACACCAGCAGGCAATGTATTCTCAAAATCTTTCAGGAGCTTCTCCACATCGGTAAGGATATCGTTGGCATTGGAGCCAGCCGTCTGAAATACCGCAAATCCCGATACGGGCTTGCCATCCATACGGCTGTTGGAAGAATAGGTATAAGAGCCAAACTCCACACGGGCCACATCCTTCAAACGAAGAACGGATCCATCCGAATTCGCCTTAATCACCATATTTTCATACTCCTCATTCTGGTTCAACTTACCCTTATACTTCAATACATATTCGAAAGTTTGCGGACTGTTTTGTCCCAACCTGCCGGGCGCTGCTTCCAGGTTTTGATCACGGATGGCGTTTAAAACATCCTGGGGCGCAAGGTTATTGGCACGCAGCCGATCAGGCTGCAGCCAGATACGCATGCTGTAATCCTTGGTTCCAAATACAAGCGCCTGCCCTACGCCCGGCACACGTTGCACCTGCGGAATAAGGTTGGTCTTGATGTAGTTCTCCAAAAAAAGTTCATCGTAACGGGAACTGTCTTCCGCCGAAAGCGCCACGAACATGATAATACTGTTCTGCACTTTCTGCGTGGAAATACCCGCCTGCACCACTTCCACCGGTACCTGGTTGATGGCTTTGGAAACGCGGTTCTGCACGTTTACCGAAGCAATATCAGGATTGGTTCCCTGGCGAAAGAAAACGGTGATCGACATACTTCCATCATTGTTGGAGTTGGAAGTCATGTAAGTCATGTCTTCCACGCCATTGATGGCTTCTTCGATGGGGGTGGCCACGGAACGGGCCACGGTTTCCGCGTTCGCACCGGGATAGAAGGCAGTTACCTGCACACTCGGTGGTGCGATATCGGGAAACAGTGTTACGGGGAGGGTGTAAAGGGACAACCCGCCCAGCAACAGCAGTATGATGGAAACGACCGTTGATAATACCGGGCGTTCAATAAAGCGTCGTAGCATAATTGAGTTCTGTTTTACGTAATACGTTCTACGTAGTACGTTTTACGTTTTTTGTTAAATTGGATTCATAGTAATCTGTGGATGGCGTGCATCGTCGCATACGATCAATACCTCACTCACGATTCACGACTCACGATTCACGATTCCTACAGGGGTTTCGCCTTTAGCAAACTATCCCCCGATATTTCCTGCGGCACTATCGCCATTCCGTCCTGCAGATTGCCAATGCCGGCATACACGATCTTCTCACCGGGATTCAGACCTGATTGCACAAAATACCAGGCCGGTGTTTTTCCCGACACCACGATGGGGCGGCTGGCCACTTTATTGCTATCCGTGAGGGCAAATACAAAAATCTTGTCCTGGATGGCAAATGTGGCTTCCTGCGGAACCAGGGTGGCCGCTTTCAATTGCAGGGGCAGGCGAAGCTTTCCGGTATTGCCGGAACGCAGTAAACGATCCGGGTTGGGAAAGGAAGCGCGGAAATTGATGGCACCAACGGTATTGTCGAACTGACCGGAAACCAGCTGCACTTTTCCTTTATGGGGATAAAGGCTGCCATCGGCCATACGCAATTCCACGGGCGGCATGTTTTTAATCTTCTCTTCAAAGGTTTTGCCCGCAAACTCCTGCTGAAACTGCAGGTAATCATTTTCGCTCAGGGAGAAATAAGCATAAATTTCCCTGATCTCGGAGATCACGGTCAGCGCTTCCTGCGTACCCATGCCGATAACACTACCGGTCTTATGTGGTATACGACCGATATAGCCATCTACCGGCGCTTTGATGCGCGTATAGCCGAGATTGATTTCAGCATTGCTCACCATGGCGCGGGCCTGCTCTACGGATGCTTTCGCAGCATCATAGTTGGCCTGCGCGGTCTGCAATTGCACGGGCGAAATAATCTGCTTCTCCACCAGCGGACGCAATTTGTTGAGATTGATCTCCGCGTTGGTAAGGCTGGCTTTGGCGGCAGTGAGTCCCGCCTTCGCATTGTTGAGCTGCTCTACAAAGGGGCGGTCGTTAATCTGAAACAACAATTGACCCTTGCGCACATAAGCGCCTTCATCCACCAGTATGCGGTCGAGATAGCCATCCACCTGGGGGCGGATCTCAATATCCTGACTTCCCTCGAGGGAAGTTGCATATTCCTGGTACACGGTGGCGTCAGTCGCCATCACCGGCAGCACAGGCAATACCGGCGCTGCCTGTTCAAAGCTGGCTGGCGATCCCGAAGAGGATCCGCAACCATACATAGCCATCAGCACTATGGCGGCAAGAAGTAGTACTCCTTGTGAACGTAAAATTCTGGATTGGTTAATGGTTCTCATTTTGAAGGTTGTTATATATAATTGATGAATGGTTAAGCACAGGGCACAAGTATCCTGATATGACAACTGGTCAAACCAGGCTATCATTTTCATAATGGCAGGCAATACTTTGAAAGCGTAATGCTTGTTCAGTAAGAGATCATCGATCGGTGTACTGGCAGCGAGGCGCTTCTCCGTGTGGTAACGGGTTTTACTTCAAGCGAAGTGCTGGTCAACTTAAATACATCGCCAGCAGGAATAGCGTTGCATGGCTTTTGATTTATTTGAGATTCTTTATAAATCCTTCTACGGCATCCTGCAAAACCAGTTTGTTCAGTTCACGGTCTTGCGCGGAATGTGCGCTCAATTTGATCGATACCAATCCGTGCAGAATAGACCAGAATGTATGGTATTTCAAACACACATTGACCGGTTTATACTTTGTTCGGGCCGCTATCTCTCTTATGGCATCCATAATATGGTTATCAAATCCCTCTTTATCTTCTGCCTCGCATTTGCAGCAGGGCATTCCCACGCCATACATTATTTTATAATAAGCCTGATTTCTCAGGGCAAAATTCCAGTAAGCTTCCGCCATGGCACGCAGTTGTTGTTCAGGACTACTCTGCTTTTGCCGGGCCAGTTCCATCTTTCGTGTAAGCCGTCGATAGCCTTCGCGGGAAAATTCAACCAGCAGGGCTTCCTTATTCTCAAAGTAATCATAGATCACCGGCACACTGTAGTTCACCGCCTCCGCAATTTTGCGAATCGACAAAGCATCCCAGCCATCGGCTTGTACCATCTCCCAGGCTTTTGTCAGAATCGCCTCGCGAACCTGCTCTTTTTCCCTTAATCTGTATTCAGAAACGCCCATTCATTTATTTTACCTAACAGTGTTAGCAAATGTAGGATGAAAGGGTAGCCCATTCCAAATCCAAACCTATGAATTGAGTGAAATGCCGGTTTAGTTGAGTGTTTTTGTCGGTGGATGGAGGAGAGAGTGGTGAGTGGGGAGTAGAAAGTAGGGAAGTTTAGGGTTTAGGGTTTAAGGTTTAAGCGGAGATTCAGGTTTAGCGACTATTCCATTAATAATTGAACGGGAGTTTGATCTGGAACGAACGTTTACTTTTCTGTGGTAGCGAGTAGTAGTTTATAGTGAGCAGGGAGCAGAAAGTTGGAAGTGGTGCGCGTAGGAATTGGGAAGTAGAGAGCAATGAGCGGAGTGTGGAAAATTGATTTGAAAAAAACAATCTGCGCCCATCTGCGTAGTAATCTGCGAAAATCTGCGGGAAAGGTACTTGCACTTTCAACATCTTCAAAGCACCAGAAGTTTCACGCAGATTTGCGCAGATTTTTCCGCAGATATACGCAGATGAATTGATTACAGCAATAAGTTTCAACTTTACTTTAATCGATCCAATTTCTTTCGATGCGAATTCGCAACGATAGTATTTGAGTAATTGATGTGCGCCGGCACTAAACCTTAGCCGCTCCCAACTTACTACTTTCTATAATCCCCAATAACTACTCCCTACTTACCACTCCCTACTTACCACTCCCTACTCACTACTCCCTACTCACTACTCACTAAAAACCTGTGCACCGTCCTACTTGAATAAACCTTCCCCGGTTCAATGACGGTGCTGGGAAATTCGGGTTGATTGGGGCTGTCGGGGAAATGCTGGGTTTCGAGGCAAAAAGCCGTGCGGTAATCGTCCTTGCTGCCGTTCTTAAGCGTATGCACACTCTTCATAAAATTGCCGCCATAAAATTGCAGGCCGGGTTCCGTAGTAAGTATCTCCATGCTGATGCCGCTCTTATTGCCTTTTATGGTGGCCACGAGCTTGGGTTCCGTTGTTATTCCTTTATCCAACACAAAATTGTGATCATATCCCAGGCCATAGCGGATCTGTAGATGCGTGCTATCGAGCCCGGAACCTATGGTACGCGCCTGGCGAAAATCGAAAGGCGTTCCCGCCACAGGTTCTATTCCTGTCGGAATCAATGTTGAATCTACCGGGGTATAGCGCTCCGCGCTAATCTGTAAAAGATGATCGTTGATGCTTCCACTGCCTTCGCCATTCAGGTTCCAGTAATTATGATTGGTGATATTGGCGATGGTTCGTTGATCGGAGGAAACCCGATAATCGATGGTAAACTCATTGGCATCCGTTAGCCGATACTCCACTTCTACGGTCAACTGCCCGGGATAACCCTCTTCCCCATCGGGCGATATATAACGGAGCAACAAGGCGGAACTGTCGATCTGCTCCATCTCCCAAACCACACTATGATAGCCAAGCCGTCCTCCGTGTAAACTATTGGGCGGGTTATTGATACCCAACTGATAGCTCTTGCCATCCAGCGTAAACTGTCCTTTGGCTATGCGGTTGCCAAATCTTCCCACTATGGCACCGAAGAATCGCTCTTCCGCTGTGATATACTCCTTTATTCCAGGCAGGCCCAGCACCACGTCCACCAGGCTGTCTTCACCCATCGGTATCCAAAGGCCCACCATGCGCGCACCATAATTGGTAACGGCCGCCTTCATCCCTTTGCTGTTGCGTATCCAGGCCAGCTCCACTTTCTTACCGTTCAGTACGGTATCAAAATTTTCAGCCTGCGGCATTGAGGAATGGTTCACCGGCTTATCGCCAGCATTCTGGCAAGAAAAAAGGCCCAGTCCCAGCAGGGTAATTATCAGCATTATGGATTTCATACAGCTATTTTTTATTCGAATAAGTACGCCAAAATAAAGGATAATCCAACAGGAAATTCAGAATTCTGCATTTAATTGTCAAAATAACATTTATTTTTAAACCTCTTTTAAAGACTGAAACATGCCGCAACGCTTGCCTGCTTATGTATTTGGTATTGACTATGGAACCGACTCCGTACGCGCATTGCTGGTAGATGCGCATACCGGCACGGAACTGGCTACGGCCGTATTTGCCTATCCCCGCTGGCGCGACGGGTTGTATTGTGACCCCGCCAACAAACAGTTTCGCCAGCATCCGCTCGATTATATAGAGGGATTGGAAACCAGCATCCGGCAGTGCCTGGCCATCGCAGGTCCGGATGTGGCACAATATGTAAGGGGCATTTCCATCGACACCACCGGATCCACACCTGTTGCCGTTAACGACAGAGGCACTCCACTGGGTCTGCTGCCCGGTCTCGAGACCAATCCCAACGCTTTATTTGTTTTGTGGAAAGACCATAGTTCGCTGGCCGAGGCGGAAGCGATCAATCTCCATGCGGAAAAATTCGAAATCGATTATCTCGCCGATGTGGGCGGCATCTATTCCTCCGAATGGTTCTGGGCCAAACTGCTTCATATACTAAGAGTGGATGATTCCGTTCGAAACGAAATTTATACCTGGGTTGAACAATGCGACTGGATCCCCTTTCTGCTCACAGGAGGGCAATCGGCAAGCCAACTCAAGCGTGGCCGCTGCTCAGCGGGACATAAAGCACTCTGGTCGCCCCGCTTTGGCGGCTATCCTCCCAATGAATTCTTCAAAAGCCTGGATCCCCTGCTCGATGGCTTGGTGGACCGGCTTCCCACCGAAACCTACACCGCTGATCAGCCTGCCGGAAAGCTTTGCCCCGAATGGGCAGAACGACTGGGATTGAGCACCGATGTCGTTGTCGGCATCGGCGCTTTCGATGCGCACATGGGTGCGGTGGGTGGACAAATTATACCCTTTCACCTCAGCAAAGTAATGGGTACAAGCACCTGCGATATGATGGTAGCGCCGGTCGAAGGCTTGCAGAAACGTACCGTCAGGGGCATCTGCGGGCAGGTGGAGGGTTCCATCATTCCCGGTATGATGGGCCTCGAAGCCGGGCAGTCGGCCTTTGGCGATGTATATGCCTGGCTGGCGCGCGTGTTGGCGGAACCAGCCAGGGCCATGATATCGCTTACAACAACATCGGAAGCTATACCTGATAAAGACCTGGAAGGCCGTCTGCTGAATTATATTTTGGAAAGGGCCGCACAGTTACCTGTTCACGAAGATTTGCCGCTGGCTGTTGATTGGCTCAATGGGCGTCGCACCCCCGATGCCCACCAGGGATTGAAGTCGGCCATCCGCAATCTTGATCTTTCCACAGGCATTGCTGAAATCAGTTATGCCCTGGTGGAAGCCACCTGCTTTGGCGCCCGCGCTATCACCGACCGATTTGCGGAAGAGGGTGTGCCCGTACAGGGTATTATCGGGCTGGGAGGCGTGGCCAGAAAGTCATCCTTCATCATGCAATTGTTGGCCAATGTGCTGCAGATGCCGATCCGCATTCACAAGAGCGATCAGACCTGCGCGCTCGGCGCGGCTATGTTTGCTGCCACAGCCTCAGGAGTTTACCCACGCGTGGAAGAAGCGATGGAAGCCATGGGACCGGGATTTGAAACAACAATTGAACCCGATGAAGCCTTTCGTGATGTACTGAATAAGCGCTATGCCCAATACAGAAAACTGGGAGAAAGCGTGAGTCACTAAAAAGTAATAAGCATGTCAACCTATCAGCAAATACGCGAAGAGGCATTTGAAGCCAACCTTCAACTGCCCAGGCTGGGCCTGGTATTGTTTACGTTTGGCAATGTGAGCGTGGCGGATCACAGCCGTGGCGTGATGGCCATCAAGCCCAGCGGCGTGCCTTATACCGAACTGAGCCCGGATAAAATGGTAATTGTCGATTTCAACAACCAGCGCGTGGAAGGCCATCTTCGCGCATCATCCGATACCGCCACGCATGCGCTCCTGTACCAACAATGGCCCGAGATTGGAAGCATTGTGCATACGCATAGCACTTATGCCACAGCCTGGGCCCAGGCCAACCGGCCCATACCAGTGTACGGCACCACGCATGCCGATCATACGGTTTTTGATATTCCCTGTGCACTGCCGATGGAAGACGAAAGAATTCAGGGCGATTATGAAAAGGAAACCGGCTGGCAAATCATTCATCATTTTGAAAAACAGAACCTGGATTACCGGACACTTGAAATGATGCTCGTGGGAAATCATGCACCCTTTGTGTGGGGAGCCGATGCCAAAAAAGCCGTGTACAATGCGGCGGTGCTGGAGCAACTCGCGCAAATGGCCTGGCTTACTGAACAGATCAATCCACAAAGCCAGCGGCTGAAAGAAAGCCTGCTGCGCAAACACTACGAACGTAAACATGGAAAGGATCGCTACTACGGACAGGAAGAATGATCCCATATAAATTAAACAGCAGTATAAACAAGCATTAACCGATTTTTTTTCAGACTCAACTAATAAACACATATGTCAGTTCCCGAATTAAAAGCAATGGAATTGTGGCTGGTCACCGGCAGCCAGCACCTCTACGGACCCGAGATACTGGAAACCGTGGTGGAGCATTCCGGAAAAATAGTGGAAGGATGGCAGCAATCCGGTTCCCTGCCCGTTCAGGTACGCTTTCAACCCGTGGTAACTACGCCCGAAGAAATTACCGCTATCATGTCGCAGGCGAATGAAAGTAAATCCTGTATTGGCATCATTGCCTGGATGCACACATTTTCGCCTGCGAAAATGTGGATACAGGGGTTGAAGAAATTGCAGAAGCCACTGCTGCATCTGCATACCCAATTCAACCGCGATATTCCCTGGGACAAGATTGATATGAACTTCATGAACCTGAACCAGTCGGCACATGGGGACAGGGAGTTTGGATTCATGATGAGCCGTATGCGACTGAACCGAAAAGTAGTGGTGGGTTATTGGCGCGACGAGCAGGTGCTTTCGGAAATCAGTAGCTGGGCACGTGCGGCAGCGGCCTGGGCCGACTGGCAGGGTGCGCGCTTTGTACGCTTTGGCGACAATATGCGGCAGGTGGCGGTAACGGAAGGGGATAAGGTGGAAGCCGAAATGAAGTTCGGCTTCAGCGTGAACACGCATGGTGTAGGCGATCTGGTAGCCCGCATCAAAAAGGTGAAGACAAAGGAAACGGAGGAATTGATGGCTGTTTACAATATGCAGTATAAACTTTCGGCCGCGCTGAAGAAAAATGGAAATCAGTACGATTCGCTGCGCGAAGCGGCGCGAATAGAGGTGGGGATCCGTGCCTTTCTCCAGGAAGGGGGCTACAAAGGATATACCAACACTTTTGAAGACCTGCATGGCCTGGCACAATTACCTGGTATCGCCACGCAGCGACTGATGGCGGAGGGTTATGGATTTGGAGCAGAAGGTGATTGGAAAACTTCCGCACTGGTAAGAGCCATGAAAGTGATGGCTGCGGGTTTGCCCGGGGGCAATTCTTTTATGGAAGATTATACTTATCATTTCGACCCCCGCAACCCACTGGTGCTGGGCGCGCATATGCTGGAGATTTGTCCCAGTATCGCGCGCGACAAGCCCTCCTGCGAAGTACATCCTTTGGGTATCGGCGGCAAAGCCGATCCGGTACGACTGGTATTCGATGTGGCAGGAGGTGCGGCACTGAATGCTTCGCTGATTGATATGGGTAATCGATTCCGGCTGCTCGTAAATGAAGTACAGGCTGTTAATCCCCAAAAACCGATGCCAAAGCTTCCGGTGGCAAGAGTATTGTGGAAACCGATGCCTGATTTGTCAACCGGAGTCGCTGCCTGGATACTGGCCGGCGGCGCACACCATACCGTATTCAGCCAAAATCTTTCCGTTCAGCATTTACGCGATTTTGCGGATATGGCCGGTATTGAATTGCTTTGCATCGATAAAGAAACCCAACTGCCTTCTTTCCGCGACCAGCTTCGCTGGAATGAACTCTACTACCAATTAAAAACGCACTAAAACCAAAAGAATGGGATCATTAAAGACGATTGACTTTGCCGTATTCCTGATTTATTTCGTCATTGTTGCCGGTTATGGCTACTGGATTTATCAGAAAAAAAAGAAATCGGTAGCCGACACCAAGGATTTTTTCCTTGCCGAAGGTTCGCTTACCTGGTGGGCCATTGGCGCTTCGCTGATTGCCTCCAATATTTCCGCGGAACAGTTTATTGGCATGAGTGGTGAAGGTTTTTTTGCCGGTATCGCCGTATCCGCTTACGAATGGATTGCGGCAGTGGCACTCATCATCATCGCTGTATGGTTCATGCCCGTGTACCTGAAGAATAAGATCTTCACGATGCCGCAATTCCTAAAAACGCGCTACAACGAATCCGTGGCGCTGATCATGGCGGTATTCTGGCTGTTTCTTTACATTTTCGTTAACCTCACCAGCATTCTCTACCTCGGTGCGGTGGCCATCAATGGCTTGCTGGGAGGAGATTATTTGCATGTCATCATGGTGCTGCTAATGCTCTTCGCGCTCATCATTACGCTGGGAGGAATGAAAGTGATTGGCTATACGGATGTGATACAGGTAGCCGTTCTCATCATTGGCGGACTGGCCACTACTTACCTGGCGCTCACCATTGTGAGCGATAAGTTTGGTAGCGGCGGGAGCGCCATCGCCGGATTCAGCGATCTGATGAAACAGGCACCAGATCATTTTCATATGATCATTCCCAAACCGGAAGTTACCTCGGCCACCATTGATCAGCCCGCGAATCTGGATATACAGAAATACGTGGTGCTGCCCGGCATTGCGATGTATTTCGCGGGGCAGTGGATCGTGAACCTCAACTATTGGGGATGCAATCAGTATATCACGCAACGTGCACTGGGTGCCGACCTGGCCACTGCGCGCAAGGGCATTCTATTTGCCGGATTCATTAAACTCCTGATGCCCGTGATTGTGATGCTGCCCGGTATCGCCGCTTATGTACTGTATAAAGCCGGCCATCTGCCGCAACTGGAAGGCGGCAGTAAGGACGGCGCTTATTCGGCCATCCTCGGTTTTCTGCCAACGGGATTGAAAGGACTTTCCATCGCCGCGCTTACGGCGGCCATTGTAGCCAGTCTCGCAGGAAAGGCCAACAGCATTTCCACCATCTTCACACTCGATATCTTTAAGAAATACATGAACCGCGATGCAGATGAGAAGAAACTGGTGTGGACAGGCCGCATAGCCATCGTGGCATCCATGCTGGTAGCGCTGATTTTTACCTGGAAAGACACATTGGGAATTGGCGGCGAAGGCGGCTTTACTTTTATTCAGAAATATACGGGCTTTATCAGTCCGGGTGTGTTCGCGATGTTTATACTCGGGATGTTCTGGAAAAGAACCACCGGCACCGCTGCACTCGTAGGCGTGATTCTTGGGTTCGTGCTGGCGGTATTTTTCAATAATTATGCGGTCGATATTTTTGGGCAGGAAACCTGGCTGTACACCGCTTATCAATACCAGAAAATGGAAAATGGATTAGTGGTAACCGTTACCGAAATTCCTTTCCTCATCAATATGGGCTGGTCGTTCTTCTTTACCGTGTTGACAATGGTGCTGATCAGTTTGGCCGGACCAAAAGTGAACCCCAAAGCTTTTGTACATGATCGATCCATGCTGAAACTGAGCCCATCGATCATCGTGATGATTGTGGCCACACTCATGATACTGGCTGCACTCTACGTAAGATTCTGGTAGCAGATTACCTGTTTTTGAATAAAAAAGCTCCGTTCTTTGAACGGAGCTTTTTGGAAAAAAAGTTTAAACGAAGCGGGTTCCATCATCCACATTAACGATATATGCCGTTAACGGCAACTGCATAGCTGCCTCATAGGCAGGAGTAATAGTGCTGATAAGATTTTCGATAGCATCCTTCGCCACCAGGTTGATGGTGCAGCCTCCAAATCCACCACCCATCATGCGGGCGCCCAATAAGCCGGGCCTGTCTTTTACAAAATCCACCAGCCAGTCCAGCTCGCGGCAGCTTACCGCATAGTCTTCGCTCAATCCCCGATGGGTGGCCAGCATTTTTTGTCCCAGGGCCGCAAGATTGCCGGCATGCAAATCCTGGCAGGCTTCCTGCAGACGAATGATTTCCTCTACTATATAGCTGCACCTTTTGTACACCAAAGCATCTTCCCCGGCCACAGTCTCTGCCAACATAGCCGGCGTTACATCGCGCAGGGAACTTACCTGCGGATATTTTTTCTTCACAAGTTCCACCCCGCGTTCACATTCCTGCCTTCGGGTATTGTATTCGGAAGAGGCCAGCGAATGTTTTACGTTGGTATTCAGCAGTAGAAAGCGATAGCCTTCTAATTGGAGGGGAACATAGTCGTATTCAAGAGAATCACAATCGAGCCGTATGGCATGATGCGCCTTTCCCATTATGGAAGCAAACTGATCCATGATGCCGCAAAGAACACCGGCGTATTCATGTTCGGCTTTCTGTGCCATTTTCACCAGCTCCATTCTTTCCAGTTGTGCCCCATACAATTCATTCAGAGCAAAAGCCATGGCACATTCAATGGCCGCGGAAGACGATAATCCTGCGCCAATTGGTACTTCACTCAGCAGCACCAGATCCATTCCCTTTCCTTTAAATCCCCTTTGCAGAAATTGTTGCATCACGCCGAGCAGGTAATTGGGCCAGCGCATGGGTTCCAGGCGATCAGGATGGTTGGCATCCGCTTCGAAACTTTGGCTCAGATCGGCCGCATAGAGGTGAACCTGGCTGTCTTCGCGCGGGGCAAGGGCCAGCCAGGCGGCTTTATCGATAGCAGCCGGCAATACAAATCCCTTGTTGTAATCCGTATGTTCGCCAATGATATTGATTCTTCCGGGCGAGCGCACTATAAACTTCGGTTGCCGGTTAAATTTTTCCTGGAAGATTTTTTCGATCTGCTCCTTCATTTGCTGCTTTTGATTAAGATTGGAATTTTTGCCTTTTCATCGGATATCTTTCACGGTCCTGAAACCCGTATGCTCGAAACCGGAATCGGGGCTACTCTTCATGCGGCGTGCGCTGCGGTAGCCACTGCAATAACTATCGTTGCAAAGAAAACTGCCACCCCGCATGCTTCGCTTGGGCATACCCGGCTCCATGGGATCATAACTTTTCGAAGGGCCCTGGGGATTTCGCGATACTTTATTTTCAAGTGAATTATAATAATCATGGTCGTACCAGTCGCTGCACCATTCCCAAACATTGCCGGCCATGTCGTAGAGGCCATAGCCATTTGCGGCGAATGATTGGGCGGGTGCCAGCTTCAGGTATCCGTCTTTTTTAGCATTGTAATAGGGGAAGTTGCCCTCCCAGCTATTCGCTTTGGGCTGTCCTGCATTTACGTGCTCATTCCCCCAGGGATAGATATTATCCTTCAAACCTCCTCTTGATGCATATTCCCATTCTGCTTCCGTAGGCAGCCGCCGACCGGCCCATTTGCAGTAAGCCGTGGCATCGTACCAGCTCACCTGCACTACGGGATAGTTGTCTTTGCCAACAATATCGCTACCGGGTCCCTGCGGATGCCGCCAGTTGGCACCGGCCACCCATGACCACCACTGGCCGGGCTGGTTCAGATCCACCGGCCCGGGAGTACCCTGAAAAACCAGGGCAGCGGGTACCAGCACACTATCGGGAGGTTTGGGAGTTCCCGGTGGCAGGGTCTTTCGTAATTCATCCCAATCTGGCTTCTGCTCCGCGGTGGTCACATACCCGGTTGCCTCCACAAAAGCACGAAACTGCGCGTTGGTCACTTCAGTAATGTCCATGTAGAACGAATCGACCCACACGCTGTGGCGGGGGAACTCGTCGCGGGAAGCCTGCTCATTATTACCCCCCATCTCAAAGCGGCCACCCGGGATCAGCACCATACCGTCGACCGACAAATGGCCGTTAGCAGGCACAGTGATGGAATCAGTACTCCCGAACCGAGCGGGCGTGGCCATGCAGGAATGGCTGGAGTCAGTTGTATTTGCTGAAATTTTATCGGACTGATTTCCTTCATTGCAAGCAGACAGCAGCATCAGCAGCACTAAACCTGGGAAAATAACTTTGCTTCGCATGATAAATGTAAATATAACAATTGTTGAATTGTTGAATCGTTGATTTGTTGAATGGTTCCTACTATCATGCATAAAGCCATGCAGGTTAGCACTTCAATATATCAACCAGCCATAAAGTCACAGCTTCTACACGACCTCCCTTCGGGAGCTGAATAAATCATTATTACTCCTATGCTACCCATACGCCCTCCCTTCGGGAGGGTAGAACGCGAAAATTTGAGGAATGAGAAATGATTGCGCGACTGCTTATTGACTGAACAGTACAAATACCAATTTCCAGACATCAATAATTAAACAACGCGGTAGAAAGGAATGCCAATGAAACAAACCCTCATCCTGCTGTAGGCAGGCAAACAAATCATCAAATTCCCAAATAGCCGAATTTCCCTCATTCTCCCTCCGCCACCAAATAAACCGCCGACCGGGGAGGTACCGCTATTTTGATAGTGCCTGTGAGGGGTGCGGCAAAGGCTTTCACGCCCGCATAATTGCTGGGGCCGCCTACCGGGGCGGATCCGGTTTCGCCGTTGATATAAACTTTTGTAGAATAGTCGCCATTGTCGTTGCCGCCAGCAAGAGTGTACCAGTAGTAGCGTTGGCCGGCTTTGAAATGTTTGAAGTTGATAGCGGCAATGCGCTGACTGGTTCCCTTATTGACCAGCACCATACCGGCTTCGCCCGAGCTGAAGGTAGAAGCAAATGATACCAGTTCGGTATTGGGTGTGGCGGACTGGATAACTGATTCCACCATGCGATCACCAAAAAAGCGTTGGAAATAATACAGATGATAGAATGCCGGGCGTGGATTCCAGGCCGGCTCGGCATTGTTGCTGGTTCCGTTGTTGAATACGCCATGGTCATCGCCATTTTCCCAGGCATTGGCCAGGTCCCATCGGGCAGCCTGCCCGAATTTATGCCGGATCATTTCACCCAATACCAGGGTAGCATGCAGTCCTGATACCTGCGACACCATTTGTCGGCTGCCCGTGGCCCAGATATTCCATTCCGTGAGCGCGATGGGTTTCATTTGTACGCCATTAGCCTGGGTATTGGCCTGCATATAGCTGGCAATTTTCCCGATACCCGTTGCCGCAGAATTAAGGATCACCGAAGGGGAGCTGGTGGCATCCTGGAAATAATCATGCACTATGAAAAAATCGGCAGCATTACCCGCTTCTGCAAAAAACTGGTTATTCCATTGCCGGGCAGTTACATTCCAACTATTGCTCGCATCCACGCCTTCGAGTACCGCGCCAATATGAATGGTTTTGCCCAGTTCCGCTGCGGCCTTCCGCATGCTGTCGGCAAATACTTTAAAATGCCGGCCATACAGTGTGCCATTGATGATTTCAGGTTGCCCGTCCTTGTTTTGACGGGTATTGATCTTATAACCGGCCTGCCAGGGACCGCTCACTTCATTGCCTATCTCCCAAAAACGTGTGCGTCCCGCATCATGCCGCACCCAATTGGCTGCATAATGGGCAGCCCGTGCTAAGGGGTCATCGGCCAGGCCATAGCGCGCGTAGGGATAGTTGACGGTTATCATTCCCTCGTTACCTGTCGTTTGCAACATCTGGTAATAATTGGCAAGCGATAAAGTCCAGCCCTCAGTATTCTTTCCATGCCAGTAGGAATAATGCGGCGCTCCGGCGGATGCGGGCACCGGATTCAGATTTGAATCATACAGGGTATCGGCCACATCGGCGGGTGCCTGATCCTTTTCCTGGTCCCAGAAATAGACTGAACTAAGGTTGCCGCCCGGAAATCGAATGATACCCGGCGAAAGATTTCTGATATGTTCCAAAAGCACTGGCTGATCCACCATCTGGGTCATATAGGTATTGGCATTATTCCCGAATAGCGAGCGGGGAACCTTGCTGATTACTTTATTTAGATCGGCATTCACTGTATCAGTAGCAGCGCCAGCTGCCGGGCCGGTGAGGGTATAAGATGGTGCCGTAAACGACAATGGCACCCAGTCGCTCAGGAAAAATCCCTGTGAAGCCGCTACGGACGGATCTACGGGATTGTAAACCGAATCGGCAGGATTACCTCCTCCGGGTGGGGGTGGATTGTCAGGGCCGGAATCTGTTTTGCGACAGGAGAAAAATGCCATCAGCACAATGGCCAGAAGGCTATTTCGACAAAAGGCGGTATTGCGGAAAGCAAGCATAAGGCTTATTACGATACCTAATTTACGAAGATAATATCGTGGCCAATAGTACTTTGTTTGCTGATTCCGGTACTTTATTGAGGAAGTTTAAGGTTGAGGGTTTAAAGTTGAAGTTGCCTTATGATCTGGCGATAATAAGGCAGATTATTCTTTGATATTAAACCTTGTCTTGACCAAAAAAAGTTGACATTAATTCTGTTCATCTGCGTCAATCTGCGAAAAAATCTGCGCAAATCTGCGGGAAACTTCTGGTGCTTTGAAGATGTTGAAAGTGCAAGTACCTTTCACGCAGATTTGCGCAGATTTTTTCGCAGATTAACGCAGATTTCGCAGATTTTTTTCCAAATTATTTCTAAAGTTTAACCCTTCATCACCACTCTTAAACCTTAAACCTTAAACCCTAAACCAAACGTAGTACGTACTACGTATTACGTACTACGTACTACGTTTCCCGCTTTCTTCCATGCAAAGAACAACACTACCGCAAAACAAACCATCGGTACAAAATATCCGAGCTGAATATTACCTGTTTCATCGTCGATGATGCCGAATAATCTTGGCAGAATGGCGCCACCCACTATGGACATGATGATGAGGCTGCTGCCATATTCTGTATCTTCTTTCAGGTCGCGAATACCAAGGGCAAAGATGCTGGGAAACATGATCGACATAAAGAAGCAAATACCAATCACCGCATATACAGTTATCATTCCCGAGCCAAAAATGGCTATCGCGGAAAGTCCAATATTGATCAGGGCATAGAGCGATAACAGTCGACGCGGCTCAAAGCGCTCCATCAGGGCCGTGCCGGTAAACCTGCCGATCAGGAATGCCAGGCCGCAGGCGCCCAGGTAATAGCCCGCTTCCCCTTCGGAAATATTCGCGGCTTTCGGCGCATAGAGCAGGAATAAGCTGAACACGCATACCTGCGCACCCACATAAAAAAACTGCGCGACCACGGCCCAGGCCAGGTGCCGGTGACGCAATACCTGAAAAATGGAACCCCTCTTTTTCTCCCCTGCCTCTTCATTGCGGATAGAAGGCAGTTTCAAAAAAAGAAAGATTACCGCCACCAATACCAATGCCAGGCCCAGGATCAGATAGGGGATTTTTACGGACGACGCTTCCGATGCCAGTGCAGCCTGCCTTGCCGTTTCCGACATGGTGGCCAGCTGCTCATCCGACACCGTCTTCGTGAGGATCACATTCACGCCAATAATGGGCGCCAGGCTGGCCGCCAGTCCATTGAAGGATTGCGAAAAATTCAGTCGCTGTGTGGATGTGGCCGGATCACCCAAAGCGGCGGCATAGGGATTGGCAGCCGTTTCCAAAAAAGCCAGGCCCGATGCAATCACAAAAAGCGCGAGCAGAAAGAAAGAATAAGACTGCGTGTTGGCTGCAGGAATAAACAAGAAACAGCCCGTCGCAAACAATATCAAACCGGTGATAATTCCCGATTTATAACCAAGCCTCTTCATCACCCAGCCCGCAGGAAGGGCCAGCAGAAAATAAGCCGCATACACTGCCGAATCAATCAAAGTGGTTTGCGTGGTACTCAGCGTAAAAGAACGCTTCAAATGAGGTACCAGCACCGAATTGAAATTGTGTATAAATCCCCATAGAAAAAACAGGGAAGTGATCATGATGAAGGCGAAGAGGAAGCGTTTGTTGGTGAGAGACATGGGGAGACGTTTTACGTTTTACGTAGTACGTATTACGTATTACGTTTGGTTTAGGGTTTAAGGTTTAGAGTTTAATGTTTAGGACTTTGTATCCTTTAATAGTTCATATGTTATTATATCTTGTTATTATATCCTGCTTTAACTTTCCGGCTTACCATATCCTCCTTAAACCTTAAACTCTAAACCCTAAACGTACTACGTAATACGTACAACGTAAAACTTAAAGTGCTCTATCCAAATGCACATATCCCCCATCCACATGAATCAACTGCCCTGTGGTATGCGCGGAGAGTGGTGAAAGCAGAAAAATTGCCATATCGGCTATTTCGCTGCTTTTTGTCATACGCTTGCCAAGGGGGATTCTATCGGTAATGGATTTCAGTTTTTCTTCCGGGTTAGGCAGGCTATTGATCCAGGTTTCATAGAGGGGCGTCCAGCATTCCGCAACCACAATAGCGTTGACGCGAATGTCGAATGGCGCCAATTCCACGGCCCATTCCCGCGTGAGCGCATTCCGCCCGCCATTCGCCGCTGCATAGGCCGAGGTATTGCCCTGACCCGTTTCGGCTGTTTTGGAGCTGATATTGACGATGGCTCCCTTTGAGGCTTTCAAATAGGGCAAAGCATGATGCGCCAGCAAATAGTAATGCACCAGGTTCTTATGCAGCGATGCCATAAAAGCTTCATAGTTGCCCGATGCCAGTCCCACCCCATCATTCACTCCGGCATTGTTAACCAGCCCATCGAGCCGGCCTGCCCATTGAACCGCTTTCTCCACGGCTTCAGCACAGGCTTGTGGATTCGTTAATTCGGCGGTAACAGCAAATGCCCTTGCACCCATTGCCTTTACCTCTTCAAGTGTCTGCTGATTATCGGCCTCATTGCGACCCACTATGACCGGGATGGCTCCTTCGCGTGCGAGCGCCAACACAATTCCCTGACCAATGCCTTTGGCGCCGCCGCTCACCAGAATCACTTTATTATTAAGCTGAAGGTCCATATCCACCGGTTTGCGTTCAAGATAAGTAATTCATGAAAAGGATACCTGTTTAAGGCAATTCAAATATTTGATCCATCAGTATCCATTTTTCACCGGCAGCGGCCCAGGGCAGGGGCTGCTGAAATTGCCACATCAGCTTCTCCCAATCCTGTACCAGAGGGTTAGCTGCATCCATCTTCGTCTTTTTTTCAAAGGAGAAATCATCATCGGCCTCCATCAGCATGCAAAGCCGGTTGCCCGTACGAAAAATATCGAGACGGGTAATACCGGCATCGCGGATGCTGTTGACAATACCGGGCCATACTTCCCGATGATAAGCTTCGTATTGGGCGATCAGTTGAGGATCATCCCGTAAATCGAGGGCAAATACATATCGCTGCATATGGCTTCGTTTGAGAGGAAGTCCGAAACTAAGGCAGCGAAGGCAGATAACAAAGAATCGCCGAATGAATTAATGTTGTACCTGAATATACCCGATATGACCACCATCAGCAAACCGCCTGATCCTCTTCATTGCCCGCCGCGAGGCTTACCGGTAATTTAGAAGGAACTAAAGCATCTGTTATGCACCTTGATATAAACGACAATACCCGACTCAGTGAAATTCAGGAAGTGTTCGCAAATTTCTATCCCTATCTGCGCATCCGCTTTTTTCTTGAGGGACATAAAAAATATGAACCCTCACCGGAGGCAGAGGAAATTGATCCCAAAAAAACCATTGGTGAGTTAAAACAAACCCATACCAGCGGACTGCTGGAAATGCAACCCAGCTCCACCATCGCTTCGGTGGAAAACGAATTCTTGCGCCGCTTCTCGCTATCGGTGCAGATTTATCAAAAACAAGGCGACAATTGGCTACAAACCACCGGTGTCGACAGCTTTACGCTGAAAGAAGCCAATGAACTGGGGAGAAATTCGGAGGACGAATTTATATTGGAAGAAGAATGAGGGAAGAATTCGAAGATTTGTGGATTTGTGGATTTGTGGATTAGTTTAAGGTTTAGGGTTTAAAGTTTAAATCGTAGAGAATTTGCCCTAAACTTTAAACCTTAAACCCTAAACCTTAAACCTATATCCGCGTTCATCTGCGGAAAAATCTGCGAAAATCTGCGGGAAATTCTTCCGTACTTTAATCAGCTTCAGAGTTCAGGAGAGTTTTCCCGCAGATTTTCGCAGATTTTTCCGCAGATGAACGCAGATACTACACTTTAACTACTCCCTACTTACTACTTACAACTTACATCTTACGTATTACGTAATACGTACTACGTACTACGTTAAAAAACCCGAAGAAATTGTTTTTTTCTCATGGCTATGCCTTTCTCCTTCGCGACATTTGTGCCTTTCGATCATGAAATGAATCTTTCGAATGGCAGTTTCCGAATATATTTTGACCGAAGAGCAGCAAAAAATTGTTGAATCAAGCGGGGATATTTGTATCAATGCGGTGGCCGGTTCCGGCAAAACCAGTACCCTGATCGCTTATGCCGCCAGCAGGCCCCTGGAGGCACGCATTCTTTACCTGGCTTTCAATCGCTCTGTAAAGCAGGAGGCTGTTCGCCGCTTTGCGGAAGCGGAGCTGCACAATGTGCAGGTGGAAACGGCTCATTCGCTCGCCTTCCGCGCCATCATTCCGGGCAGCCGCTACAAATTGCGCGCCCAGGGATTTCGTACGCACGAAATCGTAAGCCTCTTGCAGATCAGCAGCGGCGGCGAGAAACACATGGAGTATATCCTCGCCAACCATATCAACCGCTTCATTACCTATTTCTGCAATAGCGACGCGAAAAAAGTGGGTGAGCTCAATTACCTGGATATCGTATCCGACAGCAAGGCCCGCACCTATGTAAAGCAGCATTACCGGCAAATTGAAAAAGGCGCCAGGCTGCTTCTCGCGAAAATGGATAGCGGCGAAATAGAAATCATCCATGATTTCTACCTGAAAAAATTTCAATTATCGGAACCCGTTTTGCCTTTTGATTATATTCTTTTCGACGAAGGGCAGGATGCGTCGGGCGCCATGCTTGATATTTTTCTGCGGCAGCGCGCCACCAAAGTAATTGTGGGCGATGCCCATCAGCAAATTTATGGCTGGCGCTTTGCCGTGAACTCGCTGGCCAAAGCCCCTTATCCATTGTTTACCTTAAGTACGAGCTTTCGGTTTTATCCTTCCCATGCCGCCCTTGCCTGCGCTGTTTTGCAATGGAAAGAAAAGATTGGGATAACGCCGGAGGTACGCATAGAAGGGAAGGGAAAATGTCGCGACACATCAACAAAAGCCACGCTGGCGCGCACAAACCTGGGATTACTCACCGCTGCTGTCGATTATATTTCCGACCCGCGCAACCCACGGAAAATTTATTTTGAAGGCAATTTCCATTCCTATACTTATGCGGATGATGGCGCATCGCTTTATGATGTGCTGAACCTGAGCCTGGAAAAAAGAGACCGTATCCGCGATCCGCTGGTAAAATCCATGGGCGACCTGAATGAGTTGGAAGAATATGTGGAGAAAACGGAAGACCAGCAAATGGGAATGATGATTGAGCTGGTGAAAGAATACAATGAAGAATTACCACGCATTATACGTGAACTGAAGGATCTGCACATCGGCGACGACCAACGGCATGAGGCGGACATGATTTTTTCCACCGTACACCGTGCTAAAGGCATGGAGTATGATAAAGTAATTCTGGCGGCAGATTTTATCAATGAGCAGAAAATGGCTCGCTGGCTAAAAGATAAAGATGCCGCGCCTGACAAGCAAAAATGGAACGAAGAGATCAACCTGTTGTACGTGGCCGTTACACGTGCCAAAAACCTGTTGGAAATTCCTGAGTTGCTGCTGCCGGAAGATTTTGCGCCGCAGCCACCCATCACGGTAACAGCACGCAAAGAAGAAAAGGCACTTAAAGAAATCAAGTCGGGTTCCGCCACGCCATTCTGGAAAAAAAGATGGCAGGAAAATCTTAATCGATCAGGCTCGCCCGTGAAGAAATATTCTGTTGCGGAAAAGCGGGAATCCTATAAGCAGGCATATGCGCCCTGGACCGAAGAACTGGACGCCGAGCTCAGCCATCTTTACGAACAGGGCATCAGCATCAAAATAATCGCGGAAGAAATGAACCGGACAAAGGGAGCCATCCTGGCAAGACTGAAGAAACTCAACCTTGTTTGAGTGCCCACAAGGGCTCCCCACTACCGGCAATTACTTTTTCGGAATCCTGATCGTAACCTGGCAACCCTGACCCGGTGTAGATTGCAGCTCCACTTTGCCCTTATAAACCGACACCCGGTTTCGCATATTGGCAAAACCCAATCCTTCGCGGACCGTGGCGGGGTCAAATCCACGGCCATCATCCCTGATCAGCACCTGGATAAAACCCGGAATTTTTTCGAGTACAATTTGCACATGGGAAGCCTGGGCATGTCTGGCCACATTATTCATCTGCTCCTGTATCACCCGAAAAAGAACAAACTTCATATCTTCTGTCAGGCTGTCTTCTTCCAGCCGAAACTCATAATTCGCTTTGAACTTGCCTACACTGGCGTAGGAATGACAGAGATCTTCAATAGCCTCGCGCAACCCCATGTCCTTCAAACCAACCGGCGTGAGCGAATAGCAGAGCGAACGGATTTCCTGTATGGCCCGATACACCACATCGGCACTTCGGGTTATTAGTTCGTCCCGCTCATTCACATTAGCCTTTGCATAGTCGAGATAAATTTTGGCGGTCGACAATTGTTGATTGATACTATCATGCAACTCCGCTGAAATCAATTGCCGCTCCTTTTCCTGACCCTCCATTTGCGCACGCGTGATCAATTGCTGTTCGCGCAATCGTTGTTGAGCCTGTCGACGGAAATACCAGAAAATGCCGAAGCCTAGCAATAGCAACAATGCCGACATCAGCACTTTGAACCAGGCTGTTTGATAAAATAAGGGAGTAATATAAAACTCCAGTTGCGCCAGGGGTGAAGTATCGCCGTAAAGCTGTGCCCGAACTTCGAAAGTATAATAACCGGGAGGCAAGGCAGAAAAATAAGCGATCTGACGGTTACCAACCTCCGTCCAGCTATTATCCAGGCCCTTCAATCTGTAACTGTATTCAATCTGGCCGGGATCCGTAAAATTGATGCTGGTATAGCGGATTTCAAAATTATAAACACCGGAGGGTAGTTCTATAGCTTCCCCGGGATAGAAGCGCTGGTCGCCCACACGAAGCGATTGCACATGAATCCCGATTCTTTTTTCTTCCCGGGTAATGCGGGCGGGATCCACCACGGCCAAGCCACCAATAGTCGGAAACCAAAGGGTGCCATCGGCCATTTTCCATCCAGCAGGATAAAAGCCCCCATTCGCTTCGGAATTAGGCATACCATCAAACTCATTGAACAATCGAACCGCCATATTCACTTCGGCCGATTCATCCGAATCCTTGGCACGCTTCAATTCCATCCAGGCAATCCTCTGCAATCCAAGGTTGCCACTCAGCCAAATATAGTCTTCCCGATCGGCCAGTATGCGGTAAGATTCATTAAAGTGAAGCCCATCTTCACGGGTGAATAAGCGGAATTTCCCCTTCTTATTCAGGATCAAGCCTTTTTCGCTCAACATCCAGATATCACCTTCCTTATCCTGATACATGTCGTACACAATATCAGCAGGAAAACCAACCTCCGAAAAGAAACGCGTTACGTTGTCATCTCGGTCAATCCTTATGATGCCGGCACCCCTGCTGCCCATCCAGAGGTTGCCCGCACTGTCTTCCATAATACCCAGGATATTCGCATTACGAAAAGAGTTCGGCAGGTTAAAAAACACGAGCTCCTCGTTCTTGTTGAGATATTGCAGTCCTCCGAGTCGGGTACTAAACCATACCCGGTCGCGGCTATCGCGAAACAGGGCCACAATACCACTGCTTCGTAAACCATCCTTATCCGTATAGTGCCGGTCGAACCGATTCGTTTTTTTATTGTACCGATCCAGCCCTCCTGAAGTACCAATATAAACATAGTCGCCACGGCTTGTCGCCGCCAACACCAGGTTATTCGAAAGTCCATTGGCCATGGTATAATGAAAAACCTTGCCGCCCGAAATTCGGTTAAGTCCGCGCCCTGCTGTGCCCACCCAGGTATCGCCGGCAGGTTCCTGGTATATGCCCAGTGTGATGGGACCCAGCATATTCAGCGTTTGTGGCAACTGATCAATCAGCGCGTGGCGCAATTGCAACAGCCCCGATGAAGTGGTGCCCAGCCATACCATGCCGCTTCGGGTGGTCACGAATGCCCGAATACCGTCATGACTGTATTTTTCCTGCAAGGGTCGGTGAATGATGCCTTCCTCCATCACCTGGTAGCCCGCATTACGGAAACCGATCCATAGACGGTTCTGTTCATCAATTTTCACCACATTCACAAAAGGATCGGCAAGTCCCTGCACTGCGGTGGCGCTACTGGTATCTTCTTGCACATAAAGAACCCCACGGGTGGAAGTGGCTACCCACCAATCGCCCCGTGGGCCGGTTGCCACAGAAGTAATGGCCAGGCCCTGAAATTGGGAAAGAGGAATAAAACGGTTGGTGCCTGTTGGTTTTAGAAAAAGTCCCTCAGGGCTGCCCAACAAAAGGCCTCTTGAAGTATGCTTCAATACCTCCACACTGCTGAAGCCTTCTGTGTTGCCGGAATGCAGGAGGCGAATGGAATCGTTTTGTATTTGATAAACAAAGCCCGTGCTGGTTCCTATCCACAAATTGCCATTCGCATCCATTTCCATACACTTGATCCAACCTCCACGAACGCGATTGCTGAAATCGAAAAAGCGATCGACCTGGTTGTTGATGCGAAGAACGGCGTTGCGCGAAGCAGCCCACACATAAGGGCCCTGACGCCGGAGCGCGTAAAAATTATTTGACTGAAGCTGGGGGATATTCTCGCTGCTAAAGCGTTGGAAGCGGGCGCCATCAAACCGGAATAGCCCTTCTTCCGTTGCGCCCCAGAGATAACCCATACTGTCTTCCAGCAAATCGTAAACGGTATTTTGCGGAAGCCCGTTCTGATTATTCCAGTTGCGGTAAACGAATTCTAGATCCGTTGTTTTTGTTTGGGCAATAGCTGAATCGGTCAGGACTAAGATGCTACCAATCAATAGCGCCCTAAAACAATTTTTTTTCATAGTATACCAGGGGTGCACGACGCACGGAATGAAAGCCTTAACCAATTTAAGTTACCAAAACAAAAATAATCCGGCCAGGATACCCGACCGGATTATCAAAATTGTGAAGATCAGAAACCCTTGCTATACGATTAAGCAATCAGATCTTTCAGGGGCACCCGGAGGGCCTGACTGATTTTACGGAGCGTCAGTATCTTCAGGTTTACCTTTCCCGATTCAATACGGGAAATGTTTGCCTTCTCTACCTCGCACCTGTCGGCTAATACCTGTTGGGAATAGCCTTTTTCAATACGGGATTTCTTGATCCGCTTTCCGATTTTTTCAATGAATGCTTGTTCTGACATAATAGTGGCAATGTGAGTGATTAATAAGTGTAATATTAGACAAATAGATCGTTTTCTTGTTCGACAAAAGTCACATAACTAAAAAAATCTAGTATGAC
>JBIQMS010000054.1:0-27270 GCA_044463125.1 Terrimonas ferruginea
GTTTAGGGTTGGAAGGTATGGTTCGTCCTAAGTGAAGTTGGCAGGTATTATTATTATCAATTCATCAGCGCAGATTGTTTTTCTCAACTCAGTTCTAAACTTTAAACCTTAAACCCTAAACCTTAAACTTCCTCCTTCCATACCAGGCAGGTAGCGACCAATGATAACGGAGTGCCAGCAGACGAATGGCCAAAACGAAGATTACAGACGAGGTAAATGCGATTTCGCGGGAGGCTATTTCCCTTAATAAGAAAAAAAGAATACCACCTGCAATGCTCGCCGAAGCGTATATTTCTTTGCGAAATACTAATGGTACATTGTTGAGTAAAACATCGCGTATTACGCCTCCAAAGCATCCGGTAATGGTGCCAAGCGCGATGCAGAAGCCTGGTGCCAGCCCCAGTGGAATAGCTTTGCTGATGCCCACCATGGTGAAAAATCCCAGCCCGATCGCATCAAATATGTTCAGTAGTTTGGAAAATCGTTGTAGTCGCTGAGCCAGTACAAGCGCAAGGACGGCCGCTATGATTATGACAGTAGCGCTGCGCCGGTCCTGCAACCAGCTCACCGGGTGAATGCCCAACAGCAGGTCTCGTACCGTGCCGCCGCCAATGGCCGTCACGAAGGCGAGGATCAGCACCCCAAAAGGGTCCAGCCTTCGCGACATGGCCGCCAGGGCCCCGGCCACCGCAAAACTGAAAGTGCCGGTTATATCCATGAAGTCGGTGAAGCTGAAAGAGGCCATATGGTAAAATAGTAATTATTGTTGGATGGGAAAAAATCAACGAATTGGATAGTATAAGCCCAGCGCGTCAATAATCAGGATCTTTTGATTAAGAAATGTATAAGGGCGGGTTTCACTTTCAAGTAGTTATTAACAGAAATTTTTGGACTTCAAATCAGCGCCACAATCTGTTTTCTAACTAATTCCATTGCGTTTGAAACATCATATGAGATGCCTGATCTGATCAACATATCCATATCGTCAGTGAAAAGTGAAGATTGCATTTTAGCAATCAGATTCAATTCAAATTCTCTGCGACCGACAGAATTCCCTTCTTCTCGCATATAATTCCTCCAGCCCTCAACAATCGCTTTTGCATCACAATCAAGCTGCACCAATGCATACCATATATCATATAAATCCCTTCCTTTTCTTCGTTGATACAAGGCTCTTAATTTTGTACTTAGCAACTCATCTAAACTGAAGGTAGTGATCAGGCTTTCACTGGAATGCCAGGTGGAATCTACTTTAAAAGGTATATGCCTAAAACCAAAAACGGTAAAATGTTCCCGAGTGTTTACTTCTATTTTCAGCCTCATTTTTTGGCCGCCTTCGCTATCAAACCGGTAAACCAATATGTTATTGTGTTCTTTTTGTTTCCGGGATGGAGTTCCCAAGAATGAAAGGCATTCCCGCAATTTATCCATAACAGGCCCGAATGGTGCGGCGCTGATTTGGACGAGATCAATATCCTCTGAATAGCGTGCAGGTGGTTGAATATGTAGCTTATGCAAAGCCGTGCCGCCTCTGAAAGCAAGTTGTTCCTTCAGACTATTGTCTGAAAAAATAGCGTTCAATGCTCTGCTAATAATCAGATCCTGCTCCACCTGGTAGTCGTCTTGCCAGGGGGCCTGTTGCCTCCATTCATCAATATATGCTTTGGGGATCATATTACAAATCTGGTTCTGGTTTTGCATTTACAATTATGCGCCAATCATTGCCTGTAACTTTGGAAGTGTTTGATTTGCCGCCAGCATCCAGTAATGCTGCATGATGTTTTTGATTTTGAAGCCAGTCTTTTAGCGGGGATACTATTTCTTTGTGACCTAAGAACTCCAATAAATAACCCAAACGTTGCGCCGCCATTAAACTGGAGAACCTTTTTGCCACTTCTACCAGTTTTTGTGAATCTATTTCTTCTGAAAGTTCCTGGAGCACAGTGGCAACACGGTTGATCCCTCCTGAATGTTTACTATAGTAACATAAATCCAGTGCAGTTAATTCAGGGGATGATACCCTGACGTATCCAGCATTTGTTTTTTGTTGTATTATATCGTTTCCATCCCATTTTTTTTTATATACGAAATGAATTCGGGCATATGGTTTGCGAATAGGAGGAAGGTAAGGTGGAGAAATAACGACGGAATATTCCTGCGGTTGTTGGTGGGCTGCTCCATACCATGCCGCGGCATTCAAGAGGCCTATATAATAAGGCCTTTTCAAATTCTTCATCAAACCATCAATATAATGAGTGACCGGTGGAGCTCCTGTAATTTTATATTCCGGCGCTACAATTGCATAGAAACCTTTGCGGATCAATGCAACTTTTCGTTTTCTTAATAAGGGCTGTAGTTGCTTTTGAATCGCTCTTTGTTCGATCTGCAATCCTTTTTTTGCGTCATTCAAAGTAAAAAAATACTTTCCCTTTGACTGAACTGAATCAAGGAAGTATTCTAATTGACCATATGTATTTCGTAATGCCATTTAGGTAAATATACAAGATTTATACCAAAAAAGGTAGTAAATCTTGTATATTTACCTAAAATTTGAATGTTTGTCTGCCTATCTATCTGCCTCGCCTAAAGTCCAGATTAGGATCACATCCGACTTCAATCATTCTTTCCCACGTTAGTACTTAAGTAAAGTCTCTCTTTGCCTTGCCTTAATTCGAGTTTCAAATTTTTCAATCAGGATAATCCGGAAAGGCGCTTAAGCTGATATAGTTTTATTTTGGCCACTTTGATGCTGCTTGATTCGCCGTTCAAGGTTATTGATTATTCCGACATAAACATAATTCCAGGAGAGACTCTTAATGCCGTAAACGAAAAACATAGAAAATGAAAAAGCCAAGGTAGTCAATACCTTGGCTCTTGTAGTGCCCGGGACTGGAATCGAACCAGCACATTCTTGCGAACGGCAGATTTTGAGTCTGCTGCGTCTACCAATTCCGCCACCCGGGCGAAAGGGGATGCAATATTAAAGCATTTTTGGGAAATGGCGAAGAAGTATCCCTACTGTGTGATTCAGGATTCGCAGCAACGGCGGCGGGGTTTCAGCCATCTTGCGATCTTGCGCAATATTTTAAGGACGATGCTTTCCTCATTTGCCATGCCGCAAAGATACCGCAACATACCCGGTTGCCGGAATCTAAAAAAAATGATATTTGCTCCATGATAAAAATCGGACTGATACGCGAAGGCAAGGTGCCTGCTGACAACCGGGTGGCCCTGATACCTGCTCAATGCAAGTGGATCAAGGAGCAATACCCCTCGGTGGAAATCTGCGTGGAATCGTCACCCGACCGCTGCTTTAGCGACCGGGAATACCGGCAGGCCGGCATTACGGTGAAGGACTCCGTGGAAGATTGCGACCTGCTTCTTGGCATCAAGGAAGTGCCGGTAGCAAAACTGATTCCTCAAAAAACTTACCTGTTTTTTTCCCATACCCGTAAAAAGCAGCCTTATAACCGGGCTCTGATGCAGGCCATCCTGGCCAATAAAATACGTCTCATTGATTATGAATGCCTGGAGCATGAAGACGGGCAGCGAATTATCGGCTTTGGCTTTTTCGCCGGCGTAGTTGGGGCCCATAATGGCATGATGGCCTATGGGAACCGCACGGGCCTTTACAGCATGGAAAGGGTATTTAAGCAGCGCAGTTTTCGGGAACTGATCCATACTTATTTTGGTCTCCGGCTTCCGAATGTGAAGATTGCCGTTACCGGTTCAGGTCGCGTGGCACATGGCATTCTCGAGATCATGAACCTGATGGGTATTCATGAAGTAGAGCCCGATGATTATCTGCACCGCCGTTTTGCCTATCCGGTGTACACACAACTGAAAGGTGCTGACCTTTATGGCCGGAAAACAGACGGGGGCTATAGCCGGCACGAGTTTCACGAAACCCCGCAACAGTACCAATGCAAATTCCTGCCTTATGCCGAGCAGACCGACATCCTGATGAATGGCGTGTATTGGGATCAGCAGGTGCCCCGGCTTTTTGAGAAAAATGATGTTGCCAACGATAACTTTATCATTCGAACCATATCCGATATCACGGATGATGCGGACGGTTCGGTTCCCATCAACCTGGGCGATCAAAGTATTGAGGATCCGGTTTATGGCGTCGACAGGCTTACACTGCAAAAAACAAAGCCCTATCTGCCAAACTCCATCGATGTGGTGGCTGTTGGGAATCTGCCCAATGAATTGCCCCGCGATGCTTCACGCTATTTTGGGGAGCAACTGATCAAATTTGTTCTTGACGATTTACTGAAAGGTGGTTCCCCGCTCATAGAAAGAGCGACCATGACCCGTGATGGCGCGCTGACTCCCGCATTCGATTATCTTCAGGATTATGCAAATGGAAAATAAGCTCCTGGGAAAATCATAATACCAACAAACGGAAAGCACCGCTGTGGCCAATACTTATTTTCAGTTCAAACAGTTTCGAATCGAGCAGGCCCGGTCAGCCATGAAGGTCACCACGGATGCCTGCCTGTTTGGCGCCTGGTTGGCCGACTGCCTGAAAAACCGCAACGGCCTGGCGCTGGATATTGGTACTGGAACTGGCTTACTATCCTTGATGCTGGCACAGAAATCGGCTTTGATGATCGATGCCGTGGAAATAGATGAGGGGGCGGCGGAAGAAGCGCGGCACAATATCAATAACTCCCCCTTTTCTATGCGGATCAGGCTGGAGCCAGGCAACATACTTGCGGATCACATTTTTTCGATGAAAAAATATGATGTCGTTTTCAGCAATCCTCCCTTTTACGAGAACGACCTTAAATCGCCCAATAGCACGCGCAACCTGGCCTGGCATCAGCAAAGCCTGCCGCTGGATGCCCTGCTGCAACAGATAAAGCATCGTATGCAACCGCAGGGTGAGTTTTTTCTGCTGCTGCCCGCGCGAAGCTGGCAAAAGCTGCAAGACCGTTTGGTATTTCAAGGTCTGCAACTCACAGAGTTGATCCGCATCCGGCAAACGCCGAAGCATACAGCTTTTCGACTGCTGCTGCGTGGTCAACTGCTTAATGAGCCCGGCAATGCAATGGTGGAGAATGAATGGTTGATCCGCGATGAATTCAATCAATACAGTCCTGAATTTTCATCCCTATTAAAAGACTACTACCTGGCTCTCTAAACTCATTTTGTCGCTTGCGACAAAATGAGGTCACTGCCAGGTGGCTCTGGCTGTAACGGTGGTTTCGAGGGGGCTAAACTGGCCTGCCTGATATTTATACCAGGCGGTCATGGCGATCATGCCCGCATTGTCGGTACAATACTGGAAGGAAGGAATATAGGTGCGCCATCCCAGTTCTTTACCCAATTGGGTAAATGCTGAGCGTAATCCGCTGTTTGCTGAAACGCCACCTGCCAGGCAGATATCTGTAATGCCCGTTTGCACACTGGCTTTTTTGAGTTTATTCAGCAAAATGCTCACAATTCTTTGCTGAATGGAAGCGCAGATATCCGCCAGGTTTTGTTGTATAAAGCTTTGTCTCTCTTCTTCGCTGGCGCGAAATTCCTCCTTGTACACCTGGCTGGTACCCGCGTTTTGCAGAAAATAAAGGATGGCTGTTTTCAGTCCGCTAAAACTGAAATCCAGCTCGGGAATTTGGGGTTCCGGGAATTTGAAGCGTGAAGGATTTCCCTCCTTCGCATATTTATCAATCAGGGGGCCACCCGGGTAGGGAAGTCCCAGTAATTTGGCGGATTTATCAAAGGCTTCTCCTGCAGCATCATCTATTGTCTCGCCCAAAACCCGCATTTGCAGCGGCGATTCACATAACACGATCTGCGTATGTCCGCCGCTGACGGTGAGGCACAGGAAAGGGAAGGAGGGCCGGGGCTCCTCAATGAGGTTGGCGATCACATGTGCCTGCATATGATGTACGGCAATCAGCGGTTTCGATAGTGCCAGCGCCAGTGATTTGGCGAATTCAGCGCCTACCAACAGTGAGCCGATCAATCCTGGCGATTGCGTGAAAGCGATAGCGTCCAATTCATGGAGCCGGGTTCCAGCCGTTTTTAAAGCCATTTCCACCACGGGTACAATATGCGCCATGTGCGCGCGAGAAGCCAGTTCGGGAACCACGCCGCCATATTCCGCATGAATTTTTTGCGTGGCGATATGATTAGAGAGAATCAGACCATCGCGACAAACGGCTGCGGATGTTTCGTCACAACTGGATTCGATTGCGAGTAGAGTTGCCATAGATTAATTTCCAATCAGGTACTGCGAATAGCCACCACCGGATCCAGGCGGGAAGCCTGGGAGGCGGGAATGAATCCGGCCAGAATTCCAACTACAATACAAATGACGAGGGCGAGTATCATGTTGTTGGTGGAAATAAATACCGGAAAGGCCAGAAATGAATTGAGAACAAGGCTCATGAGGAAGACAAGCAATAAGCCGATCAATCCGCCGATAATACACAGGAATGCGGACTCGAGCAGGAACTCCGCCAGGATTATCCGGCGCTTAGCACCCACGGCCATCTTCAAACCAATCTGGCTGGTACGTTCCCTTACCGTTACGAACATGATGTTGGCAACACCAAACATGCCCACTACCAGCGATAAGAGTGCGATGGCCCATCCTCCTACATTCACGGCGCCAAATGCGGAACTCACTTCTTCGGTTAAATCGTTCACATCATTAAGGGCGAAATCAGCCTCCTTGGTGGGGCTCAGTTTGTGTAAGGCGCGCATGGTACCTGTCAGTTCATCTTTCAGCGCCTTACTGTTCAGGTTGTCTTTTCCCTGAACCATAATGATGGGGTCGGTACGCAACTCGTTCATGATGGTTCTGGCAAAACGGTAAGGTAGAATAATGCTCTGATCAAATTCCCATCCGCCTATCATTTGTTTACCCTGCTTTTTGATTACACCAATGATCTGGGCTTTCTTTCCACGAACTACCACTTCTTTATTTAGGGCAAGTTCCGCGCTTCCAAAAATCTTTTCCGCTACATCCCATCCAGCTACCAGCACGGGTAGTCCACGGTCGAAATCGGGTTCGGCCAGGTAGCGCCCCTGCACTATTTCGAGCGGTTGTATGTCTTCAAAGTCTTCGCTTACGCCGTAATAGTTCACATTCGACAGCAAGGCTCCTTTGTATTCCACCACATCGGTAGTGGCGATTCGGAAGCTGGCAAATTTGGCGCTTTGCGTTCGGTTTTTTATTTGCTCCACCTCTTTGAACCGGGGGGAAGGCCGGTTCACATATTTCCACCAGGGATAGTCGGGGCCGCCGCCGGTGTATTCCCATTTATCAATATAAATGGTATTGGAGCCGAGTGATTTTACTTCATTGCGGATATTCTGTTCCAGGCTGTTGACCACTGTGAGTACACCTATAATGCAAAAAATGCCGATAGTGATGCCGAATAGAGACAGAAAGGTCCGGAGCTTGTTTTTCCAAAGCTCCTGCAGGGCCATCTTGAAGCTGCTGCCTATAATTTCGAGCGTGCGCCGGAACATATTGCAAATGTACGTAGCCAGACCGGGTCGTGAAACTTTTTGGCCATTCTATTCCCCGGCCGGCAGGTGCATTACCCCTGAATGAATTACCTTTGCCGGCTCCTAAAACAGCATATGAAGTATCACCAGGAAATACAACGCAGAAGAACTTTCGCCATCATCAGTCACCCCGATGCCGGTAAAACCACCCTCACCGAGAAATTTCTACTTTTTGGGGGAGCCATCCAGGTAGCGGGAGCGGTAAAGAGCAATAAGATAAAGAAGCATGCCACCAGCGATTTTATGGAGATTGAGCGCCAGCGTGGTATCTCAGTGGCCACTTCGGTGATGAGTTTTGAATATGAGGGCATTCTGATCAATCTGCTGGATACACCGGGCCACAAAGATTTTGCGGAGGATACCTACCGTACCCTGACGGCAGTGGACAGTGTGATCCTGGTGGTCGACAGCGTAAATGGGGTGGAAGAGCAGACCCGAAGGCTGATGGAAGTGTGCCGCATGCGCGATACGCCGGTGATCGTGTTTATCAACAAAATGGACCGCGATGGCAAGAATCGTTTCGACCTGATTGAGGAGATTGAAAAGGAGCTGAAAATTTCCCTGCATCCCATGACCTGGCCCATCAACAGTGGCCGCGACTTTAAGGGTGTTTATAATCTGCACGATAAAAACCTTTTGCTGTTTACAGCCAGCACAAAAGGAGGCGATGAGGACAGCGTTGCTATTAACGACATTAACACCAAATTGCTGGATGAAAAGCTGGGCGAACGCGATGCGGCGCAGTTGCGGGAAGATGTAGAACTGGTGGATGGCGTGCATGGCAATCTGAATGTGGAAGATTATTTGGCAGGGCAGGTAGCCCCGGTGTTTTTTGGCAGCGCCATCAACAACTTTGGCGTTAAAGAAATGCTGGATACATTTATCCGGATAGCTCCAACTCCCCGGAGCCGGCATACAAATACCAGACTGGTGGATGTGGAAGAAGAGAAGATGAGTGGTTTTGTATTCAAGATACACGCCAACCTCGATCCGCGTCATCGCGACCGGATAGCCTTTTTCCGCGTTTGCGCCGGCAAGTTTGAACGCAATAAATACTTTCATCATGTTCGCCTCGATAAAGACATTCGATTCAGCAACCCTTACAGCTTTATGGCCCGCGACAAAAGCATAATTGAGGACGCATACGCAGGCGATGTGGTGGGCCTTTTCGATACCGGCAATTTCAAAATTGGCGACACGCTTACAGAGGGCGAAGATTTTTATTTTACGGGAATTCCATCATTCTCGCCAGAGATATTTAAAGAGGTAGTGAATAAGGATCCGATGAAGACCAAACAACTGGAAAAAGGATTGCTGCAATTGACCGACGAGGGCGTGGCGCAATTGTTTACCCAGTTTGGCGGGAACAAAAAAATCATCGGCTGTGTGGGAGAGCTGCAGTTTGAAGTTATTCAATATCGCTTACTGCAGGAATACGGAGCGTCTGTAACCTTCAATAGCATGCCCTTCTACAAAGCCTGCTGGTTGAGCAGTAAAGACAATAAAAAACTGGAAGACTTTGCCCGGTTCAAACAAACCAATATCGCCGAAGACAAGGATGGGCATATGGTGTACCTGGCCCAAAGTGAATGGTACCTGAATACGGAAATGAATAATAATCCAGAAATAGAATTCAGGTTTAGTTCGGAAATACAGAAGTGAGAAACGTACTACGTAATACGTACTACGTAATACGTAATACGTTTCTCACATCTCAGCCGCCATGCCCGTATAATTATGCGGCGTTATGGCTTTCAATTCTTTCTTCACCGCGTTGGAAATTTTCAGTCCGTCAATAAAATTGTGAATTGATTTTTTATCGATGGCTTGTTTGCCACGGGTGAGTTCTTTCAGGGCTTCGTAAGGTTGTGGAAAGTTTTCGCGGCGCAATACGGTTTGAATCGCTTCTGCCACTACGGCCCAGTTGTCTTCCAGGTCTTCATGAATCCGGCTATGGTTCAGTACCAATTTGCCCATACCTTTCTCGATCGATTTGAATGCGATAAGGATATGCGCAAAGGGAACGCCTATATTGCGTAATACAGTAGAGTCGGTAAGGTCGCGCTGCAAGCGTGAAATGGGCAGCTTATTGGCCAGGTGTTCCAGCACGGCACTGGCCATACCCAGGTTGCCTTCCGCATTTTCGAAATCAATTGGATTCACTTTATGCGGCATGGCCGATGAACCCACTTCGCCTTTGACGGTTTTTTGTTTGAAATAATCCATCGATATATAAGTCCAGATATCGCGACAGAAATCGATAAGAATAGTATTGATCCGCCGCATGCAATCGAAATGGGCCGCCAGGTTATCGTAGTGTTCAATCTGGGTGGTAAACTGTTGACGGGTTAAACCCAGGTGATCGAGAAATTCGTTCCCGAATTTTATCCAGTCGGTTTTGGGATAGGCAATGCGGTGCGCATTGAAATTGCCAGTGGCGCCACCAAATTTACCCGTGAAGGGGATGGCAATAAATTGTTCTATCTGGTTTTGAATGCGCTCTGCGAAAACCATAATTTCCTTACCCAGCCGGGTAGGGCTGGCGGGCTGACCATGTGTATGCGCCAGCATGGGTATATCCTTCCATTCTCTTGCCAGCATTTTGATCTGGGTATTGAGATTGAGCAGGGAAGGCAGGTATTCGTATTCGATTGCATGTTTCCACGAAAGGGGAACAGCGGTATTATTGATGTCCTGTGAAGTAAGGCCAAAATGAATCCACTCCTTTAACGCCCCTGCACCGGTTTTTTCCAGTTCGGTTTTAAGGAAATACTCCACAGCTTTCACGTCGTGGTTGGTGGTATATTCGATTTGTTTGATTTCCTGCGCGTCGGCCAGACCAAATTCCGCCGCCCTTTTCTGCAATTGTTTGGCCGCTTTGGCGGGTAGTTTGAAGAATTTCTTCTTTTCGAGGAATAGCAGGTATTCCACTTCCACCCAAACCCGGTATTTCATGAGGGCGTATTCTGAAAAGTATTCATCGAGGTGTTGCACCTGTTTCCGGTAGCGTCCATCAATGGCAGATATGGCGGAGAGGGGGGTCAGTTCCATGTTTTGATTTTAAAAAAGGTCGCAGGATATGTACCTTTGCAGCCGCAAAAATAGATGAATTGGATAAGATTCGGGTTGGGATTGTAGATTACCTTAATACGAAGCCAATGCTATACGGCATTGAGCGGGAGCCCTTCCGTAGCCGTATAGAGCTCACGGGTGCCTATCCGTCGAAACTGGCGCGCATGTTGGCAAATGGTGAAGTTGATTTGGGGTTGATACCGGTGGCGGTATTGCCCGAACTGCCCGAGTATCATATTGTGGGAAATTATTGTATAGGCACGGAGGGTGAAATCGCATCTGTTTGTTTGTTTAGTGAAGTGCCCATGCAGGAGATTGAAACGGTTTATCTCGATTACCAGAGCCGCTCATCGGTAGCCCTATTGAAATGGTTGATGCGGGAATCCTGGGGAATCAATCCAACGATTATCCAGGCAACTAATGAATCTTATCGCGAAGCCATTCGCGGCACAACTGCAGGGCTGGTGATCGGCGACCGGGCATTGGATCAGCGCAAACTGTCCACCTATATTTACGACCTGGGAAGTGAATGGCGCGCCATAACGGGTCTGCCATTTGTATTTGCGGCCTGGATAAGCCTGAAGCCGCTCCCTGAAGAATTCATACAGGCATTTGATGCTGCCAACAGCCTAGGGCTCAATCATATAGATGATATTGTGAAAAACAATCCTTATCCTGGATATGACTTGAGCAAATATTACAAACTACATTTGAGTTATCAGCTTGATGATGCCAAGCGCGCCGGCTTGCAGAAATTTTTATCGGTATTGAAGGAATCTTGAAGTTAAGCTTTTGGGTTGGTGGATTTTGTGGTATTTTGGAAAACATTTCCAAACCGACCGCTATCAGTTTATACATGAAGACTTTTTTTCGATTTATTTTTTTCCTTGGATCTCTAGTTATTGGTTCCAACGACTCCACAGCTCAAATCTCACAACCTAAGGATGGCCAGACATCCCATTCATTCAACCGGATGCTAAATGCGATACCAAATTTTGATATTCCCGATACGGTTTGTGTAGGAACACCTGTAACAATAACCAATACATCTTCCAATGCCAGCAACTTCTATTGGAATTTCTGTGTGGCCGATCTCCTTCAACCACCTGATGGCTTGAACATGGGAAATGGAAATGGTAATTTCAGAATGCCGGTTTTCATGGACTATGCATTTGAGAATGGAAATTATTATGGTTTTGTCGTAAACTTTCACACTCCCGGATTAACGAGACTCAATTTTGGAAACAGTCTGCTGAATACTCCCACCTACCATTATTTGGGAAATTTTGGAGGAATCATTCCTTCTGGCGCAGAAGGGATACAGGTAGTAAAGAATGAGGGAAAATGGTATGTTATTATCGTTGGTGGAAATACCATTCTTGGCACCACTTCCAGAGTACTAAAGGTGGAGCTGGGCACGAATATTGCCAACCCCAGCCCCACAGCACATAATTGGGGTAATGTGGGTAATATGTGGCAACCAGTGGACCTGCATATGTTTAAAGACGGCAACAATTGGTACGGATTCACCGTGAGTGCAGAAAATAATACGTTCACGCGAATTGATTTTGGAAGCAGCTTTGATAATCAGCCGACAGGCATCAACTTTGGATCTGTAGGCGGCCTGGCTTATCCTACGGGAATTCACGCAATTAATGACGACGGATTTTGGAGGGTATTTGTTGTTAATGGAGGCAACAACTCCCGGGTAGACGGAAACTGGTCATTGAGCCGACTTGATTTCGGCAGTTCCTTGTTGAATACTCCAGTCGGCACGAATTTGGGAAATCCGGGAGGATTCTTGAAGCATCCCCGTGATCTCACGATAATGCGGTCTTGCGGCCAAACCGTAGGTTATGCCGTAAATGCGGCTTATAATGCGGACGATATTGCATATTTTGACTTTAACGGCGACCTGTCTTCGGTTCCGGAATTTTCCACTTTCGGAAATATTGGCAACCTCAGTTTTCCCCATTCTATATCCAAATTGTTCAGGGAAGGAGAAGACCTGTACGCATTTATAACCAGCGTGGATAATACCACTATGACAAGGCTGCGGTTTAAAGGGTGTGATCAATCAAATCACCCGCCATCAGCCCTTGAAAACCCTCCTCCAATTATCTATAACAGTCCGGGAGTTTATGGAATTAATTTAACGATAGATATCGGCCTTTCTACCCAGGATGCCATTTGCAAATCGGTAGTAGTAGTACCTCCTCTCACAGCGCAGCCTTTACAGCAGATTGAAATTTGTCCAGGTGAGACTGTTAAGTTGGGTGCTCAGACTGTGTTGGGAACCAATACCTGGAATAATGGGCAGGTGGGTGATAGCCTGGTAGTTACTTCGCCTGGAATTTATTGGGTGGAGACGGATTACTTTGGTTGTTCAAACCGGGATAGTTTCGAAGTGAGCTTTAAGAATGTTGCGCCAGTGAATTTGGGCAATGACACGACCATATGCTTTGGTTCGACCCTTACCCTTGACGTGGAATCAAGTTTAGCCGATTCTTATTTATGGAGTACGGGCTCGGTCGATCCAACTATCAACATTGACCAGTCAGGCGAATATTTTGTAACAGTTTCAAGTGGTGGATGTGCAGTGACCGATACCATTCAGGTATCCGTTGAAGAGTTATCTTTTGATTTTACTTCCAGGCAAAACGTTTGCGACCCACTATCTGTTGAATTCTCCCATGTGGGAAATATTAGTACTAACTCCTGGTGGGACATGGGAGACGGGAACGTCGTACAAAACAATACCAACCCGACTCATAGTTTTCAGCAGCAGGGAACCTATAATGTACGACATGCCGTTTCAAATGGTTCCTGTTCTGATACGGTGAGCAAAACCATTACAGTTTCTATTGTTTCTGCCGACATTATTATTACCCCGGATACCACCATCTGTTATGGCAGTAGTAAGCAGTTGCGAACCCTTCCTGCGCTTGATTTTTGCTGGACACCCGCGGATTATTTGAATGACCCAACTCTGGCAAATCCGGTCACTAATACAACTGTACCCATCCGCTATTATTTTACTGCGGAAGTGAAAGGACAAAATCTTATTTTGAATGGTGATTTTTCGGGAGGTAATTCTGGTTTTCAATCCAACTATTTATATAGCCCGGGATCAGGCATTCCGGAGGGAACCTATGCTGTGGGCAGCAATATTGCGGCCTGGCATCCCAATCTTTCTAACTGTAATGATCATACCGGCGCCACGGGAAATGGAAATATGTTGCTGGTAAATGGATCTTCAGCGGAGGATGCCGTCATTTGGTCCCAGACGGTAAGCCTTCAGCCCAATACGAATTATGCCTTCTCGGCGTGGTTGCAAAGTTTGGGTGCCAGTAACCCGGCGCAACTTCAGTTTTCCATCAATGGCATCAATTTGGGACTGGTATTTTCTGGCAGCAGTTCGCCCTGTAACTGGCAGGAGTTTTACACTACCTGGAATTCGGGCAACCTGAGTAGTGCGACCATTGCCATCGTAAATAAGAACACAGCTACAAATGGGAATGATTTTGCACTGGATGACCTTTCTTTCGCTCCCGTATTTATCCAGCGTGATTCAGTCAATATTTCAATTGACCAACCGCTGGTTTCGGCCCAACCCGTTCCTGTATCTTGTGTAGGTGCGCCTGTGCAGTTGCAGGCCTCTGGTGCCGTCAGCTATACCTGGGATAACGGAAGCCTGCTTGACAATTCTGCACTTTCCAATCCGGTTGCTATTGTTCAGGATACTACCCGCTTCATCGTAACCGGGATCAATGCAGCAGGGTGCGAAGCAAAGGATACTGTATGGGTAAATACTTTCCCCAGACCTAATATTCAACTTTCAAGCGATACTTCTATTTGTAGAAACTCGCCCGTACAGCTTTGGGTTAGCGGAGGCCAGAGTTATGGCTGGTCGCCAGCCGGCAGTCTTCAAAACCCGGGTACCGCAAATCCTGTAGCCAGCCCTGATATTCCTACAACTTATTATGTTGATATTGCCGATATCTATAGTTGTCAATACCGTGACTCGGTAAGGGTTGACTTTATTCCTAACCCTGTCTTCACCCTAAATAGCCCTTCAGGAATTTGTTTGAACGACAGCATACAATTACAGGCAGCAGGAGGAGATTCTTATGTATGGGAGCCGGCAGCAGGCATCAGCGATCTCCAAATTTCAAATCCTTATGTGTCGCCCACTTCAACAACCCAATACCAGGTAACGATTACTGAGAGCAGTTGTGGCCATACTGAAACCTTAAGTACTACTGTTACGGTTTGGCCTTTGCCCGAGGTACGCGCCAGCAGATCGGCCGATATAGATTGCACCAATGACCGCTCCCAATTATTGGCTACAGGCGCAATGCAATATAGCTGGTCACCCGCAAATAACCTGGATAATCCCAATATAGCCAACCCCATTGCACGACCAAGAGAAAATACCCTTTATCTGGTGAAAGGAGTGGATGGGAACGGTTGTGCCAATATGGATTCTGTTCGTGTAAACGTTGAAAAAGCAAATGAGGGGCTATATTGGATGCCCTCTGCTTTTACACCTAATGGGGATGGGAAAAATGATTGTTATGGAATTAACTATTGGGGTCTGGTTGAAACTATCGAGTTCAGCATTTTCAACAGATGGGGAGAGAGAGTTTATTATTCCAAAGATCCTGGGGCTTGCTGGGATGGACGGTACAAGGGCGTTCCACAGGATTCCGGTGTATATGTCTATATGATAAAAGCTTCTTCATTCTGCAATCCAGATATTTTCAGAAAAGGCACGGTCACGCTTGTCAGGTAATGATTTACGGATAACTGGGTATTTAAGTTACAAGCTCTATTTTTGCGCTCTAATAAGACAGCATGAAGAAAGCATTAATTACCGGCATCACCGGTCAGGATGGAGCCTATCTGGCAGAACTCTTGTTGTCTAAGGGTTATGAAGTGCATGGCGTAAAACGAAGAACCTCGCTCATAAATACTCAACGTATAGATCATCTTTACCAGGATCCGCATGAGTCGAACCTGAAAATGATCCTGCACTATGGTGACCTGACTGATTCCACCAATATTATCCGCATTATTCAGCAGGTAAAACCGGATGAAATATACAACCTGGGTGCAATGAGTCACGTGCAGGTAAGTTTTGAGGAGCCTGAATATGTGGCTAATACCGATGCGACCGGTACTTTGCGCATTCTGGAGGCGGTAAGGATTCTCGGGCTGGAGAAGAAGACCCGGATTTACCAGGCTTCTACTTCGGAGTTGTATGGAAAGGTGCAAGCCGTTCCGCAGAATGAAACCACGCCCTTTTACCCCAGAAGCCCTTATGCAGTTGCGAAACTTTATGCGTATTGGATAACGGTGAATTATCGCGAAGCTTATGGAATGTATGCCTGCAATGGCATTCTGTTTAATCACGAAAGTCCCTTACGCGGCGAAACTTTTGTGAGCCGTAAGATCACAAGAGGTGTCGCTGAAATAGTGTTGGGCTTAAAGAAGAAACTTTATTTGGGCAATCTAAGCGCCCAACGAGATTGGGGTCATGCAAAGGACTATGTGGAGGCCATGTGGTTGATGTTGCAGCAGGAAAAACCGGAAGACTTTGTGATTGCCACCGGTATCACCACCACTGTAAGAGATTTTGCGCATATGGCATTCGCGCAGGCTGGTGTAAGTATTCGTTTTGAAGGCGAGGGGGAGGACGAGAAAGGTATTGTTGAAAAAGTTTCACTTCCCGATATCCCTGTCAGACCCGGCGATGTATTGATTGAAGTGGATAAGAGATATTTCCGCCCCACGGAAGTTGATCAACTTTTGGGAGATGCCAGCAAAGCCAGAACAAAACTGGGGTGGTCTCCAAAGCATAGCTTGCACGATCTGGTGGCAGAAATGGTACAGGCAGATATTGAGTTCTTCCGTCGTGATATTGTTTTGAAAGATTCCGGATTCCACACAGCCCGTCAATTTGAATAATGGAAAAAAATAGCAAGATTTATGTCGCAGGTCACCGGGGTATGGTGGGTTCTGCTATTGTCCGTAAACTTCAATCGGAAGGATTCGGGAATCTTTTGGTGACAAAAAAAGCCGAATTGGATCTTCGCGATGGCGCTGCGGTAAAAGAATATTTTGAGAAGCAGAAACCCGAGTATGTTTTTTTGGCTGCAGCCAAAGTGGGTGGCATTCACGCCAACAATATTTACAGGGCTGAATTCCTGTACGACAACCTGATGATTGAAGCCAATATTATTCATGCGGCCTGGCAATCGGGTGTTACCAAATTGCTGTTCCTCGGCAGTTCCTGTATCTATCCCAAACTGGCTCCGCAACCACTGAAGGAAGAATACTTATTAACAGGCCCCCTTGAACCGACCAATGAACCATACGCCATTGCCAAAATTGCAGGAATAAAAATGTGCGAGGCTTACCGGGATCAATATGGGTGCAATTTTATATCGGCCATGCCTACCAATCTCTATGGGCAGGGCGACAACTACCATCCCAGCAATTCACATGTGATTCCGGCGTTAATCCGGCGTTTTCATGAAGCCAAACTGGCCGGAGCCTCCGAAGTGGAAATATGGGGTACAGGCCGTCCGCTTCGGGAATTTATGTATGTGGATGATCTGGCAGACGCATGCTTATTCCTGATGCAGTACTACAATGAAAAATTGTTTATCAATATCGGTACAGGGCAGGAAGTAAGCATCCTGGATCTGGCTCATTTGGTGGCGAAAACCGTGGGTTTTCATGGAGCTATCCGATTCAATTCAACTATGCCCGATGGCACGCCCCGGAAATTGATGGACGGGTCGCGATTACAAAGGATGGGCTGGACATACCGTTATTCTCTTGCGCAGGGTCTTGAAAAAACTTATGACCTTTTTCAGCAGGAAATTCAGGGCAGCTAATTAATCGAGCCGCATACAAAAAATGTTCAATTGAACATCGTATGAATATAACCGTTCCCGGTCATAGAAGGGTCGGGAATAAATATTGCCAGCTTCTTTGATGTAATAAGCAAATCGCTGCTCACTCAAAATGTTCAAGAGCGTGGATAGCTTGTACATCTCATCATAATTGCCGTGGTACTCAAGGAAAATGTTTTCAACATTCCGTAGCTTATCGGCACAATCCTGCACCACTTCATATTCAGCTCCTTCAATATCCAATTTCAGAAAATCGGCAGGCTCCTCCAGGAGGTCGCGCAATCGTTGACAGGGTATTTTTTTAATATTTTGACTTTCAGGGCTTTCAGTTTGCACGATGGCGCTTCCCATATCATGGCTTTGCTGAAATTGGATATGCCCATTGTGCGTCCAGATAGCTTTGGGTATTAGTTCCACATTTTCAAACCTCCATTCTTTGAGGTTTGAGCTGGCTAATTCAAAATTACTATCATCAGGTTCAAAGGCGATAATTTTTGCTCCCGGGTAGTTGTGTTTGAAAAATAAAATACTCATTCCGATATGTGCACCACAATCCAGAATACGGGGAGTATTCACAGAAGGGCGGAAACGATATATCTCTTCTATAAACAATTCCCTCACAGAAAGCAGGAATGCCTGTGGGTCGGTAAAGTGAACCGGAAGCTTCGGTGTGAACTTGTGAATGTATTGCTTATTTTTGGCGGCATGCTTTAACCGTTTCACCTGGTACCAGCTTAGGTTGAATTTTCGATAGGGTGGCGCCACGATCGGTTCAAGTCGTTTTTGGATGAGCTCGCGGATCTTTTTACGGCTCCAAAGACGGTTGGTATGCTGCGGTTGAGTCATTTAATGATTATTTTTCGTATTCCCGATCTAGTCTATGTCTTTACGAATTCATGTTTATACCATCTGCTGGAATGAATCCATGATGCTGCCACACTTTCTCAGGTACTATTCAGGATTTGCTGAGAAGATATATGTCTATGACAACTTTTCTTCGGACAGTTCCCGGGAAATATGCAGCGGATTTTCAAAAGTACATACAAATAGTTACTTTACTAATAACCAAATAAGGGACGATCTTTATCTCCAAATAAAGAATCATGCCTGGAAAAAAAGTAAAGGAGAAGCCGATTGGGTGATTGTTTGTGATGTGGATGAATGGGTATATCATCCGCAATTGGTCAATTATCTTCAGGCGGCAAAAGAAACGGGAACAAGCATTTTTCAATGCGTGGGGTATAATATGATCAGCCAGGCTACACCCGGACCTGATACTGATATTTTAGAGGAAATAAAGGAAGGAGTCCGTTCCGTAAGTTTCGACAAAATGCTGGTTTTTGACCCGCAGAAAATTGAAGAAATCAATTATGAGTTTGGATCACACTCCGCATGCCCGGTTGGAGAAATTGTGTGGAATAAGGAGGACCTTAAGTTGCTGCACTATAAATATATGGGTCTTGAATACTTGATAAACCGATACCGTCAAATGGGCGAAAGACTGAGTAAGCAAAACCGAAAAAAGAAGCTGGGGTACCACTATCTCTTTTCAGCCGGGCGAATCCGCAAGGAATTTAATCAATACTGGAAGGATCGGGTGAAAGTCATTTAAAATGGATACCAATTACCTGATATCAATTTGTATTCCTGCCTATAAACGCGTTGATTTTCTGGAGCGGTTATTAGAATCAATTGCCATTCAAAGCTTCAAGAATTTTGAAGTAATTGTTACCGACGACAGCCCTGACGATTTAGTTGCTGCGCTTTGCCGTCAATACCAGCAGAGATTGCCTGCCCTGAAATATTTTCGAAATGAAAGCACGGCCGGTACGCCCGCAAACTGGAATCGGGCCATTAGCCATGCCTGTGGTAAATGGATCAAGTTGATGCATGACGATGATTGGTTTGCCGGGCAAGATGCTTTAGAGAAATTTGCTTCCTACGCGGAAAAGAATGTCTCCGACTTCCTTTTCTGCAATTACATAAATGTTGAAATGGAAACCGGAAGAGAAACGCTCGTGTATCCTTCAAAGTATCGGTTGAAGCAATTGGAGCGCTGTACCCCAACCTTACTTTACCGAAACATTATTGGTCCTCCCAGTGTGGTTATGCACCGTAACGATAAACTAATCCGCTACGACGAAGAATTGAAATGGCTGGTGGATATAGAAATGTATATACGTACACTTAAGGCCAATCGATTGTCATGGATATCCGCACCCCTGATAAAAGTTGGGGTGGGCAAAGAGCAGGTTACCGCATTCACGCATGGCGTACCTGAGGTGGAAATACCGGAGCACTTTCATTTTCTTCGAAAACACGGGCTTTCTATGTTTCGGAATTTTTGGGTGTATGACTATTGGTGGCGTTTCTTGCGCAATTTTAAACTGAAGAAACCCGAAGATATAATTCGTTATGACAAAACTGCTGAAATTCCCGATGTGTTGCTCCGGATGATGCGTTGTCAAAGTCGGTTCCCTGACTGGTTATTGCGAAGGGGAGTCTTTTCAAAAACCAGCAGCATGCTTCACTTCCTTTTTCATCGAAATAAAATTAAGGATTGAAAACCTGCTCTGTCATATTGGTGAATTACCGTTCTCCGGAACTAACCCTTGCCTGCCTGGAAACAGTGGTCAGGTTTGGCGATGATACCCTGGAAATTATCGTCGTCGATAATGATTCAGGAGACGATAGCAAGTCACTCATCCTTTCGAGGTTTCCGCAGGTGCGGTGGATTCAAATGAGCTATAATTCGGGATTTGCCCGGGCCAATAATGCGGGTATTCGCCAGGCTGTTGCCGAAAATATACTTCTACTCAATACAGACACTTTATTGGTAACCGATGCCATCAACCAATGCAGTAAGCGACTGGCGGCCTCCGCTTACGTGGCTGCGGGTGTACAGCTATTGAACAAGGATCATAGTCCGCAAATCTCGGGTAATTATTACATGAGGGGTGGACTCAACCACCTTATGGCAATCCCCTTTCTGGGAAAGATCGTTCGTAACCTGGCAGTCCGGGCCGGCGTGAGGAAAACCAATATTCAAAATGTGAAATCAGTAGCTGAAGTTGACTGGATTAATGGGGCTTTCCTTATGGTAAAAAAGAAGGCTCTGGATAAGGCAGGGCTTCTGGATGAAGATTTTTTCCTCTACTCTGAGGAAATTGAGTGGTGTTACAGGATTGGCAGAGTTGGAAAGATGGTTATTTATGGCGATCTGCACGTCATCCATCTGCTGGGCGCTACAGCCGATCAAACATTTAGTACAGCCGGAAAGGGGTATCAGAACCTGAATGACCGGAAAGGATTTCAGCTTATGCTATCAGGTCTGGTAAGAATTCGAAAACAGTTTGGCGTTGGGTGGTATTTATTTCATTTAGGGGTATATTGCTTCTCTGTTCCCTTGATATTTTTATTCGTATTGGTTAATACGATAACCTTTTCGCGAAGTACGCGAACCTATTGGAAAATTTTTGCAGGCTTTACGAGGAATGTGATGAATTCACTTTTATACTTTCCAAGAATAGTCAGAAATAAGCCTTATTTCTACAAAGTACTCTAATACCGGAGCCTCGCATTCACGGCTTTAAGATATTTAATTCCCTGCTCGTTCATACGGTTAACGTTTTCCTTAAAGGGAATGCGAATTATTTTGGCCCAGGCTGAAATCCAGGTTCCGAAATGGATGGACGATTTTCGTAGATATTGCAGACTCCACGCTATTGCCGTACTGAAAAAATAGCGTGCCGGCAAATAGCGCCAGGCCACTTTACTCTTATTCACCCATTGTGAGGCCAGCTTCTGATGATTGGGCTGACGGCCCAGCGGCGATTCCTTGTGGAGCACTGTGGCGCCGGCATCATAGGCCAGACTATAGCCCTTCGCGATCATCCGGTACGAAAGATCATATTCTTCCATTCCATAAAAAAAATCGGTAGGGTAGAGTCCGGTTTCGGCAAGGGCCGACTTGCGGATCAGGTGACAACAGCCGGTAAAATAATAAGTGAGAAAGCGGGGTTCATCTTTCAGCTTCTCAAATTGTTTGTGCGGAAAGGCCGTAACCTGTGGCTGCCTGTTTTCGAAATACAATACCCGGAATGTTAGGATAGCCGTACGCTGCGATTGGTAATATTCATCATCCAGCGCATGCGCCATATAAGCAAAACTATTCGTTGCTTCAAAGACAATATCGTCATCCAACACCAGCAGGTATTCACCCCTGGCCTCCTGCATCAGCCGGTTGCGCCCGCGCGACACGCCAAGGTTTTCGGATGATGATATATACCGCAGCTTCAACTCGGGGTGCGCGCTGGCAAATGCCTGGATGGCTACATAAGATTCGGTAGAAGCGTTATTCAATACCAGAGTTTCTTCCAGCGCCGATAAATCCTCCTGCCTGGCCAGCGACTGCAATAATTCAAGCAAGTCGTTGGGCCGGTTATAGCTTATGATCAGGATGGATGTTGTTCCCGGCATTATTTTTTTGCTTCCGGCTTTGTTCGTCGCTGGCGCCAGGCCATAAAGAGTCCGCCAAGGGTTAGTAGCAATACCAGCCAGGATCCGATATAGGAAAGCGTTATTCCTTTCTTCACGCTGGCGGGTTCAAAGATGAATGCCACTTCATGGCGGCCGGCGGGCAGGCTCATGCCTCGCAGGGCATAGTTCACTTTAATATAATTGGCCGGCTGGCCATCCACATAGGCATTCCATCCTTTGGGATAGTAGATGTCGCTGAAAACCGCAAACTGTGGACCGGCGGCTTCGAATGAATATCGTAATGTGTCGTTATCGAAATGGGTGAGGCTAATGCTGGCAGCGGAATCCCATTGTGGCTGTGCGATGCCGGCCGCAAATGATTCCTGCAGCACAGCTGTGTCGCGCAGGTTCACCTGGCCTATGGCTTGCAGTTCCGCTGCCGCATCGGGAACGGTATACAGGTTTTTTACCAGCCATGCCGGGCCCATGGCACCGGGGTTCTGCATCAGCGAAGCTTGTCCATTTGCTCCGGTAGGAATGATGCTGTATTTGACATTCAGCATATTCAACACATTGCTGGGAGCAGTGCCATTATCGTAGTACAGGTATCTTTCCAGGATATCCTGGTAGATCCTCAATTTAGCAGGGTGATAACCACCGGCGGTGCGGTGGAACGTGGGATAATGAAAATCGCTGGCGCTGAACTTTTCGGGCCCCGCATTATAAACACGGAAATGGGGTTCCTGATCGGTCAGTATTTGCTGATCCACGGCGTTTTTGCGGGTCAGTTGAGCTTCCAGGTCCTCAGCAGGCACATATTTTTCCGCATCAAGGTAGTCGTTGGCGACAACTACCTGGTCAATCAGGGTTATTGCGGCCAGGAGACTGATGGCAAGGATGGGCTTAACCATTTCTTTTATCCAAAGCCACAATACAACGATTAGCAATACCGCATATCCAAGCGTTCGCAGAACCTGCCCACCAAACATGGATTGTCGTTCACTCTTCATCGCACTGATAATGCCTGTGGTCATATCCTCACTGGCACCCATTTGCAGCAAGCCCGATCGTATGCCGGGGTCGGTAAGGGCGCTATAGTCCATCATCAGGTAAAAAAGACCCAGAACCAGAATCAATCCACCCAGTGCGTAAAGTATCTTCTTAAAATTGGCTTTTGTCAATTCCCGTGCATTGGGTTGTATAAACAGCAGGTGCAAGGCAATTATGGCTACAAAAGGCAGGAGCAACTGCGGTATCACCATGGTGATAGACGGCGCTCGGAACTTATTGTAAAGGGGCAGGTTTTCAAAGAGGAATAAATTGAAGGATAGCATGTATTTGCCCATGGCCATCACCAGGGCGAGTACCGCCACCGCCAACAGCGCCCAGCGCAGTGGAGCACGATAGAGAACAAAGCCCAAAAGCGCCAGCAGGCATACCAACACACCAGCATAGAAAGGACCACCGCCGGAAGAGTTGGGGTCGCCCCAGAAACGGGGCAACTGACCCGCCAACTGGTTGGCATTGGCGCTGGGAACACCCCTGCTTTCCAGGGCAGCAATTATTTTCTCATTTTCGGCGAAGGTGCTCCGGTTGTTGTCGCCAAAAGCACCGGGCATCAGCAGGGTTAGTCCTTCGCCAGGTCCCAGGCTGTAGCTGAATGCATAGCTGGTGTCAAGTCCTTCGGTCTTTACCGTCTTCACGCTATCGCCCTGGATCTCTACGGATTTGCCACCGCGCATGGTGAATTTCGAATATTCTGAAGTGGTGAGCAGGGAAAGCGAAGTGGTCAATGCCCCGGCGCCGGCCGCAATTACCAGGATGCCGGCCGCAATGCCCATATGTTTAAAGTCTTTTTCCCGAATCCAGGTGAATACGTAGCCCAGCGTTACAAACAGCGCTACAATCAGAAAATAATAGGTGATTTGCGGATGGTTGGCATTGAGGAGCAGGTAGGCTCCCAGTGTACTCAGGGCCAGACCTAAATAATATTTTTTTCGGAATACGAGCAACATGCCGGCCAGCATCAGGGGCATATAGGCGATCGCAAACATTTTGGTAACATGCCCTGCCGCGATGATGATGGGATTATAGGTGGCAAATGCATAGGCCAGTCCACCAAAAATGCCCACCACCGGGCGGGTACCCCAACAAATACAAAGCAGGTAAAAGCAAAGAGCCGCCAGGAAAAACATATTCACAGGCTGCGGAAGACCCAGCGAAAAGATGGCTGTGAGGTTGGGTAGGATGGATTTTCCTTCCATGGCGATCAGGTAATTGGGCATACCGCTAAACAGGGCCGGATTCCATAGGGGAAAATGACCATGCTTTTCCTTATAGTCAAAAGCATTTTGTGCCATACCCTTCCAGCCTACAATATCATGCTGGTCCAGCACATTGCCCTCCAGGGCGGGCTTGCAAAACAGGGCGGCTGTGATCAGAAAAATAAGGATGGCGATGAAGTGGGGTAAGGCCTTTTTGACCAATTCGTTTTTCATCCGGTGCTATTTAATTTTTGTCTGCGAAAACTCTCTTCTGCCGAAGGTATTAAGGCTGACAAAATAATGCTATTTTACACGAAAAAAGCGGATGCGCTGGTTATTATTTTTGTCGCGGCTGGCTTTCCTTTGCGGCCTGTTTTTCCTGTTGTCTATCTCTCTGCTGATCCGCGATTGGGTACAGGACGATGCGATTGTTTCCACCATGATCATCCTGGGTACCTTGATGGGTGCTGTAACGGTGCCGCTGGTGAACATCTGCTACCTGGTTGTGCTGTTCTGGAAACGCGACCTCAAGTCATTTGTGCCGCTCTGGCTGGTAACAGCTAATTTTTTCTTTCTGCTCATCTTTGCGTTTTATATTTATTACCAGAATGGTCAACACAATTATCAGCCATAAGCCCACCCGGCTTTTCATTATCCTGGGCGGCTTCTTCATCGCCAACGCGCTCATCGCGGAAGTGATAGGTGTTAAAATTTTTTCTCTGGAAGATACCCTGGGGGTGGAGCGCGCGAATATCCCGCTCTTTGGCTCATCTTTCAGTTTTCATTTAACGGCCGGCGTTTTGCTATGGCCGGTGGTATTTGTGATGACGGATATCATCAATGAATACTATGGTCCCAAAGGCATCCGGTTTCTATCTTTTCTCGCGGTGGGTTTGATAAGTTTCAGCTTTATCATTTTTTCAGGCGCTATTAACCTTTCGCCTTCTGAGTATTTCAGCCTGGGGAATGAACTTCCCGCCAATCGTGCATATCGGGGTGTGTTGGGGCAGGGGATGTGGATCATTATCGGTTCACTGGTCGCTTTCCTGATTGGCCAGATATTGGATGTGTTTATCTTTCACCGCATCAAAAAAATCACCGGCGAAAAAAGAATCTGGTTACGCGCCACGGGCAGCACCCTGGTATCGCAACTCATCGACAGTTTTGTGGTGCTGTACATTGCGTTTATGGCCGGCCGCCAAATCGACCCCTCGCAAGGCGATCCCTGGACCCTGCATCAGATACTGGTAACAGGCACCGGCAACTATATCTATAAATTTGTAGTGGCGATTCTCCTTACGCCGGTGATTTACCTGGTGCATGCCTGGATAGAAAAATACCTGGGCCGGGACGCGGCGGGGGAGATGAAGAAGGCAGCGATGGGGGGGAAGTAGTACGTTTTACGTAGTACGTTTGGGTTTAAGGTTTAAAGTTTAGGGTTTAAAGTAGAAGGTTTAAACATTAAACCCTAAACTCTAAACCAAAAAACGTACTACGTAAAACGTATTACGTATTACCCCTTTTCTCCTTCCTCCCTTTATCCGCATACAACTCAATAAGCAGTAAAAGTTCTTTTTGCAGCGTCCGATTGGCTTTTTCGAGTTCCTTTAATCTTTCCGTTTTCTGGCGCAAATCTTCCTTCATTTCGCGGAGATGCCGCGAAAGCACAATTTCCCACATAGTATAAGGTTTTGGTCCGGTAATGGTTGCTGCTACCAATCTTCATTACATAGGTTTCGGAGCAATGGAATGGCAGAAGGTGTAGTTGCTCACGACATTGTCGTTGACTGCGACAGGGAAGATAAGTAAATATCAGGAGAAAGACTTTTTAGGTGCGCGTCGTTATTAAATTGAAAAAGGCTTGTCATTCGACAAGCCTTTTTCAATTTAAGTGCCCAGGACTGGATTCGAACCAGCACACCTCGCGGCGCTGCCACCTGAAGACAGTGCGTCTACCAATTTCGCCACCTGGGCCCTTTGGGGCGGCAAATATAGGACAATCAAGTGTTTTCTTCCAAATTTTTGTGGGTTTTCCAGCCAATCAGCAGAATGCCTGCTATCACCAGCAGGGTGCCCACCAATTGAGCGGCGAAGATGGGTTCGCCCAATATCCAATGCGCCTGAAGAATAGTACTGACCGGTCCAATGGCTGATACGATGGCCACATTGTTAGAACCAATCTTCTTTATGCCCAGCGAAATCAGGAAGCTGGGAATAACGGTTGCCAAAAGGGCCAGCAGCAAGCCATAGTGCCACGACTCTGCCATGGCATGCACCTGTGTAAAATCGCCACGAAGCATGAAATGCAGGAATACACCGGCGGTTGCACTCAGCATGGCGCTGGCGGTAAATCGGGTGGCGCCTATTTGCCGGATCATTCGTCCGCTTCCCACCAGGTATATGCTATAAGTGATGGCGCAGAGAAAGATCAGCCAGCTACCCCAAAAAATTTCCGGACCGGTACTTTCAAGCCCCAGCTCGCCAAAATAAGCGATACCAATACCGGTATAGGTGAGCGCCAGTGCCGCCTGCTGTATACGGCTGATTTTTTCCCGAAAGAAAATCACATTAATCAATACTACAAAACTGGGGTATAGAAAAAGAATCAATCTTTCAAGACCTGCGGAGATATATTGTAAACCCACAAAATCGAAAAGACTGCTGAGGTAATAGCCAAATAATCCCAGGCCAATGATGATCCACCATTGCCGACGCGTAAAACCGGGGATCGCCTGGCTGCGTCGCGCGAGCCAGGCGGCAATCAGGTAAAAGGGCAGCGAAAATACCATGCGCAGCGTGAGCAGGCTCACCGCATCCATTTCCGTATCGGCAAAAGCCAGCTTTACAATAATGGCTTTGGTGCTGAATAAAACAGCACCCAGGAAGCTGATCAGAAATCCCGCCAAAGGAATGGTTAATTTTATAATTCGGTTATTTGGGAATTTGGGGATCACTGTTGTCCGGTAAAAATAGACTTTTTGCGTTCATCCTTCGGAGGCGAG
>JBIQMS010000055.1:0-25785 GCA_044463125.1 Terrimonas ferruginea
ACGGGCCATGTTGATTTCATGGCTACCCATACGGCCTCCCTTCGGGAGGCGAGATATGCGATTCACGTCTCATCCGCCTTCGACGAAACAGGTGTCTCACGTCTCACGCTTCACGCCTCACGCTTCACGCCTCACGCTTCACCATCCACACGCCCTCCCTTCGGGAGGGACGGGCCATGTTGATTTCATGGCTACCCATACGGCCTCCCTTCGGGAGGCGAGATTCGCGATTCACGTCTCATCCGCCTTCGACGAGACAGGCGTCTCACGTCTCACGCTTCACGCCTCACGATTTTTCCCGTCCCATGCAACGCTTCGCCTCCTGCGGTTGTTAAATATGCCTGAATGTGCTGCCCTGGCGCAGGGTTTGGCACTTTTTTTTCTTTTTTATTAATCTCCAACCAGCTTGATCCGATTCAGGTTCATATTTACTATTGCTTATCGGGAACAATCGTTTACTCAAAAATCTATATATGATGAAAATGAAAATTTCTTTTCGTGCCTTATCCATTTTTCTGAGCGTGCTCACCGCTGGTGTATTAGCGAGCTCCTGTAACAAACTGGATGATGGTGATGATGGACAGGCAGCGGTATCTGGTCTGATGGCTTTTAACCTCGCAGTAGATCAGCAGGCTATTATAACGACCCTGAATGGAAACTCAGTCAGCAATGCACCGCTGGCCTATGGTAATTACACGGGAACCTATGTGGCCGTTTATTCAGGCAATCGAAATATCCGCTCCTTTAATGCCACCGGCGGTGCGGAACTGGCTACCAAGGATGTTATTCTCGACACCAACATGTATTATTCCACTTTTCTGCTGGGTGTTAACAACAATTACTCGCAATTGGTGGTGCATGATGATTTTGAGGGAATGTCGTCAACAACAGGTAAAGCGTATTTCCGGTATATCCAGGCGATTCCCGGCACCAATCCGGTAAATGTGGTCATGAATTCCGGAGGCTCGGAGGTTCTGAATGACCAGGCACTTTTTGGAAATGTTACGGAATTCGCTTCCGTGGATCCGGGCGAGTTGGATATTACGCTCAGTAATGGCAGTAATATCGATACCAGCCGCAGCATTGATCTGGAAGCAAAGAAAGTGTACACTATCCTGTTGATGGGACAGCCCGATGCAACCGATGAGGTGAAAAGACCCCAGATTAAGTTTATTCTGAATGGTACCCTGCCGGAGGATGGTGGACGACCCGCTGCTCCGGAAGCCGGAAGAGGAATTCAGTAAATTTGGGAACCTGCCTGCCGGCAGGCAGGTTTGGTTATTTGGGAATTTGATGTAAAGATTTTGAGATAGACACGAGGGCGCGGCATTAGGCCGCGCCCTTTTGATTTTGCTAATGATTTTTCATTCTTGGAGGATGCTAATTAAAATAGTAAATTTGAGTAAAGTCAATAATGTATGTTCGGTGAAGCAAAAAAATTGCAGCTAATTGAGGAAATACTGAAAGTGGAAGATGAAGCTATATTGGAGGAGATGCAGTCAGTTTTGAACAAGAGCAAACTTCGAGCTGTCGGGGGACTCAGGCAATATTCAGGAATTTGGACTTCAGCAGAGGCTGACGAAATTCAACGTGTCATTGATGAGAGTTGCGAGCAAATTAATCCAGATGATTGGAAATAGTGTCTTACTTGATACAAGTATTGTAATAAACCTTTTTAAGGGTGATCAGTCCATATTGTCCTTTCTTGAAGAGCAAAAGAATATATATGTTCCTTCAATTGTACTTGGGGAATTGTTCTTGGGCGCTCACAGGTCTAAAAAACCTTCTAAGCATCTTGATCAGATAAGAGACTTTCTGACAGGATGCGCAATTTTGCAGATTGATTCCGTAACTGCTGAGCACTATGGAAGCATAAAACATGGCTTGCTTTTAAAGGGACATCCCATTCCTGAAAACGACATTTGGATTGCTGCAACGGCATTGCAGCACAATTTGCCCGTATTCACAAACGACAAACACTTTGATGTTGTGGAGAGTTTGCTTTTAGTGCGAGGCCAGCAATAAGGTTGTTTTACACTTATAGCCAGGATTCCCATTTTGGTCAAGTTTTATTGATAGTTACACGAATGGAAAATATTCGCCTGGGACTAAAAGAAAACTGGAAACAGTTTACGTTACTGGTCATCATCAACGGATTTGTGGGTGGCATGGTAGGGCTTGAGCGTTCCATTCTTCCCGAAATTGCCGAGAAGGAATTTGGACTTGCGGCTAAAACTGCGATCCTTTCTTTTATTGTTGTGTTTGGCGTGGTGAAAGCCATCAGCAACTACTATGCCGGCACCCTCGCCAATCGCTTTGGCCGGAGGAATCTCCTGATTGCCGGATGGGTAGTGGGTATTCCCATTCCGTTTATTCTCATGTTTGCGCCCGACTGGAACTGGATAATCGCTGCCAATGTTTTGCTGGGCATAAACCAGGGACTGGCCTGGAGCAGCACGGTGGTGATGAAGATTGACCTGGTAGGGGAGAAACAACGAGGCTTCGCGATGGGATTGAATGAGTTCGCTGGTTATATTGCCGTGGCATTAGTGGCCTTTCTTACGGGTTGGATAGCTGCTGAATACGGCACGCGCCCTTATCCGTTTTATACGGGCGTTGTATTGGTGATACTAGGATTGGCTGGTAGTATTTTTTTGATAAAGGACACCCGCCATCATGTGGCAAAAGAAACCATCAGCAATCCGGTACCCCGCCTGAAGAAAATTTTTTGGGATACCAGTTGGAAAGACCGGAACCTCGGCTCAGTAACCCAGGCTGGCCTGGTCAATAACCTGAACGACGGCATGGCCTGGGGCCTGTTTCCCATTTTGCTGGCTTCCAAAGAATTCAGTTTAAGGGAAATTGGACTGGTAACGGCTATTTACCCGGCAGTTTGGGGCATCGGGCAATTGTTTACCGGGGCCATGGCCGATAAGTTTTGCAAGAAAGATATTCTTTACAGTGGCATGCTGCTGCAGGCGGTGGCGCTTGTGGCCCTGGTATGGGCGGAATCATTCTGGCATTTTACTGCTCTCTCTTCGCTGCTGGGCTGGGGAACTGCGATGGTATATCCCACTTTCCTCGCAACGGTGGCGCAATACACGCACCCAATCGACAGAGCCCAGAGCATTGGTATTTTCCGGCTTTGGCGCGATCTGGGGTATGCCATAGGAGCCATCCTTACCGGCATTGTTGCTGATAGCTTTGGTATTGAGGCGGCCATACTGATCATAGGGCTGCTTACATTTGTATCCGCTCTGATTATTTATTTCCGGATGAAATGCTCCCGTGATGGTACCTATCGCCTTTGGAACTGGAAACAAAATCGAAAAATTTTTCTCGTTCATAAATAGCAGACTATGGAAAGGAAAAGCTTCTTCAGGTCGCTCATCGCGCTATTGCCGTTAACAACAATCCACCAATTTACATACGCATCCCGGAGGCAGAACCCCAAGGGCTTTAAAGTTGCATCCGGAGATGCCAGGTTTGGACATCACTACCGTATGAAAGGGGTTACCCACAATACGCTGACCTTGAAAATTTCAGGGAAGGACACCCATGATGCCATGGCTGTATTTGTGCAAAACGGTCTCACCCCCAATGGTGGACCGCCACTTCATATACACCCCCATCAGGACGAGTGGTTTTATATCCTGGAAGGAGAGTACCTGTTTCAGGTTGGAGAGGACCGACACAGAATGAAGGCGGGTGATACCATTTTCCTTCCAAAAGCAGTGCCACATGGGTTCATTCAACTTACGGAGAAAGGTAGTGCCATGGTAACCTATCAGCCAGCCGGAAAAATGGAGGCTTTTTTTGCGGCCACTGATAAGTGGACCAAGCCCCCTTCTGCCCAGCAAGTTAGTGAAGTCTTTGCTGCACACGACATGACAGTTGTGGGGCCACCACTAAATCCGCCAGATGAATTGTAGAGAAGCTTTATTGTTTGCCACTTGTATCTGGCACATTCTTTTTCGGTTTATTGAATAATCCTTTCAGCGTTTCCTTTACCTTCTCTTTGGGCTTTTGGCCGGTGCTGTCTGCAGCTTTATTAGTAGTATCCTTCGTGCCAAAAAGTCGATCCTTCAGTTCATCCTTCACTTTTTCCTTTGCTTCCTCCACCACCTGATTTTTCACACTCGTGAGGGTATCACGGATAGCCGATTTGGCGCTGTCAATTTTCTGCTGGGCAAAATCCGCCGCCTGCTCTTTGAGTTGTTGTGCCGCATCTCCCGCTACCTCTTTCAAATCGGTGCGTATGGTGGGATTGCTGATGCTTCCTCCCATTTTCACATTCAGGATCACCGTTTCGCCCAATTGTACGGGTATCCCTTTTTTGTTGGCCTCCGTAGCCAGGTTATTTACCAACGCATTACCCTGATTGCCGAGGTATTTGCGTGGCAATTTCATGCCGATTACATATTCTATCGACTGGTCGAACCCATGCATGCCACCTATTTCCATCTCAATGTCCTTCACCTTCACGGTAAACGGTTTCACCAATACTTTACCGTTGGCAAACTCGATGCTGTTGCGGATATCTTTCAGCGTAATGGATTGCAGTTCGGCAATTTGCAGAGTATTCGCGAGTTTTTCAAGGGGGGCAAATTTACGCAGTACGCCTTCCAGCAGCAGCATATTCCCTTTTCCGCTCAAACTCGAAAGATCGGGCATCATGCTGCCATTGAGGCTGCCTGTCATGGTTAATTGCGAATTCAACTTGCCAGCCAGGAACTGCCCTATCGGCATCAGTTTCTCCACCGTAACAAATGACTGGAAGGCTTTTTGAATATCGATGTCTTTTACATCATAACTGAGGGCTATCTCCGGATTCTTTTTATCGCGCAGGGTGCTGTAAGTACCGTTGAACAGCATGCTGCCGCCCAATGCTTCGGTACTCACGTTCTGCAATTCCACGGTTTCGTTGGCAAGGCGGAGTGCTCCTTTTATGTTACGATAGCTCACTTTGTCATAGATCACTTCGCCCGCACGGGCCGTCAATTTCAAATCAATATTACCCGGAACAAGAAAAGGCCCGTCACTGGTGCCTGCCGTTGATTCAGCGCCGCTGTTTTCGGTAGCAGTTGGGGCTTCACTTGTCCCCATCCATTGGTTTAGGTTCATTTTATCGAGCTCCAGGTTAAGGCTGCCGCGTAGCGCTTCATTTTTGATGGCATAACCTATCATATTATCCAGACTTCCCTGACCCGATATATTGGTGCCCAGGTAACTGCCTTTGAGTTGACTGATGCTGATGTTGGCGGGGGTAAAGTTGGCATCCAGTTGGGGCAAGCTGATTCCCGTGGGATAATCGGGCGACTTATATTTCATATCCCGGATAGAAGCCGTTCCTGAAGTTTTCACCTGGTCGTAAGCTTCCTTATTGATAGCATCCATGGAGCCGCCAAATGTGAGATCCGCATTCAAGAGTCCCGACAGTTCGGTTCCGGGTTCAAAGCTGGTAAACTGTGCAATGTTGGCCAATGTCAACCTCCCTTTTGCGCTGCCATCAAAGCGCTGACTGCTCATGGGCTGCGTAAGTGTCAGTCGAAAATCGAAAGGATCGGGTCCCAGCTCTATATGCCCTTTGCTTATTTCTATTTTGGTATTATCGGCCACGCCACCTTCATTGGCCAATTGAATGCTCATATTCCCATGTTGAATGGGCTGGGGGAAATCGGCAGCACTGTAAAAGAGTTCGCTTATCTGCAGGTCGCCGCCGGCGCTAAAAGGCCCACTCTGATTTTGTATGGCGCTCATATTGCCTTTAGCAAATGCATCAGCCCTTACCTGTCCCGCGAGCTTTGTGCTTTCAGGTAGTTTCACAAACTGACCCACCTGCGCCAGGTCCAGTTGTCCTTTGATGGCTGCATCTATGTACTGCCGGGTTTCGGGATTTTGCAAAAGAAAACGAAAATCGAATGGTTCCTGCCCCATTTCCAAATGCCCCTTCGAAAGGTTGATCATGGTGTTGTCGAATACGCCATCTGGATTCTGCGCATGCAGGTCAATTTGAATATTTTTAACGGGCTTGGGAAGATCGGGATATTTGAATGAGCCGTCGTTGACGGCCAGCTTCACATCATAAGCTGGTAATTGCTGTGGGCTGTATTGTCCCTTAACCCAACCTTCAAAAGCGGCGGTACCGCTGGTTTCAATCTTATCAAAATCATTTCGGTAAATGGCGGGTACCATAGAGAGGATATCACGGAACTGATTGGAGGGGGTCTTAAAGCGGAAATCCATGGAATAGGTACTGTCGTTCACAATACCCATTGATCCATCGGCGCTAAGTTTGAGATTATTGAGCTGTATATCGTCCGTATCAAAGCTGTAAACCTGCTGTGCATTATCGATCTTTATATCCGCGTCGAGGATTGTACGGGTGTTGGCCAGATAGGGAATTCCGGCATAGCTGAAGTTAACGGCCTCCGCCTGCGTTTGGGTAGAAAGTGTGAACACATCGGAGGTGAAATCGCCCGATCCTTCGTGATCCAGGCCATCTATTTCCGTAATCATCCCCAGGGTTTCGTCGCGGTAATAGATATACCCATCGTTAATTTCATATTTCTTGAGGCTTAGCTGAAAGGCGGAAGCGCTGGTATCCACTGGTTCTTCTTCCGGGGTTTCGTCACTGTCTTTCACAATATCCCAGTTGGCCTGCCCATCGGCATTCACCAGGGCGCGGATGCGGGGCGATTCGAGGAAGATTCCCGAAACTTTGATATTCTCGCCTTTTATAACACTGAACAGGTCGGCCGAAACATCGATGCTGCTTGCGGCAACAAGGGTATCATTTTCGAATGTACCCGTACCTACCACGCTGAGATCCTCCAGTGCGATGGACACTTTGGGGAAATGCCTGAAAAGAGAGAGACTAAGGTCTGTGAAGTCAACTTTCGCGGTTAAGGATTTATTGATTTCCTTTTTCACCAGTTCGGTTATCTGCTTTTTGAAGAGCACAGGAATCAGGAAAGCGATCAGCAAGAGTACCAAAAGGGTGATGCCCGTAATTTTCAGGAATTTTTTCATAGAAGTGGCGACTTTAGGGGGTAAAGATGCAAAGATGAGGCCAGATTGTCAAGCGGATAAATAGAATCCACCTCTCGCATTTTTACTATTTTTGAAAGATGACGGAAGAAAGATTACACAGGCTGAGCGAGGTATTGTCGAAAAGGCAACCGGATTTGACCGTGGTATTGGAAAATGTATTCGATCCGCATAATATTTCGGCGGTAATGCGCAGTTGCGATGCGGTGGGTGTGCAGGAAATTTATATTCTCAACACCAGGATTCCGAGGCATAAGAAATGGGGCGCCAAAAGCAGTTCCAGCGCCGCCAAATGGTTGACCATTCATCAGTTTGATAATGCTGCCGCCTGCTTCTCGGCCCTGCGTGCCCGCTATTCATCCATTTTAACAACCCATCTTTCCAGCGATGCCATAGGTTTGCATCAGATCGATTTTACTCGCTCGGTGGCGCTGGTTTTCGGCAATGAGCACAGTGGTGTTAGTGATGAGATAAGGGCGATGGCGGATGGCAACTTTGTGATTCCACAGGTGGGTATTATCCGGTCGCTTAACATCAGTGTGGCCTGTGCCGTTACCCTTTATGAAGCCTATCGGCAAAAGGAACTTGCCGGTCATTACCAGCGAGCGGATGCGGATCATCCCATGAAGCAGGAGATTGCGAAAGAGTGGGGAATTACTTTGGAATAATCCCGGCTATTAATCATTACAATTCATCATTCAATATGATTAAGAAATTATTGGCTTCCGTAGTCTTTTTTGGGGTATTATCCGCTTCTGTTGTTGCGCAGGATATTGCCCGGATCAAGATCACGGATCTCGAGTCGAAGATAGCGGCAGCAAAGGGTCCCTTAGTCATAAATTTTTGGGCCACTTTCTGCAAGCCATGCGTGGAGGAGATTCCCCATTTTGTGAAACTGTCAGAAAAATACCGGGATCAGGGTTTGCAAATGCTTTTTGTGAGTCTCGATCTGGAAGAAGACTATCCAGCCAAAATACAAAGCGTTGCTGCAAAGTTGGGTATAAAGAACAGGGTGGTTTGGCTCGATGAATTTGATGCGGATTATTTTATTCCAAAAATAGACAGCAGCTGGTCGGGTGCCCTGCCGGCCACCTTATTGCTGAATATCCAAAAGGGATACCGCCGCTTCCTCGATCAGGTACTGACCGAAGAGAAGCTGAAGCTGGAAATTGACCAAATGCTGAATGCCGGCAGGCCTTAAGCAGCCTTCTGTTCTTCGCTACGAATTTTGGCCTTAATGCTGAGCATCAAATAAATAAAATAAACACAGGCGCCGAGGCTAACGATGCCGAGGATCATGCCCATTACGCTTCCCACATACAAACTGCGGGCGATAGCATAGCCAACAAGAATGAAAAACAGGATCAGGACCAGGCGGCCGGAAGTGGTTTCGGTAAGCATAAGCGAGGTTTTAGCAGCCCTATGATGCCATTCTTCCGAATTTCCACAAAACTTTTTTAGCATCAACCCGGGCAACGCCCGGGTTGATGCTAAAAAAGGTAAATATTGAGAGTGATTTAATTCAGGCGTTTGATGCTGCAGCCTACGGAACGGGTTTGGGTGGTGCCTATTTCTTTGCCTTCGCTTAATTCGTCGATGGCGATGCGCAGGTGTTTACGGCTTACCTTATCGGGGCTGTTGGCATTGTCGTCAATTGCGCCGTGGTACACCAGCTTTTTATTCTTACCAAAAAGAAAAACCTCGGGCGTGCGCGTGGCGCCAAAAAGGTCGGCCATATTGGAATTAGCGTCTACTACATAGGGGAAATCGTATCCCTTTTCCTTGGCATAAGCGATCATATCGTCGAATGAATCGCCCTGGTCGCGGGTAGCTTCATTGGGATTAAGCAGGATAACGCCAATATTCTTTTTGAGGGCATAGCGGGCAATTTCCACCGTGCGCGATTCATATTTGCCTACCACGGGGCAGGTATTGCAGCTAAACATAACGAGGAGGCCATTGTCGCGCATGGCATCGTTGAAAGAAAGCTCTTTACCCGAAACATCTTTCATTTTTGTATCGGGTGAGGGCAGGGGAGAACCGATGCCAAGTGGGTCGTTCTTAACACTGAATGCCAGCAAGGTCAGAATTGCTAACGGGGTCAGCATGCGAAGTATTCGTTTCATATCAGCAAGTTTTAAAGTGAGGGTTATATCTCAAATTTCCGCAAATATCATGCAGAGTGTGCGCCACCCGCCATGGATTTGTTCCTTTCATCCACTTCGTGCTTCAGGGAATTTATACTCACATTCAACTCAAAGCCAATCAATAGTACCAGGGAGTTGAAATATATCAGCAGCATGAGGATAAGCAGGGTACTGATACTACCGTATAACTCGTTGTAATTGGAAAAGTTGCTTACGTAAAAAGAAAAAACGGCGGTGAAACTGATCATCAGGAAAGTGGCCAGCAGGGAACCCGGGTTCAGGAGGCGCCAGCGCTTGTGGACGGCCGGCGCATATCGGTAAATAAAAGAGATGGCAAAAAAGAACAGGAGGATGATGACGAGCCAGCGCAGGTTATGTACCACGGCAATAACGGTGACATTTTTTACACCCAGCCAGCGCAGCACCGCCCCCTGCATCACCAGTGCGAGAATGGAGGCCATCAGTATTACAAAGAGCAATAAGGTAAGGCGCAGCGCAACCCAACGCTGATGGAATCCTTTTCTCTTCAGAAATCCGATATAGTTTTTGTCGAAAGATCGCATAATCCCCATCACGGCATTGGAGCTGAAAAACATGGCGAGCAGGAAACCGATGGATAGTAAACCCGTTCTTTGCTTGCTCAAAATGTCCTGGAGAAAATCAATGAGTCGCTGGTTATTTTTTTCACCGGGTATCACATCCCTGATGAGGGCAAACAACTGTTGAATGAATGCATCCGAAATTGGGATATAGGGAATAAGGGTAAAAAGGAAAATGATGGCAGGCGGTATGGCCATAGTGAAATTAAAAGCCACCGAGGATGCCCTTTCCGTAAAACCTGTTTTGCGCGCCTGCGAAAAAAAGAAACGAATAACATCAAAAAGCGGAATACCCTTGAAGCCGGGCAAAAATATGAACTTGCTTTTCCGGATCAGGAAACTCACGGGCCCGAATACCAGGAACCTCCTCTTCAGCCGCGTAAGAAAATGCATGTTCATTTGATATTTCGTTTGTTCAGTTCCTGGTGATAGAGCCTTGCCTGCTTCATATGGTCGGAATAGTTGCTGGTGAAAACATGGGTACCATCGAATGCGGGGCTGGCTACAAAATAATAGAAATCCGTTTCGGGCGCGTTCAATACTGAATCAATGGTGCCAATTCCCGGGGTACAAATGGGACCCGGTGGCAGTCCTTTGTTAAGGTAGGTATTATAGGGTGATGGTGTGCGCATATGGCTATTGTATAATCTGCGCAAACCAAAATTGCGAATTGCGTATTTCAGGGTTGGGTCGGCTTGCAGCGGCATGCCCTTTTTTATCCGGTTGAGGTACACACTGGCGATATGCGGCTTGTCGCTGGCAGCATTGGTTTCTTCCTCGATGATAGACGCGAGTGTTACCACTTGCAAAGGGGTCAGGTTCCGGGCTTCGGCTTTCGCTTTGCGCTCATCTGTCCAAAACTTTTCATAGGCTCTGTGAAAATTTTGCACGATCGATGCCGGTGAACTCGTCCAGTTGATTTCATAGGTATAGGGCATGGCCAGGGCCATTACCGTGGTACTGTCCACACCAAAGCGAGCCAGCGAATCGGCATTTTCAATGAAGCGAATGAATTCGAGCGAATCACATTCAAACTGTCGCGCCACGCGCTGTGCCAGTGTTTCCCGGGTGCGGATCTTGGTAATGACAAAGGACACCGGGCTTTGCTTTCCACTTCGCAGCAGCTTGACCAGTTCGGTCAGGTTCATGCCTTTTTCAATTTTATAGCGGCCGGGTTTTACGTCCTTGAGGCCAGCTGCTTTAGCGGCCAGGTCGAACCACTGCAGGTTTCCCACAATCTGTGAATCCCGCAGATGCTGCCTTACGGTGGCAAGAGTTTCGCCGGTTGAAATATAGAAGTATTTTTTTTCCGGGGCTTTTACTGGCGTGAGGAAGAATTTCCAGGCAAGAAAGCCAGCGATCAACAAAATCAGCAATAGGCTGAGGAAAAGGATTTTCTTTTTCATAGATTGACAACAAAATAAACAAAAAACCCCGTCGATCCGACGGGGTTTTTGAATTGATATCGTTAAGCTTATGGATTATTGCTGTCAGGTGCGGCAGTTGCCGGAGGGGTAACACCCTGCTCAAAAGGCACGGTTGTCCCGGGCTGGGTTGCTCCGCCTGCGGGCAGATTCTGGAAACGGGAAGGGTCTGAGCCACCCGCTGTAACATTCGTGGGAATGAAGAAATACGAGGCGATGCAAAGCGCTGCAATGATGGCTCCAAAAACCCAGGTGCCTTTTTCCAGCACATCTGTGGTTTGTTTCACGCCCATCAGTTGGTTGCTGAAGCCGCCGAAACTGCCTGCCAGACCACCACCTTTGGGGTTCTGAATCAATACGATGAGACCAAGTACCACAGAGGCCAGCACAATCAGGATCACAAATAAGAGAGTCATATCAGGAATGCTTTAATTTGTCGATTTTGGCTGCAAAATAAGCGCTTTTGGCGGGATCAAGCAAACTTAATTTCTGGTATAGCTGCATGGCTTTTTCCCGGTTGCCCTGCTTTTCCCATACTTCGGCCATGGTTTCTGTAACAATTTCGCGTGGGGCGATGGATACCTCGGCCATTTGCTCTACTTTCTTTTCTTCCGATACCGTGGCCACAGGAACCTGTTCATTTGCCGGTAGCCGCTTCATGGTTTTCAACCATTCGGTAAAGCTGCGCAACTGTACGGTGAAGCGATCCTTTTCTTTTTGTTCCTCGCGATAGCGAATACCCTGCGAAGCAAAATAATCAACGGTATGGTAGGGTTCGAAGGTGAGCAAATCGTCGGATGCCTTGGCTGATGAAGTGCCTGCTACCGGCAGGGGACCGGGTATGGCAGGCAAAGGCACCTGCCTCATGGGTAGTTCTTCTTCGGGTAGAGCCTCATTCTCATCCAACTCTGTCGATGCTTCATCCATTTCCTCAGAATCCAATGGTACTTGAGCCGGCTCGCTTTCTGTTTGCACTACGAGTTCCTCGTCTGTAAATGCTGATTCCAACTCGGCCTGGTAAGGTGGATTCAGTTCAAACGCTGGTGCTGTGTCTTCAATGGCAGTATGGGGTTGTGAGCTGCTAACTATTTCCGGCGTTGCCTGCCAGCATTCTTCTGCCCAAAGCGGATTATGGAGAAAGAATGCTGCTTTTCCGCTGAATGTGGAAGTCGTATCCGGATTCATTTGCTTTTTGCGGGCCGCGAGTAAAATCTGCATACTGGCGAAGGCGGGATAGCGGGCCGCTTTGGCCTCCAGTTCCTGCAGGCTGCAATCGGCCAGGGCCTCCTTGCCCAATAATTTCCGGCTTAATTCATTCAGCAAAGGATTCATACCCGCAAAATAAAGGATATGCTTGCTAAAAATTGTGAATCGGCTAATGATTCTTACCAGTCGGAGAAAATCTTGTTGAAAATATCATCGGCCAGACCGCGGATAATTTCATCGAGCAGATTGTTCTCGGCCTGTTGAATGGATTGGGAGGCGGCAAAATCGAAGCTCCGGCTTATGTCATGATCTTCCACTTCGCCGCTCTTGATTTTATTAATGGTCACTTTAACGGTTATGGTGAGCCGGTTGGTGGCCACCTGCTGGTTCGAGATACCGGAAGTACTAAAGGAATAGCCGGTTACCACTGCGTTGAGTTCCCAATCGGTATCGGAACCGTTAGTCTGCTTGAGCCGGGTCTGGCTCACAATTTTTTGGCGGATCCGGTCGGTCAGGCGCGGCGTCAGGTTAGGGTTTACATAGCTCGCTTTGTTATCGATGTAATTTACCTTGATCACCTGGATGGAATCTGGGATGCTGAAATCGCGAAAGGAATAGACTTTGCATCCGGTGCTCGCAGATGATAGCGCCCAGATGCCGGCCAGGATGGCCAGGCCCATCGTTCCCCTGAAAAAATTAGCCTTACTCATCTATGTCGTATTCCTTGAGTTTTCGATAAAGGGTTCGCTCACTTATGCCCAGATCAAGAGCGGCATCCTTGCGTTTGCCTTTATGTTTGCGCAGGGCTTTTATGATCAGTTCTTTTTCCTTGTCCATAATGTTGAGGCTCTCTTCCACTTCTTCGTGTTCGTGTATATCATCGCCATGGTGCATTAACACAGGTTGCGAGGAAGCCGGAAGCACAGCGGCAGAAGGGTGCGAAGGGTGCATAAGCATGGGCGATCCTGCTTCATGTGCTTTCATCTCCTTCAGTTCATTGATCATGGCCGGATTCTGCGCCGCCACCGACGGGTTTTGCAATACTTCCAAAAACATCCGCTTCAACTCCGTTACATCTTTCTTCATGTCGAAGAAAAGTTTGTACAGGATTTCACGCTCGTTGGCAAACTCATGTGTCTGTCCATTGCCGCCTACAACAACAGCCGGCAGTCGGTTGCTGGAATAGGGTTGCAAATACTTGCTGAGTTCACGTGCATTGATTTGCTTGTTTTCCGACAGCACCGAAATTTGTTCGGCAATATTCTTCAATTCCCGCACATTGCCCGGCCAGGGATAGTTAATTAACAGGTTTTTGGCTTCCTCGTCGAGTTGAACGGAAGGGGTCTTGTATTTATCGGCGAAGTCGGCGGAGAATTTGCGAAAGAGCAAATGAATATCTTCTTTCCGTTCATGAAGGGCGGGCACGCGGATGGGCACGGTGCTCAATCGGTAATAAAGATCTTCCCTGAATTTTCCCTGCTGTACCAGTTGCAGGAGGTCTTTATTGGTGGCGGCGATCACACGCACATCGGTCTTCTGCACCTTGCTGCTACCTACCCGGATGTATTCGCCGGCTTCCAGTACGCGCAGGAGCCGGGCCTGCGTTCCCAGTGGCATTTCCCCGATTTCATCGAGGAAGATGGTGCCACCGTTCACCGTTTCAAAATAGCCCTTCCGGGAATCGACAGCCCCGGTAAAGGATCCCTTCTCGTGGCCAAATAATTCCGAATCGATGGTGCCCTCCGGAATGGCGCCACAGTTAACGGCGATAAAGGGATTATGCTTCCGGTTCGAGAGGGAATGAATGATGGTGCTGAAGGCTTCCTTACCCACACCGCTCTCGCCCATGATGAGTACCGTTAAATCGGTATTGGCCACCTGTGCTGCCACCTGCAACGCATAGTTGAGCGCAGGTGAATGGCCGATAATGCCAAATCGATTTTTTATCAGTTGAATGTCCATTATTACAATTTTTTGCCGGACCTGGATGGCAACCTGCCAATGCCCTAATTTGCCGGCTCTATTTCACCCAGCAGGGTAGCCTGGGTGCAATCATTAATCCGCACCTGCACATAGTCGCCTTTGCTGAGCGAGGCCGTTGTCTTGGGAAACACCACCACTTTGTTTTGGGAACTACGGCCCATCCAGTCCTGTTCACTTCGCTTGCTATCGCCTTCAATCAATACGGTAAAAACCTTGCCCACATCCCGCTTATTGCTTTCCAGCGAAAGACGGTTCTGCAATTCCACAATTTCGAGCAGCCTTCTTTTCTTCACTTCTTCCGGAACATCATCCTTGTAGCGCCTTGCCGCCAGTGTGCCCGGTCTTTCGCTATAGATGAACATATAGGATAGATCGTAGCCGGCATAAGCCATCATATCCAGTGTATCCTGATGGTCTTCTTCGGTTTCGGTACAAAAGCCACTAATGATATCGGAGCTGATACTGCAATCGGGAATAATCTCGCGGATACGATCCACTTTGGCTTTATACCATTCCCGTGTATAAGTGCGGTTCATCAACTGCAACACGCGGGTGCTACCACTTTGCAGGGGCAGGTGAATGTATTTGCAGATGTTTTCGTGGCGGGCCATGCTGTGCAAAACATCGTCGGTAATATCCTTGGGATGCGAGGTAGAAAATCGCACGCGGAGCAGGGGAGAGATGGAAGCCACTTTCTCCAGCAATTGCGCGAAGTTGACTGCCTGTTGCGAACCATGTGCCATAGGGCTTTCGTCCGGCACATAGTAATAACTGTCAACATTCTGACCCAGCAGGGTAATATCGCGATAGCCGCGTTCAAAGAGGTCGCGGCATTCCATCAGGATGCTTTCCGCATCGCGGCTTCTTTCCCGGCCGCGGGTGAAGGGGACCACGCAAAAGCTGCACATATTATTGCAACCGCGCATAATGCTCACAAAAGCGGTAACACCATTGCTATCCAAACGTACCGGTGCGATATCGGCATAGGTTTCTTCGCGACTCAGGAGCACGTTCACGGCTTTTTGTCCACCTTCGGCTTCTTCCACCAATGCCGGCAGGCTGCGGTAAGCATCGGGGCCCACCACCAGGTCCACCAGTTTTTCCTCTTCCAGAAATTTGCTCTTCAGCCGTTCAGCCATACAACCCAGCACGCCCACCAGCATGCCCTTGCGTTGCTCCTTGGCCTTGCGAAACTCCGTAAGCCTTTTGCGAACGGTTTGTTCCGCTTTTTCCCGGATTGAGCAGGTATTGATAAAAACCAGGTCGGCTTCTTCCAGGTTGCGGGTAGCGCCAAATCCCGCCCCATTGAGTATGGATGCGACAATTTCGCTATCGGCGAAATTCATCTGACATCCATAACTCTCGATATAAAAACGCTTGCGGTACGGGTTGGGATCCTGTGCAAAAGGAGCATAAGCTTCTCCCTGCCGGCTCTCATCCTGAACCTTAGCTGTCATCAAGTCAAGCATTTTACCAAAAATTTGAACTGCAAATATAGTGGAATCCGGTGAAAGGTGACAGGATGGCAGGAGACGTTTTACGTTTTACGTTGTACGTTTTACGTAGGAGGTTTTTTTGTTTAAGGTTTAAGGTTTAAAGGAAAACTATTTCAACATTAAACTTTAAACCCTAAACCCTAACGTAATACGTACTACGTATTACGTATTACGTATAACAATTTTCTCTTTCAACCAACTTTCTGCCACCTTCACTATCCATTTTTCTTCCAGTTCCCCTTTCGTTTGCACGGTATTTTGGAAGAAAAGGGTGTCTTCTTTTATGAAGCCGTTTTGGGCGGCATAGCTTAACTGGGAAAGGGGGAGTAGCTGTATTTTGTCGTTTACGACAAATGCCAGGCTGGTTCGGTCGAAAAAACTGACCTGGAATTTTTGTTCGAGTGACTTGACAAAGTGTACCGAGCTGTCGGTACTGCAACCGCTTACCCCGTTTTGGGATTCGTCGGCCATCAGTACCAGGAACTGGCCAAAGAACAGATAGCCGGCGCCCTTCACAGGCGCTCCGTGCGTTGTCCACTGGCTCACGAATTCCTTTATTTCTTTTTCAGCCTGCAGTGCTTCCGCTATACTGAGCAATCGGCTGCACTGGTATATCCACACACGGGAACTGGCCGGGAAATTACCGTCGAGAAGGTATTTGTATTCCAGATTCATGCTGCGAAATTACGCCGTAAATGGCAATCGCATGCGGGTGATCAGGAATACAGGAACAGTGCTGGCCCATTGGGTGTACACCCGGGAGGAGTGGAAGCTCTTTCTGCAATGGGAAAGAAAAAGGTTGGGTTGGTTTCGTTACCTGCTCCGGCAATTGCTGGATGCCGATCATCAACAAATTCCGGAAATCACCATCACCGGCGAAAGCATTACCATGCATAACCATACGCTGGCTTTTAGCAAAGAAACTTATCAGCTTCGCCGTGTTCACCTTCGGGAAACCGGCGCGATCAATATTTTGGAGATCATGTACCAGAAACTGCCTAATAACTTACAGGTAATAAGAGTTCCGGTTCCGAAAGGGGAATTGAGAAATGCGATGATGGTGCAGGAGTGTTTGGGGGGAAGCTGTACGTAGTACGTTGTACGTAATACGTTTTACGTTTTACGTTCTTGGGTTTAGAGTTTAAGGTTTAGGGTTTAAGGTTTAAGTAAGTAGTAAGTAGTAAGTTGTAAGTGGGATAAATTTTGCTTTAAATGAACTAAACCTTAAACCTTAAACCCTAAACCCTAAACCTTAAACCCTCAACCCTAAACCCTCAACCCTCAACCCTAAACTCTAAACCTTAAACTCTAAACCCAACGTATTACGTACTACGTATAACGTATTACATCATACTTTCCGCCACCAGTTCCGCAATATCCACTACTTTCACTTCCTCTTCTTTTTCCGCCAGTTTTACGCCATCGGTGAGCATGGTATTGCAGAAGGGGCAGGCGGCAGCTATGTAGTTGGCGCCGGTTTCGAGCGCTTCGTTGCTGCGGTCGATATTGATTCGGGTATTGCCTTTTTCTTCTTCTTTAAACATTTGCGCGCCACCCGCGCCACAACAAAGCCCCTTGCTTCGGCATCGCTTCATCTCTACCAGTTCCGCGTCGAAGATTTCGAGCACCTGCCGCGGCGCCTCGTAGATATTGTTGGCGCGGCCGAGGTAGCAACTATCGTGATAGGTTATTTTCTTTCCCTTATAGGTGCCGCCTTCTTTCAGTTTTATTTTTCCCTCATTAATCAGTTGCTGCAGAAAGCTGCTGTGATGAATCACTTCATAATTGCCACCCAACTCGGGATATTCGTTCTTGAGCGTATTAAAACAATGCGGGCAGGTGGTTACAATTTTTTTGATACCATAGTTGTTGAGCACCTGTATGTTTTGGTAGGCCATCATCTGAAATAGGAATTCATTGCCCGCCCTGCGAACAGGGTCGCCGGTACAAAGTTCTTCATTGCCAAGAATAGCAAAGTTGATTTCCAGTTTTTCGAGGATCAGCGCGAAGGCTTTGGTTACTTTTTGCGCGCGAGGATCAAAGCTGCCTGCACAACCCACCCAAAACAGTACTTCGGGTGTTTTTCCCTCCGCCATCATTTGCGCCACCGTGGGTACATTCATATGGTTCATTTTTTTTCAAATCTAAAGGAAAATGCCTATTCTTTTTCAATGTGTTAAGCTTTCCGTTATTTTTGTCGCGCTGTCATGAAGATCAGGAATTTATTAAAACGAATCACCCATTGGGAACTGTGGAATTTTTATGTGCTGTACGCACCTATCAGCCCTGTATGGTTCTGGTATTGTTTACGTAGTGGTTCCTTCTGGTTTTTCAGTTCCTCGAATCCCACCATTACTTTTGGCGGCTTTGAAGGTGAGGGCAAAAAGGAGATGTATGATCAGTTGCCCCCGCATCTTGTTCCCCGAACGATTTATATTCTGCACGACCTGCCCTTTGAAGAAGTAATAGCCAAACTGGCACAAGCAGGCTTTCAATACCCCTTTATCGTGAAGCCCGATGTGGGCATGAAGGGCATTCTTTTTCGAAAGATTGACAATGAAGAGCAGCTCAGGAAATACCACGAAAAGATTCCGGTGGAATATATTGTACAGGATCTTGTGGACCTGCCCGTGGAAGTGAGCGTGTTTTATTACCGCTATCCGGATCAGCAAAAGGGTGTAGTGTCGGGATTTATTCATAAAGAATTATTGCAGGTAAAGGGTGATGGGCAATCGAATCTTCGGCAATTAGTGGAGGCGCATCCACGTGCCCGTTATAGAATGGAAGAAATGGAACACCGCCACGGGCACCGGTTCGACCGGGTGATTCCAGAAGGGGAAATATTCTATTTATCCTATGCCGGCAACCATAACCGGGGAGCGCATTTTACCAACCTGCACCAGGAGATTAATGGCGAGCTGCACCAGGTGTTTGATGAGCTGAGCCATCATACGCAACATTTTTATTATGGCCGTTATGATATCAAAACCACTTCGATTGAAGACCTGAAGCAGGGACGAAATTTCCTGATTCTCGAATACAATGGTTGTGGTGCGGAGCCCAATCATATTTACGACTGCGGCATGAGCCTCTGGCAAGCCTACCGTGAAATATTGCGTCACTGGAAAGCATTGTATCGAATCAGTCGCTACAACCACCGCAATGGTACGCCCTACTGGTCATTCATGCGGGGTTGGCGCTTCCTGAAAGAGTCGCGCAAACATTTCCAGATGCTGGAAAAATATGATTAATCCGGCCATCCCTTAATTTTATCTGCCAATTTATAACCCTGCAATTTGAAGATTCCCGGCCTTTTACGCATATTTTTCACTGGCATGCTCGTGAGTTTTCTGGGCTCTTTACCCCTGGGTACCCTGAACATCGCGGCTATGCAGTTGGCCATCAGTGATGGCGTTTGGGCCGCCATGCTCTTCTCCTTCGGATCCCTGTTTGTAGAAATCATTTATGTGCGGCTGTCGCTGGTCGCCATGGATTGGGTGCGCAAGCAGGAGCGTTTGTTTAAGGCGCTGGAATGGGTGACTTTGTTGATTGTGTTGGTGTTGGCAGCATCCAGCTTTTATGCCGCCATGAACCCCAGCGTGGATGAAAATGTGATCCTCAGCAGCACCCTGCCAAGGTTTGTGTTGGGAATGGTGATGAGCGCCGTGAACCCTGTACAGATTCCATTCTGGTTTGGCTGGAGTACGGTATTGTTTACCAAGAAAATTTTATTGCCCAGGCCCGATCATTACAATTCCTATATCGCGGGCATCGGTATCGGTACCTTTATTGGCAACTGTGTCTTCATCTTTGGCGGTATTCTGATCGCCAACAGCATCAGCAACAATCAGCATGTGCTCAACTGGATCATTGGTGGCATTTTCGCTCTTACAGCCATCATTCATGGGTGGCGTATGGCAACGAAGAAGGATGCGGGGAGTAAGCTGAATGAGTGAACTGTTGAATCGTTGAATTGTTGAATCGTTGAACTGTCTTGTGGTTAGCCTATAAGATTAAGGAAGGAATACCCGTATTTCCAGTTTTACATAAACCGCATTTACATCCTGTATCATTAAACTCTCAACCTTAAACAGTTCAACGATTCAACGATTCAACTGCCTTCCGCCCAGTTCGCTCTTTCTTCCGGGCTCGATTTCCAGGGAGCGAAATTGTTTTCCACGTTGCCAAACATAGCGGCCCATTCGCCGGGAGTATTGCTTTCTTCCATGATCAGGTAGCGCCGTAGTTGCAGAATAATATCGAGGGGATTAATGCTTACGGGGCATTCCTGCACACAGGCATTGCAGGTAGTACAGGCGCGCAATTCTTCCACGCTGATATAATCGTGCAGCAGCGAGCGCTCATCGCTTTCCTTCCCACTTCTTCTTGCACGACCCAACTCATCCGCACGGTCGCGGGTATCCATCATAATTTTCCGGGGTGAAAGAAGTTTGCCTGTACTATTGGCCGGACATGCGGCGGAGCAGCGGCCACATTCGGTGCAGGAATAAGCGTCCAGAATATTTTTCCAACTCAGGTCGGTCACGTCTTTGGCCCCAAACTTTTGTGGGGGTGTATCAGTAGTACCTGTAGGCGCCAGTTCCGGCTGCATGGCATAAAGCACTTCGTTTTGAATAGAAGGCATATTTTCCATTTTGCCCATGGGCGTAAGTCGCGCATACCAGGCATTGGGAAAGGCAAAGAGAATGTGCAGGTGCTTGGAATAAGGCAAATAATTGAGGAAGGCGAATATTCCCAGGATATGCAGCCACCAGCAGGTTCTTTCCAGCGCGATCAATCCACTATCGCTCATACCCGAAAGCAGCGGTTTCAGCCAGGCCGAAACCACAAAATCCCCGGTGGGGTGGGATGCATATTTTGCCACCCCTCTGTCCTGCAAAAGCGTATCACTCGCATTGAGGAAAAGGAATAGCGACATGAGTACGATTTCGGTAACCAGGATATAGTTCGCATCGCTGCGTGGCCATCCATCGAGGTCGCGACTGATAAACCGGCGGATCTTCAACATATTTCTTCTGGCCAGGAAAACCACACAGGCGATCAGCACCAGCAGGGCCAGAACTTCGAAGGAGTTGATCAGGAAATGATAGAAATTACCGAGGGGGGCAGCAAAAAGCCGATGCGTACCCAATATGCCATCGAGCACAATTTCGAGTACCTCTATATTGATGATGATAAAGCCTGCATAAACTATAAGGTGCAGTACAGCCACCAGGGGATTGCGAAACATTTTTTGCTGCCCCAGTGCCAGCAATACCATATTGCGCCAGCGTTGTGCGGACTGATCCGTCAATTTCTCTTCACGCCCCAGCCTGATATTGGCAATCAGTTCACGCAGCTTTTTGCTGAAGAGGCCAATGGCGAGCACACTTACCAGGGCAAACAAAATTTGTTGGGCTATTTGCATAAGCAATCAATTACATGTGCTAATTTACGCCGGAATGTATGAGTAAGATGAAGGAAAAGAAAAAATATATCCTCGATGCTGCAGTTGCGCAGAAAAAATTGAGACGAATAGCGCTGGAAATAATCGAAAACAATGGCGACACGTCCAGCCTGATTCTCGCAGGTATTCGTGAAAATGGCTATGCTATTGCGGCCATGTTGCAAAACCTGATCCGCGAATACCATGGACCCGAAACAGAGCTGCTTGCGGTTTCTCTCGACAAAAAATCGCCACGCGAGGTACAAATAAGCGCATCAATCTCATTTGATGGCAAAACGGTAATTCTGATTGATGATGTGGCCAACAGTGGCAAGACCATGCTCTATGCCATGAAGCCCTTCCTCGAGTTTCAGCCACGCAAAATTCAAACTGTAGTGCTGGTAGGCCGTAGCCACAATTCGTTTCCTATTCACCCCGATTATGTAGGCCTTTCCATAGCAACCACCTTGCAGGAACATATTTTTGTGGAAGTGGAAGGAGGGGAAGTGCGGGGAGCGTACCTCGTTTAATTTGTGAATTTGGGGAAGTAGTAAGTTGTAAGTAGTAAGTAGGGAGTTGTAAGTTGTTAAAGGATATTATCTGCGTCAAAAATCTGCGTCAATCTGCGTCAAAAATCTGCGCAAATCTGCGGGAAAACTCCCCTGAACTTTGAACAAGTTTTGAATCAAAGACCGTCGTCCACAAATTTCCAAATTCACCAATTTCCTCAAATTCACAAATTTCCTCAAATTCCCAAATTTCCCTCAAAACATCACCGCCACCGCTTCCCACTTCCCCCTGCTATTCAGCATCAATGCCGGTGCAGGAAATTTGAAGGCATTTAGCATAGAGAAAACGGTGCGCAGGAATTTGCTTTTGGTGGGTATCCTGGTGAAATCAATATCCGGAGATAAATAGAATTGTCGTGTACGACGTATATCATTTCGGATAATAGTTTGGCCTCCCTCGCCCGACCAGCTATTTTCAAATCCGCCAAACATACCTGTAGCGCCATAGCCCAACGATAGGTTGAGCCAGGCCGGCCAGTTGGATTCCGGGAAGAAGGACCTTATGTTGGCGCTTAGCCAATAGGTTTGCGCATTGTAGTCTTTCAGCATGCGCTCGGCAAAGCCTGCTCCAAAAAGATCATCAGCCCTTTCTTCAAGCATGTCTTCTTTATACCTGTTTCGGTGAAAGGAAAATTTGAATTGGATGCGCTGTTCCTGCCAGCCTAATTCCTGTGCCAGGTAAAGCCCCACTCCAAAGCTATTGGCTGCTACATCGCTCCAACTCCAGCCCCATTTTTCCGCGAAGCCATCCAGCACTTCAATGCCGGTCATATAAGCGAAACTGCTGATGCCGCCCATCAACGCCGCCTTTTTCCGCGGCAGTCCGCTCCATCGCCAAAGCGATCCGGTTGCACGTGCCGCATTGTAGGCCGACCAACCATGACCCACTTTATCTACCTGCAACCATTCTTTGCTATCATTAAATACATGAAAACCGGAACGGCCCTGTTCCTTATACCAGGCTTCATTCAACACGATAAGTGAGCCCGCAAAGCTGACACCCGTAATGCCGGCCACCCAGGGCAGGCGCTTCTTTAGAAGTGCGGGGGTAGTATCAGTAATCTGTGCATACGCAGGCGAAATAAAATTAGGCCTGTGTGGCAAGCTGGGGCCCGATTCGGCCGTGGAATAAAATGGGATCATTAATAGGCTGAAAAGGAGCACAGCGCAAAACGCTTTTACTTTGCCGCTCCTGCTCCAAAAATCAGTGTGTATCCATTTCATCATCTGGCCCATACCTGCAAAAATACGTTTTGCAGCAGTATAGGGATTTAGTATAAATTGAATAACTTCAAGCCTTCATATTTCTAACCTTAACCCAGCTTAATTGACCATTATGGACGCGGCGATACAACAGAAAATTGATACCTGGCTCAATGGAAGTTTTGACCAGGCCAGCAAAGATGAAATTCAGCAATTACAGAAGGAAAACCCGGCCGAGCTGGCTGATGCTTTTTATAAGAACCTGGAATTTGGTACGGGTGGACTGCGTGGTTTAATGGGGGTGGGCACCAATCGAATGAACAAGTATACGGTGGGTATGGCCACACAGGGTTATGCCAATTACCTGAAGCAAAGTTTCGGTGATAAGGTAAGCGTGGCTATCGCCCACGACAGCCGTAATAATTCCCGGTTTTTCGCAGAAACCACGGCGAATGTATTTGCTGCCAACGGCATCAAGGTTTATCTATTCGAAAGCCTTCGTCCCACGCCGGAACTTTCATTTGCTATCCGCCACCTCGGTTGTCAGGGTGGGGTGGTTTGTACGGCTTCTCACAACCCCAAAGAATATAACGGTTACAAAGCTTATTGGAACGATGGTGCGCAACTGGTGCCACCCCATGACAAGAATGTGATAAAGGAAGTTGAGAAGATAGCCTCGGTAGATGAGGTGAAATGGTCGGGTGGCGAAGCGCTGATACAACTGATAGGAAAGGAAATAGATGAAGCTTATTTGTCCATGCTGAAAGGGCTTAGTGTTTATCCCGATATCATAGCGCGCCAACACGATCTGCGTATCGTGTACACGCCTATCCATGGTACCGGCATTAAACTGGTGCCACAGGCTTTGGAGAAATTTGGTTTCACGAATGTGCATATTGTGGAGGAGCAAAAAACACCCGATGGCAATTTCCCAACGGTGATTTATCCCAACCCGGAAGAGAAGGAAACCATGGCCATCGGTTTGCAGAAAGCCAAAGAGTTGGATGCGGACATCCTGCTGGGAACCGATCCCGATGCGGACCGGGTGGGTATTGGCGTGAAAGACAACCATGGCGAATGGGTGCTGATGAATGGTAACCAAACCGCCGTACTGGCATTTAATTATCTGCTCGAGGCAAGGCGCATGAAAGGAATCGCTTCGGCCAATGATATGATCATTACTACCATCGTTACCACCGGCATGGCCGATGCCCTGGCGGAAGGTAATGGCGTAAAATGCTATCGGGTACTTACCGGCTTTAAATGGATCGCTGAAATGATCCGCGAGAAAGAAGGAAAGGAAAATTATGTGGTAGGTGGCGAAGAAAGTTTTGGCCTGATGATTGGTGATAAGATCCGCGACAAGGATGCTGTGAGCGCCGTAGCCCTGCTCTGCGAAATGGCCGCTTACGAGAAAGACAAGGGTCGTACCCTGTTTCAGAAATTACTGGAGCTCTATGTGCAATACGGATTCTATAAAGAAGACCTGATCTCCATTACCAAAAAAGGCATGGATGGGCAACAGCAGATAGCGGCTATGATGGAAGCCTATCGTTCCAATCCCCCAAAAACCATCAACGGATCACCCGTGGTGCAGTTGCTCGATTATGAACTAAGCAAGGGCCTGAATCCGCAAACAGGCGAAGAATGGCCTATCCACCTTCCCAAATCCAATGTATTGCAGTTTATCACCGCCGATGGCAGTATGATTTCTGCAAGACCCAGCGGGACGGAGCCTAAAATTAAATTTTACTTCAGCGTGAAAGAGCAGTTGTCGGATATAGCGGATTACGACAAAGTGAATAAGCAGCTCGATGAAAAGATAAAAGCGATTATTGCTGATATGAAATTGTGAGATGCCTGAGCGCAAATCTTGCTATCTTGCGACTGGCTTATGAGACCCACGCAAGATACATACCGGTATAAAGGTTTGAGAGAAAAACTGGTGAACGAAATCAGAGCGAAAGGCATTACGGACGAACGCGTACTGGACGCCATTAATGAAGTGCCCCGGCATTTTTTCCTCGATTCAGCATTTGGCGAACGCGCTTATGAAGACAAGGCTTTCCCTATTGGTGAAGGGCAAACCATTTCGCAACCCTATACGGTAGCTTACCAAACGCAGCTGCTCGACCTGCAGCCTTTTATGAAAGTGTTGGAGATAGGCACTGGCAGTGCCTACCAGGCCGTGGTATTGGCAAAAATGGGCGTGCAGGTGTATAGTATTGAAAGGCAGAAAAAGCTTTTCGATGCGAATAAGCAGTTCCAGTACTTGAAGAGTATTCCTTCAATTAAACTTTTTTATGGCGACGGTTATGAGGGGCTTCCCACATTTGCCCCCTTCGATCGGGTGCTGATCACCGCAGCGGCTCCCTTTATCCCGCCCAAACTCATTGAACAACTCAAACCCGGAGGCAAGATGGTGATTCCTGTCGGCGACGACAAGATGCAGCGCATGATGCGCATTACGAAAATGGAGAATGGAGCCATCAGCGAAGAAGTGTTTGATAGTTTCCTCTTTGTGCCTATGCTGGGGGGGAAAGAGGGAGGGTGATACGTATTACGTTTTACGTAGTACGTTTTTGGGTTTAAAGTTTAAGGTTTAGAGTTTAGAGTTTAGGTGTTGAATAGCAGGACATCGTTAACAGTTTATTAGTGGTAT
>JBIQMS010000056.1:0-25055 GCA_044463125.1 Terrimonas ferruginea
CGCGGCGCATGCGGTCGATGCCTACCTGATGGGTGAATCGGATCTGCCCGCCCCCGACCCCGCCTTCTCCGACCCCCACCTGCGGCAGATAGTGCAATACTATAACCTGAACCCCGAAGAAATGGCCCTGGAAATCCACCGCTATGCCGCCAAACTCTTGGACGAAGGGGAAGTGGCGAAGGCATGGCAGGTATTGTTGATGGAGGGGTAGGGTTGATGATTGCACGGAGGTCCGACACTACAGGCCCCGTAAATCAACTTTATCTTCGAATCATTCATCTTACATTATTGGCTGCAATACGAACATGACAATTAGAAGTTTCGGAATATTAGCAATAGTGATTTTTACAATAGTATGCTGGATTCTTTCCATGACAGCCGATATGCATGAAGCAGAACTCGGCTCGTTATTTAATTTGGTACTTCCTCCTATGGTGGGTATGATTTCAATAGTTATTTTTTTGGTAGCCTGCTGGCTTACGAAGAACAAAGTTGTCAGGGTTATTGTACTCTCTGTTTGTTGTTCGTATATTATTTATGTCGGCCTGTTTTTCCGATTCAACCCGGGCTATTTGCCCGTTCCCTTCTAATTATTCATGGTTTTAGGGATGTTTCAATTATTACCCAGGCAGCACCGTTTCTGCTTTAAATTCTAAGTGGCTAGCTTGCAAGGATCACAGCGAAAACTTCGTAATGAGAATCCCGGGTTTGAACTAAACAAATACCATCACATTGCTAATGCTTTAGTGTTTCATTTGCCTCTTATAACTTGGCCTTTACCACCACTTACACATTTCTATATTTGTATCTATAATCTTGACAAATGAAAACCAAATTGACATTAAAACTTGACAGCTCAATCATGGAAAATGCGAAGATTTATGCCAGGAGCAAGAATGTGAGCTTGTCGCAACTGATTGCAACTTATCTCAGTTTGTTAACTCACCCAAAAGTGGACGGCGAAGTAACTCCATTGGTGAAAAGTTTATCAGGGGTTATTAAACTCCCCAGGGAATATGATTATAAGTCTGAGCACAAAAAGCATTCAAAGGATAAATACCTTAAATAAAATGAATTAGATGTTTGTTGACATGGACGCGAACATTGAACTCATATTTTGTAGAAATTCCTTTAATCCTTCTGCAGAATTGCTGTTTTCAGTGGCGACCAATCAGGCATTGCCACCCGACACCTTCTTGCCTACAAGAGAATTAGCTACTTGAAAAACTCCTTGGGATTATCAATTGCCAGCTATTGGGAGATGTATTGGTACATCTAGGCGTTTATCAAACAAAACACTCTTCCAGATTTATCCTTTCACCCCGAGTAAAACAAATATTTCCTTCACTCTACCACTTCGCAGGTAAACAATGGTTTTCTGCAACATGGCGGTACATTTCCTATTAAAGAATTTGCTGAATATTTGGGCCGCCTCCTCTTCAGATAGTTCCGGGCCTATGGCTCCGGTAATGGTTTCGCCAGTTTCGGCAAGGAAATCAAATTTCCATGATTCCAGCAGGATGCCCTTTAAAGTGCCGCTTATTTCCACATCCTCTAACACGGTCCTGGTTTCGGATACCCGCTGATAAGCGGCCAGTACATCACTATTGTTGAGGGCGGTACGTGCATTACCAGTTTCGATGCTGATTCCGGCTTTATCGTCGGCCACAACTTTCAGGAATTGGATGAGATCGGAAAGCGTGCGTGAAGAAGTGTCCGAAAGGCTGGCAGCAAAGTCTTCATCGCTGCGTGCAGCCGCATCAACAAGTCGTGATATATGAACAAGGGAGTCTGCTACCTGATCTTCATTGAAGAGGTTGCTGCTATCCAATTTGCTAAGTTCCACGCCAAATGAGCCACGCGGCAAGGAAGTTAAGAACAATCGCGCTTCATCAGCATTTTTCAACTGTCCACGGCTACCAACTTTTCCATACCCTCGTTGCACCAGGTCGCTTTGAATCATTTTCTGAAAAGGTTGTAGAACCCTGCTTAGGAAATTTGCATCAATGCCGATGGAGCCCAATACAGGGGCACCTGAAAAAAGAAGAGTTACTGACGCCTCTTTTGTATCGGCGGGCAAATCATCCAGCTCGCGCTGCATCATTTCTACTCTCTTGCGAAATGAAGGCCCCATGGCAGGATGGTCGCCTACCAGGCTAAGCATGCGCTGTGCTTCCAGGATACTTACTTTCAACTGCTCTCTGCGTCTGCGGGGTGTCATGATTTCAGGGTTTGAAGGTACGCTAAAGCTTCTGAATCCTCTTTGACTGTATCAAGACCCACTGCCACCATTCCTTTCCAAACTCCATTCCGGTTATGCGAGAATAATTGTGTCCAATATCTTGATAGTTCAACAGTTGCGGTAGGCGCAATTCCTGCATCGAATGGGTAATGGTCAACCTTGTAGTTTTGTTTAGCCATCACAGGATCAGCAAATTCTGGAAAATTACCCAATAAGTCTTGCTGAAAAGCCGTATCATACCCCCAATAAATGGTAACAACGTCCAGATCACGGGGAGGTCGCATTTCTTGTTGCTCAATATTCTCAACAAAACTTCCATCAAGCCACTGATACCCATTTAACAATCCGAAATCGCGCAAGGTTTCGCGAAAACGTAAAAACTGTTCCAAAATTTCTATCCTTTGCGGACTCTTCCCAAAATGCTGGCAGAATTCCAACATGTCGGTTTCGTACGGCGAAAGTTGGCTAAACTCTGTAGGCGAGCCCAGATGTGGCGGCAATACGAGATTATGATCAAAAGCAGGTATCATTTGACCCGGAATTTTTAAAGGATAAGTAAGCAATGATCATTCACGCATCTATCGTGAAAAGATTAATGCCAATTTACAACTTTACCTATCTGCAAAAAATGGGATTTTCACCAGTCTTACCCGTTGAAATGACGAGGCGCGTGCAGGGCCTGACGAAAAGGGTGCCGCGACTAACCTAGTGGTAGGGCGAACTGCCGGGGAATGGCAGACACTGATAGATCGGCAGATAACTTGCATAAAAGGTATGGCTACCTCTGGCACAGAATTGATAAGTGGTGTAGCCATCAACAGACGCTTATCTATTGATTTTCAAATGCTGAATCCCCTACGGGTAAGGGCTCTAAATCCCCCGGCAATTCTGAGGTAGAAGGTGTTGTGGTGGGAGTAGTCCGTATGAGAGAATTAAATTACAGGCACTACGGTTTGCCGTAAACGGCACAATGGCGCTGGCATCATACTACTTGCCTTCGGGCATCATTTCCTATCGGGAAATAATTTCTGCCCATAATTATCTTCATATTCAATAATAATTGTATTTTAATGTTGTGGGCGGCAATACGTTGCTCCGCCTTCGATCGTATTGACCCATATTCATAGTATGCCATGCTTTTATAGATAAGTGATAGGCAGATACGTGCAGATATAATTGTTTTATTGTTGTTGCGCCTATTTATGAGTAAGCGGCAACCGAACAAGGACAGCGTGACAAAAGAGGTAATGACGAAAATAAGTGAGCAAAAAAATGACAAACGAAAACATTCAGACAATATCAATCTACTTTGACAAGCCCAAACCTTTTGAGCAGTCAAACATAAGACCGCTTAACGGTATTGTTGGGTTATATTTCATTTTCAGCAAAAACATTTTTATTCAGTATCCGTTTGACAAATCAAAACTGCTTTACATCGGAATGAGTGAGAGAAAAACAAACAGCATTGGCAGTAGGTTAAGCGGACACTTTGAAGGTAAATCAAAAAATGTCGGGCTTGTGAACTACAGAAAAGTAGAACCATTGTTTTTTACTTATGTGAACTTTGATATACTGAAAGCAAATTGGGATTTCAGAATTGAAGACCTTGAAAGTTATTTCATCTTGAGTTTTGTTGAGCATTACGGAGTTTATCCGATTTGCAACAACAAAACGGGATTTGACATTTTAAAAAATGACTTGAAGTTAAATTTGAACATTGACTGGAACTATTTTAAAAATTAATTGCAATGGAAAAGAAAGTAAAATCAGGAAAAGAAATTTTAGATGACTTCTTTGAAAACATCACTCAAATTGAGAATGTAGATAAAGCACTTGCTGAATCTTTAACCAATTTGTATAAAGAAGGTAAACTGACTGACACCAACATAAAAAATAAACTATCAGAACTGCGTAGTAAAAATGCCAACAAGAATTAAACAATTATCTATCACTGGGCTTCGTGGAGTTCAAAAGACAATGGAACTTCTATTGTCTGAAAAATCAATCTTGCTTTATGGTGACAATGGCACAGGGAAGAGCAGCATCTCAGATTCGTTAGAATGGTTTTACAACGATTCAGTTCTCCATTTATCAGGTTCAGAAATCGATTTGAAAGAAGCTTTGCGAAATGCAAACCTTTCAGACGCTGATGTTTCTTCTGTTGAATTGGAGTTTACAAAGTCCACAATAAACTCAAACAGGACTTTAAGCAGCAAGAAAGGAAAACTTAACGCTGATTATTCCAATAAGTCAACCGACTTTACAGATTATCTCAATAAATCTAAAAGCGAGAATCTTATTTTAAGGTATCAGTTCCTTACTGATTTCATTGACAAAACCAAAGGTGATAAGCTCAAAAGTTTATCTGACATTATCGGTTATGCAGAGGTCAACAAAGCAAAAGAAGTGTTGAAAAAATCTTTTAATTCTCTAAAGACGGAACTCAAAACTCAGAACTATGAAACGCTAATCAACAACGAAAAGAAAATACTGATTGAAAAAATAAATGCTGCTGTCAGTGAAGAAAAGGATCTAATTACAAAAATAAATGAGATAGTCCTTCCTTTGAAATTAGGTGTTGAAGCAAAATCAATACAGGACATTGATAAACTTTTGTTGTTGCTTCAAGCACCAGCAAATACAAAATCTCTCAACGAGTTGCGTTTCGTTGAAACCTGCCAGTCAACAATTACAACATTAAAAGGTGAATCGAATTTACTCAATAAAGAATATGCCAACTATCACACTGAGTTTAAAAAGATTGCTGATGATGTTCAAAGTATCATGCAGGTATTCTTTGCTGAACTGTTGAAAGCAGGAAGCACTGTCATTGAAAAGAAATATCACAAAGACGAAACCTGTCCTCTTTGCCTACTACCAAAATCTAAAGAAGATTTATTAATTGAAATCCAAAGCCGCTTAAAACAAATTGAAGAATCAGCAAAAAAGAAAGCAGCTTTTGATTCAGCAAAACAAACCGTAACTAAACTTGCTTCTGAAAGAATAAAACGGCTTGAAGTTTTGAGAGCAGATGCTCACTACACTGAAAAGGCAAACGGGCAAATCAAAATAGGTGTTGACGGCTTGATTACTAAACTCACTGACTATGAGAAGAACGGGAATGAAAAAGTGACTTCTGGAAAAATGATTTCAGATGCAAAAGATTTGAACTTTACTGATGATGATTTTGAAATTCTCACATCAATTACCGCAAGAACCATAGCGATTCAAGAGCAGTTGAAAAAAGATAACAAGGCACTTTTATTTTCAAATATCTCATCAGCAAAAGATGCTTTTTTGCGAATTAAAAACTTTGAGAAAGAAAAAGAAGTGATTGAAAAGCAAAAGGCATCAATGGAAATTATTTACAATGAATTTGTAAAAAAGCAGAAGGAGGGGCTGGAAGATTTCATTGCTAAAGTTTCAGATAAAATAAATGAATTCTATCAATTCATGAATCCAGGTGAACAATTTCAGGAACTAAGAATTGTGACTATAGGTGAGGACAACGAACTGACTGGAATTACGATTGAGTATAAGTATAACGGCAACTGGGTTTCACCGCCACAAAAATATTTCAGTGAATCTCACTTGAATTGTTTCGGCTTAGCATTCTTCCTTGCTTCTGTTGAAGAATACAATCATGAGAATGAATTCATTCTTTTGGATGATGTGATTTCAAGTTTTGACACAAGCCACCGTAAAAAATTTGCTGACCTTTTGTTTGAAAAATTCTCTAACCGCCAAATTATTTTACTTACACATGAAGACCAGTGGTATCAATATGTAAGTCAACTTGCAAAAAGAAAAGGATGGCTAATTAAGGAAATCAAATGGAGTGATATAGAAGGAACTCAAATTGATGCTGAGCCAAACGAATTGAGGGAACAGATTGAAGCAAATTTGGCAAAGGGAAATGTCGCCTTGATTGGAAATCCTATGAGAAAATATCTTGAGCATACTTTGAAAGACATATGCGTTAATCTTGAAGTGAAAGTTGATTTCAGATTTAATGAACTTAATGAGAAGCGTATGCCTGATGAATTGTTGAATGAACTCAAATCACGAATCAATAAATGCAGCAATGAATTGAAAGCACAAATGTCGGTGATTGACAGAATCGTGAACTCAAATATTTTAGGCAATCTTCTTTCTCATGACAATCCTTTCTCTCCAAAAATTGGCGACCTCAAAGCATTTTGGGCTGACTTTCTTGAAATGGAAAAATTATTTTACTGTCAAGATTCAGCTTGCAAGAAGCCGCTTGTGTCAATGAAAAATTATGACACGGTTGCTAAGAAAGTGAGATGCAGTTGCGACAAAACAAAATACGATTGGAAAAAATAACTTTAATCAAATACAATGTCAAACTATCAAGTAATTAAACAAGCAATCTTAGAACGGAAGTGTGTAACTTGTGATTACAACGGCTATCGGAGAAAAATGACTCCTCATGTTCTTGGATTAAAGAATGGGAAGCAGCAAGCTCTTTTTTATCAATATGGTGGTGAATCCAGTTCCGGGCTTAGCCAAGACCCGACAAAAAATTGGAGGTGTATTCCAATTGACAAGATTCAAAACCTGACAACAAATGGTGATGCTTTCCAAACTGCTCATAACCATTCACAAACTCAGACCTGTGTTGATGAAATTGATGTTGAAGTTGACTATGCTTAATGGAAATCGGCAGCCGCTACCAGCGGTTTGGCGTAATGGCGGGTGCAGTTCTTCGTATGACAGTTTTGTGGTAGATTCAAGTGCAGTTCTTCGATTGAACTTTTGTGCTATAAATCCGCCACTACGCCAAGCCGCGAACCGTTATACCCTACAGCCGATATTTTTAATGAAAATAAATGGCTAAAACCCCATCCAAAACCATCACAGCCCTACTTACTTTGAAAGCTACCAATGAAGGAGGTCGGCGTTCAGGAATCGTCAGTGGTTACAGACCCAATCACGTTTTCGAATATTTTGACGGCCAAATACATTCCAGCTTTATAGGAGAAGTTCAGTTTGAAGGGGAGTGGATTCAACCAGGAGAAAGTAGGGTTGTAAACATAGAATTCCTATTTGTTACTGAGCTTGAAAAGTATCTTGTTGCGGGGAGAAAATGGTGGATTCATGAAGCGAGCAAACTGGTTGGTGAAGCTGAAATAATATCAATTTAATTACCTGGCTTTGGATTTCAGTACAATAAAGGGTGGCCGAATATGACCACTTCAAACCCCTCGAATTCGAGGGGTTTAGAAAACAGGCCGGGTTAAACAGTTTTGTACTTACACCAAAGCGTTGGATTGAAGTCACCAATGCTACTCTATAACTCCCCCATCTCCACCCGCGCCATCGCATAATCTCGAATGATTTCGGCTTCCTGCAAGCTGAGGAAGGGAATGCTGATCCAGCGGTCGGCGGTATAGATGCGCAGGGTGGCGAGGCCGTTTCTTCGCTGGTAAATGCTTTGCCGAAGGGCTACGGATTGTATATTCTCCCAACGCAATACGATATACTCGCGGCCAAATATGCCGCGGCAAATCTGCAAAGCATCGGCCGCCACATACAGGCGGAAGCGGCGGCGAAACAGGCTGGCCGTAAGCGCTATATAGAGTGGCCAGAGCAGGAGCCAACAGGCATAGCCACCCCGGAAATAATAGAGCAGCGGAAACAGCAACAGCAGGGGCAAAATACCCAGCAGCCATACCCGGCGCCCGACATAAGCCCGCTGTATGCGCAGATAATCCGGCTGCTGGTGGATGGCCGGATGATAGTAAGCCAGCAGGGTATCTACAAACCCGGGCTGGGTAATGGGGATGCGAATGGTCCACTTCTTCTTCATATTCTCATCGCCTATGGCATGAAAATGCAGCAGATAAATGGGTATGCGCGAACGCAGCCAGTTGGCCTTCCAACTGATGTACTGTACTTTGCTGAAGGGGATGATCTTCTCCTTCAGGTTGATCAGGCCACTCTGTATACGAAAACCCTTTGCCGAGCGGCTGATGGCGAAGCGCCCGTATTGCAGGGTGATCCGCAAAAGCGACAGTACGATCGATAGCAGCAAAATGGCCAGGGCTACCATGCCCAGCGCCGCGGCCGTACTATTGGCCGCCAGATCGCTTAGCCAGCGCAGAAAGCCGCTGAACTCAAAATCGATGGCACGCTCCAGATTGTCGAGCAGGGAAAAACCAAAAGCGAGCATCAGGAAAAAAGCTTCCAGGTGGTTGGCCGATAAACCCAGCCGGATAAGATCGCGCTGGCTTAGCTGAAACAATGTGGGCTCCGCATCGGGCTCAGGCCTTGCTGTTTCCGACAATGTCGGATCACCCTGCTTTTGCTGCCCGCTGATATAGCGCCGGAATTCCTCGGCCTCCCGCTGCTTCAGTATCAGCTTTACCTCGGTTTTTTCCGTTCCCGGTGAGTCGAGCGCCACCTGTGCCAGGTCGAGCAACTGGTGCAGCCAGTTTTCTTCTATATGCACGGCCTGTATGCGGTGCAGGGGCAGCACCAGTTGGGTGCGCGTAAAAATTCCCTTTCGTATAATCAGTTCATCCGCTTCAATACTAAACCGAAAGCGGTAAAACTCAAGGATGGAATGTAGCAGAAACAGGATGGAAGTGGCGCCAATGGCTATTTCCCAGGGGTCAATGCGGGCCTGCCTGCCCGGTGAGCGCAGCAGCCAGATCAGCAACAGGGGCCAGAGCATCCTGATCAGTTGCACTATTGTTTTATACAACACCAGCAGCAGGGCGGTGCCCGGCTGGCGCCTTGGTATTTGCCAGTTTTCAGTCACCTGCGGGCCGGTTGATCCTGGAGAGAATATATTCACGGAGCCGGGCCGCTTCTTCCTGCGGCAGGCCGGGCAGCTTCATATCGGCCTGCATGCCGCCGGCCGTAAATACCGAAAGCGAAGCGAGCCCGTAGCGGCGTTCCAGCACGCCGGCATCCACACTGCAATGCTGTATGCGGTTGAAGGGACAAACCCGCACGGACCGGATGAGCCAGCCACTGCGGTACACCACATCGTGCTCGCGGAGGGCATAGGCTTTGTAGCGAAATGATAATTGAATGAATCGCCAGCCCAATGTTGCCAGCAACAACAGGGCTGAAGGCGCTGCAATCAGGATCCAGGTTTGCTGCCAGCCCGGGGCCAGCAATATGGCTGCACTGATGCCGGCGAGCAGAACCAGCCAACCAATCAGGTTTTGCCACAATAGCACATGCAAATATTTAGGATCCACCGGCTTCAGCTCCAGCTCCGCCGCGGCGGGCAACTGCTCCGGTGCAATGGGAAGGTTTTGAAAAATCATATGGAATGCCAGCTTATTTGCCGCCGAATACTTTCTTCAATATATCCGATCCCCTGGCCACCGGGTTGGCGCGTATATTGGCTTCTTCCTTCGCTACCTGGTCAAACAGCGCATCCACCGCTTTCTGCACCACAAAGGAGGTGAGGTCGGGATTTACTTTCTTAAAGGTAGTGGGAAATTTATTGTAGGTATTCACGATGTCGCCATAATGTTTGGTAGCGCCCACTTTTTCGAGGCTCGACTCTACCGAAGGCGTAAAGGCTGCGATGAGTTTGTCGGTGGTCTTCTGGCGAAAATACTGGGTGGCCGCATCCTTGCCGCCGGTTACCAGCTTCACGGCATCCTGTATGGTCAGCTCTTTGATGGCATCAATAAAAATGGGCTTGGCAAATGCCACTGCTTCTTCGGCCCCGCGGTTGATGGAAAGGATGGCCTGATCTACCTGCGCGCCCATACCCGCACTGCGAAGGGCTTTCTCAATTTTGAGCGCATCGGGAGGGAGCAACATTTTATATACTTCACTGCCAAAAAATCCATCGGTCTTATTCAGGTTCAGAACGGCATTGGTTACACCTTGCGTAAGCGCTTCCTTTATGCCCATGCCGGCTTCTTCCTCGGTATAACCGCCGGATGATTTTTTGCCCAGCAGTTTGCCCACATTAATCTGCGCGTTGCTTTGCACGGCGCTGAATCCAAATGCCAGTAAAAACAAGAGATGAATCGTAGTCTTCTTCATAATGTACCTGATTTTAAGAAATTTCAAATTACTCCCACGAGCCGGTTTTTGCAAGGCTGCGGGGCAAAATTGGGTTAAGATTAGGATTTTACCGGGCAATTCCCTTCGGTTCGCGGTAAATTTCCCTTCGGGAATGGTTGATGGCTCCCGCCATATTGCCCCCGGATTGCCTTACCTTTGCCCCACTTTTTTAACCCCCTATTTACATGAGTACAGCACATCTGTCTGAGCAGGAGCAATTGCGACGTGAAAAGTTGGCCGAACTGATCATGATGGGTATTGAGCCCTTTCCGGCTCCCCTATTTCCGGTAAGTCATTATTCCACGGATATAAAGAACGGCTTTACCGAAGAGAACAAAGATCAGTACGCCAATGTTTGCCTGGCCGGCAGATTGATGAGTATCCGCGATATGGGCAAGGCCAATTTCGCGGTGATCCAGGACAGCCATGGCAAGATTCAGCTCTATATCCGCCGCGATGATATTTGCCCTGGTGATGACAAATCGCTGTACGATATCGTTTGGAAAAAGCTGATTGACCTGGGCGATTTTATCGGCATCAGGGGCTATGTGTTCAAAACCAAAACCGGCGAAACTTCGGTGCACGTAACCGAACTGACCCTGCTGGGCAAATCGCTGCGCCCCCTGCCGGTGGTGAAAGAAGCGCAGGGACAAACATTTGATGAAGTAACGGATCCGGAGTTTCGCTATCGCCAGCGCTATGCTGACCTGATTGTAAATCCTGCTGTGAAAGATGTGTTTGTGAAAAGGTCGAAGATGATCAATTCCATCCGCGATTTTCTGAACGATGCCGGTGCGCTGGAAGTGGATACGCCGGTGCTGCAAAGCATTCCCGGCGGCGCGGCGGCACGCCCCTTCATCACCCACCACAACGCGCTGGATGTGCCCTTCTATCTCCGGATCGCGAACGAACTTTACCTGAAGCGCCTGATTGTGGGTGGGTTCGACTGGGTATATGAGTTCAGCCGCAATTTCCGCAACGAGGGTATGGACCGTACGCATAATCCGGAATTCACCATCCTCGAGTTTTATGTGGCCTATAAGGACTATAACTGGATGATGGAGACCACGGAGAAATTGCTGGAGAAAGCTGCGCAGGATGTAAGCGGCAGCACGGAGCTTGCTGTGGGCGACAAGAGCATTTCCTTCAAAGCGCCATTCCGCCGTGTTACCATTTTTGAAGCCATACAGGAACATACCGGCTTCGATGTGAGCCGCATGAACGAAGAACAGCTACGTTCGGTATGCAAGCAATTGCATATTTCGGTGGACCCCAATATCGGCAAGGGTAAACTGATTGATGAGATTTTCTCTGAAAAATGTGAGCACCACTACATACAACCCACTTTCATTACCGATTACCCGGTAGAGATGAGTCCGCTTACCAAGAAGCATCGCGACAAGCAGGGCCTGGTAGAGCGCTTTGAGCTCATGATCAATGGGAAGGAAATTGCCAATGCTTATACGGAGTTGAACGACCCGCTGGATCAACGCGAGCGCTTTGAAGAGCAGGCCAGGCTGATGGAAAGGGGTGATGAGGAAGCCATGTTTATCGATCACGATTTTCTGCGCGCGTTGGAATACGGCATGCCGCCCACCGCGGGTATTGGTATCGGTATCGACCGGCTTTGTATGCTGCTGACCAATCAGCCTTCCATACAGGACGTGTTGCTGTTTCCGCAAATGCGGCCCGAGAAAGAATAAGGGGCTTATTCCACAAACAAATCCCTGTACAATTGTGCGCCGGGCACTACGGCGTATTGATCCAGGTCGTGTATGCCTTCGGCGGCAAATACTTCCTCATCAATAAAGGTATTGCCCGTGCAGGTGCCCGATGCTTTGGCAAAGATGATGGCTGCGGCATCGGCAATAATTTCCGGTTTACGGCTCATGCGCGCCAGCGCATCGCCACCCAGCAGGTTGCGCACCGCCGCCGTGTCGATAGTAGTGCGCGGCCATAGTGCATTGCTAGCGATTCGATGCGGCTTCAATTCCTCTGCCCAGCCCAGGGCCATCAGGCTCATATTGTATTTGCTGAGCGTATATGCCACATGCGATGCCAGCCAGGCCGGCTTGAGCGATACCGGCGGCGATAAAGTAAGTATGTGGGGATTGGCAGATTTTTTCAGATGGGGAATGCAGGCTTTGGTCATGAAAAAAGTACCGCGTACGTTGATGTCGAACATCAGATCGTAACGCTTGGGCTCGGTCATTTCCGTTGTTGTTAACGATATGGCTGATGCGTTGTTGACCAGTATGTCAATTCCCCCGAACTTCTCCACCGTCAGTTGCACGGTTTGTGCCACCTGCTCCTCGCTGCGGATATCGCATTGCAGGGCCAGTGCCTGTCCACCCGCTTCTTCCATTTCCTTTGCGGCACTGAAAATGGTGCCGCCCAGTTTGGGATTTTCTTCCACCGACTTGGCAGCTACCACAATATTGGCACCTTCCCTGGCCAGGCGCAATCCAATGGCCTTGCCTATGCCGCGGCTGGCTCCTGTAATGAGGACGGTCTTGTTCTTAAAGCTCATACTACTGCTTTTCCCGGAAGTTAGCCAATTTGTGAGACTATGGTTCTAATTTTTCGGTTGATTTGTTCGATCACCATTCCGGCAATACCGGCTTATTATCTACGATCTTTTCTATCCGCTCCATTACCTCATCAGTAAGTAGGTTCATGGCTTCCAGCGACTGCAGGTTTTCCAATAGTTGCTCTTTGCGTGTGGCTCCCAAAATGGTGGTAGTAACATGCGGATTCTTCAAACACCAGGCAATGCTGAGAACAGCAACAGGTATGCCCAGTTCGGCAGCCAGCGCGGCCAGTTGCTTCACTTTATCGAGCAGGCCTTCCTTCATCCACTTGTCGCGCAGCCATTCAAAACCCTGCATACCAAAGCGGCTCCCTTCGGGTATTCCCTCATTGTATTTGCCACTCAGCAATCCGTTGGCCAGCGGGCTCCAGATGGTGGTACCCATACCCACCTGCGAAAAAATGGAAAGGAATTCCTTTTCCAGTTTCTGCCTTTCAAACAGATTGTATTGGGGCTGCTCCACCGAAGGTGCTATCAACCCGTGCTGGGCCGCCACCCGATGCGCTTCCATAATCTCCACACTATTCCATTCGCTGGTACCCCAATAAAGAATTTTTCCCTGCTGAATCAACTGGTGCATGGTCCATACCACTTCTTCAATGGGCACCGATTTATCGGGACGATGACAGAAATATAAATCGAGGTAATCGAGTTGCATTCGTTGCAGGGCTTCGTGGCAGGCTTCTACCAGGTGCTTGCGGCTCAGCCCGGTTTGATTGGGTTTGTTTTGCTTGCCCCGCCAGCCGAAATAGGCTTTGCTGCTGATTACATAGGAAGTGCGATCCCATTGCTTCTGCTTCAGTACGCGGCCCATCATCTTTTCGCTCTCGCCCAACGCATATACTTCGGCGTTATCAAAAAAATTCACGCCATTATCATAGGCAATACCCATCAGCTCATCGGCGATGGTATCGTCAATCTGTTTGTGAAAACTCACCCAACTTCCAAAAGAAAGCAGGCTCAATTGCAGGCCGGTTCGACCCATTCGGCGGTAGATCATTTTAAAAGAATATTAGTTTGAATAAATAAGAAAGAGTCAGGTCCTAAAAAAGTTGACACTTATTATACCAATCCTTTATCTGCGTAAATCTGCGGTTAAAATCTGCGAAAATCTGCGGGAAACTCTTTGTGCTTTGAAGATGTTTGCGGCGAAGGCATCATTTCCCGCAGATTTTCGCAGATTTTGACGCAGATTGCGCTGATTTCTTACGCTGATTTTTTTCTTTAGCTATTCCGTGTAAAGAAAACGCTTCTCTTCTTAACTGTAAATGCAAGCCTATTGTTCGGCAAATCCGTCGGAATTTACCTGCATGCTGGCCAGGGGTGTTTTGAAGGTCACCGTTTTCAGGTCCTGGGTGGCTTCCATGCCCTTACCGCCTACCACGTCGTTGCCGGGGGAGCGATAAGTGGCTACACTGTCGGTATAGAAGATCCCTTTTTTCTGATCCCACCAGAGATCGTGGCAGCGAAGGGTGTCCTGGTTGATGGTAATGATCACCACGCTGTCGCGGAGATATACTTTGTCGAGCGCTTCGTAGTATTTACCATACTTGCTATCGAGCCAGGTTTCAATTTCGGTGCTGTCGTTGTAAAAATCCACGTGCAGGGATTCGGGGAACTCCAGGTATTGCGTATCGCTGATGGAGCGATACATGAGGGGAGCTTTTAGTTTTGCCTTGAGCTTTCCTTCCTGGCTCAGGAAGCTTTCCACTCCCCTAGCAATTTCGCGGGTATCGCGCTTGCCGAGGATGGCATCAATTTCTTCCTGGGTATTGCCACAGCCCACGACCAATGTCGTAGCCAGCAACAGGCCCGCAAAAAAGGGGAGGCCTTGTCGGAAGAAACGGTGAGGATAAAATTGATTTAGCATAACAGGTCGGGAACCAGCCTGCGATATTAATCAAATTTCCGCTTGATGAACCAGAAATCACTCAGGGCAAATCCGGCTGATAAACGGAACATATTTTCCTTGAGCAGGTTATTGTTATTGCCGCGGCGTACAAATTCCAACGCAAGGTTTACTTTGGTTTCCTGGTACATCTGCTGGCGGTTAAACTTGCGGAAAGGCAGTTCAAAACCCAGGCTGGCGCCGAATACCGGAATTTTTTCCTGTTGCACCTGCAGGTAATCGTTGCCCAGGAAGAAACCAAATCGATAAGCCACATTGCTGAAATAATTGGCTTTGGCGATTGGACGAATCTGACCACCCACGCGTATTTCGGTTCGGCTGCGCAGGGTAGGGTCTTTTTCGCCAAAGAAGATGAACTCATCCCAGTTCTGTCTTACCACATCCACACCTATCAGCCAACCCATTTTTTCAACGGCTTTCTTTTCCAACACAAAGCCCGCGGTAAACTGCGATGGATAAGTTACCTCTCCCTTCACGTCGCGTGTTTCCGTTACACTGTCAAGGCGGTTATAACCGGTAGTGGGATCATACACATAGGTTTCGCGTACAATGTCCTGCCGGCCATTGAGATTATGTTTCAGATTACCAAAAGCACCGAGCGTAAGCGAAAACTCCTCCTTACCGGTTCGGGTAAAATAAGTAGTGTATTGCAGACCACCTGTTATATGGAAATTACCATAGGTGCTGCGGGTTTGAAAATTCCCTGCATTATAGCTGAGCGAATCATTGATCAGTGCCACCCGGTTCGAAATATCTTTCTTGCCGAACAGGTATCCACCATTGATCCCAAAACTGATGCTGTTATTGGTTCCTAAATTGATCTTGAACCCGGTGCCACCCGAAACCAGGTAGGTTCCGCCATCGCCTTCATTGGTAGTAAGCGCACTGTCGATCGGTTGCCCCGTATTGGGATCGGTCAACCTGTCGAAACGGGCCAGCTTATAGCTAATCCGGTTGATGGGTCGGAGGCCAAAACTCAGGCCCCAGTTTTGCCGCAGGGGCACACCCACCTGCACATGCGAGAAGATGGCGTTGCTGGCGGTGAACTTGTTTACATTATTGGGCTCGCGCAGCGTGCGGCTCTCCAGGTTGATACCCGCATCGAAAATGGCGCGGCCGGAAGCGAGCTTTTTAGAAGTCTGCTGCCTTATAGCCTGGAATGATCCATAGCTTGCGGGGTTGTTGTAATTGATGGAGAAGATATCGGTATATCCCGCGGAAATGCCTCCCATTGCGCGGGTATTGATATTCGTATTCGGCACCAGGTCGCCCAGGCCATAGCGGCTGTAGGGTGAATTATCCTGGGCAGTTGCGGGGATACAATAAGCAGTCAGAATCAGGCTAATCGCAAACCACCTACCACCTAACATATTGATTATCTTAGGGGTTATTGACTTCACTAATGGCATAAAGACCTTTAAAGATTAAATCAGGGTCTGCAAATATCTTGTTTTTCAGGTGTGAAGCCAAAAACACCGTATCGCCACCGGTTAACAGCACGTTAAAGTTGTCGAATTTGCGGCTGTATTCGTCGATAAATCCATCCATTTCGTACACCATTCCCAGCACAATTCCACTCAAAATATTGGTGCGGGTATCGTAGCCTATCAACGGCACATTGCTGTCGGCCTTTACCAGGGGCAGCTTGGCAGTATAGTAATTCACCGATTTCAGGCGCATTTCCAGACCGGGTGAAATACCTCCTCCCAGGAACTCATGAAACTTGTTGCAGAAATTATAGGTAATGCAACTCCCCAACGCAATGATGAGGTTATGCTTTTTAGGATAGAAATGCACGGCTGCGGCCACCAGCGCCAGCCGGTCGGCACCAATCGTTTCCGGCTTACCCACTGGTGTTGTAAACGGCAACCGGCTTTCATGATTCAGCAAATGAAACTTTGTCCGCTCCTGCAACAGGGCTTCCATTTCCGGATTATGATCCACCACCGAACTCAGAATCGTTTTCTTCGGCTGATATGCATCCAGCACAGCCTGCACGGTTTCGCGGCTGTCATCGTCGAGCACCTGCACCCGCTTCAGCTCATCTCCTTCAAATACAGCAAGCTTGCGCCGCGTATTACCAAAATCGAAACAGAGTGTTACAGACATAGTTGGTTGGTTTCTGCGAAGATGCGAAGATGGGGAAAACAATGAATTTATCAGCGGATATCTTTCAGGTCAAAGCCTTCCAGGTTGCGGAAATGCCCGTTGAGCTTGATCTTCTCCTTCATCTGCTCCAATCCGGCCACCATCGGCAATACCTTGGCCAGATGTCGTTTAAGATATTCCTGCCTTTGCCTTTCGTCCATCAGTCCCAGCAATTCGTATTCCTCTTCCAGCGTAAGGCCCACATGGTGTGCCACATCGTAGCTATTGAGCTCTTCCTCGGGTTTTTTGAAATCCTTCGACAGGTTGAGCAGGCGATGCAATTCCTTTATACCCGAGATTACCGCCCGCATTTGTTCGCTATTGCCACGCTCCCGGTTATCGGGATAGCTTACTATAGCGCCACTGTACAACTTATCGGGAATTTCCTTGATTACTTCCAGCACCCGAAATACCGAGCCGCCCCTGGTTTTGATGTCCATCTCACCATTATCATGCACTTTGGCAATTTCTTCCACGGTCACCAGTGAGCCATAATCCTGCAGGCGGTTTTCAATTACAGTGGGAATACCAAATGGCTTTTCCTGATCATAACACTCGCGCACCAATTGCTTGTAGCGCGGCTCGAAGATGTGCAGGTTTACCTGCTCGCCAGGATATACAACAATACCAAGTGGGAATATGGGTATGAAATTCGTCATCGCCGCAAAGTTATTTGTTTTGCCGGAGAGTAAATTCCCACGCCCTACATTTGCATTACCCCAAACACTATGTGGCAGGCACTCTATAACGATATACAGCAAGGAAGGTTTCGCGCGCTGGCCCGTGCCATCAGCCTGGTGGAAAACGAGCAGGAGGGCTGGCTCGATTTTATGCAGTCACTTCCTGCGGGACATGCCCGTGTGGTGGGCATTACCGGACCTCCCGGCGCTGGTAAAAGCACCATCACCGATGCGCTGATCGGAGCCTGGGTCAACGACAACAAGAAAGTGGGTGTGCTTTGCATTGATCCCTCTTCGCCTTTTCACCTCGGCGCTGTGTTGGGCGACCGGGTGCGGATGAACCAGTGGTATAATCACCCTTCAGTATATATCCGTTCGATGGCCAGCCGCGGCAGCCTCGGCGGGCTCAACCGCATGATCATCGAAATCACGGCCCTGATGCAGGCTGCGGGTTTTGATTACATACTGGTGGAAACCATCGGCATCGGCCAAAGCGAAGTGGAAATTGCCGGGCTGGCCGATACCACGGTGCTGGTGCTGGTACCCGAAGCCGGCGATGAAATTCAAACCATGAAAGCCGGCGTAATGGAGATTGCCGACCTATTTGTAGTAAATAAAAGTGACCGGCCCGATGCAGACAGGTTCCTGAATCATCTGCACCAGATGTTGGCGCCGGCATTTAGCCGGCAACAAAGAGAAATACCCGTTTTAAAAACCATCGCCGACCGTCAGGAAGGTATTCCCGAACTAAAAGCAGCCATCGAAGCCGATGAAGCCGCCAACCCCACTCATAAGGAAAGAAAAATCTGGCTGCTCACCCAACGCGTCTTTCAAATCATACAACGACTGCGCATGCAGGATGTTGATACCAACATGATCCGACAGGAAATTGAAACCGCCCTTCGCAGCGGTCATTTCAACCTCTTTCAGATAGCTGGTCGCTGGGCCCGTGTAACAAAAGCTTAACAAAAATCTTTTCGATTCCATGCTGCGGTTTCGGCTGCAGCGCTGTCATTCCCATTACTCCAAACCTCGGCGCCAGCGGCGCCAGGGTCTATTATCTGTTCACATATTAAATGATTGTTTTCCTGCGCGGATAGACACCCTGTTCGTACAGGCACGCTATGCCCTGTTGTTGGGAAAAATAACAGTAAGAAAACCATAAACCCGAATAGAAAATTCTTACCATGCAAAACCTGAACAAAAAAAGAATTCAGATGGATACCAGTCTGCTGGTATCTACTTACAACTGGCCCGAAGCGCTCGAATTATGCTTGCAAACGGTGGCAAGGCAATCGCTGCTGCCTGGCGAAGTTATCATTTGCGATGATGGATCGGGACCCGAAACCGCGGCGCTTATCGCGCGAATGCGTCGCGATTTCCCGATCCCCATTGTGCATGTGTGGCATGCCGATGAAGGTTTTCAACTGGCTTCCATTCGCAATAAAGGTATCGCCAAAGCGGAGGGCCGTTATATTATTCAAATTGATGGAGACATACTATTGCATCGGCATTTTGTGAGCGACCATGTGGCATTCCGTCGCCTTGGTTGCTTTACTACCGGCAGCCGTATGATGATTAATGCCGATTATACCGACGAGTTGTTACAGAAAAAAAACAGCAACCGTCTTTTGCATATAAGAAACAAGAACTGGCTCAATGCGCTGCGCATGCCCCTGCTCAGCCGCTTGCTGGCACAACATTACAAAACCAAAGGCAGGAGCCGGATCTATGTAAAAGGCTGCAATATGGCTTTTTGGAAGGCTGATCTGCTCTGGGTGAATGGCTATAATGAATCCATCAAAGGATGGGGCAATGAAGACAGTGAACTGGCCATCCGCCTGCTCAACTCAGGTATCCGGAAACGATTCATCAAGTTCAGCGGTATCTGTTATCACCTCTATCATCCCTTTGCTTCGCGGGCACAGGAAGACGAGAATAAAATCATTATGCAACAAACGATTAAATCGGGTGTGATGCGGATTGAAAACGGTATCAGCAAATCCGCTATTCATCCGCCCCTGCAGCATGCCGACACCGTGCAGGAGTATAGACCCGAGCCGCCTCAGCGTCGATTCAAACTGAGGCTTACCTGATAACGGAAATGGAAATGGCTTCCAATTGCTGTCGGATTTTTTTGACCACCTGGCGCAAAGAAATGAGTTGTCGGTTATTGGCCTGAGCCAGTGCTCTCAATTGTCGCCTTTGCTTTATCAACTTACCGGTTCTTCCCATAAAATCGAACCAGGATTGAATATAAAATCCGCGAAAAAGGAAGATGGAAACGATAAACTCCAGAAAGGTTTGAATATGCCAGGGAATCAGTAATACCATGGGCAGGTGCAGGGCATGCAATTGCATTTTATTGCGATTGTAAATTCTTTTGATCCGGCTTTTTTTTCTGCCCGTTTTAATAGTGGCCGACTCCAGGTGGCGGCAATAGGAGCTATGGTCGTAGTAACAGGTCCAACCCATACGCCAGGCACGGATACTGAGTTCGGTATCTTCTACATAGAATGGGCTGAAAAGTTCGTTGAGGCCACCCAGCATACGAAGCTTTTGGGTATCCATGAGGGCGTTGGCTCCTGAGAGGTAAAGACTGGGCAGCTTTTGTTGGGGGGAAGGGTTTTGGGGAATATAATTGCCCGAGGTTTTCAATTTCAAACCCTGGAAGCGTGGCAGCTTTCCTCCATCCTGTATCTGATCCGATTGCCAGCCGATGATCCGCGACATCACGCCAAAGCAATCGGGGTTGTTGAAATAAGCAAGTTGGTTGCGGAAAAAATCTTCCGGAAGTTTTACGTCGGAATTCAGTAACAGACAAAGCTGATAGTGAACAGCAGCGATACCACGGTTAACCGTGCGGGAGAAACCGGTATTGCTGGTGCTTTCAAGAACAATGACCGAAGGGAAATTTGCGCGCACATAGCTCAGTGAATCGTCGGTAGAAGCATCATCGCTGAGAATAATTTCGCAAGCCATCCCGGTTTGCGAAAGAGACTGAAAAACAGTTGGTATTATTTCAGGCAGGAGCGCCCTTCCATTGTAGTTGGGAATTACTACGCTAATACCTTGGGGGAGGGTTTCGCTCATGCGGTTCAGATCATGTCCTTATTGCTCTTCCACCAGCGATAACCCAGGAAACCAATAATGGCCAGGGGGGCAAAAGCCATGTAAAGGATTCCGGTATTCAGCGCCTTGGCCGGTTTCTCGCCCAATTGCTGCGCCGTTTTGGTACAAATGGAGCATTGCGCGTCAATTTCAACCGGAGTTGCAAAGAGGAAGAGAACAACAATGAATAAAATGGATAACCCCTTTTTCATGTGCACAGAATTTGTGCAAAGGTACGAAATCGGGTTGATGAACCCCCGCCCCTGCCCCACCCCAAACCCCTAAAGGGGCAGGGGCGGGGGTGTACCCGCTGCACGGTATTGACCAGGCCACCAGCGATGCTTACTTTTAGGCGATGGATATCAGAACCTCTCTTCGATTCTTGCTGCTTGGCGTTCTCCTGTTAACGCAGTCCGCACTCTTTGGCCGCCAAACCGATGAAACCCTTTTGGAATCGGGCCGAAAAGCCATGCAGGCTGAAAATTATGCGGAAGCCATCAGGCTGCTTACGCAGGCTACGGAAGCCAATCCCGCCAACGGCGAAGCCTGGTATCAACTCGGCTGGTGCCAAATAGAACTGGAAGAGTATGAAAAAGGACTGGAATCGATGGGCAAAGCCAAAGCTTTGCTGGGCGACCAGGCCCGTATTCATTTTGAGCTGGGCTACGCTTACCAACGCACCCAAAAAAACAGGGAATCGCAATTCCATTACGAAAAAGCAATTGAATTAAAACCCGACTATGCCGTTGCGCACCGGCAACTGGCCACCCTGCATTTTGAGATCAACCGCGATTTTGAAAAAGCGCTGGATCATTATCAGAAACACATGCAATATGCCCGCCCACAGGATATCAGCACCCTGAGCTGGTTTCGAAGAGCCTATTGCGAAGTGGAAATAGGCAATATGGACGAAGCCCTCCAAAGCCTTGATGAAAGCATTGCCGTTGACAGCAACAATACCGACGCCTGGAACGAGCGTGGTTATATTTACTTCGAAAAAGGGCAGGCTGAGGATGCCATCAGCGCTTACGAAAAAACCCTGAGTATCGATAGCGTGAACAGCACCGCCATGAAAGGCATAGGTGATGTTTACCGGCTTTTGCATAACGATGCTGATAAAGCCTTCGACTATTATACCCATGCCGTGCGGCTCAACCCCGGTAATGCCCTTAATCACTACGGTTTAGCCTGGTGCTACAACGACAAAGCGGAATACGCGCAGGCCATCATTTCGCTTCAAAAAGCTATAGATATCTACGATAAGGAAGCCGCCTATCATGCCGAATTAGGCTATGCGTATTATGGATTGAAGTATTACGACCTGGCGCTTTCGGCGCTCGACCAATCACTGGCCCTGAAAGAATTACCCTTCGCTATCTACTACAAAGGCCTGGTGTACCTGGCACAAAAGAATAAGAAGAAAGCCACGGAGATGTATGAGAAATTGAAAAAGCTGAATTCGCCGGATGCGGAAAGGCTGAAAGAGAAGTTGGGAGAGAAGTAGAACGTATTACGTATTACGTAGTACGTTTTACGTAATACGTGGGGTTTAGAGTTTAAAGTTTAAGGTTTAAGGTTTAAGGTGAATGGGGGGGATGGGAATTATTAATTGGTTTTCAAAAAAAATCTGCGAAAATCTGCGTCAAAAATCTGCGAAAATCTGCGGGAAATAGTCCAGGACTTTGAACAGCTTTAGAGTTCAGAAAAGCTTTCCCGCAGATTCTCGCAGATTTTTGACGCAGATGAACGCAGATAAATGATTACTTTAAACGCTACACCTTAAACTTTAAACTCTAAACTTTGCCCCCTAAACCCCACGTATAACGTATTACGTATAACGTACTACGTATAACTTAAGCAGTTTCCGCACTCATCTTCTTACTCTGCTTCTGCCTTTCATTTTCATCCAGAATCACTTTACGCATCCGGATGAAATTGGGCGTTACCTCTATGCACTCATCCTGCTGAATGTATTCCATACACTCTTCAAGCGTCATAAGGGTTTTGGGTGCTATGCGGGTAGCATCGTCGCTGCCGCTGGCGCGGTGGTTGGTGAGCTTTTTTGCTTCGGTCGCGTTTACTACCAGGTCGCCGGGCTTAATGTTTTCCGCGATAATCTGACCGGTATATACTTCCTCGCCCGGATCCACGAAAAAGGTTCCGCGATCCTGCAGTTTATCGATAGAATAGCCCGTTGTTTTCTCGGTATTCTTGGAAATCAGCACACCATTATTTCGTCCGGGAATGGGGCCTTTCCAGGGTTTGTATTCGCTGAAGCGGTGGGCCATTACGGCTTCGCCGGTAGTGGCCGTAAGCATTTGCGTACGCAAACCGATCAGGCCACGCGAAGGAATTTCAAACTCAAGGTGCTGCATTTCGCCCTTGGTTTCCATCACCAGCATCTCGCCTTTGCGGCGCGATACCAGGTCAATTACCTTGGAAGCAAATTCCTGGGGCACATCCACTACCAGTATCTCGTAAGGCTCGCAACGCTTGCCATCAATTTCCTTCACAATTACCTGGGGCTGACCTACGGTCAATTCATATCCTTCGCGGCGCATGGTTTCAATCAGAATGCCCAGGTGCAGGATACCCCTTCCATATACTACAAAACTATCGCCCTCTTCACTATCCATTACTTTCAGCGCCAGGTTCTTTTCTGTTTCCTTCATCAGCCTGTCGCGCAAGTGACGCGAAGTCACAAATTTTCCATCCTTACCAAAGAAAGGGGAATTGTTGACGGAAAACAGCATATTCATCGTGGGCTCATCCACGCTAATTACCGGAAGGGCTTCGGGGTTTTCAGCATCGGCAATGGTATCGCCGATATTAAAATCTTCAATACCCACCACGGCGCAAAGATCACCGGCGCTTACTTCTGTCACTTTCTTCTTACCCATGCCTTCAAATACATACAACTCACGCACGCGTGTTTTGCGAACGCTGCCATCGGCCTGCATCAATGCCACCTGCTGGTTTTCCCTGATAGAACCACGGCTCACTTTGCCAATGGCGATACGACCGAGGAAGGACGAATAGTCGAGCGAAGTAATCTGCATCTGCAAAGCACCTTCCTTCACGGTAGGAGGAGGCACGTGCTGCAGAATACCATCCAGCAAAGGATTGATATTGTCGATGGGCGTCAGGCTATCGTTGAACCAGCCGTTCTTGCCGCTACCATAATAGGTGGGGAAGTCGAGCTGCGCTTCGCTGGCATCGAGGTTGAAAAAGAGTTCAAATACCGCATCGTGTACTTCATCGGGACGGCAATTGGGCTTATCCACCTTGTTGATAACAACAATAGGCTTCAGGTTCAACTGCAGTGCCTTTTGCAACACGAAGCGAGTTTGCGGCATGGGACCTTCAAAGGCATCCACCAACAGGATCACCCCATCGGCCATTTTCAATACACGTTCCACTTCACCACCAAAGTCGGCGTGACCCGGGGTGTCGATTACATTTATTTTTACGTCCTTATAAGTTACGGCCGCGTTCTTACTAAAAATGGTGATGCCCCGTTCCCTTTCCAGGTCGTTGCTGTCCATGATGAGATCTCCGGTTTCCTGGTTATCCCGGAAAACTTTGGTGGCATGAAGGATCTTGTCAACCAGGGTGGTCTTACCATGGTCTACGTGCGCGATGATAGCGATATTTCTGATTTGCATAATGTGCTGTGGATATAACCTCAAAAGCAGTTGTGCGTCAATGAGTAGGCTTTTCCAAATTCCGTTTTCGTTTCTGATTCCTGTCCTTGGGGAGGCCCCTTGCTTTTTGAGGCGGCAAAGGTACATCAATTCGGCGGGGGTAGCAAGGGAAATGCAGAATTAATATGGGCTTAACAGCCTGGAACGCCCGATTTGGCTTAGTTTTAGGCAAAGCCGGCGTATGAAATTTCTTAAATGGTTAGCGCTCATCCTTTTGCTGCTGATCCTGGTTTATTTCCTTGGACCCAGGCCCTCCAGTCCGCAATTTGCCGAACAATTGCCGCAGGTTCCGGGCAATGCGGCTGATCTGCAGCAATTTATTCAGCAAAAGGAGTCCCAACACCGGGTAAAACCGGATAATGAGGCGCGGATCATCTGGGCCAATGATTCCAACCGACAAAAAACGGAATATGCCGTGGTGTACCTGCACGGATTCAGCGCCAGCCAGGAAGAGGGCGATCCCGTACATCTCAGCTTTGCCGACAGTTTTAATTGCAATCTTTACCTGCCCCGTCTGGCCGAGCATGGCATTGATACCACCGAACCCCTGGTGAACCTGACGGCCGACCGCCTCTGGGAATCGGCCAAGGAAGCCATGGCTATAGGTTTG
>JBIQMS010000057.1:0-24927 GCA_044463125.1 Terrimonas ferruginea
TCGCCTCCGAAGGATGAACGCAAAAAGTCTATTTTTACCGGACAACAGTGATTTGAAAATTTGGAAATTCGAATAGTCAAATTTTCCTAATTATCCTTCTATGTGGATTGACAAAGTGATCATGCGCGACTGGATTTTGTCGAATACATTGGAGTATTTCAATTGCGCATCGCGGCTATGGATATTGGGTAATCCGTTGCTCACTTTTATTTCTGGAGAAAGAATAAAGCTGGGGAAGAAGAAATTGAACCCGATTCCCAGTTCCGGACCAAAATCGAACTTTTTGATTTTCACCAGGTCTTCGGCACGTTTGGCGCGGGCATTACTGGCCAGGTCTATATCGGCACGGAAACCTCCCATCATATACACTCTGAAATTGCCAATGCGGTCGCTTTGCAACTTGAGCTGAATGGGAAAGGATACATTGGTAGATTCCACCGTTTTGGTTATCTCGGTCTCACCGCCATCCGGGTATTTAAGTTTATAGTAAATGCTTCGCTCCATGAAAGAGAGCTGTGGGTTGAAACGTACCTGGAAACGATCGGAAATGCGGGCGGTGGCCAGCAAACCCAGCGAAAAGCCTCCTGAATTATTCGGTTCCGCCACCATCACACTGTCGTTGGCCAGAAACTGCGAATGCATTTGGGTATGAAAGCGGGCCGAATTAATGCCGAGCGTGATGCCAAAATAATAAGGCTTATAATCGTGATCGTATAAATGAAGCTCGCGGGGTTGCGCCTGCGCGGCCATTTGAAAGCCCAGCAGAAAGAGATTTATGTAAAGAAGTTTTCTGACGACGGTTTGAAACCGGTGTAGATGCAACATATTCCTAAGCTTAACGATTTGTATTGGGTATCGGAAAAACCACATTTGTTCAGTATGTCCACAAAATTCTGTCGGTCGGGAAAGGCATTGGTCGATTCATTCAAATACTGGTAAGCTTCCTTATTCTGCCGGAACCAGCGCGCCATCTGCGGGGCAACGATCCCCATATAGAGGTTGTATAAACTGCGCATCGGTTGACGGGGTTTGGAAAATTCCAGTATCACAATTCTGCCACCTGGTTTCAACACCCGAAGCATTTCGCCCAGTCCTTTTTCCAGGTTTTCAAAATTCCGGACGCCAAATGCCACCATCCCGGCATCAAACGTATTTTCCGCAAAGTTTATTGTTTCGGAATCTCCGATCTGTAAGTGGATTTTAGAGGCAAGTCCCTCTTTTTCAATCTTCTTTTTCCCCACTTCCAGCATCTGTGCGGAAATATCGATGCCTTCAATCCTTTCCACCTTTAGCAATTTAGAGGCCATAATGGCCATATCGGCGGTTCCTGTGGCCACATCCAACAATACTTTAGGATTTTCTTTACCTAAAAGCCGGATGGCTTTGCGCCGCCAGCGCAGATCGGTGCGGGCCGAAAGAAAGCGGTTCATGAAATCGTAGCGGCCGGCGATGTTGTCGAACATTTCGGCTACCTGCTCCTTCTTCGTTTTTTCAGAATCCTTGAAGGGGATAATATGATCGTGCGGAAGGGGTTTCGACATGGGGCGCAAAGATACAACCATAACAGCGATGCATGGCGATTGTTTGGGAAGAGGGATCGGACTTATTCGAAGATGACTTTTTTCATATAGAACCCTTGGGGATCCACGCGAAGCGCCCCGCTGGCCTGAATGGTAACCGGGTCTTTGCTTACCCGAATGGTCTGCCGCCCTTTCTCGGTTTCAATCTCAAGTGGTATCTCCATATCCAGGTTAAGCAGTTTCAACGCATAGCTGGTATCCGATTTTTGCTTTACTCCGATTTCCAGTTTTTGTGTGGTATAAAGAAAAAGATGAAAATAGGGTTTTAGGGACTTGCCATAAGCCCCACTGAATAGAGCCTCCACATCGGCCGTCATTACGGTATTATCATACGTATATGCGGGATCTGTAGCCAGTTTCTTCAATGTCGGGAAAAACAATTCATCGCCCATAATAAAACGGAGACTGTGCATGAAAAATGCGCCTTTGCCATAAATGTCGCCATAATAGGCCTGGTCGCTGTCCACTTCATCCCCCTGCACAATAGGCAGTTTATTACCGGCATTGCGCGCGGTTTGGCGCATACGCGCACGATAGGCTTCCTCTCCTTCCAGGTCGCGAACAATCAGTGCATCACCATAGGTACAAATACCTTCCTGTATCCACATATGGCCCCAGTCGGTATTGGTTACTTTATTGGCCCACCACTCATGGCCAAATTCATGATGCAGGAGCCAGTCGAAATCATAACCCCCCACTTTGGTATAGCGAAACTTATTGCCATAAGCATTCATGGTTTGGTGCTCCATGCCCAGGTGCGGAGTTTCTGCAATGCCAATCTTTTCCTTTGCCCAGGGATATTCGCCGAAATATTTTTCCAAAACCCTACATGACCGCTCCAGCAACTCCAGGTGATAAGGACCCTTATCCGCATTTTCTTCCAGCACATAAAAATGCATGGGAATTTTATTGCCCTCCACACTGGTATAGTCGCGCGTTACCAGTTTATATTTTCCTACATTGAACAGTATGCAATAATTGCTGATGGTATAGTTTGTCTTCCAATGAAAAGTGGATTTATTCCCGCGGTTCCGCACTTTCTGCAATAAGCCAGGGCCTGCAACCGTAAGCCCTCTGGGTACCGTAATATGCAGATCGGCTCCTTCATTGGGCTCATCGCTGGGATGGTCTTTGCAGGGAAAATATATTTTGGCCCCTTCGCCCTGGCAACTGATGGCGATCCAGGGGTTGCCCTTACTGTCTTTTTCCCATTGAAATCCACCGACCCAGGGCGCGCGTTCGGCAATGCCGGGCTTTCCACCATACGCTATTTTCACCAACTGCGGACCCGCCGCAAATTTTCCAGCAGAACGAATAAAGATGCGATCATTCTCATGATTGAAGCTTTCTTTCTTCCCATTCACCCAAACCTGTTTCACCTGCAAGAGATGCACGAGGTCCAACACTATACTTTCCGCTTCCTTTGCCAGGTTCATCTTGATTTCTGTGAACCCGTCGATGGATTGGTTCGCAGGATCCACTTCCAAATTCAAGGTGTAGTGGCGGATATCCATATTGGCCTGTTCGGAAATTAACTTGCCTCCCGATTTCAGGTTTTGTCCGAATGAAAATAGGGATACCAACAATAGCAGCAGAAGAATGGTGAACGGTCGCATAAAAATGGAATTTCAGGAAAGTTACAGTATTTATCCCTGCATTAGTCCTACAGATCTTCACCCGTAATCAAGCCATGCCGTAAAGCAAAAACGGCAAGGCCAACGGTATTGCGCACATTCATTTTGGTAAGAATGCCGGCCCTGATGCCTTCAACCGTTCGGTGGCTGATATGCAAAGCCTCTCCTATTTCCCGGCTGCTTTGTTCCCGGCAGGTGAGGCGAATAATTTCTTTTTCCCTTGGGGTGAAATAAATGTCCTGCTGCAATGCCATTAAATCGAAACGGCTGGAAGCAATCAACCTGGTGAGTGTTCCCGAACTGCGATGACAAAACCAGGAGGCGCCCTGCATCACGGCTTCAATAGCTTCCAGAATATCGTGCTTATCCGCATTCTTCAGCAGGTATCCACGTGCGCCGGCTTCCAGCATTTCCACCACCAGGCTTTCATCCTGGTGCATCGATAGTCCGATGATGCGGATTTCCGGCAATTGAGCCAGGAGTTCCCGGGTAGCGGTAATGCCATCCATGCCCGGCATGCTGATATCGGTAATGATTAGGTCAGGATTAAACTCCAGCGATTTCTCCAGCAATTCCTGCCCATCCTCCGCCTCGCCCAACAATTGCAAGCCGGGCTGACGCGACAGGAAATGCATCAACCCTTCGCGATACAGTTCATGATCATCTGCTATGATGTATCGGATCATTTTCGATTTTCAATTTCGTTGTCAAATTCAAAAAAATAATAAAATCCCTTACCGGGTGCTGTACGCAAAAGGCTGCGCGCCCCCAGCACCTGGGCCCTGCTTTCAATACTCTTGAGGCCAAGCCCTCCCTTCTGTGACCGAAGCGCCTGCGGTGAAAATCCCCTGCCATCGTCTTCCACTATCAGCACCGCTTTTCGCTGATGTTGTTGCAATACTATTCTACACCTGCCTGCCTGTGCATGGCGAAGGGTGTTGTGGAGCAACTCCTGAACGATACGGAAGACATGAATTTCTTTTTCGGGATCCATGCTGATGGACTCATCCAACTCAAGAATCAATTGTAATTTCTTACCCACCAGTTTTTGCGTAGCCAGTTCCCGGATGGCAGCCAGCAATCCCCGCTTTTGCAGGCTTACCGGCAGCAGGTCGTAGGAAATAGCCTGCATGTTGTCGACAATATCATCGATCCGGCGGCAGGATTTCTCTACCAGTTCCTGGTCATCGGGAAGAGGCACCTGCAGGGTCATCAGGTTGAGTTTAATGGAGGAGAGAACTGGACCCAGCTCATCGTGCAGGTCGTAAGCGATGCGTTTTCTTTCTTTTTCGAGAAGGATGATTTCGTTGAGCGTACGCTCCTGCTGCAGGCGCAGGTAGCGGCGATGATGGCGCAGGATGCTGATCACAAAAAAACCAATCAGCACGCCCAGCGTGATTCCCACCCACAACAGTATATGTGCCGGGTTGGCGTACATGAATGAAGGATAAGGTTATACCCATTTACGAAATTGCAGTGGGTCTACCGGCAGGCGGATCCCGGCAATGCCGTACACGATATTACAGACAAAATTAATCAATGCAAAGCATTGGTTGAGCCAGGCCGACCAATACAGATCAATCCGGATAGCCAGGGCATAGGCCGACTCATAAAGCAACTGGTAGGCATAAAAAAGTAAAAAGCCTACAGTGATTAGGAAAACAGGTTGTGCTACAAGGCTTTGATGAGAGCGCACGATCAGAAAATTGATACTGTAAATCCCCAGCAAAAGAATGAGAAAGGAATAGGCGATTCGGTAATAGGGAACAAAATCAGCCAGGCTACCCGAGAGCAGATGGAGCCAGACCCAGGTAAGCAGCAATGGCAATACAATCAGCAATAGGATGCTGCGAAAAGCAATAAATCCCCATACAGCAAACTGTATGGGGATTAAAAGACTATCGGCCAGAATATAGAGATTGTTAACAGGCAACCATGATTGATTGGTTTGTATGGCCTGCCAAACCAGCCATTCGCCGATCAGGCCCAGCAGAAAAAGGCACATCAGGGGCCAATAACTGCGCCAGCTTCTCTGCCAGCGGATCCAGAAAACCAGGATCGGCAGCAGTATGGAGAGACTGAACAGGAATAAGGTTTTTTCACTCATGGCCTGGCCGGGTTGCCCTCATCAGAGCGAGCCCATGGGTGGTGGCGGACGATGCCCGTTCTCCACAGCTTCCCCATCTTCCTCGTCCTGCCCCTTGCCCTGGTACCCGCGTGAGGATTCTCCTGTTAAGGTAGTAATAATGTTGTTGCCCTCATCATCCACGGGTAAAAGAACCAGCCGCATTTTTCCGTTTTCATCTACTCCGAAATAAATACGTACCGATTCCGTGCCTTCCACGGCAAGCAGCGCATCAATGGATTCGCGGCAAAATGTTTCGCAAAAGGGTATTTCCATATTCCCTTCCATAAAGCCCGGATTGTTGAGTTGCGCCGGCAACACCGTATCGCGCAGATAAATAAAGCGGCGCGAATACTCAATGGCTTTCGACATAGGGATGATATGCTCCGTTACTTGTTGCCCCTGCTCACGCGCAGCCAGGCTCGCCGAAGGAGATTCCGTATCCTGTTTCGATTTTGCACAAGACAATAACGTAGCCACCGCTGCGCAGGGCAGCAGCCAGCCAAAGATTCTTTTCATGATGATTAGAGTTTAGAAATTAAGAATGGCAACGTTGCTTGTCGCAATAAAAATAGGCCCCAAAAGAGGGCAATGCATCAGAGAGGAAAGCACTAAATGATCAGGCAAATTAGTTGCAGGACGAGAAGGGGAATACTGATGTTGAAAGGGGAAGAAAGTTGTGAGGCGTGAGGCGTGAGGCGTGAGGCGTGAATCGTGAGACGTGAATCGTGAGACGTGAGACGTGAATCGTGAGGCGTGAATCGTGAGGCGTGAATCGTGAGGCGTGAGGCGTGAGTGGTTGATTGCGCGACGTGCACCCAAGCCCGCCGCGGCGGGCGATATCAGTTAGGACCGTCCGTAAGGGCGGTCTGGGAGAACGTGAATCGTGAGGCGTGAATCGTGAGGCGTGAGGCGTGAGACGTGAATCGTGAGACGTGAGGCGTGAGACGTGAGGCGTGAGTTTAGGAAAATTATCTGCGTTCATCTGTGTAAAATAAATCTGCGAAAATCTGCGGGAAAGGCTTCCGCATTCTAAACCTGTTCAAAGTTCAGGAGAACTTTCCCGCAGATTTTCGCAGATTTTTCCGCAGATTTTCGCAGATATATTTATCAACCTAACCCCCATTCTCCTATCTCTAACCCACACCCTATTCCCTACTTCCTACTCACGCCTCACGCCTCACGCCTCACGACTCACGCGACTCACGATTTCTGCCACCTGAATCCGCTCCTGCTCCATACTGTCGCGATAACGAATGGTAACGGTCTGGTCTTCTTTGGTCTGATGGTCTACCGTTACACAGAAGGGCGTTCCCAGCGCGTCCATACGACGATAACGCTTGCCAATAGAGTCCTTCTCTTCGTAAAAGCAACGGAAATGCGGGCGGCACTGCTTCAGGATATCTTCGGCAATCTCGGGCAACCCGTCCTTTTTGGTAAGGGGCAGAATGGCCAGCTTGATGGGCGCCAGTACTGTTGGCAATTTCAACACCACACGGCTATCCTGTTTATCCGCCGTACTCAGGTCCTGCTCCTCATAAGCCTGGCTCAGCACAGCAAGAAACATACGGTCGAGACCAATGGAAGTTTCTATTACATAAGGCACATAGTTGCCAAAGGGTTTACCGGTGGCCGGGTCAATATCATTATCGAAATACTGCTGCTTTTTGCGGCTGAACTTTTCGTGCTGGCTCAGATCGAAATCTGTACGGGAATGAATACCTTCCAGTTCTTTGAAGCCAATGGGGAAATCGAACTCAATGTCGCAGGCGGCATCGGCATAATGTGCCAGTTTCACGTGGTCGTGAAAACGAAGCTTATCTGCGGGCATGCCCAGGCTGCGATGCCATTTGATTCTCTCCTCTTTCCAGTATTCGTACCATTGCTTTTGCGTGCCAGGGCGGATGAAGAACTGCATTTCCATCTGCTCAAATTCGCGCATGCGAAAAATAAACTGACGTGCCACTATTTCATTACGAAAAGCCTTGCCCACCTGCGCGATACCAAAGGGTATCCGCATCCGGCCGGTTTTCTGCACATTCAAAAAGTTTACAAAAATGCCCTGGGCAGTTTCGGGACGCAGATACACTTTATTGTCCTCCTCCTCAGATGAGGCCGTGGATCCAAACTCGGTCGCAAACATCAGGTTAAACTGGCGTATATCGGTCCAGTTGCAGGTACCACTGATGGCGCACTTGATTTTATTATTTTCAATCAGCGATTTCAACCCGGCAAAATCATCCTTCGCGAGCAGGGCTTCCATTTCGCCCAGCAATGCCTCCGCCTCTTTTTCTTTACCCGCCTCTTTCAACTCTTCGGCATAGGCTTCTATTAAATGATCCACCCGGTAGCGTTTCTTGCTATCCTTATTGTCGATCATGGGATCGTTGAAATTGTCCACATGGCCCGAAGCCTTCCAGGTAGTGGGGTGCATGAAGATGGCCGCGTCGATACCCACGATTGCGTTGTCGTTGAGCTGGGTCATGCTCTTCCACCAATAATCGCGGATATTTTTCTTCAGCTCACTACCCATCTGGCCATAATCATACACAGCCTGCAAACCATCATAGATTTCGCTGCTGGGAAAAATGAAACCATATTCCTTACAATGGGAGATAATCGCCTGAAACTTGTTGCTGTCGTTTGCCATAGGGCGCAAAGGTAGGAATTTGCCCTATTCCTTATTTCCAACATCTCAGGAAGATGCAGGACCAATGCTGCATTTCAGCAGGCTCCTTACAATTTCGGATTATTGCGATGCCGGTCCGTATCGCGCAGATTCTTTTTCTCAAAATTCTGCTGCAGCGCTTCGGTCAAATTCACTCCGGTCTGGTTGGCCAGGCAAATCAGCACCCACAACACATCGGCCATTTCATCGGCCAGGTTTTTGTTTTTGTCCGATTCCTTTTCAGACTGATCACCAAAGCGCCGGGCCATGATGCGTGCCAGCTCTCCTACCTCTTCGGTGAGGATGGCCATATTGGTGAGTTCACTGAAATAGCGCACGCCCACGGTGCGTATCCATTCATCTACCTGCTGCTGGGCCTGGTCGAGGGTTAAACTCATTTTTACATTTTGTTTGCAATATAGCAAGGCTGGCTCCGTTATCCTACACCCCGCATGGGCGGGTTAATTATCCAAACCGGAATGAACCACAACCTTAGCATCCAAAGAATCTTTATCCCCCTGCTCCTGCTGGGCTTTGCCTTCAGCAGCCTGCAGGCACAGCCCGGCCGTTTCCCGGCAAGGGAAAAAGCGAAACCTTACAAGCTACTTACCGCCGGAAGACAGATAACCATCAGGGGCAACCTGGAGCTGGCATCTGTGATGGTTTGGACAGCCGGAGGACATCGTGTGCTGGAACAAAAAGACATTTATAAAACCGAATATCGTTTTGAGCTCACCGTGCCGGCCCGTATCTATTTTATCATGATCCGGTTTAAAGATGGACAGAGTTTTTCGGAAAAGATAGGTATCTGATTAAGCCCTATTCCTTCGCTTTTGTATCGAGCCAGATGCTTACGGGGCCATCATTCAGCAATTCCACTTTCATGTCGGCGCCAAATTCTCCAGTTTGAATGGCTTTGCCCAAATCCTGATTCAGTTGCGCGATCATCTTTTCATATAAAGGGATAGCCACCGGGGGTTTGCTGGCGCGTATATAGCTGGGCCGGTTCCCTTTTTTGGTAGAAGCATGCAGGGTGAACTGCGATACGAGTAAGAGTTCGCCATCGGTATCCTTCAGCGAGAGATTCATCACGCCCTCCGCATCATTGAAAATGCGCATCTGCACAATTTTGGACGAAAGCCAGCGAATATCATCTTCCGTATCCGCGTCTTCGATACCCAATAAAACCAACAAACCCGGCCCTATCCGGGATTTCAATACTCCTTCAATGGTCACGCTGGCATGGGCAACCCGCTGCAGAATGGCTCGCACAATAATTTATTTTAAATGGATGATGAATTAATTCCGCTCAAAACAATGCCTGCAACTTAACGTTAAATTGGAATAAATAAGTAGGGCGAAACAGTGAATACGGGAAGGAATCAGGAATATCTGGCTAATTTTACAGGATAGAGGCAGATAATAATGAAAGACTATAGTGCTGAAATATCCTTTACCACTTCCCGCAGCGGCGGCAAGGGCGGGCAAAATGTAAATAAGCTGGAGACGGCCGTTACGGGTTATTTTCCGGTTCGCGACTCGCAAATGTTGAGTGATGAGCAGAAAGAAAGGGTGATGAGCCGGCTTGCCAATCGCATTAATTCCGAGGGCGTGCTGGTGCTGCGTTCACAAACCCACCGGACCCAACTGGCCAATAAGCAAGAAGTGGTGGACCGGATCAATCAATTACTGGCACAGGCCCTGCATGTGCGCAAACCCCGCATCGCTACCCGCCAAAGCAAAGCAGCCATTGAGCGAAGATTAGAGTCTAAGAAAAGAAGAAGTGAAACCAAATCGGGTCGTGGCCGAAAATGGGAAAGAGAGTGAAGCAAACCCATTATTGTTGCGAAGAATCCTCACAATATCATCCTTATTAACACTGGCTGTCGCCTGCTCCTGGTGGTTGGGCTCCTGTGTGAAAGTGTTGCATACTGAAGAACTGGACTATGTAACGCTTTCCGTGCCGCAGGGCTTTCCCCAACCCGTGCAGCATTTTGGAGCCAACCGGTTCAGCGAACAGGGCATTGAGCTGGGACGGCGATTATTCTATGACGGGCGCCTTTCCAAAGACGGCAATTATCCCTGCGCTTCCTGCCACCAGCAGATAGCGGGCTTTGGCACTTTTGAGCACGATCGCAGCCATGGCTACAATGGATCGCATACGCTGCGCAATGCCCCGGTGCTTTTCAACCTGGCCTGGCAGGACAAATTTCATTGGGATGGTGCCTATGAATCCCTTCATGAAGAGCATGCGCAGCCCATAACCGACCCCATCGAAATGGCGGAAAGCTGGGATGCCGTTATCGACAAGATTAAGAACGATGCCAGCTACCGCAGCATGTTCCGCAGGGTATTCCAAACCTACGATATTCAGCCCCGGCACATACAATTAGCCCTGGAACAGTTTACCGGCAGTCTTATTTCCGCCAATTCGCGCTATGACCGGTACAAGCGGGGGGAAATCAGTTTCAGCGCCGACGAGTTGGCGGGCTATGCACTCTTTCAACAGCATTGTGCCGGATGCCATCCCGAGCCTTTGTTCACCGATTATAGCTTTCGCAATATTGGTTTGCCAGTAGATGGTTTTTTGAACGATTATGGAAGAATGCGCATTACCGGGGATCCGCAGGATTCACTTAAATTCAAAGTGCCCACCCTGCGGAATGTTGACATATCGAGCAATTATATGCACGATGGCCGTTTCAACACCCTGCTTCAGGTATTGAATCATTATCAGTCAGGGATACAGGCATCACCCACCCTCGACCCTTCCATTGCGGGAGGAATATCGTTTACAACAACTGAAAGAGGACAACTGGTACGCTTTCTCCGAACCCTCACCGACTCCAGCTTCCTCACAAACCCGGCACTGGACAGACCCTGATCAGTTTTCGGTTTCTGCTGTTTTGCGACGGCCTTTCAGCGCGTCGAGTGTGGCCCGCTGAATTTCTATTTCTTTTTGTTGCTTTTCCAGCTCACTGGCGTTTTTCTGGAGTTTCTTTTCCAGGTCCGATTTCTCATCCTGCAGGTCTTTCAGTCTTTTCTCGGCCTTTACTACCAGTTCATCCTGCGCTTTAATCTCCAGTTCCAGGTTGGCTTCTTCAATATCGGGAATAAGATTGGTGAGAAAGAGTTTGGCGCGACCAATGGTTTGTGCATCCAGTGTGGGGATCATGTCCTCTCCTTTCCGGTTGATGAGCACCGAAAGGGTTGTTTCATCTTTTTCACGTCGGCTTTTGCGATCCACTTTCACGATATAATCATAGCGCTCCTCGCTCACATCGGCCAGCAGGGCGTCGGAAAACAGAATAAAGCCCTTGTCTTTATTAAACAATCCTTTTTCCACTTTGGCGCGAAAACCCATATTTTCCATTTTCAGAATCACCGCATTCTCTACGGCTTCCTGCGGAAAACTGTAGTCCATGCTAATGGTTTTCTGCTTTTTCTTTTCATAGGTAATGGAACTCTCATATGCCTGTGCGAAGATGGAGGATCCGCAGAGCAAAAAGGCGGAAAGAAATAAGAGCTTCATGGTTTAATGTTTTGGCAAAGATATGCGATCCTGTCCTGTTGGCGTGGCTGCCGTATTCAAACCCTTGTTAATTGAGTTCTATAGCTGGCAATGCAAGCCGTAAACAGTACATTTGTCAGGAAATCAATATTCTTTTGAGCGGCATCAAACAACTGGCAGGACAAACGATTTGGTACGGGGTCAGCTCCATTGCGGCGCGATTCCTCAATTACCTGCTCACTCCCTATATCACGGGGGTGCTGGTAACCGCCGAATATGGTGAGATGAGTTATGTATATGCGCTGATTCCATTCCTGAATATTCTATTCACCTATGGTCTTGAAACCGCCTACTTCCGCTATGTACAGAAAAAAGATACGCGTGATGATGTGTACGGCACTATTACGCTTTCCCTCCTCATAAGCACCGTAATTTTCACGGTGGTACTGCTATTGCTACGCGCCCCCCTTGCCTCCCTAATCAATGTAAAAGCTCACCCGGAATATATTACCTGGGCCGCTTTCATCATAGCATTCGACGCGCTCACCACCATATCCTTCGCCCGGCTGCGGCAACAGGGGCGGCCCATCAAATACGCGCTCGTTCGCATCGCCGGTATCCTGGTCAATATCGGCCTGGTCATTTTCTTTCTGTCGGTATGTCCGGCTATCGTTAAAAACGACCCGAACAGCTTTATCGGCGTATTCTATAAGGAGGAAAATGTAGTTACTTATATCCTGATCGCCAACCTCGCGCAGGCAGTCATCAGCTTTCTGCTTTTGTCCCGCGAGTTCTTTTCTTTCAAATGGAGTTTCAATTTCTCCCTCTGGAAAGAGATCATGGGCTATTCGCTGCCCCTGATCATTGCCGGCCTGGGAGGTATGATTAATGAAACCCTCGACCGAATCATGCTGGGTTGGTGGAGTACGGCGGAAGATCCCGATTCGGAAGTTGGCATCTATAGTGCCTGCTACAAACTGGCCATCCTTATTTCCTTATTTGTGCAGGCCTTCCGGCTGGGTGCCGAGCCGTTTTTCTTCAAGCAGGCGGAGGGCGAGAACCCACAACGCACTTACGCGCGGGTAATGAAGTTTTTTGTAATTGCGGTTAGCGGCATGTTCCTGATCGTAACCCTTTACCTGGATGTATGGAAACATTTCCTGGGAAGACCCAGTTATTGGGAAGGCCTGGCCGTGGTGCCCATCCTGCTGTTCGCCAATATTTTTCTTGGCATTTATTATAACCTGAGTATTTGGTATAAAATATCCAACCGTACCGGCGTGGGTGCGCAAATTACCCTTATCGGCGCCGCCATCACCATTCTTTTCAACTATTTCTTTATCCCTTCCATGGGGTATATGGCCTGCGCATGGGCTACTTTTTTCTGCTATGGAACCATGATGGTATTGTCATTTACCTGGGGACAAAAAGCCTATCCCGTTCCCTATGCCTGGAAAAAATTGCTGGCTTACCTGATCATCGTGCTGCTCATTTATTTCATCTACCGGCTCATCAATCTGTTTGCGCTGCCGGCATGGCTGCAATACGGCCTCGCCACCCTGCTCATTGCAGGCTATGGCCTGTTTATTCTGAAAGTGGAGCGAAGGGAGTTTGCGCGCCTGCCCATTATCGGTCGCTTCCTCTAATGGAAAAATCCGTCAGAAATCTTTAGTCATATTCTTCGCCTTTCACAAAGGGATTGCTTTTTCTTTCTACTTCAATGCTGGTAGGAAGGCCATGACCCGGATATACTTTGCTGGCATCGGGCAGCCGATACATTTTTTGTCGGATGCTTTGTTCCAAAAGGGCATAATCACCACCCGGTAGGTCGGTACGGCCAATACTTCCCCGGAATAGCACATCGCCACTCAGCACAAAACCCTGTTTTTCGTGATAGAAGGAAATACTGCCGGGGGAATGTCCCGGGGTAAAGAGAATATCGAAAGCTTCTCCTGCCCAGTTCAACGTATCGCCTTCCTTCAGATAATGCACCGGACCCTGGTAATTTTCGAAAGGTAATTGCCAGCGTAAGGCAGCTTCGCCGGCCCGGTCCAGCACCGGCTGCTCCGCCGGATGAATATGGGGCTCCAACCCCCATTTTTCGTGTACAAAACGATTCCCAAAAACATGGTCGAAATGACAGTGTGTATTGAGCAATATACCGGGGCGAAGACCCTGTTTTTGAACAAAATCGGCCAGCTCCTCGTTCTCCTCCGGGAAATAACAACCGGGATCCACAATACAACAATCGCCGGATTCCGTATAGAGTAGATATGTATTCTCCTGAACCGGGTTAAAAGTGAATACCTTAACAGTTAACATAAAGGCTTTTTCGTATTTTTAAATGTCGGGACGATTCCGGTAAATTTGTGATTCGGACACCCTTTTTTCGAGTAACGAAGATAGTCCATATACCAACCACTGACTGCAGCAACCAGGAAACGAAAATCGACGTTTTGACTCGTAACAGTAATGCAATTTTTTTTATGACGAAAATGAAATTTGGCCTGTTGACCTGCTGCCTGCTGGGATGGGCTATTGGCATAAACGCGCAAGTGAGTACGGTTGAATTCGGTAAGAACCGGGTGCAGTACCAAAAATTCAAATGGCGTTATTACCAAACCGAAAATTTCAATAGCTATTTCAGTGAAGACGGATTGGGTCTGGGCCGCTATGTGGCACAGGTAGCCGAATTGGAACTGCCCTCGATGGAAGAATTCATGGAATATGGCCTGCAGCGCCGGGTTAATATCGTTGCCTACAACAATTTTGATGAAATGGTGCAGTCGAATATCGGCCTGGGTATCGACTGGCAGAATACCGGCGGCGTCACCAAGCTGGTCAACAACAAGATGTTGGTGTACTTCGATGGTAATCACGAAAACCTGCGGAAACAGATTCGGATGGGACTGGCGCAGGTATTGCTCGATAATATTTTGTTTGGGGATGACCTGGGTGAATTTGCCACCAACCAGGCGCTGCTCGATCTGCCCCAATGGTTAACCGATGGCTATATCCGCTATGCCGCCGAAAACTGGAGCCCCCGCCTTGATGACGATCTGCGTGGGGTAATGCTGGCCGGAACCTATAATAAGTTCTATCAGTTTGCTTTCGAAAAACCTGAACTGGCCGGCCATGCTTTCTGGAAATATATTGCCGACAAATATGGCCGCAGCAAAGTCACCTATTTCTTCTACCTGGCGCGTATCTATCGCAACCTGAACCAGGCATCGCAAAAAATCGCGAAGAAAAAATTCAAGGATATTCTCAAAGATTTTATGCTGGAAGTGCCTCAGCAGTATTACAAGGATATTCGAGGCCGCCGCAATGCCCCCAAAGGCCAGTTGGGTGTGAGTGAAGTAGTGGGTAAAAAAGATTTTTTCCGCTTCAATGCCAACCCCAATCCCCGCAGTTTTACCTATGTGGTAGTGGAGTTTAAGCAGGGAATATATACCGTGGTGCTGAATGAAAACTTTGTGAACCGGAAAGTATTGCTGAAATATGGCACCCGCTCGCGCGAGGATGAAATCAATCCTAACTACCCCATCATCGCATGGGATGGCAAGGGAAGCCGGATCGCGGTGATGTACTCGGAGAAAGGGGTGCTGAAATTATTTGTGTACGATGTAGCCAACCGGGTAAAGATCATCAAACAGGAACTGGACATGTTTGACCAGGTGACGGACATGAAATACATGCTCGACAACAACACCCTGCTGATGAGTGCTGTGCGCAGCGGACAAACGGATCTGTTCGTGTACAAGATCACCCAGCAGAGTTATGATCAGATTACTAATGATGTGTATGATGATCTGGATCCGGCCTTTGTTGCATTTCCCAACAAAACGGGTATTATCTTTTCCAGCAACCGTCCTTCCGCAAATGCGGCCAGTTCGGAAGATTCGCTGCCGGGCCGGCAATACAATATCTTTTTGGTGGATAACTGGAATACCTCCGATTTCAAACAAATTTCGCAGCTCACTTCCATGCGATATGGAAATGCGCGCTATCCCTCGCAATACAACACTTCGCATTTTACTTTTGTGAGCGATGAAAACGGTATCAATAACCGCTATGCCGGTTTCTTCCGTACCGAAAGAGCTGGACTGGATACACTGGTTTTCATCGGCGATGAAGTATTGCGCAACCCGCCACCTTCGGAAGTAGACAGCCTGTTGGCTGAATGGGATAAAACGGATATAGATTCGGTAGGCTTTGTTTCCATCACCAACGATTCGGCTTATGTGTTTCCGCTCACCAATTACCAGAGCAGCATGCTGGAAACCCGCACCGCCGGCGACAATCAGCAGATAAGCGAAGTGGTGAAACTGGGGGATGTGAAAAACCTGTACCGCCTCCGCGTGGATGAAAATACCCTGCGCCGCAGAAATATCAATGCAAGACCGACGGAATACATGAAGCAGGTGATGGATAACGACCGAAGGGCCAACTTGCAGGGAGCGCTGCAGCCTCCTGGCGGCAATAAGACCGATACCGCAGCTAAGAAAGATGATTTCTTCCAGAGTGAATTTGAAAATGAACCGCAGCCTGTCAACAATGTAGGCCGTGTGGTGGAAGGTGTGGAACTGAAGCAGCAAACCGTATTGCGCAAAGCAAAATTATATGAATACCGCCCCCCTAAATTTTCTTCGGACTATGCGGTAACGGGTTTCAACAACTCTGTGCTCGCCATCAATCGCTTCCAGCCTTATGGTGGTGGTGCGGGCCCTATCTATCTTTCCAATGGAACCGATTTCAACGGGCTCATCCGTGTGGGTACTTCCGATTTGATGGAAGACCTAAAGTTTACCGGCGGTATCCGTATTGCACCCAACCTGAGGGATAACGATGTATTGTTTGAGTTTTACAATCTTAAACGACGCTTCGACTGGGGCTTCACTTATTATCGCAGTACCAATAGCGTCACTTATAATTTCGGCGGCTTTGGCTATCCCGGTAAAACCTTCGCCAGCTATTACCTCGCAAGGGTGCGCTATCCAATTGATCGCGTTCGTAGCATACGCGCTACGGTAGGCCCCCGTTTCGACCGGATCGTGCCCCTGCAGATCGATCAGCCTTCGGCCCGACTGGAAGAAGCCAAACTTACCTACGGTCAATTCAGTCTTGAATACGTTCACGACAACACCCTTAACCCTGCAACCAATATCTGGCAGGGATTGCGGTATAAGATTTTCGCCGACTGGTTCACGCAGATTACCGATGTGAATACAGATGGTCGCTTTATGTTCAATTTTGGAGCGGATGCCCGTCACTATTTGCCGATTTACCGCAATATGATCTGGGCCGTGCGTGCTGCCGGTGATTTCTCCTTTGGCGATCAGCAAACCGTGTATTACCTGGGTGGTGTCGACAACTGGTTCTCTCCGAAGTTTATCGATGGTAATCGTCCCACACAACCTTACACGTATCAATCACTGGCCGTGAATATGCGGGGTTTCCGCCAGAATATCGCCAACGGCAATAATGCCATAGTGTTGAACAGCGAAATAAGGGTGCCGGTATTTTCCACCTTCTTCAATAAACCGATCAATAATGCCTTCCTGCGCAACCTGCAGTTGGTACAATTCTTAGACCTGGGTACAGCCTGGGAGGGAGAAATCAAAAATATCCGCCGTCCACAAAATGTGTATGGCAATCCGGATGATCCCAACAATCCCCAGCCCACCGTTCGCTTCCGTGCAGGTGGTCTCGGCCCCTTTGCCGGTGGCTATGGCTTTGGCGTGCGCAGCACCCTGTTGGGTTATTTTGTTCGCGTGGATGCCGCCTGGGAAATGGATGGATTTTTCCGCAATAAGCCGATTTGGTATTTCGCGATGGGATTGGATTTTTGATATCGTTGTACGTTTTACGTATTACGTATTACGTTGGAAGTACTAAGTTGTAAGTTGTAAGTTTTAAGTTTTAAGTAAATAGCTTTTTGTAGTATATACATTTGTCACTTAATACTTAAGATGATATTCACTCAGTTGTGCGATGTGCAGTCCAGTGAAAAGTGGTCCGAACTTGGAACACATCGCACAACATGCGCTTTGTAAAAGTGTTGCTGAAGTACTAATTTTCAACTATAAATTACAAATCAGCATGAGCACAACAGTGAAACTGAAGTATTTCAAATGCCACACCTTCACAAAGCGCTCCTCCTTATTACGTATAACGTAAAACGTATTACGTATAACCTATTACGTACCCCAACCAAATCCACAAATCTCCAAATAACCGAATTCGTCCACCTACCAATTCATCTTCCTCACCAAATACATCACTATTGCCAGCGCTACAAACAATCCTATACTTCCGAGCAGCAATGCAAAATCCTGAAGCTGGAGAATGCTGAATATATAGCTGTATAGCAGAGTGAGCACAACGCTCATCAGCAAACCCCATTTCCCCCCGCGCAATATAGCCGATGCAAACCAGCCGATCAGCGCAATGGTGGCGAGAGAGGCAATCAGATAAGATACATTGAAAAGAATATGCTCCGACAATGCCAGCAAGAGCGTATAAAATAAGAGCAGTGCAATCCCCACCAGGGCATAGTGAAGGGGATGAACCGATCTTTTGGTGATGGTCTCCACTACAAAGAACGCCACAAAAGTGAGAATAATCAGGAGGGAAGCATACTTAACCGTGCGATAGGTTTTTTGGTAGGCATTCACCGGAATGAATAATTCCATTCCCACGGCGGATTTGGCGGTTGCATAGCTAGTATTGGCCCAGGCCTGGGGAAAAGCTCTCCCATGCGCAACCGTTCTCCAGTTTGCAATCATCCCTTGCTCGTTGATCTCATATTGAGGAAGCTCATTGCCAATAAAGCTGGGATCCTTCCAGGCCGATTGAAGTTTTACTTCCGTGCTTTTACCGATTGTTGTAAACAATACCTTGCCGGAACCTTTCACCGACATGTTGAACGAAAACTTTTGAGTTTCCATGGATACAATTGAAATGGGCGCTACAAATGCCTCTTTAAAAAGTCCATCGTCGGGCCGGTCGGCATGCGCACTAATTTGCTGGCCATTCCAGTTTATGCGAATTTCTTCCATCAAACCACGAAAATCGCTCAACCCGATGGCCAGGTAGGCTTCATTCCACAAGATTGAATCCGGATTGATCCGCAAATCGATGTACGGCAATTTCCCAAACTGCCCATCGAACTTTAGCTGACCGCGATAAAGCATCACTTCATAAATACCACGATGCTTTGCTTCGGGAACAATTTCACCATTTATGCGCAGCTGCTCCGGCAGCAGATATATTTTCTTTTTGGAGTTGGATGCTGCAGGATACTTTTCCAGGTATGGAATCACCAGTACAGGGCCAGTTATCTGTTGATCGGAAGCCCATTTCGATTTCACTTCTTCTTCTACCGCCTGAAGCTGCTGCTCTCGCTCCAGAATCAGTTCCCTGATCTGGTGGGCTGGTATCAGGAAAATCAGCAGGAGCGCGAGTATGATACCGCCCTTGGTGAGAGCTTTGGTTTTGGCCCAAAGGCCGGATGGAGAATTCTCTGTCATTTTTTAGGGTTTTTATTAGTCGAATAATTGACAAGTAAAGGGTAGCGCGCAAGCTGTATGGAGCGAAATCCCTGAAGAATCAGGTAGATCAAAACTGAATGAAGAATTATTTTAGACCAGGCTCCGGAATGTTGAGCAGGGTTAAAAAGAAGTGAAACCACGGAACTGATCAGGCTGTTCAGATTGGTGAGTATGTCCCAGCTATTAAATCGAAGTTCCCTTCCCAGATATATCCCAATAGCTGTCAAAAATACCAGCAAAATGCGTATCGCCGTACGCTTATTTCGGTTGAAAGATGGAAATACAAGTACTTCTAACTGCAGAACGGAAAGCACGCCCATCCACAAACCTGTCCACGCAAATGAATAGAGTAAAACAATATCAAACCAGGCAGGTGCATTTGAAATGGACCTAATGTGTACCATATCGGTAATGATATAAAAGGAATTTGGCAGGAATACCAACCAAAGAAACAGCAGCAAAAAACGAAGTAATGGCTTAGTCCAGAAATGCGGACGCACTATAAAGATTGATGCAATGCATAAGGGCAGAAAAGCCAGAAAGAGGTTCCAGCCCAGGAAGCGATAAACCGGCGTCATGGTAGCCCAGAACCGGGTGATCAATAAAGCCAGACAAAAGAGAGAAGAGAGAACCAGGTTTCTATGGCAATAGAAAAAGTAGATAAAAAAATCAGTCAGAATTTTCATGACAATTATTTAGAACCATTTAGGAATAAAAATGAGTAGACCGATAACAAGACTTGAAGCGGCAACAATGAGTACTGCCGCGGCCGACATATCTTTAATGCGCTTTACCCGAAGCGACCAGGAAGGCTCCAACATATCCAGCAGTTCTTCTACAACAGAATTGACGGCTTCCATCACCCATACCAGGGCAATTAAACCTGTGATCACAATCCATTCCTGAATGGACAGCCCAGTAATAGTGCCTGCCATTACAACTACTGCTGCAGCCACCAGGTGAATACGAAAATTTATTTCCGATTCAATCAAAAAACGGAATCCTTGCAGCGCATAGAACAGGCTATTGAGCCTGCTATGAACGAATCTTCTCTTCTTCATACAAATAATATTCGGATGAATGATCAGCGACCTCGACCTTTCTCATTTTCTCTATTTTCCAGGAAAGACTATTGCAGATGCTCAGGGGTATCAGGCCGATGATGCCAAATGAGCAATCGAGAAATCGCCACCAAAGGGGAATGCCACGGAAATGCCCGGCCAGCAGGGCGAAAGGAACAATCAGTAGGCAGGCGATCATACCAAACTCGATCACCCATCGATTGCGCACTGGATCGCGGTACACGCCTATAAACAATATGGCAAAAAGGAAATGTGCAAAAGCCAGCCAGTCGAACCCATAGAACAAAAAAGGATAGCGTTCATTGGCCTGCGCAAGGCCATGCGCGATCCATGCCATCCAGTCGCCAACAGCCGTGCCAGGAGGAAAAGAGCGGCTCAGCCATTGGGAACCCGACACCACCGGTATGGCGCTGATACCACTTACTACGAGAGCTACGATAAAAAATAAGATCCAGCGACGCAGGATCCGTCTTTCCTTTTTTTCTAAAGTCAAAGCACTTTGCATTTCAAAGTCTTTTGGTAAAAAAAATTATTTCAATCCTTTGATCATTTTTTCGAGTGCCTGCACGTGTTCAGTGAACGCCTTCTCCCCACTCCGGGTAACAGAATAAGTGGTATTGGTTTTTCGACCGATAAAGCCTTTATGCACTTTTATATAACCCTGCTCTTCAAGGGCAAGCAGGTGCGATGCCAGGTTGCCGTCGGTTACTTCGAGGAGCTGCTTGAGGTCGTTGAAGCTCACTTCCTCATTCACCACCAGGATGCTCATCACACCCAGCCGCACCCGGTTATCAAAAACCTTACTTAGTCCTGTAATAGGATTTTTCATTTTGCTTCTTTCACGTTTCGATCATATTTGTACCACATAATGATGCCGTAAACAATATGCAGTACTCCAAAGCCAAAAGCCCAGAAATATAAGCCATAGCCAAAACCGCTTTGTACCAGGTACAAATTAGCCAGCCCCAATAATATTTCGCAATAACCCAGATTGCGTATATCCGCAAGGGTAAACTTGCCCGCATTCACCAGAGCCAGTCCATAGAACACCAGGCAGGATGGCGCCACCAGGGCCCAGCCTCCCCTGCCCATAATTCCCCATATAAACAGGGCGCCAGTTGCCAGGGGTATGGCCACATTCCAGAAAACCCGGCGCGAGCTATGGCTCCAAAGCGAAAGCCCCTGCGATCTTGTTTTCCGCCAGGTAAAATAAAAGCCACCGATGCCGGCGACCACGAACACGGCTGCTGCGAGCAGATACAATTGCTGCCGAAGCCGCACAAACTCTATCTGGTCATAATTCCATTCGGCAATATTGGGACCGTAATATTGACCCAACAGCTTCCAGGCAATAAAGGCACCACCCAGAGCGGCAAGCCCCGCAAAAATGGCACTGAGCCCGCTAAGAGTAGTAAACCGGCTCGATTTTTCCATCAACCGGCGTATATCCTGCACATCCCGTAGGCTGTCGGCAGTAGACTGGCTTTCGCTCATATAAAGCACTTTGAAGTACAAAGTAAATGCATCAAATCGAATTATGCAAAAGAAATGAGTTGAAAGTTTTAAGTTAAAAGTTCTAAGTATTAGGTCGTGCCTATTAGCCCCGAAGGGGCGATATATGTTAGGGGATGGCGCCAGCCATCCCCTACGAGAAAAAACCCATGAGCCCCGAAGGGGCGACATACGTTAGCGAGGGGCGGCATATGTTAGCACGGGGCGATATGCGTTAGCGAGGGGCGACAAACATTAGCGAAGGATCGATATATTTTATAGGATGGCACGAGCCCTCCTCGACGAGATAGAACCCGCGAGCCCCGAAGGGGCGACATACGTTAGCGAGGGGCGGCATATGTTAGCGAGGGGCGACAAACATTAGCAAGGGAGCGATATATTTTAGAGGATGGCACGAGCCCTCCTCGACGAAATAGAACCCGCGAGCCCCGAAGGGGCGATATATGTTAGGGGATGGCGCCAGCCATCCCCTACGAGAAAAACCCTATTAGCCCCGAAGGGGCGAAATACGTTAGCGAGGGGCGACATACGTTAGCGAGGGGCGACATACGTTAGCGAGGGGCGAAATACGATAACCAGATTCATTTCATATATCCTATCCCAAAAAAGTTGTCGTTCATTCGAAGCATCCATCATCCGCGCAAATCTGCGCTAAAAATCTGCACAAATCTGCGGGAAAAACTTTAGCACTTTAAACCTGTTCAAAGTTCGGGATAGATTTCCCGCAGATTTTCGCAGATTTTTTCGCAGATGAACGCAGATAAACGATTAGAGTAAAAAGAGAGAAATATGACAAGGATATCCAACTCCCTACTCCCCACTTTCTGCTATCTGCCACTCACGCCTCACGATTCTCACGCCTCACGATACCCAAACATATATCCACGCCCCCAACACTGCCCCTGCAATCGGCGCCAGCACCGGAATCCAGGCATAAGCCCAATCCGAATCGCGCTTACCACGAATCGGCAAAATGGCATGCGCAATTCGGGGACCCAAATCACGCGCGGGATTAATGGCATAACCTGTAGGCCCACCCAGGGATAAGCCAATAGCCAGTACCAGAAAGGCAACAGGCAGTGCATCCAATGCCCCCATGCTTCCGCTGGGTTTGGAAATCACCAAAGCGCCGAGCATCAAAACCAGCGTGCCGATAAACTCAGTGATAAAATTATAAACAGGCTTCCGCACCGCCGGTGCCGTACAAAACACCGCCAGCTTGAGGTCGGCATTGCCGGTACTGTCGAAATGCGGTTTATAACTCAGCCATGCCAGCACAGAACCGGTAAAAGTTCCGAGAAATTGTGCGGCGATATAAGTGCCCAGCATACCGCCGTCGAAATCGCCGGTACTGGCCAGCGCAATACTCACCGCCGGGTTAATATGACCACTGCCTCCGAGATGAACCGAGGAATAAACCCCTACAAATACGGCCATCGACCAGCCAAAGGCGATCACGATCCAGCCGCCGGCATTGCCCTTTGTGTTGTTTAAAACAACATTGGCCACCACGCCTCCTCCCAAAAGGAGCAAAAGGGCGCTGCCAACAAATTCACCCAAAAATGGACTCATAGCAATCGTTGTTTAGGTATCGAAATGGTTTTCTTATCAATCTATGTCTTCTGTCCAGGCCTGTGCTGCGCGTACGGCACGTTTCCAGTCGCGCTGCAGCGATTTGCGCTGTTCGCCTTCCATGGCGGGTTCAAAGCTGCGGTCTTCCTGCCAGTACTGTTTCACTTCGGCGATATCAGACCAATAGCCAACGGCCAGTCCGGCCAGGTAGGCGGCACCCAGTGCCGTGGTTTCCGTTACGCTGGGCCTTACCACTTTGGTATCAAGTATATCGCTTTGAAACTGCATCAACTGGTTATTTACCGTGGCGCCACCATCCACCCGCAATTCACGAATGGGTAATCCTGCATCGGCTTCCATGGCTTTCAGCAGGTCCATCGACTGAAAGGCGATGCTTTCCACGGCAGCACGCGCCAGGTGCGCATCCGAACTGCCGCGGGTAATGCCCACCACTATCCCGCGGGCATGCTGGTTCCAGTATGGAGCTCCCAAACCTGTAAATGCGGGTACCAGATACAAGCCACCATTATCCTTCACTTTGGCACAAAGGGCTTCCACATCGGAAGACTGCTGAATAATATGCAAACCATCGCGCAACCATTGCACCACGGCACCGCCTATAAACACACTTCCCTCCAGGGCATACTGCACTTTATCGCCCAACTTCCAGGCTATGGTTGTCAGCAGGTTGTTTTGGGAAGCAACGGGCTTTTCACCTGTATTCATCAACATAAAGCAACCGGTGCCATAGGTATTCTTCACCATGCCGGGCTCGGTACACATTTGTCCAAACAGGGCCGATTGCTGATCACCCGCAATTCCGGCCACCGGAATGCCCGCGCCAGATACCAGGGTATCGGATTCACCATATACTTCGCTGCTCGACCGCACTTCGGGCAACATCGATACAGGAATATTAAATAGCTTCAGTAATTCGTCATCCCATTTCAGATCATGAATATTAAAAAGTAGTGTGCGTGAGGCATTCGACACATCGGTGGCATGTACTTTTCCATTGGTGAGCTTCCAAAGCAGCCAGCTATCGATGGTGCCAAAGCAGAGCTCTCCTTTTTCGGCCCGTGCCCGGGCTCCTTCCACATTATCCAGAATCCATTTTAGTTTGGTACCGGAAAAATAAGCATCCGTTACCAACCCGGTCTTGCTCCGGATCATATCAGCGCTTCCTTCTTTTTTCAACTGATCACAATAGGCGGCGGTGCGGCGGTCCTGCCAAACTATAGCGGGACAGATGGGTTTATGTGTCTGGCGATCCCATACCACGGTAGTTTCACGCTGGTTGGTAATGCCAATGGCGGCTATATCACGGGCACTGAGTCCTGCCTTCAAAATAGCTTCGGTGGCTACGCCCAATTGCGTACTCCAGATATCATTCGCATCATGTTCTACCCAGCCGGGTTGAGGAAAATATTGGGTGAATTCTTTCTGTGCAGTCGCCACTATCTTTCCATGCTTATCAAACAAAATAGCCCGCGAACTGGTGGTTCCCTGGTCAAGGGATAAAACAAATTTTGACATCACAATCGTTTAGCAGTTTATAAAATCACAAATTTTTTCAGCAAATCTTTGGGGACAACTTCTTGAACTCTGACACTGCTCAAAACCTTAGAGCATTTCCCGCAGATTTTCGAAGATTTCTACGCAGATTTTCGCAGATTTTTTCTGAACTCAC
>JBIQMS010000058.1:0-23995 GCA_044463125.1 Terrimonas ferruginea
TTGGTTATGCCCAAATATTCCGCTTGCGCCGTTGTCAGTTCATCCAGTTCCACGCCAATTTTGCCGAGGTGCAGGCGCGCCACTTTTTCATCGAGGTGTTTGGGCAGCACATACACTTTGTTCTCGTAATTCTGGTGGTTGGTCCACAGTTCAATTTGCGCGAGGGTCTGATTGCTGAAAGAGTTACTCATCACAAAGGAGGGGTGACCGGTAGCACAACCCAGGTTTACCAGGCGGCCTTCAGCCAGGATGATGATATCTTTTCCTTCCACGTTATAAATATCTACCTGGGGCTTGATGGTATCTTTGGTATGACCATAATTCTCGTTCAGCCAGGCGATGTCGATTTCGATATCAAAGTGGCCGATATTACAAACAATGGCTTTGTCCTTCATCAGCTTGAAATGCGTGCCGGTGATCAGGTCGCGACAACCGGAAGCGGTTACCACGATGTCGGCTTCTTTTACCGCATCTACCATTTTCTTCACTTCAAATCCATCCATAGCGGCCTGCAGGGCGCAGATGGGGTCGATCTCCGTAACAATTACACGGCATCCTGCACCAGCGAGCGAAGCAGCGGAGCCCTTACCTACATCACCATAGCCACCTACAACCGCAACCTTTCCGGCAAGCATCACATCCGTAGCACGACGGATGGCGTCTACCAACGATTCCTTACAACCATATTTGTTATCGAATTTCGATTTGGTAACCGAATCGTTTACGTTAATAGCGGGCATGGGCAGTGTGCCTTTCGCCATGCGCTCGTACAGGCGGTGAACACCCGTTGTGGTTTCTTCCGAAATACCTTTTACATGCTGTACCAGCTCGGGGTATTTGTCGAGCACCATATTGGTAAGGTCGCCGCCATCGTCAAGAATCATATTGAGCGGCTTGTCCTTGCCACCGAAGAACAGGGTTTGTTCTATGCACCAGTCGGCTTCTTCCACGGATTGTCCTTTCCAGGCGAAAACGCCAATACCAGCCGCAGCGATGGCGGCAGCCGCATGGTCCTGTGTACTGAAGATATTGCAGGAGCTCCATTTTACTTCCGCGCCCAGAGCAACCAGGGTTTCAATTAACACAGCTGTTTGAATGGTCATGTGCAGGCAACCGGCAATACGGGCGCCTTTGAGGGGTTGTGAAGGACCATATTCCGAGCGTATAGCCATCAGGCCGGGCATTTCAGCTTCGGCGAGGCGGATTTCCTTGCGGCCCCATTCGGCCAGGGAAATATCCGCTACTTTATAAGGGAGAGAAAAATCAATCGATTGGGTAGTTGTTGCCATTTGAAATGTTTTATTTTTCGGCGGCAAAGGTACGGTTTATATGTATTTTGTCCTAAATTGGTATCGTCTGCCCCGGGCAGGCAATACCAATTTAGGCTTTGACCCTCAACCGCTTATCATTCTTCAACAAAACTTTGCGAGTATGTATACCTACGATACGCTTTCTGCCGCTACCAATGGTCTCCGGGCCAGAGGCTATTCGCTCGACTTTAATCTGGCGGAAAACTGCCTGATTTGCCAGGGCACCCGCTTCGATATAGAAGATTTTGAAATTGTGGAAGTCTACCGGTTTGAAGGTAATACCGATCCGGGTGATCAGTCGATTGTATATGCCATTGAGGGAAAAGATGGCCAGAAAGGCGTGCTGGTAAGTGGCTATGGCATCAGCGCAGAAGGTATGAGCGCGGAAATGGCACGTAAACTTAGCTTTCACCGTGATTAATTCAATATGATACGTACCCTTTTGTTCTCCGTTATTGTCGTTTGCGGCATATCCCTGATTCCCGGCATCGGCAATGCTCAAACAGGAGTTTCCGATGCGGATGCTCCCGTATTTGCCTGCCCCTTACGCGATGCAAAAGCGCATGTTGACAGTGCAGCCCTGCGGCTTTTTGGATCGCAGGACCTAAAGCTCATCATCAGCAGCCAGACCGACAGCGTGGTGAAGTCAACCGCCGATGCGGTGATAACCGCCGTGCAAAAGGAAGAGGATGGCAGTTATGAAATTGTTTTCAACTTCGAAGATTTCTGGTTCTGGTTATCCGGCATTGAGCAGCCACTGGTGCGGCCACAACAAAGGATAAAGAAAGGGGAGCCTATCGGGAAACTGCATCCCGGCGCAAAACTGGAAATCCTGCTATTCGATTTTGAAACGCCGGCAGATCCCCTTGAATACCTGCCCTGTTTTCCGAAAGCTCCATCAAATTGATCGCGCCATCACATAATCGTTCATAAAAAAGCCTTCGCCGATATCAATATCTTCTTCTTTGATGACGGTGAACCCCAGCTTTTCATAAAACTGACGGGCCTTGTTGTAGCGGTTCACATTTAGTTCAAGCACCTGGCCACCCTTGTCGCGGAGAACTTGCATGATAGTTTCCAGCATCAATCGCCCTGTACCTTTGCCCTGTTCCGAACCCAGCAGGTAAATCTTGTGAAGTTTAAATTCTCCGGCTTTTGTTTCACTCACCGAAGCGAAGCCTATCGCTTCACTTCCCCGCATGGCAATATAAAACTGATGCCCCTCCTGCATCTGCAGCTTCAGGGCCGATGTAGAATACGACATCTCCAACATGTACTGTATCTGTTCGGGACTAAGGATGGAAGCATAGGTCTGCGGCCACACTTTCGCCGTCAGTTCCTGGACCAAAGCAATATCCCGCTCATCAGCCAGACGCAATTGGAAAGTGGAATCGGGAAACATTTGGGAGTGAAAAGTTTTAAGTTTTAAGTTATAAGTTTTGTGTTAAGCAAGCAATGGAGGGGAGGTTGCGGCATTTAAGCTTAATGGCCTGGGCCTAGGCAACACTCTATTACTCATTACTTAAAACTTATAACTTAAAACTTACAACTTCCCTATTTCATTTTCTTCTTCAAATTCTGATCAATCGCTTCCAGGAATTCTTCTGTATAAAGGAAGTGTTCGCCATGCTTCACTTTATTACCATGGATACATACGGCCAGGTCCTTGGTCATTTTACCCTGCTCCACGGTTTCAATACAAACCGTTTCCAGTGCCTGGCAGAAATCGATCAGCGGCTGGTTGCCATCGAGCTTGCCGCGGAAGGCCAGGCCCCTTGTCCACGCGAAGATGGAAGCGATGGGGTTGGTGCTGGTGGGTTTACCCTGCTGGTGATCGCGATAGTGACGCGTAACGGTGCCATGCGCTGCTTCTGCCTCCATGGTCTTGCCATCAGGCGTAACCAGCACGGATGTCATCAGACCTAATGAGCCAAAGCCCTGGGCTACGGTATCGCTTTGCACATCGCCATCGTAGTTCTTACATGCCCAAACAAAATTGCCATTCCATTTCAGGGCGCTGGCTACCATATCATCAATCAGGCGGTGCTCATATACGATGCCGGCTGCGTCAAATTTGGCTTTGAATTCGTTTTGATAGATGTCTTCAAAAATATCCTTGAAGCGTCCATCATATTTTTTCAGGATGGTATTTTTGGTGGAGAGATAAAGCGGCCAGCCCTTGCTCAGTGCCATATTGAAACAACTGCGAGCGAAGCCACGGATACTTTCATCGGTATTGTACATGGTCAGCGCCACACCATCGCCCTTGAAATTATACACTTCAAAAGTCTGCGCTTCGCCACCATCTTCCGGCGTAAAGGTCATGGTCAGCTTTCCCTTACCTTTTATCACGGCATCGGTTGCACGATACTGATCGCCAAAAGCATGACGACCTACTATGATGGGGGCGGTCCAATTGGTCACCAACCGGGGAATATTGCTGATAACAATGGGCTCACGAAACACGGTACCATCGAGAATATTGCGGATGGTGCCATTGGGGCTCTTCCACATTTGTTTCAGGTTAAATTCCTTCACACGGGCTTCGTCGGGCGTAATGGTCGCGCATTTGATGCCCACACCATATTCACGAATGGCATTGGCGGCATCTACGGTTACCTGGTCATTGGTTTGGTCACGGTATTCAATACCCAGATCAAAGTATTTGATATCCAGTTCCAGGTAGGGCAGAATCAGCTTATCCTTAATAAATTTCCAAATGATGCGGGTCATTTCATCGCCATCCAATTCCACAACGGGATTGGTAACTTTGATCTTTTGGGCCATAATTGTGTTGGTTTTAATTGAAAACTAGGTCAAAGGATGGCAAATCTACAATATATCCCGGTTTTTGGGGGATTTCATTAAACTGCTTAGAGGCTGATAGTCTGGCATCTCGAAAATTTAATCTTGATTTGGCTCAATATTTCCTAACTTATACTTAGAAATCGTAATATGGATAGCACCCGACCATTTTTGGAGTATATCCGGAAATTTGTAAACGTTACGGATGAGGAGTTTGCCAAAACCCTGCTTCCGGTGATCAGGGTGCGCCGGTTTGGCAAAAGAGAGATGCTGGTGAAAGCCGGAGAGGTGGAAGACAATTTCAATTTTATCGTAAGGGGACTAATCCGGAAATATTACAAAAAGGGTAGCCTCGAAATTAACACCCAGATTTCCACCGAGGGGCATATCATCCTTAGCCAGGAATCCTTTCACAGCCGCAAACCTTCAGAATATTTTGTGGAAACGATTGAGCCTTCCACCGTCATCAGTATCAGCCACGATGACCTGGAAGAAGTTTATGCCCGTTCCAAAAAAATGGAACACCTCGGCCGGCTGGTGGTGACGCATACCATGGTGATCAAGGACAACTGGCAGATGCAGATGATCAAGATGACGCCCCGTGAGCGCTTTTTGAATTTTGTGATGAAGAATCCGGAACTGTTGCAACGCGTTCCTCAGAAATACCTCGCATCTTACCTCAATATCAAACCGGAGACTTTTAGCCGCTTCAAGCATTTGCTCCGCAGTAATGGGAAGAAGAATAATAAATCAGGCGCCTAAAGCCACATCGAGAATCATCATCACCAGAAAGCCGCCGATAAATCCGAGTACGGAACGGTCCGTGTATTTGTCGCGTTGTGTTTCGGGAATCACTTCTTCCACTACCACAAAGATCATGGCACCTGCAGCAAAGGCGAGGGCAAAGGGCAGTACCGGCTGCATATAGATCACAGCCACGGCCCCGAGTACGCCTGCCACCGGTTCCACTATGGCGGATAGCTGGCCATACCAGAAACTCTTTCTTCGCGAAACCCCATGCCTGCGCAGGGGCATGGCAACAGCGATGCCTTCGGGGAAATTTTGAATGCCGATGCCCAATGCAAGGGCGATAGCGCCGGTTACGGAAGCATCTTCCATACCCAGCGCTGCGGCTCCAAACAACACACCCACCGCAAGTCCTTCCGGAATATTGTGCAGCGTTATGGCCAGTATCAACAAAGTTGTGCGATGCAGTTTGGTCTTCACACCTTCTGATTCTGATATACCGAAATTGATATGCAGGTGTGGCGTAAAACGATCGAGCACATAAATAAACATGGCACCCAGAAAAAAGCCAACGGCGGCGGGCATCCATTTCCAGTCGGGATACATTTTTTCGGAGATTTCTATCGCCGGATTCAGCAGCGACCAAAAACTGGCAGCCACCATTACGCCTCCGGTGAATCCCAGCATGGGATCGAGGATGCCCCTGTTCAGGGTCTTAAAGAAAAATACAAAAGAAGCACCCAGGGCAGTAACCACCCAGGTGAATGTTGTAGCCAACAAGGCCGCATAAACGGGTCCTATTTCCACAAAGAACTTCTCAATTGCCTGCATAGAATTCCTCAGATTTTTACAAAAATGTTTTTGGCCAGTTGGTCGCTGATCGTGTCGGTATGTTGTTTCACCTTGATTTCCATCGATTGATCAAACTGGAATCTTTTCTTTACTTCAATACGCGTGCCCATAGCAATATTTTTGTGGCCTAACAGTTCCAGCATTTCGCTGCTTTGGTCGCTTACATAACACACAATGCCCGACTTGCCGGTAGGCACATCCGTGAGGCAAACCTGTTTGCTGGGTTCAATACGCCCCTGTGCGTCGGGAATAGGATCACCATGTGGATCAAATCGGGGGAAGCCCAGGTATTCATCCAGTTTATCAATCAGTTTATGGCTGCTCACGTGCTCCAGGTCCTCGGCCACTTCATGCACTTCATCCCAACTGAAACGAAGCTTTTCTGCCAGGAAAAACTCCCAAAGCCGGTGCCTGCGAATAATGAGCAAGGCCAGCTTTTTTCCTTCGGCAGTGAGGCGAAAACCCTTATAGGCCTGGTAATGCACCAGCTTTTTGCCGCGCAGTTTTTTCATCATATCCGTCACCGAAGCGGGACGGGTTTTCAATTCAGCCGCCAACTGATTCGTATTCACCGGCCCATCGCCTTCGAGGTGATAAATGGCTTTGATATAATTCTCTTCGCTGGTGGAGTAGTTCAGCAAGGCTAAATAAAATTTTAGGCAAACCTAAATGTTTATTTTTAGATCGCAAAATGGGTACGTATTACGTAGTACGTCTTACGTAATACGTAATACGTTGGGTTTAGAGTTGAAAGTTTATGGTTTAAGGTTTAAGGTTGATGGTTCCCATCAATAGTATGTAAAAAGTAGAAAATAGAAATCGTCCAAGGCTAAGTTAGCTGTCAACCTTAAACCTTAAACTCTAAACCCTAAACCCAAAAAACGTATTACGTAAAACGTACAACGTAATACGTAATATGTACTCCGTAAAATTTTCCTTATTTTGTCCGCCTAATCATGCCGCTATGCGCGCTTTCTCTCTAATCGCCATTTTTATTTTCAGCAGCCTGGGATTGCTATGCACTTCCAAAAAGAAGCCTTCGCTGGCGGGAGAGGAGCCAGTGGCAGTGGAAGATTTTATTGATTTTTTTGAAGAATGGAAAGCGCCCGTTCATATCGAGGATACCTTCCTGCTGAGAAAAGATTTCGACAGCTTGCGCATCAGTCGTGAAGTTCTTTCGCAGTTTGTGCCCGATTCTGTGCTGAATAAATTGCTGGGTGCAAAGGCAAAGCCCAGGTTTTATGCGCTTGGTAAATTGCCCCTGAACGAAACTTATCTTCTCTTAAAAACTATTTCAGGCAACAAACGCAATGTGCTGCTCCTGGCATTTACCAAAAAGAATGAATTTCTGGCTGCCACGCATTTCCTGGAGCCCGATGCGGCTTCCAATACACGACAATATTCCGAGATCAGCCGTAAGGAAGAAATCAACAAGCATACCATTCGCCGCAATGCCAACGGAACTGTTGATGAAGGCCGCGACGTATTTGTGTTGAATACAGCATCACGTGAGTTTACGATGATCCTTACCGACCCGCTCAATAAAAAGCCACCGGAACTGATCAATCCCATTGATACACTGTCGAAGAAGATGAAGTACACTGCCGACTACGGCTCTGGAAAAGCAAATATTTTTTCTTTCCGCGACGGACGCAGGTCTGGAAAACTTGAGTTCTTTATCCATTTTGAAAAGAATAATGGAGAATGCATTGGCGAGTTGCGTGGCGAAGCCAGCATGAAAGCGCCGAACCGTGCCGAATACAGAGAACCTGGTGAACCCTGCGCTCTACAGTTTACTTTTACCAGCAGCAGCGTAACGGTGAAGGAACTCGAGCCCTGTGGTTCCCGTCGTGGATTGCGTTGCAGCTTTGATGGAACCTATCCGCGAAAAAAAGAAATAAAGCCCCGTACCACCACGAAAAAAACAAAATGATAATCCACCCACGATTGCCTGCAAACCATTGCGGGGGAAAAACAGTTACCAGTTTCCCGATTAAGGTTTATCTTGCGCCTTCGTGTAAATAAGACACAATATGAGTTTTACCCCTTTTAAGGTTCCCTATTCCGTTGAATCAAATTATTCCAGGAAAGTTGCGTACTTCTCCATGGAGTTCGCTGTTCATCAGCCACTAAAAACGTACAGTGGTGGACTTGGTTTTTTGGCCGGCTCGCATATGCGGAGTGCCTACGAACTGCAACAAAACGTGGTAGGTATCGGCATCTTGTGGAAATATGGTTACTACGATCAGGAGCGCAACCAGGATCAAACCCTGGATGTGGCCTGGAATGAGAAACATTACAGTTTTCTCGAAGATACCGGCATTAAATTTCAGATTACGGTACATGAGCACCCGGTGTGGGTGAAAGTGTGGTACCTGAATCCGGAAACTTTTAAATCGGCTCCCTTGTTTTTTCTGAGCACGGATGTTCCCGAGAACGATTATGTTTCGCAAACCATCAGCCATCGCCTTTACGATGCCAATGTGGCTACAAAAGTGGCGCAGTTTATTCTGTTGGGTGTGGGTGGCGCCAAGCTGATGGATATCCTGGGTTTCAATCCTGATCTTTATCATCTCAACGAAGCGCATGGTTTATCGGCCGCTTTTTATCTCTATAGCAAATTCAATCGCAATATCAGCGAAGTGAAAAAGCGGCTGGTCTTTACCACGCATACGCCGGAAGAAGCGGGTAACGAAAAGCACGACATCTACCTCTGCCATAAGATGAGCTATTTCTGTGGCCTGTCGGTAGAAGAAGTGCGCAAACTCACCGGTACGCAGGACGATGCCTTCAATCATTCCCTGGTGGCTTTGCGTTTTGCGCACCTGGCCAATGCCGTATCGCAATTGCACGGAGAAGTGTCGCGCGAAATGTGGAATAAGCATGCGGGTGTATGTCCCATCATCTCTATCACCAATTCGCAGAACTATCGTTATTGGGCCGATAAGCAGCTCTATCGTTTCCGGGAAGCCGGTGATGATTATGGCATCGACGACCGGAAAAAATACCTCAAGCGTCGCGCATTTGAAATAGTGGCTGATCAAACCGGAAAACTCTTCAACCCCGATGTTTTCACGATAGTGTGGGCACGCCGCTTTGCCGGCTATAAGCGCGCCAGCATGATTACTTCGGATGAACGTAGGTTTGAAGCGCTGCTGAATAATCCCAAATATCCCGTGCAGGTGATTTGGGCGGGCAAGCCTTACCCCGTGGATCACCCGGCCATCAGCGAATTCAACCAACTGGTGCACCTGAGCAAACGCTATAAAAATATGGCGGTACTGATTGGCTATGAGCTGACGCTTTCAAAAAGACTGAAGCAGGCGGCAGATTGCTGGCTCAACAACCCGCGCGTTCCCCGCGAAGCATCCGGCACCAGTGGCATGACTGCCTCCATGAACGGCGCCGTGAATTTTTCTACCAACGATGGATGGATTCCCGAGTTCATCAACCATGGTCACAACGGATTTGTAGTGCCCAAAGCGGATTATGCCAACATGACCGTGCACGCACAGGATAATTATGACCTGGAAAAAATGTACGAGATCCTGGAAAATGAAATCCTTCCCTTATACTACGATGACTATCCCACCTGGCGACAGATAATGAAGAACAGCATGCAGGATGTGAGGTTCCAGTTTGAAAGCAACCGGATGGCGCATGAGTACTATGAGAAATTGTATAAATGATGAGTAGTACGTAGTACGTAATACGTAATACGTAATACGTATTGGGTTTAAGGTTTAGTAATAATTATCGCTATACCTTAAACCCTTAACTTTAAACCCACATTAGAATTCTGCCGCGACTTCTTCCAATCCCTTCGTTCCTTCAACCAAACTTACCAGTTTTCCAATCACGGCTTCTACCAGTGCGTCGGGGCAGGAGGCTCCGCTGCTGATGAGTACTTTGAGGGGGCGATTGTTGGGGAGAAAGGGTCTGGCGCTGATTTCTTCGTGACGGTGCAGGTCGAAATGCCGGATTTCGTCGGCTGAAATAATTTTTTCTTCGCTGCTGATAAAATAAGTAGGCAATTTTTCTTCGCAAAGCTCCACCAAATGAGAGGTGTTGGATGAATTATATCCTCCTACTACTATGGCCAGGTCGGCAGGTGTTTGCAACATTCCGAATACGGCCGACTGGTTGTCGTTGGTAGCATAGCACAGCGTATCTCTTGTATCGGCAAACCGTTCTTCTACATTATTATCATTGAGTCCGTAATGCTGAATCATGGTCTGCTTCAGGTAATCGGCAATGGCCTGTGTATCGCTGGCCAGCATGGTGGTTTGGTTCACTACACCAATGCGTTGCAGGTCGCAGTTCGGATCAAAGCCTTCGCTGTACTGCCCTTTGAAAGTAACATAAAATTCAGAGCTATCTTTTTCGCCCGTAATAAAGCGGGCCAGTTCCTGTGTCTGTGCCATGTCGCGAACCACAACAGCCGGTGTATCAGCGGCGGCATGCGAAAAGGTGGCACGGGTTTCCTCATGGCTGGGTTTACCGTGGATAATGATGCTGTAATTTTTCTTCGCGATGGCTTCACTGCGGTTCCATACTTTTTCTACAAAGGGGCAGGTGGTATTGTATTTCTCCACCTGTATGCCAATGCCGCGCAACTTCGCTTCCAGGGCAAGGGTGGTTCCAAAGGCAGGTATCAGCACAATATCATCGGATTGCAGGCTGTCGATCGGAATCAGCTCCCGGCCACCAGTATCCTGCAAAAATTGTACGCCTCGCGAGAGCAGGTCGGCGTTTACATGCGGATTGTGGATCATTTCGCTTAGCAAAAAAATCCGCCTTCCCGGATTTTCTTCAATGGTTCGAAAGGCGATCTCAATCGCGTTTTCCACACCATAACAGAATCCAAAATGACGGGCCAGGTACACCTGTAAATTCCCAAAGTCGAGCAGGGTAGGGCTGAAATCCTTTTTCATCCGGTCCTGTTCTCGACGTTTTTTCTTGACAGCACTGATCAGCGGGCTTCGGTAAATGATGGGAACGTTGAAAGATTTCATGGAGCAAAGGTAAGGCGAGAGAATGTTGAACTGTTGAATTGTTGAACCGTTGAATTGTTTAGGGTTTAAAGTTTAAGGTTTAATTGTGTAGTTTGTTTTGGTGGCTCACTAATGGAATTGAGTGATTCCTGCGATTCATAAACCTTTAACGTTCAATCATTAAACTTTCAACCTTAAACTCTAAACAATTCAACAGTTCAACGATTCAACAGTTCAACTCACAGATAGTACCATGGATTTCTTTTCGCCGCATACATATAGCGGCGCATATTGCGCCAGAAGGCGAGGATCATATAGATGATGATGGGGGAGCCCATCGTGAGGATGGAGGCGTACATAAAATATTGACGGATACGGCTGGTAGCAATGCCCATCCGGTTGCCAATGGCTGCACAAACGCCAAAGGCATTCCACTCCACAAAGTCTTTGAAGCGATTCATAAAGCTAATTTAGTAATTTCTTCATTTACCCACAATAGTCAACACCGGGCCTTAGGCCCGGTGTTGACTATTGTGGGTTTTAGAAAGCCAAAGCTTTGTCGTAATTTCGTGGCACTTTTCCCATCACATATTAAAAACCGTCTTCATGGTATTTGATTTAGACCTCATTCGTAAGACCTATGCGGAATTACCTGCCAAAGTAGCTGCCACCCGTCAGCTCCTCGGAAAACCGCTCACCCTCACCGAAAAAATATTATATGCCCACCTGTATGGCCAACTTCCCGCCAGCCCCTATACGCGTGGAAAGGATTATGTGGATTTTGCACCCGACCGTGTAGCCATGCAAGATGCCACGGCGCAAATGGCCCTTTTACAGTTCAGCACCTGCGGACGCGACAAGGTAGCCGTTCCCAGCACCGTGCATTGCGATCACCTGATTCAGGCTAAAGTAGGAGCTGTTACCGATTTACAAGTGGCAAAGGAAATCAACCGCGAAGTATATGATTTTCTCTCCTCTATCTCCAATAAATACGGTATTGGTTTCTGGAAACCCGGCGCCGGAATCATTCACCAGGTAGTGCTCGAAAACTATGCTTTTCCGGGTGGGATGATGATTGGTACCGATAGCCATACACCCAATGCCGGCGGCCTCGGTATGGTGGCCATTGGTGTAGGTGGTGCTGATGCGGTGGACGTAATGGCAGGCCTTCCCTGGGAATTGAAAATGCCCAAAGTGATTGGCGTAAAGCTCACCGGGAAAATGAGCGGCTGGACCAGCGCCAAAGACGTTATCCTCTGGGTAGCCGGACAGCTTACCGTTAAAGGAGGTACCGGAGCCATTGTTGAATATTTTGGTCCCGGCGCCGATACCATGAGCGCCACGGGCAAAGGCACTGTATGTAATATGGGCGCGGAAATTGGCGCTACCTGCTCACTCTTTGCCTACGACGAAAAAATGAGCGCTTACCTCAAAGCCACTGGTCGCGAAGAAGTAGCTTCCCTGGCTGATGGTATCAAAGAACATCTGCGTCCCGATCCCGAAGTGTATGCGGATCCCGCAAAATATTACGACCAGGTGCTGGAACTGGACCTGGATAAGCTGGAGCCTTATGTAAACGGTCCCTTTACACCCGACCTGGCGACCCCGATTTCGAAAATGGCAGAAGCAGTGAAAGAAAATGAATGGCCTGCCAAACTGGAAGTAGCCCTGATAGGAAGTTGCACCAACTCTTCCTATGAAGATATCAGCCGTAGCGCCTCTATAGTAGAAGATGCGGTGGCAAAGGGTTTAAAAGCGCAATCTGAATTCACCATAACACCAGGTAGCGAGCAGGTACGTTTCACCATCGAACGCGATGGGTTCATCAATACATTCGAAAAAGTTGGCGGTGTGGTGCTCGCCAACGCCTGCGGTCCCTGCATCGGTCAATGGGCTCGCCATATCGACGATCCTAATCGCAAGAATACCATCATCACTTCTTTCAACCGCAACTTCGCGAAGCGTAACGACGGATTGGCCAGCACGCATGCCTTTGTGGCTTCGCCTGAAATTGTAACGGCCATGGCCATTGCGGGTACTATTACTTTCAATCCGCTGAAAGATGAATTGACCAATGAAAAGGGCGAGAAGGTGAAACTGAAGGAACCTACCGGCTACGAGTTGCCGCCCAAAGGTTTTGCAGTAGAAGATGCCGGTTACCAGGCACCCGCCGAAGATGGTAGCAACGTGCAGGTAGTGGTGGCGCCCGACAGCGATCGTCTGCAACTGCTTTCTCCCTTCGCCGCCTGGGAAGGCACAGATCTCAAGGGTTTGAAATTGCTGATAAAAGTCAAAGGAAAATGTACCACCGACCATATCTCCATGGCCGGCCCCTGGCTCAAATTCCGCGGCCACCTCGATAATATCAGCAACAACATGCTGATCGGCGCGGTAAATTATTTCAATGAAAAAACGGATTGCGTCAAGAATCAGTTGACGGGCGAGTATGGACCTGTGCCGGCTACCCAGCGGGCCTATAAAGCCGCCGGTATTGGGTCGGTAGTAGTGGGTGATGAGAACTATGGTGAGGGCTCATCGCGCGAGCATGCGGCAATGGAGCCGCGTCACCTGGGTGTACGTGCCATCCTGGTTCGCAGCTTTGCCCGTATTCACGAAACCAACCTGAAAAAGCAGGGTATGCTGGCGCTGACATTCGCCAATAAGGAAGACTACGACAAGGTGCAGGAAGATGATAACATCGATATCCTCGGTCTTACCAGCTTCGCACCTGGCAAGCCGCTCACCGTGGTACTGAACCATGCCGAAGGCAGCCGTGATGAGATTTTGGTGAACCATACCTACAATGAGCAACAGATTGAATGGTTTAAGGCTGGCGGCGCACTCAATGTGATCCGCAAGCAGTTTGCTGCCGGCTAATTGCACTTTTCTACATAAAAAAAAGCATCCACCCTTCGGCGGATGCTTTTTTTTATGCGCAGATGCCCTATTCATTAAACTTATTTAACATAATACGGTCGAAGTGGCGTTTATATCCTGTCTATGAGAACAAATTCCATTTACCTGCATCGTACTGAAAGATGGCAAGATAGTGCTGGAGCATTATTTTGGAACATTCACCCGCGATAGTTCCTGGTATTGGGCATCGGCGGGGAAAACCGTAACTGCCCTTATGGCTGGAATCGCAGCAGAAGAGGGCTTACTGGATCTGGATGCGGCATCCAGTGTTTACCTGGGGAATGGCTGGACATCCCTTCCATCAAATAAGGAAGCCCTGATAAAAGTGCGGCATCAACTCTGCATGACCACCGGGTTGGATGATGCTTACCAACCCGATAGCGACTGTACCAGCCCGGCCTGCCTGCAATACAAAGCCGACGCTGGCACCCGTTGGGCCTATCACAATGCACCCTATACCCTTTTGGATAAGGTGCTGGAAGCCGCCACGGGAAAAAGTTTTCAACAGTATTTTCAGGAAAAAATTCGCAACCGGACGGGTATGTGGGGCCTTTGGCTGGGTTTGGGGTACAATAATGTGCTCTTCAGCGATGCCCGGAGTATGGCCCGTTTTGGCCTGCTTTTGCTCAACCGGGGCGACTGGAATGGCCAGCGTTTGTTGTCGAATAAAACATACTTCGATTTAATGATCAACAGTTCGCAATCCTTCAATCCCTCGTATGGCTATCTTACCTGGCTCAACGGTAAATCCAGCTACAAGTTGCCCGGTTTACAAATTAACTTTTCGGGAAGCCTGGTGCCCAATGCTCCGGCCGACATGTATGCAGCCCTGGGAAAGAATGATCAGAAGGTCTATGTAGTGCCTTCGCAAGGTCTGGTGATAATCCGCATGGGTGAATCGGCGGGTAATTCAAATTTGGCTATATCGAGTTTTGATAATGAATTATGGGGGAAACTCCAATCAGCGCTTCCATAAAGGAATCTTTTTGCCAGCACGAATTGTGTCAACACTCTGCTTATAAATCATGTCGCAAAAAACAATTTTTCTATTGTAAAATAAGAAAGGCGCCATATAGGCGCCTTTCTTATTTTACAATAGAAAAATTAACTCAGGTTCTTGGCAAGATGTTTAGCCATGTCGAACATAGACACTTGCGCTTTACCACCAAATACAGGCTTCAGCTTAGCGTCAGCGTTGATCATGCGCTTATTGTTTTTGTCCTGAAGTTTGTTGGCTTTGATATAAGCCCAGATTTTTTTCACTACTTCAGTACGGGGAACAGCCTTGTTGCCAATAACAGCCGCGAGCGCTGCACTGGGAGTAAGGGCTTTCATGAATGCTGCAGAGGGTTTGCGAGCTGATTTTTTCTTAGCGGCTTTCTTGGGAGCGGCTTTCTTTACGGCCTTCTTGGCCACTTTCTTTTTGGGGGCGGCCTTCTTGGCAGCTTTCTTTTTTGCAGTTTTTGTTGCCATTTGTTTTTAGTTTAGAAAGTTAATGGGCTATTGGGAAATACCCGTACCAAATATAGATTATTTCTCTTCCCAAAGAAATAACTGCAATTTTTCTTTTTCCACGTTTTGCCCTTGGGGAAAGTAGTATTTCAACTACCGCGTTCCGGGTTTTAATCGACAATCGAATAACAATGCGTTCTATTGCCGGGCAGGGGGTAGTGGGGCTATTTTAGCAGTGCCAATTCCGGATAATGGAATGGCGGCTAAAGGAACAACAATATGCATATTTCCATCACGCTGGAACATTTTTCGCAAACGCGCGAGCTCATTGAAAAGCTGGCTTACCGCAGTTTTTCCGGAAAAGAAGAAACCGGCGACCTGGCCAGTATAGCCATGGAACTAAGCTCCATTGAGGCTTATGTTAAAGGCCGTATACTGCTGGAAGAACAAGGTCGTATTCGTCGGTCGGGCTTCACTGCCAGTTATTTCTTCACCTGCGTGCAAACCCAGCCCGGCTGCAACCAACTGATCTGGGCCAACTCCCTCTCCTGATTATTCGAAATCTGTCAATCTGACAAGGTAAATCCGATTGGAACGGGGCTTGCTTTACCTAGGCGATTCTTAAACTGAAATCAATCGTCTATGGTACAGGAAAAAGGCACTATTTCCATTAATACGGAAAACATCTTCCCCATTATTAAGAAATTTCTCTATTCGGATCACGAGATTTTCCTTCGTGAGCTGGTGAGTAATGCGGTAGATGCCAGTCTGAAAATGAAACGTCTTGCCAGCCTTGGACATTACAAGGCAGAGCTGGGAGAACTGCGGGTAAAAGTGCGGTTGGATAAAGATGCGAAAACGCTGACGATCTCGGATAATGGTATTGGCATGACAGCCGACGAGATCCGAAAGTATATCAACCAGGTGGCATTTTCCGGCGCCACCGAATTCATGGAAAAGTTTAAAGAGGCCAAAGACGCCAATGAAATCATCGGTCGTTTCGGCCTGGGTTTCTATTCGGCATTTATGGTGGCCGAAAGGGTAGAGATTCAAACGCTTTCTTACCAGGAGGGTGCCGAACCTGCTCATTGGTCATGCGATGGCAGTACGGAGTTTGAAATTAATGCCGGTACCCGTACCGAAAGAGGTACCGATGTGATCCTCCATCTCAATGAAGAATCCACCGAGTTCCTGGAAAACAGCCGCATCGAAGGCATCCTGAATAAGTATGCCAAATTCCTGCCTGTACCCATTCAGTTTGGCACCCGCCAGCAGTCGGTGGAAGACGGACAGGATGAAGAAGGCAAGCCCCGGTATAAGACCGTTGAGGTGGATAATATCATCAACAACACCCAACCCATCTGGATCAAAGCCCCCTCGGAGTTAAAGGACGAGGACTATCTTTCTTTCTACCAGGAACTTTATCCCTTTGCGGAAGAGCCGCTATTCTGGATACACCTGAATGTGGACTATCCCTTTAATCTGACCGGCGTACTTTATTTCCCCCGATTGAAGAATGATTTTGAAGTGAACCGGAATAAGATCCGTCTCTATAGCCGCCAGGTATTTATTACGGATGAAGTGAAGGATATCGTACCCGAATTCCTGTTATTATTACATGGGGTGATTGATTCGCCGGATATTCCGCTCAACGTAAGCCGCTCTTTTTTGCAGGCCGACAGCAATGTGAAAAAGATCAACAGTTATATTTCCCGTAAAGTGGCCGACAAGCTGCTGGAGCTATTCAATAAAGACCGCAAGGCTTATGAAGAAAAATGGGCTGATATCGGACTCTTTGTAAAATATGGCGCTATCTCCGACGAAAAGTTCTATGAAAAGGCAAAGGATTTTCTGTTGTTGACCAATACTAAAAATGAGCATTATACCCTGGCGGAGTATGCCGCCAAAGTGAAGGATTTTCAGACAGATAAATCCGGCAACCTGGTTTATCTCTACAGCCATGATCCTGAATTGCAGGATGCCTACCTGCAAGCTGCATTCAAAAAGCAGTATGATGTGCTGAAGATGGATGCGGTGATTGATACGCACTTTATTTCGGAGCTGGAAAGAAAACTGGAAAAGACCCAACTGAAAAGGGTGGACGCCGACGTGTTGGAAAAGCTCATCGAAAAAGAAGATGAAAATACACATGCCCTTTCGGAAGAACAGCAAAAGCAGGTGAAGGAAATATTTGAATCGGCCATAGGAAATGCGACCATGAAAGTGGAATTGAGTCCGCTTCCGGAGGATGCGGCACCCGTTACCATTACGATGGAAGAATGGATGCGCCGGATGAAAGATATGAGCAAGCTGGGCGGTGGAATGAACTTTTATGGAAGCATGCCCGATACGTATAAAGTAACAGTGAATGCCAATCATAAACTGATCAACCGTATACTTACCGCACCGGCAGAGCAACAAAAGGAAGTAGCCCGTCACGCATTTGACCTGGCAAGATTGAGCCAGGGTATGCTCAAAGGCGCCGACCTTACCGCCTTTGTAGAAAGAAGCATCAACTCAATGCAATAACCAGTTCCTGCATTAAGCGCAAAACGACAATCACCCGCCTTGGCGGGTGATTGTCGTTTTGCGATATGCGTTAGCGGGAACTATTTTCAGATTGCTGCGGCTCAATGACCAGAAACTCGGGCGGGTCAGGATACTGCTGAATCAGCTCGCGGTATTTCTGTTTCAGATTGCGCTTAAAGCTGCCCAGGTAACCCGGCTTGGGAAGCTGCTCCTGGTTGATGGGAACCGCTTCTATAAGGTCGTTGCCGATAAACATCATGAGTTGCATGGTCGTCGATCTTACTGGCAAAGCAACAAATTTTCAGTTAATCAGAGAATATCAGAACTACTCAATTTTTTTCGAAATTTTACGATGGTCCAAAAGTCAAAAGCCCGGAAGGAAAGCAGGCGCTAAGAGAGCTAATTCAATACAATGTTTAAACATTGAATTAACAAAAGATGGGTTAAATTTGCTAAAAATGGGCCTCATACCTGAGGGTCCGGAGGAATAGATTATGGCAACACTGACGGGTTTGGAAAAAATGGCGGCATCGTTGCCGCGCAGGAGCGAAAAGTCTCCCTTATTATTTGTGGGTCATGGTTCCCCGATGAATGGAATTGAGAGCAATGCCTTCAACGCGGAATGGATGGCCCGGGCCGCCAAACTGGACCGTCCTGCCGCCATCCTCGTGATATCTGCGCATTGGTTGACCAATGGCACCCGGGTAACCGCGATGGACAATCCCCGGACCATTCATGATTTTCGTGGATTTCCGGAAGAGTTGTTTGCCGTGCAATATCCCGCGCCGGGTGCGCCTGCATTGGCCGAGGAAACCCGTCGCATTGTAAAATCGGCCGAAATAGAATTGGATCATGACTGGGGACTCGATCATGGCACCTGGTCCGTATTGCGACAGATGTACCCGGAGGCTACCATACCTGTTTTTCAACTCAGCATCGATTATCAACAACCAGCCGCCTGGCATTATCAACTCGCCAGCGAATTGGCGAGCTTACGCGAAAAAGGAGTGATGATCATCGGAAGCGGTAATATGGTGCATAACCTGCGCATGCTGGCCTGGGATAAAATGGAAGAGCCCGGTTTTGGCTACGACTGGGCGGAGGAAATGCATGTATGGTTCAAACAAAAGATCAGCCAGCGCGATCATAAAAGCCTGATCCATTACGAGGAGCAGGGCCTTGCCGCAAAATTAGCGGTTCCTACCCCCGATCACTATTACCCCCTCATCTATACCCTGGGCTTGCAGGCAAAAAATGAAGAAGCCCGGTTCTTTAATGATGTGCTCCTGGCCGGTTCGCTCAATATGACCTCAGTGGAGTTTGGATAAGTTGCAGAAAAGATGTAATATGAAGTGTTGAATCGTTGATTTGTTGAATCGTTGATTTGTTGATTTGTTTAGCTGCATGCAGGAGTTTAATGTTTTAGGTTTAGAGTATTGAGTAGAACAATCTAACCTTAAACATTAAACCCTAAACCTTCAACTTCAAACGATTCAACAAATCAACGAATCAACAAATAAACGAATCAACAAATAAACAAATTTCCCTCCCGTGCTTTCCAAAATTCCCGTTGCCTTACGCCTTAGCCTGGCCTATCTGGTACTGGGAGTACTATGGATCATTTTCAGCGGCCAGTTGGCTGAACGGATTAGCCAGGGAGATGCGAATCGCTTGCAGGTTATTGAACAGTACAAGGGGATTTTCTTCGTGCTGGTATCCACGCTTTTTTTGTTTTTTCTAAGCCGCAATCTCTATGGCAAAATGAGCCGTTCTTTGGAGGAATACCGCATTATGGAGAAAAAAAATGATGCGCTGGTAACTGCCACCAAAGAGGGAATCTATGAGTATAATATCCGGGAAGACAGGGTTCAGTTTAATGCCACCATGCGGCAGATCCTGGGGATCACCGACCCGGGAATCATTTACAATGCCCGCAAATTCTGGGAAACGCATATCCACCCCGATGACTTGCAACCTGTTTTGAGCCGTTTTGATGGCGCCATGAAGGCGGGCATCAATTACTGGCGCGAAGAATACCGCGCCCTCAGCGTGAAAGGAGAGATCAGGCATGTGCTGCACAGCGTGTATATCTTAAAAGATGACTGGGGTACGGCCTACGGAGTTATCGGCGCCATTCAGGATTTGACCGAGTTCCGCCAATTAGAGGCCAGTTATTACCAGCAACAACTGCAACAAAAAACGGAACTGTCGCGATCTATCATCAATGCTGAAGAAAAAGAAAGAAACCGCTGGGCCGAAGAGTTGCACGATAATATCGCGCAGGTGTTGAGCGTGGCAAGCCTTTATGCTGGTACACTGCCATCCGACTCACCCGACGTGAAAGTTGTTGGCGACAAGATCAAAGAAATGCTGGAGCTGTCGGTACAGGAAATCAGGACACTTTCCGCCAACCTGAAGCCACCTCGTTTCGAGGAACAGTCGTTGCGCGAAGCCATCAGCCATTTGGTTACCTATGTTACCCGTGTAAAACCCATAAACATTCAGGTGGATGTACCCCAGGCCGTGGATGAGCGTATGGATTCGGAGCAGAAATTGATGCTGTATCGCATTGTGCAGGAACAAATCAATAATTGTTTGAAGTATGCTGATGCCTCTACAATAGAAGTGCAGGTAACTATGGAAGATAGCCGGGCTGGTATTTGTGTTAGGGATAATGGGAAGGGATTTGACCCTTCGCAACTGCGGGAAGGCACGGGTATGCGCAACATCCGTAGCCGGCTTGAGCTTTTCCAGGGCGAAGTGAAATTTCTATCAAGACCGGGCGAAGGTTGCACACTTCAGGCTCATTTTCCCCTGAAAGCCAACTATTGAAAAGGTTCAGGGTTCCAGTGAGCGGTATTTAAAGTATTCGCGGGTAATAATGCGGCAGTTGCCCGCCATATCATCCAGGCTACAACTCTTCATATCCAACTGGCGGGGTAATCCTTCCCCGGATTCTACCAGGTCAATTTGAAGGATGTCGTTAAAGCTACACTGGCTATTGCCTTTCAGTTGCCGGAAAATGGATTCAGCCTGCTTTTTATTGCGTCCCAACGTAAACTTTCCAAAGGGTTCAAACCCTTCCGGCGTTTTTATTTGCAGGACGATATGAAATTCTGATTGCTGCATATCATTTACGATGCAATACAAGTGCCAGACTAATGATAGTTAGTTTCTGCAAAATTAAGGCTTATCCGTTTTCGGCGCATAATTCAGCTTTAGCTTATCTTCAATCATCCATGAACTGGCTATTAATTGCAGAGTTATCTTATTTGGTGATCCTTCTATTGGTTTGCCTGCGGATCATTTATGATACGCGCAGTTCCGCCAAAACCCTGGCCTACCTGCTATTCGCCATATTTTTTCCAATAGTGGGAATGATCTTTTATTTTTCCTTCGGTATCAATTACCGAAAGCGAAAACTATACAATAGCAAGTGGCTGGTGGATGAAGGCATCCTAAACGAACTCCGCAGTACTATTGAGCCTTATACACTCCAATCCGGCAGTTCCGGTACGCCTTCTCTGCGCAAGAACCGCGAGCTGGCGAATTTACTGGCCCGAGATCTCCGCAGCCAGCCCACCCGCAACAATCGCGTAAAGCTGCTGGTAAATGGTGAGGAAAAATTTCCCGAAATGCTGGAAGCGGTTCGAAATGCGCGCGAGCACATACACGTGGAATACTATGTGTACGAAGACGACAGTATTGGCAATGAGTTGGCGGAGGCCCTGATGGAGAGGGCGGCCGCGGGTGTAAAAGTGCGTTTTATTTATGACGATTTCGGGAGCCGGGGAATACGCCGGACCATTGTACCCCGGCTGCGCGCAGCCGGCGTGGAAGCTTATCCTTTTCATCGGATTCATTTTATCCTGCTGGCCAATCGGCTCAACTACCGCAATCACCGCAAGATCCTGATAGTGGACGGACAAACGGCATTTACAGGAGGCATCAATATCAGCGAACGCTATTACAACCGTTCGGACACCCGCGATTACTGGCGCGATAATCATTTGCGCATCGATGGTCCGGGCGTGTATTACCTTCAGTATCTTTTTCTATGCGACTGGCAATTTTGTACCGGTGAATCCATCGAAGCCCGGCAAATGTTGTTTGCCTTGCCCAAGGAAGAGGAGGGCGATACGATGGTGCAGATTGCGGCCAGTGGACCTGATTCTGACCAACCTGCCATCCTTTACTCGCTTTTGCAGGCTGTTTACCTGGCGGAAAAAGAATTGCTGATTACCACCCCCTATTTCATTCCCGGTGAAAGCATGCTCGATGCGATCAAGATCGCGGCATTGAGCGGATTAAAAGTCAAGTTGCTGGTACCCGATAAGTCGGATAGCCGCCTGGTGAATGCGGCGGCGCGCTCTTATTATTCGGAACTAATGCAGGCCGGGGTGGAGATCTACCTTTATACCAAGGGCTTTGTGCATGCCAAATCCCTGGTGGCCGATGGAATGCTGGCTGTTGTTGGCTCCGCCAACATGGATCATCGCAGCTTTGAATTGAATTTTGAAGTGAATGCCCTGGTTTACGATTCCCGCTTTGCGTCACAAATGCGGGACTTGTTTTATCACGACCTCGAAAACGCCAGGCGTATTGAGCCAGAACGATGGGCCAATCGTAAGTTTTACCGGATACTGTTTGAAAAACTGGCCCGCCTCGCTTCCCCCCTCATGTAAGGAGATCGTTAAAAATAAGGCCGGTCTTCCGGCCTTTCCTTCCCGGCCCCGTTAAGTTTGGTAGCTTTACGGCATGCAGCGATTTCCCAGAACCCGATACCTTCTCGTCAGCTTTTTGATCCTTAGCTCGCTGGATTGCCTTGCCCAGAGCAAACCCTTTATCCGGCTTCTTCAACCCACCCGCGAGTCGAATGTCGTACGCGGCAACAGGCAGTTTATTTCCGGAAGCACCTGCAAGGGTTGCGAGCTGACCCTGAATGGCGAAGCCGTGAAAGTGTATGGTTCCGGTGGCTTTGCCGTGGAGCTCAACCTGGAGCTGGGGCAGAATACTTTTAACCTGCAGGCCCGGTCGGCGGGCACGGTGGCCAACCGCCGGGTTACCTTTCGCTATTCACCCTCGCCACCACCTGATACCGTTAAGGCAATGGAGATTGCCAGCATATCGGTGGATCCTCCCGGCAATATGGTGGTGATGCCGGGCGACAAGCTTTTCTTTCGTGTGAAAGCCCTTCCGGGTTCCGAAGTTTCGGTAAATGATTCTGTGCTATTGTACGAAATGCCAACTTCGCCGGACAATCCCCTTCCGGGTATTTACCAGGGTGAATATGTTTTTGCGCCGAACGATAAGCTGGCCAATGAATACCTGCAGGTGCGCTTGCGCGATACTTCAGGGGCCAGTATCAGTCGCCGTACGCCCTATCGCTACACTACCTTGAATCCCGATGCTCCTGATAAAGTAATAACAAAAGGAAGATTGGCGCACCTGCTCTATGGTTTGGGCGAAGACCGGCTGGGTGGTTCCAAAATCGGGTATATCGATTCTCTCATTCCCCTGAAAATTACGGGCAAAGTCAATGGACTTTATCGCGTGCAGCTATCTCGCTATCGCTCGGCCTGGATTCCCGATGATGTGGTGAGTTTCCTTCCCAAAGGTTTTCCGGATGCCCGTTCACTTACCAGTAGCTGGCGCGTGTATGGTGATTCGCTATTCGATTATGTAAAAATCGCCCTCGATGCCAGACTGCCTTATCAGTCGGTACAGGAATTGAATCCATCGCGGATTGTGGTGGATATATTTGGTGCCACCAACAACACTAATTGGATTACCCAACTCGATAACGTGAAGGAAATTGCGAATGTGCGCTATGAGCAGATCGAGGACGAAGTATTGCGGATTTTTGTGGAGTTGAAGCATCACCAGCATTGGGGCCATTCAATTTACTATGAGGGCAACCGGTTGGTGATACAGGTGAGGCGACAGCCCGATAACCTGCAACTGCGCGGTTTGCGCGTTGCCGTGGATGCGGGTCATGGTGGCGGCAATACCGGCGCACGCGGACCAGCGGGAAGTATTGAAAAAGAAATAGCCCTGCAGGTGGCGTTGAAGCTCAGACGAACCCTGGAGCAACAGGGTGCCAAAGTGCTGATGACAAGAACCACGGAAAAGTTTGTAGACAACAAGGAAAGAATTCTGCTTTATCGCGATAGCCTGCCCGACTTACTAATCAGCCTGCATCTAAACTCATCCGGCGATCCGGTGAATGCGAAAGGAACGGGTACATTCTATAAGCATGCCGGTTTTAGGCCTTTGAGCTATGCCATCTATAAGCGGATGCTGGAACTGGGATTGAAGGATTATGGCAACACAGGCAGTTTCAACTTCATGCTCAACAGTCCCACTGAATACCCCAACGCGCTGGTGGAA
>JBIQMS010000059.1:0-21829 GCA_044463125.1 Terrimonas ferruginea
ACCAGGGGTGGGTCAACATGCAAGAATCCTGGGTCAACATGGCAAGAATCTACAAGAAAATCCTCCGTGGCTTTTTTTGAATGGAACTTTACCCGCCACTGCCCCGAGTATTGCCAGCCGTTAATTTCGGTACCCGAGGGCAAAAGAGGCTGTAGAGCCGGCTCCTCCTGCTGGTATTCCATCGCATAAAAAAAGCTAACCAGCTCTTTCAGGTCATCAGGCACGGGGAACTGCAGATACATAGGATAAATTTTGCAAGGCTTTCATTGGCGGAACTACATTTTCTCCCACCCTTTTCCCGGTTGGCAGGGCCTCGCAAAACTCCATTAAATTCCTGATGTTTCCGGCTGAGCTACCCGAATATGTAGTGCTACCCTGGTGCCGGGGCCGGCATGTGCGAGTCAATGGGCAAATCAGTTGGTTTGTATAATAAACCCCGGGAAAAAAACATTGTTGAGCGGTGTTTTTCCCATGGATCGCGATATCGGCTATTGTAATTTCATTTGGCGAACCAGAAAATAGAACAAGGGAACCTATTTTAAGAACTGTCTGGCGGAGGGCGGGTGAAAGTCTCGTACTTGCATTTCTATTTTGCTGGTTCGCAGCACCGCCAGGCATTAATAGTGAGATATGCGAACCAGCAGACAAGGAAAGAAATCAGGCCCCCATCGCCCGGAAGTCCGCAGCCTAAAAATCCAACCCAAATTCAGAATCAATCGCTGGAGCGAAACCATGGCCCCGGAAATAAAGCTCTGCGGCACCTGGCTGGAACAACTGGGCTTTCATTCTGGTAAACGTGTGACGGTTACTACAATGAAGGAGTTGTTGATTATTACGTTGCAAGGGGATTAGCGGGAGTAAGGCTGTTCAAATGAGCAGCCTTTTATTCTTCTTGATCATTTGAAACTCTGGCGTCCCCTAGGGTCCAAGTAAATCACTTAATAACAATTACTTCCGAATCAAAACTTCTATACATAAATACTTTATTGAACCCTGTAATAATCTCGCTCTGAATCCTGACATCTTTGTAATAACTGTAGAAATCCAAACCCTCACAAATTACTAGCCATTGTTGGTCGCATCTTTTGTAATTTATCAATGACTTATTCTTTCGCGATAAAATGGAACTTAAACTATTGTCCGTAAAATCCGGAACCGCCCCACCCTTGGACTTTGAATGCCCAGACTCTTCAAGAACATCATATCTACCCATCCGAATTCGCGAAACTCCAGTTGGCAGCTTCCGATAGCCACAATCTCTCAAATGTTGGGAAAACGGAGGTTGTACTTGACTCCAATCTATGTCAAGTTGTTCAACACGTTTCGATTCATTCTGGCGTAGATCGCAAAATTCGCTGGCACAAAATTCCAGTAATCCACTTATAGTTGCTTCCCTTTGCTTCTGGCCGATAGGCTTTCTTTTGTCCAAATCGATGTCCAAATAAAATTTGAAAGGCATAATGTCCTGAAGTCTCTTAATAACTTCCTCGTTGAACCTAATTTGAAACTCGCTTTGCTTCATCAATTTCTCATTATAAATGCATTCCGTTAATTCAATAGCGATAGTTCCACCGTTAATCTTTTTAAAGATAACATCGGGCTTATCATCAAACAAAGCTACTCCGGCAGGCATTTCTTTATAATTCTCCTGGAATTTCTGAAATAAGTACTCTTCCTCTTTTTTTGTCATGTACTTTCAAATATTGAGTCATATAGAAAGACTCTATAAACTATTCAGCATTTAACGTAAAAGCATTGGCGATGTGGCGGTATTCTGTGTTAAGTCTGCCCGGTGCCGCTGCTGATTAAAGATACAAAAGCTTATTGTTTATTCTGTTGCTCGGCGTTATTAGTCTGCCGAAACCGAAGCTGAATAGCGAACAAAAAGCTGAGAATAAATTCGTCACCCCGCCATATTGCCAATGTTGTGTGCTGTGGTTTTTTGTCAAATTAAATTTCAAAAATCTTACTTACGAATTTATATGCTCGTTTTTCACCTGTTTGTGGGAGAGTCCAATCACATTCTTTCGGAATTGACGTTATGATAAGTGCATTTTCAAAAGAAACATCACCCTCCCGTATTCTGTCATAAAAATCTATGTCTGTCATTGAAACTCCCATTATTCTGTATTGTGCTCCATCCCAATTAAAATCAATTTTTGCACTTCCTCGATCATTTCTGTAAATTCTTACATCGGTGACTTTCATTATTGATTCCGACGGTGCATTTACCGCAGCAAACTCCCTTTCATCTAAAAATGCTTTATAATTTCTCCAAAAACCTTTATAAGCGTATTGTTCATATGCCCAATCTAAAACCTCTTCGGTCCTACTTCCAATTTTCCTGCAAGAATTATTATCAATTACCCAATTTTCTTGCTGTTTACCTTGCGGCATATGTCTTCCATCAAATTCAATAATATCGAGAGGTTCAGCAAAGTCAATTTCATGTCCTTGAACAGCACCTGCATGTCCATCATCTTTAACTATTCGAATCCATTTTCTCGGGTCATCTAAATCCAGTCCTCCTGGACATAGACCACCAGTTTTACAACTGACCGCTAACAATAATACTCTCTTTCTCATATTAAATGTTTTCCAAATTTAATATCGTTGCTGAATTTACTTAGTAACATATCACACACTAATCTTCTATGGCATTTTTCTGTTGTATGTTCTGAACAAAGAAGTGCAACATTGTCATAATTTCTAAATTGCTCTACAAAATTTTCAATTTTTGATTCTTTTTCTAAATAGTTATTAAATTCCTTTTCAAATAGTTTATAGTCTTTACTCATTTCAGAACCTTTGGTTCTTACCTCTTTCAATAACTCATTTTGGGGTGCTAAATCAACTCTATGAACGTATTTGCATCCATTAGCCAATTTGTCTAAAAAATAAGGCAAGTCCTTTTCAAAAGCAAATCTTGATAATTGCCCATTAGGGTTTAATCTTACGTCAACAAGACAATTTATTTTATTGTCTTTTAATAATCCAAAAAACTCTTCTGCGGATTTTTGGGTAAAACCAATACTAAATAAATTCATTTTGCTCATTTTGATTATTTTGAACGTTCGTGTTTATTTTCCACCCATGCAATAAATTCCAATATCTATCACAAAAGTCATTTATTTTATCCTGCACAGTATCACCAAAGTAGTTATCAATTTTTGCTGGTTCAAAAATGCTAGAATTTAAAACGTCTAACTTTTTAACTTCAGACTTATTTAGTATCATTTCTGAAAACCGCTTATTAAGACTTTCATTTGAAACAGTTTCAATTTCTCCATTTTGGTTTTTAATAATATGCAGCACTTCTATCCAATCTTCAAACTTTTCCTCAATCTTTTTGCTAACAAAAAAGAATCTGTGACAGTCAATTGGTCTTTTCTCGCTACACATAATCGCAAGTGTGTAGTTATTGTCATATGCACTTTCTATTCTCTTTATTCCCTCTAAAAAATATTCATCTTTTCTAAACTTTTTGAAATCAACAATCTCCTCATAAGCATAAAGTTCAGAATTTTCGGGTCTATTGCTTTTTGTAATTGGAAATATGTCTTCAAAAAATATATCCGATGCTTTAGAAAAAACATCTTGCATCGGACTTGCTTTTGCCCCAAGTTCTGGCATATGGCCGTAGGAAATAGAATAATGCTTGCCAGCCATTTTTAAATTATCCGCATTACATTGGGGATACTGCTTTGAATATGGCATAGAACGAACATCAACTAAATGAGACACATTAAACTCCTTTAGAGTGTTAAACATTTTTTCAATGTCAATGACTGCACCATTTTGAAATAGTGTATAGCCTAGTGTATATAATTTACGTTTTTCCATTCTATATAATCCGTAGATTTGTGTTTTTGGTAAAATTATCAATATTCTCTTTTGTAAAATTTATCTCGATTGTTTTTTCTTTGACATTTTTCTTGAACGCATCGGAATATTTTGCCAACATTTCACTAACTTTTTGGTTAAATTCTGAATGCTGATGATTGATGCATACCTTATTTGTATTTGATATTTGATATACGTGTAACAAAATACATTCTTCAAGGCCCATTTCAAAATATCTGCAACTTATTGCCCAGTTGTGAATGTGAAAAGTGGTGTCTTTTTGGGTAAAGGTAATTGCTGAACAAATTCCTAAATTTTCACCATTGCTTCTGATAATTTCAAAATACAACGATTCTGTATCATCGTCATAACTATCGTTATTTGGTGAGAATTTGAATTGATTTGATTTAGAGTATAACCTAATAGATTCAGCATGCTTGTTGTCATTGATTACCTTGACTGATAGATTAGGCAATGAATTTTGTATACGCTCTGTTTGTATTATTCTAAACTGCTTTTTTCTATTCTGTGAATTTAGGGACAACTCCGTCCTTTCAAAAATGCATCCCGCAATTAGCTTTGTAACTAAATCACTATGATTTTTCCATTCGGGTACAAATACTTCAGTAAACTTACTTTTTACCTCATCTCGAATTATTTGGTTGTCGTCAATAAAAACAATAGAAGAAGGCAGAATAGACAGTTGTTCAGCTATTACCCTAATATTTTGGTCTTTATCATTATTATTTGCAATAACGCAATCAATCTGATTCTTCAATGGAAAAATAGCATTGTCCAATTCTTCTAGTGTTGATTCAACCATTTTAGGCTCATTTCTAGAACATACTGCTACAAACACGCCCAACTCATTCCCGAGTGTTTTTATAAACTTCATAAACTCAATAAATGGAGCTCCTTTTTCAGAGTACATATTATCTTTTATCTTATATTTTCCGACTTCAGAAAGGGTTCCGCTCCATAATGTATCGTCTAAATCAAGCACAATAGCCTTATATAATATTTTTAATTTGCTGATTATTTGTGCTACAATCTTGATTATGATTATCCCGACGAGAGGTATGTCAGTTTTACTTGATAGTTCAATGGCAGCAGGTAAATTTTGAATTAGATATTTAAAGTCGAAGGATGTACTTTTCGTGATATTTTTGCAGGTAATGTCTATTTCAGTGATACTTTCTTCGTTACCCTCAAATGCAATGGTAAAATTGTTCTTTTTGAGTTGCTCAAATAAGAATGTCAAATACTTTTCATCTTTATCAACAAAACATTTTACTCCTGTAATAACTATTAAAAATGCGTCACTATTAAAGTTGCGGAACTTTTTAACAAAGTCATTTATATAAATGGAAAGAAAGGGATTGTCCGTATTCTGATAGTCACGAGTTGTTTCATTTATTTTTATCATTTCTGAATTGGCCATTCTAAAATCAAACTTTAACTGGTTTATGCACCTTTGTTTCTTGTTGAGCAGATGTCCATTTACCATAGCACACAACACATAAATATACGCAACAACAATAAAAATATATAACCGTAAATTCTCGTTGTCACAATCCTATAAAACACAAAACGCTGGTAGAATAGGAACAATACAATCCATCACCAAACATTCCTTGCCGCTAACAGCACCGGAAAATTACAACCGGGGCACCAGACGGCGTTACGGTTTACCGTAGAGAATTATAGTGAGATTTCATTGTCAAATGGTTAGGAAGAATATTACTGATCTGCAAGAGAAAGCATTCCCAATCCCGGGTCGGACAAAACCACCCAGAAAAACAATCCTATCGTAGCGACCGTTGCGGATTCGTAGCGTCCGTCCCCACCGCCTCGGTGGGGACGGGTTGCGGTAAAAACATCCCCGCAAAGCAGCCACCCCGCCCCCCTGCCCCCCCTAAAGGGGGGTTAGGGGGGCAACTGCTCCGCCAACCCAATCAGCAGCCCCTCCACTCCCCGGATATAGCAGAGCCGGTACACGTTTTCATAATTCACAAGCTCACCCAGCAGCTCGGCGCCGAGGGGGGATAACTTCAACAACATCGCATCCAGATCCTCCACGGTAAACATCAGGCGCAGGTAGCCGAGGGAGTTTACGGGTGCGCGGCGGTGGTCGGTAATGGTTGCCGGGGAGAGAAACTGCGAGATTTCCAGTCTGCCATAGCCATCGGGTGTCACCATCATGGCTACTTCCACCGACTGATCGCCCAGGCCGGTTACCCGGCCCGCCCAGGGGCCTTCGATCATGGCACGGCCCTCCAGGCGCAGGCCGAGTGCTTCAAAAAATGCAATAGCCTTGTCGAGCGATGCTACCACAATGCCCATATTGTGGAGGAGGGGGAGATTAGTTATAGGCATTAGAAAAGCTAATTTAGAATTCATGAAATAATGAGCATGACAATCAAATAGGAATGTCGCCAACATCATCTTTATCAACGTGTCAAATATCAATTGATTATTCAAAACGTGATGCCAGTCCGGAAGATTTTACCGCGACCGTCCCCACCGAGGCGGTGGGGACGGTCGCGACGAAAACTTGAAAGACCAATCGGGAAATCTCATCTGCGAAAATCTGCGAAAATATCAGCGCAAATCTGCGGGAAGTCCTGCTGAGCCGGCAACCTTCCAGAAACCAAAAAAGCAAAGACCCCCATTCAACAAGAAAAAATTCCCCGAATTCGGGTACGGCTCAAAACTACAGAATCCTTATTTTGTGGGATGCGGAAATTTTTTCTCCTCATGTCGTTTTTGACATCTCAGCTTGTCGCCATACGCGCGCAACAGCCGGCTTTTGCGGATACGGCTTATTTCTATTTCGAGGAACTGAAAAAAATCACCGGGGCGCAGCAGGCCCTTTGGGGAAAAGACCTCTATGCCCCCATCCTGCTCGTGCATCCCCAAAGCCGGGAAGTATTCGCCAATCTGACCGATACCGCGGGCATTCTGCAGCCCGCCGGCAAAATATTCCGGGGTCAATTGCCCGCTTCGGTCAATATCTCCAATACCTCCCTCGAATGGAGCGGTCAACGCTGGGCCATGCTGATGTTGCCGCTGCCGCTGAGCCGCACGGCCCGGATCCACCTCTTCTGCCACGAACTTTTTCATCGCGCACAACCAGCACTCGGTTTTCAGGCTTATAACCCCGATAACAATCACCTCAACCAAAAAGATGGCCGCATCTATCTCCGGCTGGAGCTGGAAGCGCTGAAAAAAGCAATTGTCGCCAACAACAAGTCAGAACGGAAATCGCATTTACGGGCCGCCCTGCTCTTCCGGCAACTGCGCCAGCAGCAATTTCCCGGTGCCGATTCCACGGAAAACCGCCTGGAACTGAATGAAGGCATCTGCGAGTTTACCGGCCTTATGATGAGTGGCCGGGAGCCGGCTGAAACACGCACGTATCTCCTGCAACGCATCGATCGCTTTATCGCCTCCCCCTCTTATGTGCGTTCCTTCGCCTATGAAACCACGCCGGTCTATGGCTGGTTGCTACAGGAAGAGCAGCCTAATTGGAACCGGCAAATCCATACACAAACAAAGCTGGATTCCCTCTTTCAAAAAGCCTTTGACATCAGCATCAACCCGGCGCAACTGGAACGCGATGCCAGGCAGGCATCCGTCCACTATCAAGGAGAAACCATCGCGAAAGAAGAAGCGGAAAGGGAAGAAGCCCGCTTGCGTGTGCTCGCGGCTTACCAACAACAGTTTATCGATTCAGCCCACCTCACCCTGCCCCTGATAAAAATGAACATGTCGTTCGACTATACCCGTATGGTGCCGCTGGAACCCCATGGCACCGTGTACCACTCCATCCGCATCAGCGATGACTGGGGCATACTGGAAGCCAGCGAGGGAGCCCTGATCAGCCAAAACTGGGATAAAGCCACCGTGAGCCAGCCGCTCGAGATCAAGGGCAACAAATTGAGCGGCCGCGGCTGGACCCTTGAATTAAAAGCCCCCTACCGCATAAGCAGGAATGTTTTTGACGGCAACTACACACTTGAAAAAGAAAAAAGCATCCCGTAAATACAGGATGCCTTATCGCTTGCCAACCTGCTATGCTTACCCGTGATTGTTTCGGTTCAAAATCGCTTACAGGCTATACCGCAGGGTGATGCCATAAGTGGCCGGGTCGCCCAGCACGGCTGCATACTGTCCTGCATTGCCGGCCCCGGGCAGTAATTGTTCGAAATAGTTTTGATCCAAAATATTTCGCCCCCAGATGAAGGCGGAAAGGCCGGTAGTGGCTCGGAAACCGATTCGTCCATTCACCAAGGCATACCCATCAATATTGAGATAGGCCGAGGGAGAAGGACTGGAGGAGAAAGCGGATCGGTAAAATCCATAGATTCCCACAAAGAATCGGCTGGCTTTGCCCAGGAAACTGGAAGGCGTGCTGTATTCACCACTCAGCGATGCCGACCATTTGGAAACACCTGGTAATCGTCCACCCGATATATCCTTAAACGCAACCTGTTGGCCATTCAGGGTTTTCCCGGTCTCTTCCAGTGGCAGGGGTGCGTTGGTAAATTTATCATAGCGGGCATCGGTATAAGCCAGTGCTCCGTTCCATATCCATTTATCGCTTACCCGCCAGGATGCATCAAGTTCCAAACCCTGCACGATTACTTTTTCGGCATTGGCCAGGTATCCCCTGTTTACACCCACCTGGGGCGATTGCACGTTGGCCTGGTAATCGCGGATGGAATTGTGGTGGAGGGTCAGGTTGAGTGTGAGGTTATTCAGCAGGGTTGATTTAGTACCCCATTCAACATGCTGCACATATTCCGGTTTGATCACGGCGAGATCGGTGGCCACTTCCCCATTGATCACCGGAAGACCGCCTACATTCACACCAATAGGTTTGAAGCTGGTAGAATAGGTGACAAAGGAATGGATGCGCGCGCTGGGCCGATACGACAGGGTAAGCTGATACGTAAAGTTATCTTCGTTGGCCCCTGCCTCAAAGGATTGATCGCGATACACCACCCGCTTAAGCGCAAGCAGGTTGGGATCAGTTGTGTTGAGCCCGCCAAATGTGCTGCGATCATACTCCACGGTTTTTTTATCATAGTTGAAACGGATACCCGGCATTACATGAAAACCACTTCCCAATTCCCAATCGAAGTTGGCAAAGAAAGCCGCACTTTGTGAGCGGATGGAGGAGTTGGTGTTGGCGCCATAGCCATCCAGCAATCCCGGTGTACGCCAGTTGGTATCCGTGCTATTCTGCACAAAGCGCCATTGATCCCTGCCCGATTCTTCGGTACCCCGGGTGCTGAGATCCTGATCGATGTAGAAAAGACCCAGCACCGCACTCAAGCGTTGGCTAAACTGTCCGGCATAGCGGAACTCCTGCGACCAGTTGCGGTGTTCCGAAGGGTTCTGCGATTTGGCGAGGGCCTGCAGGCCTGTAAAATCGCGGTCGTTGGAAGGACCCCAATCCCAATAACGCCAGGCGGTGGTAGAGGTGAGTGTACCGGGACCAAGCTGTGCTTCTATATTCAGGGAAAGGCCGCCCAAATCATTATCCGATTTCCTGGGAGTATCATGATCAATAATACGATCGAAAGGATTGCTGGAAGGTAAGCTATAGCCCAGGTCGGCGATAATGGCATTGAACTGACGATAGGCAGGCAGCGCTGTGGGTACAACGCCGGCAAATACCTGCGCAAAGCCATCAGGCCGCTGGCGGGTGGCATCGGCCGAAAAGAGAACCGATGTTTTTTCGGATGCCTTATACAAGAGCTGGCCATGAAATCCCAGGTTGTTGATCTCATTGGTACTCCTGCTGAATCGGATGTTTTCCACAACACCATCACGCTGCGTTCCGGAAAATGAAAACCGACCTGCCAGTTTACGGGAAAGAGGACCGGTAACCGAAGCCTTGGCCTGCACAAACCCATAATTACCGTAACTGACTTCAAAATTTCCGCCGGGCTGAAAATAGGGCTTGCGGGTGATGATATTGATGGCCCCAGAAGTAGTATTCTTGCCAAACAAAGTACCCTGGGGTCCGCGCAAAACCTCCACACGTTCCACATCAATGAAGTCGAGCGTGGCGGCAGCCGGCCGGGCAAAGTATACACCATCCACATAAAAGCCCACACCGGGATCCAGGCCATCGTTGGTAAGGCCAAAGGGTGAACCCATACCCCGGATATTGATGCCCGTATTGCGGGGATTGGAACTGTACAATTGCAGCGAAGGCACAAACTCCTTGATCCGGTTAATAGTAAAAGCGCCCGCATTATCGATCTGCGCGCCACTGATCACCGAAATGGGAATGGGCACATCCTGCAAGGCTTCCTTTCTTCGGCGCGAAGTAACCACGATGGTATCTGTTGTATACAACAACTGTAGCTGAACAACGATATTACTGACATCGCTGCTCCTGATCTGTTTTTCCTGCGACTGATAGCCGGCATAAGAAACTACGATGGTATAGGGAAATTTGGTAATACCCTGGAGCGTGAAAAAACCCAGCGAGTCAGTGGAAGTGCCGATACCTGCATTTCGCACCACAACGCTGGCATAGGGTATTCCGAGATTTCTGTCGTTCACCACACGGCCGGATAACTGGGAAATACCCAGCACCGGGATTAGTATAAGGGCGAGCAGAAAGAACTTATCTTTCATACAAGAGTTGGTTAAATTTTATAAATGAGGGAATAACTATTTATTAGTCTACCATTTTTGTAGACTAAAAGCTGAAAAAAAATGCCGGGCTAACAACATCGCATTAACAAAGCTTTCCGCATAAGTAGATAATTATGGAAGGGAATAAAAAAAGGCAAGAAGTCGTAAAGTTTCCACATAGGGTCGGCCATCGACAACACGAAAATAATGTTGGTTTATTAGTCTACCAAATTTATAGACTAATATTTTTTTAAAATCCCTCTACAAGGTATCTCTACTAATTCGTACTACGCATGAAACAGGAGTGGTTTAGGTCAGGTCACGTTTCATCATAATATCCCGCTGCTCATCAGTCCCCAGCATAAACACATGCTGGTTTTGGTCCATATACAGGCGCATGTTTTCCTCTGTATTAAGCGACGCGAAGGCGTCATAAAAAGTGCTGCGCGCCAACTCAAGAAGTTCGGGGAGTTCTTCGGCTTGAACGGGGCTGATGGTGATGGTTGACATAGCTAGAAATCTACTTTAATAAACCCAATCGCCTATAATTCTTATGAACAGTATTCAGATACTGAGCCTTGATGTCGTCCGGTAAAAAAGAAGATTGTATACACTTCTCTAATTCTGTAAATCTCGTACCAAAACCTGCATAAACATTTGCGATGGACCGCTCCGGTATCTTAAGGTTTGCAGCCAACAAATCAAAATCCCGCTTTGTCAACCTGTTCCTTTTACCGTTGATAGTCAGAGCCGATTCTTCCTTATCATCAGGGATTGCCAATATCGTACAAAGCATATCATAGGCGGGTGCCAGTACCACCTCTTGATTGGCCTGCGTCAACAATGCAAAATTTTTAAGATGCATATCCGCATTTCCTGTAAGAAAAGAGAAAACAACCCGCTCAAAAAAAGCTACGGCTGCCAATCCGGGACTTGATGCGAAAGACCAAATGCATTTGCCAATCTTTTCCATGGAGCTTCGGTATTTATCGCTGGTTAGTGTTTCCGTAAGCTGGGCCATATCTTCCAAAGCCAACTTGTTTTGTCCCAGGCGATCGAACCGTTTTGTGATATAAGCCAAATCCCCCGATTCCAGGCGCAGCAGGCTATGGTCAGCCGTGGTTATCCCACATAAGCTGGCCAAGTGCATAGTAAGGTCTTCGTTCTCGGGAAGAAATGGGAATTCAGGAGTAGGCGGCTTCAAAATATATTGCCCCCACAAACCCACAATAGTGAATCTTGATTTTTTAGGGTCGCCAGGTTCCTTTTCAATACTGAGCGACAGTTTGGGTTGTACCCCTGTAACTGCCACACTCCGTAAAACAATAGAATTGGCCAGCTCCTTCAACTTCTCCTCGTTCAAAGCCAGCGTGGGTGGTTCTTCTGTACCAAAGAACTTCTTGCAACATGCTGCGTGAAAATCCCGCTCACTTTCCAGCAAAGGCTGATAACAATATAGACAGTTCTGTTTACGCATTATTGTATCTGAAATTCGGATTCTACACTTACGGCACCGATGCAATCACGGCAGAGCGTTAATAAAAGTAGCATCCTGTCCTTAGAATCGATCTTCCAATTCTTCACTGAAATATCCAACAACCATCCCTCGGGAATTAGTCCGTCGAAAAATGGAATCATCGTATTAGATAGATACGGCGCTGTACGCAAGGGCAATGTAAAACTGATGGGAGCATTCGCCACTTGTAGATATGCATTGTCGTAAACAAAACCATAGCCGTTTTCATCCTGCCAAACCTTTCCGGCTTTCACCCCTTTAAACAATACCATCCCTTCTCTTTTCATATCATGTATTTTCTATGTCCAAAATCTCATCAGGCTTTATATCCTTAACAAACGAATCATCTTTCGTTTCCTTAAAGTGAAGGTAATTGTTGTTGGATACAAAACGCCAGATCTCTACCTGCTGATTCTCCATTTTGTAATCTACCAGAATTCCTTCCAACACCATTTTATTCTTTAGGTGGATACGAACATGACGGTCAAGGTGATTCATTAAGATCACCCATTGATCTATTTCTCTGATAGAGACCGGAGCTGCCCGGTAACCAAAAAGTGCGAGTACCTGATTTACTTTGTCGAGGCGCAACGATTTCTTACCCTGCTCCAGATCACGAATAAAACGAAGACCCACACCCGCCTTTTCTGCGAGCTGTTCCTGCGTCAATCGGTATTTGCTCCGGGAAAATTTTAGGAAATCAGCGAAATGATTGGATGGATCCATTTTATACCTTTTCAGGTATAAAGATATTCCTTTTCTTGAATTTTATACCCTAAAAGGTATAAAAATCAAGAAAAGGAATATAATATACCCTTTCGGGTACAAATGCTGCTGTAAATCAAGAATCTATACCCTTTCAGGTATACTATCACGCCTCGCAACTGATACAGCTCACCAGGTTCGTCACCATCTCCTTCGACACGCTTTGGCTGCGCTGGTAATAGAGGGTCTTCACGCCCAGCTTCCAGGCTTCAATCATCAGCTTGTTCACTTCTTTTACGGGCAGGTTGGGCGGTATATTCAGGTTCAGGCTTTGGGCCTGGTCGATAAATTTTTGCCGGATGGCCGCCTGCTGAATGATTTCGAGCTGGCTGATCTCTTTAAAGGTCTTGAACACATCTTTCTCCTCGCGGCTCAGCTCTTTCAGGTGCTGCACACTACCATGATTGAGCATGATGCTGCGCCAGGTATCCTCATTGTCGATTCCCTTGTATTCGAGCAATTGCTTCAGGTATTTATTCTGCCGCATGAAATTGCCTTTGGATAAACCCGCTTTGTAATAATTGCTGCTGAAGGGTTCAATGCCGGGCGAGGTTTGTCCCAGGATAGCCGAAGAAGAAGTAGTGGGCGCGATGGCCAGCGTGGTGGTATTGCGACGGCCATAGCCCTTCAATACTTCCGGCTCGCCATAGATCCGCGCCAGGTCGGCACTGGCTTTATCCGCTTTCTCCCGCAGGTCCTGGAATATCAGGGAGGTCAGTTGCTTGGCCCGCATCCCTTCGAAGGGGATCATATTTTTTTGCAGGTAGGAATGCCAGCCCAGCACACCCAGCCCCAGGGCCCGGTGCCGCTTCGCGAAGCGGTTGGCCGAGCTGAGGTAATAATTGCCTTCGGTTTTATTGATGAACTCCTGCAACACCGCATCGAGGAAGAAGATGGCGAGGCGCACGGCATCGGTATCCTTCCACTCATCGTAAAGTTCCAGGTTCATGGAAGAGAGGCAGCAGATAAAGGATTCATCCTCGCTGGAAGGCAGCATGATTTCGCTGCAAAGATTGCTGGCGTGGATGGTATAGTTCAGGTCCTTGTACACCTGCGGCTTCTCGCGGTTTACATTGTCGGTAAAAAACAGGTAAGGCAGGCCCTTCTGCTGACGGCTCTCCAGCACTTTGGCCCAGATATCGCGCTTGGCCATATCGCCATCAATCATATCCTGCATCCAGTAATCGGGAATGCATACAGCGAAGAAGAGGTTTTGAATGGGGTGACCGATATTCTTGATCTTCAGAAACTCTTCAATATCCGGATGGTCGATATCGAGATAGGCCGCAAAGGCGCCGCGACGCACACCACCCTGCGATATGGTATCCATAGCCGTATCGAAGAGGCGCATAAAGCTTACCGCGCCACTGCTCTTGCCATTGTCGGTAACAGCACTACCCCTACCCCGCAGGTTGCCGAAATAAGCGGAAGTACCGCCGCCAATCTTGGTTTGCATGATCACTTCGCCCAGCTTATGGGTAATACCCTCGATATTGTCGGGAACATGCACGTTAAAGCAGGAAATGGGCAGGCCGCGCTCTGTACCCATATTGGCCCAGATGGGTGAGCTCAGGCTCATCCAGCCCCGCTCGATCATTTCACGAAAGGCTTCGGCCAACTCGGGCTTATAGAGGCGCTGCGCGGCGGCTTTGGTAATACGGTCGATGGCACCGTCAACGGTTTCACCCTTCAGCAGATAACCCCGATTGAGGATCTGCTCGCTCTCATCATTTTTCCACCAAAGTTTTTCCATCAGCGGGCTTTTCGACAGAAGGGGTGCTACAATTTCCATATACTTACTAATTGAACAGGATGAATAAATAGGATATAATTAAAACAGGTCGCTGGCGGTGATGCTCTTGTCGTGCTTGGTATAATCCACCGGCCGCTTGGCAAAAAAATCATCGAGGCTGTTGGCGAACACTTCTTCCTCAAACCATTTCATGGGCTCAAATTGTTTGGAGCTGATAAAGAACTGCTCAGGGAAATGAATCTTGCGCAGGCTTTCATCAACCCGGAACTTGATAAAGTTCATGAGATCGTTTTTGTGGATCGTATCAATATCGCCTTCAGCAAAAATCCAGTCCACAATTTTTTCTTCGATCTCGATAAAATCCCGCACCATACCCGTAGCTTTTTCCACCAGCTCCTCATCAATCAGCCCGGGGTATTCCTCATTCACTTTGTTGATGAGGTAGATGCCCGCGTTGGCATGGATCTGCTCGTCCACCGAGGTCCAGGCGATAATATTGCTCACGTTCTTCATCAGACCTTTATAGCGGGTGAAAGAGAGCACCACAGCAAACTGGCTGAAGAGCGATACGTTTTCGATCAGGATGGTGAAGAGGATCAGGGAGATGATATATTCCTTTTCGTCGGCCGAGTTCACTTTGCTGAGGGCCGCGGAAAGAAAGCGGATGCGCTCCTTTACCACGGGCACTTCGATCAGCTTTTCAAACTCATCGTTGTAGCCCAGCACTTCGAGCAGGCGCGAGTAGGCTTCGGAATGGCGAAACTCCGACTCCGCGAAAGTGCTGCCCAGCCCGTTGATCTCCGGCTTGGGAAAATGCCGGTAGAGGTTACCCCAGAAGGATTTTACCGACACCTCAATTTGGGCGATGGTGAGCAGGCTTTTTTTGATGGCGCTTTTCTCGGCCGGATTCAGGTGCGAATGAAAATCCTGGGTATCGGCCGTGAAATCCACTTCGGAATGTACCCAGAATGATTTGTTGATGGCCTCGGTAAACTGCAAGACCTCCGGGTATTCGAAGGGTTTGTAGTTGATTCTTTTCTCAAATAGTCCCATATCAGCTTTTATCAATAAGTGATTGTAATCAAATTCCTAATAGGCCGGCCGCAAAAAACCGCAGGGCGGCCACCAGCAGCAGGCAGATCACAGGGTCCGCATCCGACGACAAAACTTCGAAAGAAAAGGGGTGGAGCTGAAGGGCGAAGCCGGTGGGGCTTCGTCAACAGTACCATGCTTTTCCTCCGAAAGCCCTGTTACGCGAGAGGCGGTTCTGGCAGGTCTTCTGACTTACTCCGCTGTCCGGCCTTCCCATCCGCCGTGGCGGACAGTGGCATCATAGGAGCAGTGAGGGTGGAGTTTACAGCTACGGGGATAGTACCGGAATTTCACCGGTTTCCCTTTTCATCCCGCCGGGGCGGGAACCAGATACAGCATCAAAATAAAACCAGAAAATCAGAACCCGCCCAAAATCTTATTAACCGGATGTTGAAAAATGGCTGGGGATGGTGGGGGTGAAATGGTTATGGGGGGGGGGGGGAGCCTTCAGCCTATGGTCTCCCAAAAGAGTAGTTTTTTGCGAAAAGTAGCGGAAATTGCTGCTTTTTGCAAAAAATTACTTCTGTCGCAAAGACCTCTTGACTTTTACTAAAGTGCGGAGATTTTTGTAAATGGAGAATGAAGCGCACAAAGATTAAGTCATCAACTAAACAGCGGAGACAATTTTTTAAATCTGCTTGCCATTGTAATATCTGCTTCATGCAAATCGTGTAACGTAATGTCGATACTTTGAACCTGAATGCTGATAGTCTCTGAAAGCATAAATGAGGGAACCTCAAAGAATGCAGGAGGAGTTAACTTATAAACCCCTTCCGGATAAAGCAGCATGACCGAACTACAATTCCTTCTAATGGCATAACTCACCATTTGATAAAGGTCAGACTGAGCTACACCAGCCTTCAGGCCATCATTATTTGAACGGATTTTGTACTTGGTATCAATTATCAGCTTATCGGGAATGTAGATGTCATTACGAATTTGAAAAACAGAAGAACCATTACTAAGAGCAAGAAAATCGGTACTCTGACTTCTGATGTTTAATGCTGGCCACTTATCTGATACAAAGCCAAAAATAAAATCCTCAAAAATGTACTCCATCGGCAGCAAAAAGCAGAAATTGTTGCTGTCCTCATCTTCCAAATCAATAACCTGATTGGACAGGTACAACCTGCACAGATCCAATATGTGTTTATGTTCGGCAAACAAAGGATTCAGTTTGACTTTATCACAATCATTTGCCGAGCAAGTAATATCCGAAACGTCATTCAGGATAAAAAGAATCTCGTTTAACCGTTCCTGATTCAGATAGTTTTCGCTGACCGCAAGCAAACGTTTTGAAACGTATTTTACTATCCGATTGAAAAGATTATCGTAAACAAACGGTTCATGGTTACAAAAGAAATTCTGCCATTTGCCGGTTGTGAGATTGTTTTTGGTGTACTCCTCAAATGAAATACGACCCTTTAAAAACGGGGTTTCTTCACCTACCGTTTGATATGCCTGAAAGGGCTGATTAGAAATAACGTCTTCGGTAAAATTGGCAAAAATGTAAATGAGCAGTTCCAGAAAGTCATCGAATTGCAGCTTAGAAACATCGGCAAATGAAAAGGGAAACTTCACTTTCCGGCAATAAGAAAGCCAATACAACATATTGAGTTGCCACAGCTTTGTGTTTTCCGCTTCATCATCTGCAAATATTTTTGGGTACACTTCAACACGGATTCCATCATATTGTACTACGCCCACATAGTTTCTTGCAGAGATTTTACCATCTATCGTAAAATCAAAAAAACGCTGTCGTTGTATTCTCTCCTCCTGTTCTTCTTCCTCTGTTAGTTCTTCGCTTGATTCGACATACCGATTCCTGTTTTGCCAAACACCAGAAAGGTAATTGACAAATCCCGGCAGCTTTGATTGATGACCGGCAAAAGAATCGCTATGCCACTCGAATAACCTCACTCAGCAATAATTTGAAAATTTTCTTTGATGCCCGTTGATTTTAAAGCTACACCTGCCTCACTTAAAATGTTTTTCACTGTAGCCGCATTACTTTGGCAGTATTCATAAAGCAGGGGGATAATCTTTGTGTTCAATATCTTGGCACGGTCTGCCTCTGGTTTGTTTATAAAAAAGGCATGGCCAATAAAAAAATCAGGGTTCTTCTTCCAATTATAAATGGCCTGATTCAAGGCTTCCAGCAGTGATGCCCACCATTCGGATTCTATGTATTCAGGGTATAGTGACTTAAACTCAAACCTTCTTCTCAAAGCAATATCCAATAAAGCAATTGAACGGTCGGCTGTGTTCATCGTGCCAATAACATACAAATTCCCCGGCACACTGAATTTCTCATTTGAATAAGGTAATTCTAACCACATTTCATTGTCTGCCCCTATACGTTTGTCATCTTCAAGCAGGGTAATGAGTTCGCCAAATACCGCTGAAATATTAGCCCTGTTGATTTCATCAATGAACAAAGCAAACTGCATGGATGGATTGGATTTTGCCGTTTCAAACTTTGTAATCCTGTTTTCTGCTGAATCCTGATAGCAGGCTTCAAATGAATCATAACCCACTAAACGCAATGCTTCCAGACAGCTATTGTAGAAGATGCCTTTCTTTAATTCAAACTGCAATTCACCTGACTGTTCCTCTGCATCTTCACTGCTAAGCAACGGCTTAATGCCTTCGATAAAATCTTCGTAGCTGTATTTCTGGTGGAACGTAATGAAATTGTACCGGGTTTTGAAAGTGGCACTTTGTACTGGTTGCGGCACCGGATTGGCGGCTATGTCTAATAATTCCTGATCAATAATGTCAGCCAAATCCGCTTTCTTATCATCTAAAATTGACCATTTGCTATCATTACTCTTCTTAAACAACTGTATAGGACCCTTATACTTTACATCCATATCTGTTGAAGAGCTATCGGCATAGGATTGAAGAATACGCCACACGGTATTTCTTGGTGTTTTAGCGTCAGGATTAATCTTTGCTTTAATCAATGGGGATTCTAAAATTTCACTTACAGACATAGAAGTACTCCTTAGTCCTAATACCGCACCCAATACTTTCCAAAAGGGATAAGCATTTACCTTCTCCTTTAGAACATCTTCTGCACTTTTTGTAATACCCCTATCGGTGAAGTAGGTTTCTTTGTATTGATTGAGCTTGTAGGTTTTGCCCGTGCCGGGAGGACCATACAATATTGTATTGGTGTATAAGTCTAACTTATTGCTCATATTCTGAGTGTTTGCTTCAATTAACTTCAACAGTGTGTGATACTGCTTTCTGGTTGCTGAAAAGTTGGTTCCCTGATTACCAACTTTCAATTCCTCTAACCCCTTCGTGGATTTAATGTTCTGCCACAGTAACGGATTATCGACCAGGTTGTGTGTTAATTCAATACCCGCTTTTAAAGATATTTTTGGCTCTGATTTCCAGAGATGGTTGTCGGGTGATTTGCCAGCCTCAGCTGGGTCGCTGGTAATACGTGCCAATGCGTAACAACCTGCTCTTTTGCCGGTAAGCCAAAGAATGACTTTGTCGTTTGTCTTGATTTTATCTTTATGAGCCGCTACCGTCCAATCGTGCAGCAAATTGCTTTTTACTGCCCTTGCATAATCAAATTCTGCCGGGTTGCATTGGAATACCCAATAATTGATAAAGCGATCATGCCAAATTCCTAATGCAATATTCTTGTAAGGCGCATGAACCCTGCATATGCCTTGTTGTAATGGATAAGTAAATACTTCGTCTTCTGACAATTCATACCATTCAACTTTGGAGATATTTACATTGCTATCGTAGTCAATTTTGTGGCTGTCGAAATCGGCTTCATACTCCGGGAAATTAACAGATGGTGATGGTGCTTCAAGGACTTTGCCGATTGATAAAACCGTTTGCCCCTCTGTGATGATAACCAAATCGCCAATGGAGTACATTCTATCATTTACTCCAATAACCATTGAGTGCTTTTTGATAAACTCATAAAAACTCGGAGCACCTTTCCCCCAATTACAGCCCAGCTTCCAAACATTGCCAGTTAGGTTAACAACAGTACCAAAGGCTTCATCAAACAATTGCTTTCTGTAGGTAGCATCTAAAACGGCCTTTTCAAAGATGGCATTGTTGTGTCGCCTAAAGCCTGAAACAGAAGTTGTACTCAACTCCCTTTCGGCAGCTTTTACAAGTCCATCAAACTTAGCTGATATGGCATCTACACCGGAACAGCGATAATAATAGGCCAAAGGCTCTCCATCATACTTTGATACTTCAATGTCATCGCTTGTTGGAATCTTGGTATCATGTATAAACTGCCATGCGTTTTCTTCTGCCGGTATGTAGGCATAACAGTAGCGTTGCCCGATAGTAATTGTTAATCGCTTGTTGCCTCTTGTCCCATAGGTAAGTCTTGCATCATCTAATTGCACCTTTAGCTTATCCATTAAATCGGCTGCACCTCCAAAAAACTTTGTTGCGTTTGCCTGTCCCATTCGCTGGAGGATTTGAATAAACCCTTCTTTGGTGCCAGGCATTTCAGGTTCTTCGCCTTTGGGAACAATTTCAAACTCAAACTTCCTGAGATACTTGTTTGTAGGCTCTCCGCCGCTGTATGGCCAATCCTTTGTGCCATTGGCAAGCAAATTGGCATATCGCATTATCTCCTTTGGAGGATAGACTTTGCCATTAATGACTACATCATAATCTCTTGATCGCTTTAGCTCAATCCCCTCCCGTTCGATTTTTTCAACCGCATCTAAAATATCTTGCTTTGTTATTTTATCAATACTCATGAAATACTACTCTGGCTATTTATCGGGTTGAGTATTGCGGTTCAGTTTCCAGATTCTGTCAAAAACAAAATCGAGGTATTGCCTTTTGAAATCGGCATCATCTGTAAACTTCTTGTATAAATCGGTATAGGTGAAAATGACATCCTGCATCAGGTCTTCCACCTTTTTATCGGAGGTGATTTTTGCATTCTGTTTATCTGAATTAATGACTGCATTAACCGTAGCCTGGTCTCTGGCTAAGTCGGCAGGCAATTGTTCAAATAAGAACCGTTTTACCTTGTCATCATCTGTCCAATTGTCAATGCCAAAACGGGTATTGAAATCATTAATGATGACTTCCAATTCATCAAACTCATTATCGCCTTTCTTGCCTTTCATTATTGCAGGGGTTGGGTCTAATTCTTCACCGCCTTGCAATTTGATGTTGTCGGTTGTTGTTTTGCTGAGCCTGTAACTGTCAAGGTCAATGGCTTCCAGTATGCCTTTTGCCAAATCTTCATTTTCCTGCTGCTTTATTTTTGGCATCAGGAATTTTAAAAACCAATACAGCCTTTCCCAATACGGATTATTGAAGGATAAAATCTTTGACAGGAAAGCGTAGGTTCGGTTAAAGGATTTTGCCTTTACATAAAAATCTACCTGAGCATCGGGATTGAGTTCTGTTTTAAACTGATGCACACAACCGTCAATAATGGGATCTAATTCAGTACGGTCTGCATTTTTGAAATACAGGTCGGTAAAGTTGATCACATCATCTTTGCTGTACACCTGTGCATTATCCAACGCATCCTGCAAATCGTTCAGCTTATTGGCATCGGTTTCTTCACTCAATACCGTAGTGGTATAGAATGGTTCAAACGCTTCTTTGATGTCATCTACCGAATTAAAGAAATCAAGCACAAAGGTGTCTTCCTTATCAGGCTTGTAAGCCCTGTTTAATCGCGACAGTGTTTGCACGGCCTGCACATCCCTAAGCTTCTTATCTACATACATGGTATGCAGTAAAGGCTGGTCGAAACCGGTTTGGAATTTATTGGCCACAATAAGGAAACGATATTCATTTTTCTTGAACATTTTTGGAATATCGCCACTTGGGAAACCGTTTAATTTGGCTTCATCATATTCCACCCCGTCAATTGTTCTTTTACCCGAAAAGGCCACAATGGCTTTGTAGGGTGAATGAATCTCTTTCAGGTACTCGTTGAATGACCTGAAGTACTGAATGGCATTGTTGATGGATTTGGTTACTACCATCGCTTTCGCCTTGCCTTTGATTTGCTTCTTTACTTCGCTGTGGAAGTGATCTACCATCACCTTGGTTTTTTCCCGAATGGAAAAAGCGTGATTTTCTACATAAGCCCTCAGTTTCTTTTGTGCCTGATGGGTTTCAAATTCAGGGTTTTCTTCTACTGCCTTGTTGAGCTTATAATAGCTTTGATAGGTGGT
>JBIQMS010000060.1:0-20037 GCA_044463125.1 Terrimonas ferruginea
AGGGTTAGTCGGGTCCTTAGGCAAACCCGAAAGGGGTAGCTGATGGAAAGTTGGTTAATATTCCAACACCCGCTTTAGTTTCGATGGGGCGACGGGGTAGTGACAAGGCCGCGATCTGACGGATTAGATCGTTAAAGGGTGTAGTTATTTATCCGGCAGGTAAATCCGCCGGATAAGACGAACCTGATAGTACTGCAAAGCTTCGGCAGCGCAGATAGTGTCTGTAATCAAACCTCCGAGAAAAACCTCTAAGGCTAGGCTAAAGCGGCCCGTACCGTAATCCGACACAGGTGGACGGGATGAGTATTCTAAGGCGCTCGGGTGAGCCGTGGAGAAGGAACTAGGCAAATTGACGCTGTAACTTCGGGATAAAGCGTACCATAGCGATATGGTCTCAGTAAAATGGTTCAACCAACTGTTTAACAAAAACACAGGGCCCTGCAAAATCGAAAGATGACGTATAGAGCCTGATACCTGCCCGGTGCTGGAAGGTTAAGGAAGGGTGTTCGACGCAAGTCAAAGCTCCTGACTGAAGCCCCAGTAAACGGCGGCCGTAACTATAACGGTCCTAAGGTAGCGAAATTCCTTGTCGGGTAAGTTCCGACCTGCACGAATGGTCTAATGAGTTGAACGCTGTCTCCTCCACGAGCCCGGTGAAATTGTAGTATCGGTGAAGATGCCGGTTACCCGCCACGGGACGGAAAGACCCCGTGAACCTTCACTACAACTTTGCATTGATTTTGAATTACGGATGTGTAGAATAGTTGGGACGCTTTGAAGCCTTGCCGCCAGGTAGGGTGGAGCGGTCGTTGAAATACCAACCTTCTTTGATTTAGAGTCTAATCCGCCTTCGGCGGAAACAGTGCATGGTGGGTAGTTTGACTGGGGTGGTCGCCTCCTAAAGAGTAACGGAGGCTTGCAAAGGTACCCTCAGTACGGTTGGTAATCGTACGAAGAGCGCATCAGTAAAAGGGTGCTTGACTGTGAGGCACACAAGCCGAGCAGGGACGAAAGTCGGCTGAAGTGATCCGGCGGTTCTGTATGGAAGGGCCGTCGCTCAAAGGATAAAAGGTACTCCGGGGATAACAGGCTGATCTCCCCCAAGAGCTCATATCGACGGGGAGGTTTGGCACCTCGATGTCGGTTCGTCACATCCTGGGGCTGGAGAAGGTCCCAAGGGTTCGGCTGTTCGCCGATTAAAGTGGCACGTGAACTGGGTTCAGAACGTCGCAAGACAGTTCGGTCCCTATCTGTGGTGGGCGTTAGTAAATTGAGAGGACATGACCTTAGTACGAGAGGACCGGGTCGTACGTACCGCTGGTGTATCTGTTGTGCCGCCAGGTGCAATGCAGAGTAGCTATGTACGGACAGGATAAACGCTGAAAGCATCTAAGCGTGAAACCTTCCTCAAGATGAGTTTACTTTTAAGAGCCGTCAGAGACTATGACGTTGATAGGCTACAGGTGTAAAGCTGGTAACAGCAAAGCCGAGTAGTACTAATTGCTCGTACGCTTTAATTTTTATTTTAGTGCTTCTTCTAACATTTCCCAATATGACATTATTTAAGTTGTAAGTATTAAGTTTTAAGTAATAAGTTTAATCTGTTTTAAACCCTATTCACTTAGAACTTATAACCAAAAACTTACTACTTATTACATTCTTATGGTGGTTTTGCCGAGGGTGTTCACCTCTTCCCATACCGAACAGAGAAGTTAAGTCCCTCATGGCCGATGGTACTGCACCACAATGCGGGAGAGTAGGTAGCTGCCATATTTATTGAGCCCTGTAGCTTTGCTACGGGGCTTTTTTTTGCCCCTCAGTGAGGCTTTGTTTTTCGGTCATCTCTCGGGGGCTGATGAATTTTAACGCAACGAACGCAAAGAATCCGCAACGTTCGCGACGATAGGCTGAGAGCACAGGGCTTTTCAGGTATGGCAGCCTGTCGTTGGTTTATATCCGAAATCTTCTCGCTCAGTCATCGTATCGTCGCGCCCTTCGCGGATTCTTTGCGCTCGTGGCGGTAAAAAACTTCCGGCGCTGGCATCCATCTCAAAAGGCCGGAAAGGTTCATGTACCCAAATGTTTCTTGAACCAACAACTAGCTGGCTCATAGAACAGAAATCTTTTATTAGACTAAAATATATCTGGAGCCTGATTTCACACGACCTCCCTTCGGGAGGTAATCTGACCTATATTGATTTCCTACCCACACGCCCTCCCTTCGGGAGGGTGGACTTATCTGGATTGGTTTCCTGACCATACGCCTTCCCTTCCGGAGGGTTTGCGTATGGTTTCAGTGAAGCTATCCACACCCCCTCCCGAAGGGAGGGCGTATGGGTAGCATTTCGAAATTTAAATTCTACCCTCCCGCCGCGGCGGGAGGGGGTGTGAATGCATTGCCGTCAACCACTTTTCTGTTTCGATGTTTCTTATGCTTTTCTGATTTATTTCCGATGTTCCGTATATTCATCTAACCGTTCGTGCAAACCGGCTATTGACCTGGGACGGTATTACTAATCGTGCATCATTATGTTCACCACGACACCCAAACGCCGGACTGCATTCTTTCTGCTGATCGGTGTACTTTTTCTCCTTATTGCAATAACCGGATTCTCCAAAACTTTCATTGCGCCATCACTCGACGGCAGCTTTAAAGCACCACCCATCGTTTATATCCATGGCGCACTTGCCTTCGGATGGGTTTTGCTTTTTCTGCTGCAGGCTTGGCTGGTAAAGACAAGGAGAACCAAAATCCATATGCGTCTTGGGAGGGTGGGATTCCTGCTTGCGTTGGCACTGCTGGTTACCATGTTTCCCATCGGGCATTTCCAGGTTCAGAAAGACCTGGCCAATGGAGCAGGGGAGTTCGCATATCCCGTTCAATTGGGAACCATTATTTCTGGTATTTTATTTTTCGGCCTGGTAGCCCTGGCTATCTACTGGCGCAAAAAACCCGCTGCGCATAAAAGAATCATGGTACTCGCAACAATCGTGCTCTTGTGGCCGGCCTGGTTTCGTTTGCGCCATTTCTTTCCGCAAATTCCGCGACCGGATATCTGGCTGGCACTTGTTGCAGCCGACAGCCTCATCCTTGTTTGCTGGGCCTGGGACCGGATGAAAAATAAAAAGATACACCGATCCTGGCTCTATGCCGGCATCTTTGTGCTGGTAGAACAAAGCCTCGAAGTATTTGTGTATTTTGATTGGGAAGCCTATCGGAATTTCTCGCGATTGGTTTATTTCTGGGTGGATGGTATGATCGGATGAAAGGAATAGATATTGTTTGCAACAATTTTGTTATCTATTCACTTGCCACAAAATTGACTTTTTTGTATTTTTAGGATATGTCCTTAATCACCTATCAATCTGAAAGGGTGGCCAGCCGCTGGCGCCTGGCGCGATGGACAATCATTAGAACTTTGTGGATATATTGTTGCGTGCTTGCATATAACTACCTGGCTCACCATTTCATTCCCCAATTTTCTGTGGAATGGCCTACGCTTTTCAAAATATCCTTCTTCAGTGTAATCGTGTTTGTTCTTTCGTTGGTTTTTCCGGGAGAAAGAGTTTATGTCAGTGAACTTAAGGTTGATGAGTTTGACCGTAGTATATCTATACGTTACTACCATCCCTATGATGGCTACATGGATGTAAAAATCCCTTTCGACCAGCTTCAGGTCAGGCTTTACAGGAGTTTTTTTTACGAAAAAAATTTTTGAAGTGGAGCTGTTTTCCAAAAAAACCGGCGCCTTGTCTATACAATCTGACAGATATTCGCTGTCATCCAGGGAAATAGAGGAATTGGGCAACTTGCTGGAATCGATCACATTTACGAAAAACTCCCGGAAAAGGTAACAAATAGAGACTTTTGAACTTCTTAACTATGCATATTTCTTTTTGTATCGTTACAATCTTATTTGCTCTACCGTCGGAAGCGCAAACTGTTACAAGGCAATACAAGCTATCAGAGGATGCTGCGAGGGAAATGGTGAAAAGCGCTATCGCAGCAGCTCCGGTGATAGATGGCCACAACGACCTGTTCGTTCATTTTATGGGCTGTAAAGATTGTCCGCGCGGGGTACAGGACTATCGGCTTGATACCATCAACTCCGGGCAAACCAATATTCCCCGGCTCCGTGAAGGCGGAGTGGGCGCTCTTTTGGTAAATGTGTACGGTGAAGATTCTGGAAGATTATCATATTCACATGCTTGGGACTTGCTGGGTCAATTAGAGCAGGAGTATCTTAAAGACTTACAAATTGTACGTAATAGCCGGGAATTGGAGTCTGCAATGAAGGATGGAAAAATAGCTCTATTGGTAAGTCTGGAAGGAGCGATTCGCCTCAATAACGACACGGCTCTTCTGCGCAAATATTATGAAAAAGGACTTCGCAGTGTCACTTTTGCATATAAAACCAATGATCTCGCAGATGGTAGTGATGATACAGTTAGGCATCATGGTATATCTGATGTTGGCAGGTTGATGGTGAAGCAGATGAACGATCTTGGTGTATTGATTGATATGAGCCATATATCATCGGAAGCCATGCATGCAATCTTGAAAACAACCCGCTCTCCTGTAATTTTCAGCCACTCTAATGCGAGAAGCCTTTGCGATATTAATCGAAATGTTTCCGACGACATTTTGCTTGAACTGAAATTGAACCGTGGTCTAATCATGCTTACATTGGTTCCCTATTTCGTCAAAAAGGAACACATGCTATGGCTGGAAGAGGGGGATTCATTATATGAAAAAGCTCAGAAAGATTATCCTGGTAAGCAGAAACAGGTAGATAGTATCATGATGGTATGGGAGAAGGAAAATCCGGAGCCATATGTCGGGATTGAAGACCTGGCGGATCATTTCGACTATGTAAAAAACCTTATAGGTGTAGATTTCATAGGCATTGCCGGCGACTTTGACGGAATCAGTTTTACGATTAGGGGTTTAGAGGACGTGTCCACATTTCCGGCATTGTTGACGGAATTAGCTCGCAGGGGTTGGACTTTCAGTGACCTACAGAAAATAAGTTCAGGGAATTTCTTACGCGTATTCAGAGAAGTGGAAAGCTTAAGTTTCGCCAAATAGGGAAAGCATGATTCATAGGGATCAATTTCAATAGTATGGAATAATTCAAACACCCATAGTTTACCTGACTTCAGCAGAGTTTGGCAAGTGGGGCAGAAGTTCGTATGGAATCGATATTTTTAGAGCGCTGGCTTTCACACTCCCTCCCTTCAGGAGGGGTCGCCAATGGTTTCGGGGCTCTACCCACACTCCCTCCCTTCGGGAGGGTTTGCAAATGGTTTTTTGTGAAACATTCGTTGGAATCTATATCCGAAATCTTCTCGCTCAGTCAAGCAATCGTCGCGAACTTTGCGGATTCGTGGCGTTCTTTGCGTTAAAAATTCTGGAGCAGACATCAAGCTAGCCAATTGATTAGCCTTTGCACTATAAGCAGTGCCTTCCAATAAATCACATCCAATTCAAAAGATCAGTATCTTGCTATCGGTACCAATAGTCCCCCACAGCAACGTTGAAAATAATCTGTGTTTGTCTTTTTCATGAAATCAACTGTTCTCTCTATAGTCATTTTTACCGGCTCCCTGGTATTCCCCTCTTTCCAACCTAAATCACCACCCCAACGCTTCGAGCTAAGCGGGCGCGCACAGGGCACCACCTGGCATATAACTTATTTCGCAGGCGATTCTATTGATTTGATGCCAGCAATCAACCAATTACTCGGCGAGGTGGACCAGTCGCTTTCTCTCTATCAGCCCAATTCAATCGTCAACAGGTGGAATCAATCGAAGAAGGGGATAAGGGTAGACAGCCATTTCAATCAGGTGCTGACAAAAGCCATTGATGTTTTTCACGACACGGAGGGTTATTTCGATATTACCGTTTTCCCACTCACTTCGGCATGGGGCTTTGGGCCTCGGAAGAATACTGAATTGCCGGATTCCTCACTGATAAAGGGGGTGATGCCCTGCGTTAATAGTCAGCTGCTGAAAGTCAGGGGCAGAAAAATTACCAAGAAAAATCCTTGTGTGCAGATTGACCCCAATGGAATTGCCCAGGGCTATACGGTTGATCAGTTAGCCACCATCCTTGAAAGCCGGGGCATAATGAATTACCTGGTGGAATTGGGCGGAGAGATCAGGGTGCGTGGCCGTAAATTGCCCTCGGGAGAAAAATTGAACATCGGCATTGAAGCCCCCGGCGATGACCCTTTTTTTCCCCTGCTGCAAAAACGCGTGTATCTGGAATCAGGAGCCATTACCAGCTCCGGCAATTACCGTCGCTACCTGGAAGCGGATGGAAAAAGGATTACACATTTGCTCGACCCGCATACAGGTTATCCTATACATAACGAACTGGTATCCGTAACCGTAATTGCCCCCAATGCCATTACGGCCGACGCTTACGATAATGCGCTAATGGCCATGGGCCTTGAGCGGGCCCTGAATTGGGTGGATAAAAGACCGGAACTGGCGGCATTCTTTATTTATCAGCGGGATGGACGGATCCGGGATACAATGAGCGCCAGATTTAAACAGTTTCTTCAGCCTTAAGCATCTCAAACTTTGTACATTTGAAGCAATGCAAAGAAGAGATTTTCTGGAGAAGACATCCTGGATGCTGGGAGGTCTGGCTTTCTCGCCATTTATGTCGTTAAAAGCATCCGAACCCATGCGTGTGGGAATTATTGGCTGTGGCGACCGGGGCCTGGGCATAATGGAAGTTATGCAGGACCTGCCTGATCTCTTTCAGGTAACAGGTCTTTGTGATATTCTGGCATTCCGGCTGGAAAATGCGCGTAAGGCCAGGGGAGGGGATAAGGCCCAAACAACAACCGATTATCGCCAATTGCTCGACAATCCAAAGCTGGGTGCTGTGGTGATCGCTACCTCGCTGAATGCGCATTACCCCATAGCGGCCGATGCATTAAAAGCCGGCAAGCATATCTACCTCGAAAAGACCATGACCTGGTCCATCGCCGAGGCGCTGAGCCTGGTACAGCTCAGCAAACAATATCCCAAGCAAATAATCCTGGTGGGTCATCAGTATCGTTATACACCACTCTATTTCAAAGTGCGTGAAATGATTCACTCGGGTTACCTGGGCGATGTAACACAGATCGATTGCCGATGGGATCGAAACTGGAACTGGCGCAGGCCCGTACCCGCGGGCTATACCGACGAGCAGGTGAACTGGCGGATGTATAAGAAGTATTCCGGCGGCCTGCCCGCCGAATTATTATCGCATCAGATGGATTTTATCAATTGGGCATTTGATACCCATCCTGACCATATCATGGGCACGGGAGGGATCGATCATTTTGAAGATGGCCGGGAGACTTATGATAATGTGCAGGTGGTATTGCGTTACGATCAAAAAGGGATGATTGGAAATTTTGGCGCCACCTGCGGCAATGCGCATGAAGGTTATATTTTTAAGATAAAAGGTACGCGTGGAATGGTTTCCCTGCTGCCGCATAAGGGAGCATTTTATCCGGAATCTGAAGCCAGAAAAGAATTACATACCGTAGATGGCGTAACCGGCGCCACCAAACTGGAATGGAACAAGGATGGCGGCATTAACATCATGAATGAGCCTATGAAAGACGGTACCTGGTACGCGCTGAAAGAGTTTTATGCGAGCATTCAGGAAAAGACACTTCCTGTATCCAATGTGTTGACCGGTGCCAGCACAGCCATCTGTGTACACCTGGCTAACCAGGCCATTTTTGAGCAAAAAATTATGGGTTGGAAAAAAGAATATGATTTGTGAGGTGCAGCCTCATTTTTTAATTAACAGACATCAGCTCATGAAAAGACTAAGCTTAGTTATTCTAATTTTTTTACTGAATGGGTTTCAGCACATTCAGGCGCAGAACTGGACTGATTTGTTTGATGGCAAAACCCTCAATGGCTGGAAACAACTAACCGGCACCGCAAAATTTGAAGTGAAAGATGGCGCTATCAGGGGCACGACTGTACCCAACAGCCCCAACAGCTTCCTGGTTACGGAGAAAAACTATGGCGATTTCGCCCTGGAGCTGGAAGTGTTGATTGAAGACGAGGGTTCTAATTCCGGTATTCAGTTCCGCAGCCAGTACGATGCTGCCGGCAACAATGGAAAGGGTAGGGTATATGGCTACCAATATGAACTGGATCCTTCAGTCCGGATGTGGTCGGCTGGGATCTATGATGAAGGAAGAAGGGACTGGCTCTATCCATTGTCATTGAACGCATCGGCACAAAAGCAATTGCATACCGGTGTTTTCCATAAAGTTCGAATCGAATGTAGAGGAAGTGATATACGGACGTGGATCAATAAAATACCGGCAGCTCACCTGATCGATGCGGTGGATGCCAACGGATTTATAGCCCTTCAGGTTCACAGTATCGGTGATCCGAAGATGGCCGGCAAACAAATATGGTGGAGAAACATAAAGATTCAAACTGGTAAAGTTCAATGGACCGATTTTCCCGCTGATGTGTTTGTAGTGAATACCGGTATTAACCTGCTTTCGGCATTCGAAAAAAATGCGGGCTGGTCTCTGCTGTTTGATGGCAAGTCGTCAAAAGGTTGGAAAGGCGCCTATAAGCCCGGTTTCCCGGAAAAGGGATGGGAGATCGTAGATGGAGAGTTACGTGTTCTGTCATCAGGTGGAGCGGAATCTACTAATGGAGGCGATATTGTGACGCGCGAAACATTCAAAGCCTTCGATCTTTCCTTTGAGTTCAAACTTTCCCCGGGCGCCAATAGTGGTGTAAAATATTTTGTGACGCTAAAAGAGAATAATCCCGGTTCAGCCATCGGCCTCGAATACCAGCTTCTCGACGATGAGAAGCATCCTGACGCTAAAATGGGCCGCGATGGTAACCGCACGCTGTCATCACTCTACGACCTGATCCGCGCAGAAAAGCAGGCTCGCTTTGTGCGACCTCCCGGAGAATGGAACCGCGGTCGCATTGTAGTTTATCCCGACAACCGGGTAGAACATTACCTGAATGGCGTGAAAGTAGTGGAGTACACGCGCGGCTCAAAATCCTATCGCGACCTGGTTGCGATCAGCAAGTACAAAGTGTGGGAAAACTTCGGGGAAGCGCCAGAAGGACATATTTTATTGCAGGATCATGGGGATGCGGTGAGTTTTCGAAGCATTAAGTTGAAGAGACTATGATACGTTTTAGGTAGTACGTTTGGTTTAAAGTTTAGAGTTTAAGGTTTAAGCAATATTCCAATTAAGAAAACTAAACGAACATAGGATTAAACTCTAAACCCTAAACCCTCAACCCTCAACCAAACGTACTACGTAAAACGTAAAACGTATCACCTAAACTCCCATCCCTTCTCATACGCCCTGCTCCACAATTTCATCGCGAGGGCATCATTGGCTATATGTCCATCTTTGGGGTCGCAATGCAGGGTGCGGCCTACGCGTTGGGATATATTGGCCAGGTGGCAAAGCAGCACTGATTTATGTCCCTCGTCTACCGGGGAGTTGAGTTTCGCTTTTTCGCGCACGGCTTCCACAAAATTCTGCAGGTGATAAAAATCGAGGTTGCCGCTGGCGGCAACGGGATTGGTGGGGTCGTTTTTCGCGTCGCTCTTCACCTCTTTCACCAGCTTATTGCTGTAATCGAATATTTGATAATCGTCGTTGCCCCGGTTTACTAAGGTGCCTTTATCGCCATAGATGATAAAACCGCGACCGGCATTTTCGCCCGGAAAAATATTGCAACTACGTCCTTCCCAGGTGATGGATTTCTGATCGCCAAATTCGAAACTGGCCACCTGGGTATCGGGCATTTCCCAATCGTCTTTGTACGCATAGCGTCCACCGGTACTGCTCACCTTAGTGGGAAAATCGGTGCCCAGAAACCAACGACAGCAGTCGATTTCGTGAGTACCATTGTTACAGGTTTCGGCCGTTCCCCAATGCCAGAACCAATGCCAGTTGTAGTGCACAATATTGTCCTTGTAGTCCACTCTCGGCGCAGGGCCCTGGTACAAGTCCCAGTCGAGGGAAGACGGCACGGGCACTTTCTTGCCAATACCAATTGATTTCCGGTTATTGGCATACCAGCCTTTGCCGAAATAAGCGTTGCCGATTATTTTTTCTTCCCTTACCAGTCGCACAGCTTCTATAAGGTTGGGCATGGAACGGCGCTGGTTGCCCATCTGGATCAGTCGTCCGTATTTGGCCTGAGCTTCTATCAGCATTTCTCCTTCCTGTGCGTTATGCCCGCAGGGTTTTTCCACATACACATGTTTGCCATGAGCCGCGGCCAGGATGGATGCCGGCGCATGCCAATGATCGGGTGCTGCGATTACCAACGCATCAAAATCCTTTTTCTTCACCAGTTCTCGGATATCTTTTACAACAACGGGTTTTCGGGCAGCGTTGGCAAAAGGCTTCAGGCCATTGGCGATGGCTTTGTCTTCCACATCGCAGATATAAGCTACTTCCACATTGGGCAGGCGGGCAAAGCACTCGGCAAGATAAGCTCCACGGCTATTGGTACCCATCACAGCCAGCACCACTTTGTTGGAAGGGGCATTTTGTCCAAAAACGGGAAAATTGAGCAGGCTGATTCCGGCGCCGGCCAGGCCAGTGTTGCGGATAAATTGTCGACGATTCATGGGCAAGTAAAATGAAAGTTGAAGGAATTGAGTAACTGCTTTAAAGATAGGTATTTATCCGGTGAACGGGTGTTTGGGGCGGATTAATGGTTTTGTCATCCCTGATCTATTTCCGACCTTTGCGCCCAGGCCAATGAACCAAAAGGAACGAATCATACTCGCGATTTTAGCCGGATTGAACTTTACCCATATCCTGGACTTCATGATCATGATGCCATTGGGCAATTACCTGATGCCCTATTTTGGCATTAATGCGGGGCAGTTTTCCCTGTTGGTTAGCGCCTACAGCATCAGTGCTTTTGTGGCGGGCATAGCAGCGGCCCTGATCATCGACAAATACGACCGAAAAAAGGTTTTATTTATTTCCTATATCGGATTTCTCCTGGGCACATTAGCTTGTGGACTTGCCGATAGCTACTGGCTGCTCTTTGCGGCAAGAGTGGTGGCAGGATTATTTGGCGGCATCATTGGCGCGCAGGTACTGGCCATTGTGGCGGATCTGTTTACTTATGAACGAAGAGGACAGGCCATGGGCTCGGTGATGAGTGCATTTGCCATCGCCTCCATCCTGGGTGTGCCGTTTTCCCTGTATTTGACTAATTCTTTTAATAACAACTGGCATATTCCTTTCCTGCTGATAGCTGGTGTGGGCTTGATTCTATCACCGCTGATTCTGTTTTATCTCCCGGCTATGTCGGAACATATTAAGAAAGACGGAGACCGTCGCAGTTCGGTACAGGTTTTGTCGGAGGTTTTCCGGTCGCCCGCCGCAAGAAATGCCTTGTTGTTCTCCGGGATACTGATGATGGGACATTTTCTGATTATTCCTTTTATCAACCCCTTTCTCGAATTCAACCTGGGTTTTTCCAAAAATCTCACTCCCATGATTTACCTGGTAGGGGGTATGGCTTCGCTGGTGGCTGCCATCTACCTGGGAAAGATTTCGGATAAAAAGGGGAAGTTGCCTGTGTTTTCCATTTCTGTTTTCTTTTCCCTCTTCATGGTATTACTGATTACCAAAATGCCGTTGGTGCCTTTTTACCTGGTATTGTTGTTTTTCGCGATATGGTTTGTACTCGCCACCGGCCGGGCCGTTACCGCCCAGGCCATGATCAGTGAAGTGGTGCCGCCATCGAAGCGGGGAAGCTTTATGAGCTTTAATGGCAGTATGCAGCAATTGGGTTCGGGTATAGCTTCTGTTGCGGCCGGACTGATTGTATACAAGGATAAATCAGGGCATATACAACATTTCGACTGGCTGGGCTATGCCAGTATTGTGGTATTGCTGATCAGTTTGCTGATGGGGCGCTACCTGTTTGCCAACCTCGACAAAGAGGCTGGTACCGTTGAGATGGCTTTGCAGGAAGAAGGTTGATTCGCTTTCCAGCCAGTAATTTGTATATTGTTCCCAAATATTACTCAATCAATCCCCAACGCATGCGATTTACTTCATTTATTATGGCCTTCGTCGCCCTGGTTGCTTTAGCGGGTTGCCGCTCCAAAGATGCTTTTCAATTCAGTGAAGACATTGTGGGTATAGAAAGAAAACTCGGTGAATCATTGATGGAAGCACAACCCAAAATTCTGCGCTATATGCAGGAAAGTATTTTCGATAGCCTGTCGCTGGTAGGAGGGCAGATGGTGGCCGAAACGGATAAAAGTATTGAGTCCATCAAGGCGCTAAAAGCGCCCTCCGTTAAAGAGGCCGATGCATTTAAGGCCGCATCACTCCGCTATTTTGTCCATATCCGCGATATCTACGACTCCTATCGCAAATATGCGGATCAACCCAACGATTCACTCCGCTCGGAAGAACTGGAACGAATGGTTGCACTGGAAGAAGATATTGATACGCATGTAAAAGACATGCAGGATGCACAGCAAAAATTTGCTAAAGCCAACGGCTTCAGGGTTGATAAAGATAAGTAACCCCAAAGAAAATCCGTAACAGGCGGGCTTATGCTCACCTGTTACGGATTTTCTATTCGGTAAACGGGATAGCGCAAATAGGCCGGCTCAAACCAGGGTGAGTTGCGATACACAAAGTCCAACTGTTCCCGCGCGCTGGCCGCAAAACTGCTGTCACTCGCCTTTTTTTCATCCAGCTTCTTCTGTAAGTCGGGGTTTTGTTTCAGGTATTCGGCAGCGATGTCTTCAAAAGCATAGGCGGAATAACCTTCCTTTTGTCCCAGGATGGGATCAAAAAAGTTCCATACAAAATAAGAATCTTCCGCCTCCGGCTCCAACACTTCCATAATAAAGCGGTTACCGGGTTGGTTCATCGGAATCATCCAGTCCCCTTTGCGGAAGCTGATGTTTTGTACGCTACTGCGCAGTTTAACGGAGCCATTCAAATGATGCCCCTCATAGGCACGCGGAGATGCTTTGTATTCTTCAATATGGTAAACAGTTACCTGTATGCTGGTATCTTTTTCCAGGGGGAACAATTTCACCTTGTTGCGTTGCAATCGCTCCACTACCGGCCACCATCCACGCGGTATAATATAAGCCATCGGCTTACGGACCATTTGTACGGGTTCGTACTGATTAAAGAGCGGTATGGTTTTTTCGTAAGGCTTGCTCCGGTCGTAATAAAGCCTGGGCAGACCCGATACTTCGCTGTTCTTTCTGCCCGATTCAAAACCTTTATAGAGAAAGGTCTGCGATTTCTCCCGGTTGAGTTTCCAGCGAATGGGAAACTCGGTTTGTGTACTGGCTTTCTTTCGGTCAGCCGCACGCAACTCCTTTATTTTGGCCGCATTTTTCCCGGTGAATTCAATGAATGTTTGCATCAGGGCATAAGTGGCTTTTACCCGCTGATCATAAGGCTTGAGCATATGCGTTTCCGGCACAAAAGAAAAGCTATGCCATAGGGCGCCAAAGCCACTACCATAGCGTGGACTGTCCCAGAATTCGGGCCATCCCTTATCGGGTGTGTCGCCAAAAGCATTTACATAGGGAATTAAATCAAAGCCTTTTTGTTTCATACCGGCATAAAGCGCGGGCTCAAATACCTTGTTCAGATATTGCCCCATGGCGCCACTCAGCTTGCTGTGTTGTGTGGTGAGCAGGGTCATCACATGCTGGTAATCGGCTCCATTGCTCACGTGGTTGTCGACAAAAACATCGGGATCCAGCTCATGAAATATTTCAACAAAGGATTGCGCGTTGCGCGAGTCCTGTTTAATGAAGTCGCGGTTCAGATCAAAATTTCGGCCATTGCCGCGAAATCCGAACTCTTCAGGTCCGTTTTGGTCCACCCGGTAATTGGCGCTGCGGTTGAGGCAGCCACCTATATTATATACAGGAATGATGGCGAGTTGCAGGTGGTCGGGCAGCTTCAGTTTGCCTGTTACGATATCGCGCGCGAGGAGCATGCTCGCATCTATGCCATCCGGCTCCCCGGGATGAATACCATTATTGATCAGGATGGTCGTTTTGCTGCGTACCGATCCCATATCCGTGGCGCCGTCATTGGATATATAAACCAGGTGCAGCGGATAGCCGCTATCGGTATCGCCCTTACGAAACATGCGCACTTTTCCGCTTACCGCATCCAGCTTGCGCCACCATTCAATGATTTCAAAATAGTCCGGTGTTTCCTTACCCTCAGATTCTTCAAACCGGGTAACAAATTCCTGGCCGAATAAGGGGAAGGAGAGGAGGAGGGGGAGAAGGGGAAGGAAAAGTTTCATGCTGTGTTGTGCGTTATACGTAATACGTTTTACGTAGTACGTTTTTTGGGAATTGATTGTTTGTGCAGTTTAGGGTTTGGCGCGGTGACGCTTACCAATAAGACCAGGCTTTTTTCACCAATAGATACTTGAGCGCCTACGGCTGCCTGTCAAACTTACGAACAAAAAATAGAAAGAAAGAAGGAGAAGCCGCTATACGTATTACGTACTACGTATTACGTAATACGTTTTTTGGGAAATGATTGTTTGTGCAATTTAGGGTTTGGTGCAGTGGCGTTTTCCGAAAAGATCAGGCTGCAATTGTCATCAATAAGCACCTAATCTCCAATGGCTGCTTGTCAGGCTTACAGACTAGATTTGCCAAATAGGTAAAGTCAGGCCCTGGAAGAACTTTTGTGTACCAGATATCACGTAATACGTAAAACGTATAACGTACTACGTTCCCAAAGCAATAACCCCCGCCGAAGGCAGGGGTTATTGCTTTGGGAAACGTTTTCTCATGTGCGAATTACTTCGCCGCTGTATTCAATTTGCGTGTGAGTTTGCTTTTCAGGTTGGCGGCTTTATTCTTATGAATAATGCCACGCTTGGCCAGCTTATCGATCATAGAAGCTACATTAGGCAGGCTCTCCAGCGCTTCCTTTTCGGGAGCGGCTTTCAGGTCGCGGATGGCATTACGGGTAGTTTTGCCATAGTAACGGTTTCTATCACGGCGCTTGGTTGCCTGACGCACATCTTTCTTGGTAGCCTTATGATTAGCCATTTGGTATCAATTTTAAGGAGGGCAAAGGTAAGGTTGTGTGGCTAAATCACCAAATTTTAGCGGAATTTACCTGTAAAATATTCCCTAAGCCCGCCCGGGTACCGGCTGGCCGCTTAGCCGCACTCCCGGCTTGGGAGAGGCGGTTGGCAGCGGCGGCCCAAAAATAGCAGGAAGCGGTAGTTTTTTGTGTATTTGGCCCCTGATTTTCAGACTTTTTAAGCGATATTTGTGTCCCCTTTGCGAAGCGGTCCTCAAAAAAGGAACGGGCCCTGGCCTCATGCATACAAATGAGTGGCTGAGACAGTAGTTTGGAACCCTACCAGTTGCGGGAGCGCAAAACGCAAACCCTGTTTCAATCATGAAAGACTTTTCATACATCACCAATTCACATCCGGCTTTTATTGAAAACCTTTATCGGGAATTCGTACAGGACCCCGCTTCGGTGGACCCTGATATGCGGAAATTTTTTGAAGGATTCGATTTCGCCATGGGCGGTGCCGCTCAGGTGAATGGGCACGCGCAGCCATCCACTGCGACCAAAGAAACCGCTGTTGCCGGCAGCGACAACTGGCGTAAGGAGCTGGGTGCCTACCGCCTCATCCTGGGTTATCGTAACAAGGGCCACCTCATCGCCAAAACCAATCCCATTCGCGAGCGTAAGGATCGGGGCGCCAACCTGGTGCTCTCCTTTTTTGGGTTGGATGAATCGGATATGGATACCGTTTTCCAGGTGGGTGACAGAATTGGACTGGGGCCGGCGAAACTGCGCGATATCCTGGGTCACATGCAAAAAGTGTACGCAGGGCCGGTAGGTATTGAGTTTAAGTATATCAGTGACCAGAAAAGGGTTGACTGGCTAACCCGGGAGATGGAAAATAATTTTGCCAACCCGGTGCCGCTTGCCAAGAAAAAGCGCATCCTGGAAAAACTGAACCAGGGCGTGATGTTTGAAGAATTTCTCCACAAAAAATATGTTGGACAAAAAAGATTTTCGCTGGAAGGTGGCGAAACCACCATTGCTGCCCTCGACGCCATCATCAACACCGCTGCGGACGATGATGTGCACGAAGTGGTGATTGGCATGGCCCACCGCGGCCGGCTAAATGTGCTGGCCAATATCATGGGTAAAACCTATGAGCAGATATTCAGCGAATTTGAAGGCACGGCCCAGGTAGACCAAACCATGGGTAGTGGCGACGTAAAATACCATATGGGTTTTGGTAGTGAACTGACCACCGCCAACAATAAGACCATTCACCTGAAACTGATGCCCAACCCATCTCACCTGGAAGCGGTGAATCCGGTGGTGGTAGGCTTTGCGCGTGCGAAAGCGGATGTGCTCTATGCCTCTGAATACGACCGGATATTACCCATCCTGATTCATGGAGATGCCTCCGTGGCCGGTCAGGGTATTGTGTATGAAGTGATACAAATGAGCAAGCTTTCGGGTTACTATACCGGCGGCACCATTCATTTTGTAATCAATAACCAGATTGGCTTTACTACCGATTTTGATGAAGCCAGAAGTTCCGACTATTGTACCTCACTGGCTGCCACCGTTCACGCGCCGGTATTCCACGTAAATGGCGATGATCCGGAGGCGGTGCTGAAATGTGCGGAAATAGCCACCCGCTACCGTCAGGAATTTAATGACGATGTCTTTATCGACATGGTCTGCTATCGCAGGCACGGGCACAATGAGGGCGATGATCCCAAGTTTACCCAGCCCCATCTTTATGGCCTGATCGATAAGCATCCCAATCCACGGGAAGTGTATGTGAATTTCCTGCTGCAAAACGGAGAGCCCGATGCCAAGGAACTGGCAAAGGAAATGGAGAAAAAATTCTGGGCCGACCTGCAGGAACGCCTCGATGAAGTAAAACAAAAGCCGCTTCCTTATCATTACCAGCAACCGGAAATATGGTGGCGCAACCTGCGTAAGGCTACCGAGGAAGATTTTGATCAGTCGCCGGTAACCGCCATCAGCGAAGAAGCCTTCGATAAAGTATTCGATGCCATGATGCAATGGCCGGATGATTTCAAGCCGCTTCGCAAAGTGGAAAAGATTATCCAGGACAAGATTAAACTATACAACAGCGAAAAGAAACTCGACTGGGCCAGTGGTGAACTGCTGGCATATGGAAGTGTGCTCCTGGATGGAAAAGATGTGCGCATGACGGGGCAGGATATCAGGCGGGGAACTTTCTCGCATCGCCATGCCGTGCTGCGTGATGAAAATACAGATAAAGCCTATAACCGTCTTAGCCGCATACCGGGCGCCAAAGGCGAATACCGGATATTTAATTCGTTGCTCAGCGAATACGGTGTGTTGGGTTTTGAATATGGTTATTCCATGGCCAACCCCAATGCGCTGGTTCTTTGGGAAGCACAGTTTGGCGACTTTGTGAATGGTGCGCAAACCATGATCGATCAGTTTATTTCTTCGGGCGAACAGAAGTGGAATCGTATGTCGGGCCTGGTGATGTTGTTGCCACATGGCTACGAAGGGCAGGGGCCGGAGCATAGTAGTGCGCGCATGGAACGCTTCCTGCAATCCTGCGCGGAACTGAATATGGTGGTGACCAATATTACTACATCGGCCAACTTCTTCCATGCCATGCGCCGCCAGGTGGAATGGCCATTCCGGAAGCCACTGATCAATTTTTCACCCAAAGCCAATTTGCGCCACCCGGGTAGTTATAGCCTGAAGGAAGAGTTCCTGCAAGGGGGATTCCGTGAACTGATTGACGATAATGTTGCTGACAGCAATAAGATAAAGAAAGTATTGTTCTGCAGCGGTAAAGTATATTTCGACCTGGCTGAGCGCAAGGAGAAAGAAGGAAGGGAAGATGTGGCTATAGTGCGATTAGAACAATTGTATCCCCTGCCTTATCGCCAGTTGGAAGAATTGTATAAGAAATACAACCGCGCCACCTGGTTCTGGGTACAGGAAGAACCGTTGAATATGGGAGCGGCGGCCTATTTGCAGATGAACCTGAAGACGATCAACTATGGCGTAATAAGCCGCCAACCTTCGGCATCGCCCGCTACGGGCTATGCCAAAGTGCACAAGCAGGAGCAGGAAGAAATTGTGGAAACCGCATTCAGCATATAAAATAATCAGATAAACTACAGCGTAATAAACCTCTTATGATCGAGATCAAAGTACCAACCGTTGGCGAATCAATCAGCGAAGTGACCTTGCTGAAATGGGTAAAAAAGGATGGCGAATATGTGGAAAGGGACGAAGTGATTGCGGAGCTGGAAAGCGAAAAAGCAACATTTGAAGTGAATGCCGAAAAAGCCGGCGTGCTCAAGACCGGCGCCCAGGAAGGCGATACGCTGAAAATTGGCGATACGCTGGCCAGTATTGATGAAACGGCAGAAAAACCTGCAGCAGCGGAAAAACCTAGGCAGGAAGAGGCTCCCAAAGCGGTGAAGGAAACGGCTCCGGCAAAAGCCAACGAAGCGCCGGTAACCAGTGTTCCAAACGACATCAAGGCAACGCCGGTGGCTTCTGCCATGATCGCCGATAAAAAACTCGATCCCAAAAAAGTTACGCCAAGTGGTTTCCAGGGAAAGATTCGTAAGGAAGATGTGCTGGCGGCACTCACCAGTCCCGCCCGCCAGAGCTTCGACGGGCAGGAGTTCTTTAGCCGCAATGTGCGGACGGAGAAGATGAGCAACCTGCGCAAAACGATTTCGCGCCGCCTGGTAGAAGCCAAGAACACCACCGCCATGCTCACCACTTTCAACGAAGTGGATATGACGGAGATTATGGCGATCCGTACACAGCATAAGGAGAAATTCAAGGAAACACATGGTGTTGGCCTCGGCTTTATGAGCTTCTTCGCTAAAGCTTGTGCAATAGCACTGGCTGAATGGCCATCCGTTAATGCTTATATCGATGGCGATCAGTTGGTATATCACGATTATGCCGATATCTCCATTGCCGTTAGCACACCCCGCGGCCTTACTGTGCCGGTGATCCGTAATGTGGAAAGCCTGGGCTTTGCCGACATCGAGAAAAAAGTAATTGAGGTAGCCACCAAGGCACGCGATAGCAAACTGACTACGGAAGACCTGACGGGAGGCACTTTCACCATCACGAATGGCGGCGTATTCGGTTCGCTGATGAGCACACCCATCATCAATATTCCGCAAAGCGCCATACTTGGTATGCACAAGATCCAGGAAAGGCCCATGGCCATCAATGGGCAGGTGCAGATTCGGCCGATGATGTACCTTGCATTGAGCTACGATCACCGAATCATCGATGGTCGTGAGTCGGTGAGCTTCCTGGTTCGTGTGAAGGACTTGCTCGAGAATCCGGTTCAAATGCTGATTGGTAAGGATCCGGTAAAAACCATGCTGGAGCTCTAAGCCTCATTGGCCTGGGCCAGGTTCGGTGAAACTACCTTGTTTACACAGTCTCATATCGCCAGCGCTGTTCGCCTTCTGGAAACCTATGAAGGGAAAGAACCCTTTCATCTGTTTGCCAAAAACTATTTTCGCGCGCATCGCAAGCATGGCTCCCGCGATCGTAAGGCTATATTGCAATTTTGCTATAGTTGCTTTCGGTTGGGAAAGTCAGCGCGTGACTGGCCGCTTGATGAACAGATCAGAGCCGGGTATTTTTTATGCGCAACAGCGCCATCGCCCACACTGGAGCATATCAACCCCGCATGGAATCAACGCGCAACAGACCCGATTCCGGAAAAAATAAAATCGCTGTTGCGACCGCTGGAACCCGAACGGATATTTCCATGGCATAATCTGTTGAGCGATGGGATGGATGCGGAGACATTCAACTTTTCTTTTTTACAACAACCCCTTGTGTATCTGCGGGTGCGGCCGGGGAAGAAAGCCATTGTCCGGGAAAAGCTGAAACCGGTCCCTCATGACTGGGTGAGCGATATGGC
>JBIQMS010000061.1:0-19927 GCA_044463125.1 Terrimonas ferruginea
CGACTGGATGAAACACGTAGCGCACAGTTTGGCGCCGCTTCTACGCGTTGGTTAACAAAAGGCACTTACCTGGGTATCAACAACGTGAGTGTGGCTTACCGTCTGCCTTCTTCTATCTTGTCAAAGATTGGAGCTGCCAATGCCCGTGTATTTGTGAGCGGTGAGAACCTGTATTATTTCACTGCCCGTAAAGGCATGACAGTAGGTAATAGCTTCGCCGGTAGCACGGGTGACAGCTATAACCCTGCAAGGATTATCACTGCCGGTATTAGTGTTAACTTCTAAAACAAGACATGATGAAAACAGTATTGAAAAATAAAATCATCCTGGCGCTGGTAGCCCTTGTGCTGCTTTCTACCGGATGTAAAAAAGACTACCTCGACGTGGTTCCGCCCACCCGATTGTCGACAGAAACCATTTTCTCCACCACCAAGAACGCCGAAGCCGCCATCAATGGCATGCACCGGATACTCTATGTACAGTGGTATGGCCGCCAGGCTGAGGGTGGACAGAGTGCCAACATGATCTATATGGACATTCTTGGCGAAGATTATGTGATGACTGCCCAGGCTAATGGTTGGTTCATTGCAGAATACCGCTGGCTGGCCCATCGGAATGAGCTGAGCGCGATGGTTCGTTACAATTATGGTTTCTACTATGTGTTTATTGGTAATGCCAATATGATTATTGCCAATATCGATAATGCAGTTGGACCTGAAGAAGATAAACGTCGCATCAAGGGCCAGGCCTATGCTTACCGTGCCTGGGCTTACTACCAGATGATTCAGCTCTTTGGCGAGCGCTATGTAGCAGGTGGCGACAATAGCGGCTTGGGTGTATCCCTGGTTTTGGAACCCCGTAGTGGTGCCCTTCCCCGCAATACAGTGGAAGAAGTGTACACGCAGATTAATTCCGATTTAGATGAAGCGATTACTTTGCTCACCGGTATCAGCCGCCCACACAAGTCATACCTGAATGTGAACGTAGCCAAAGGTTTGAAGGCACGTGTGGCGCTTACCCAGCAGAACTGGTCGCTGGCCGCGCAGATGGCGAACGAAGCCCGCCAGGGATATCAGCTGATGACAAATGCTGAATATCTGGAAGGTTTCTCCAACATCAACAACCGCGAATGGATGTGGGGTATTCAGCATTTGGATATTCACCCCACATATTTCTATTCATTCTTTGCATACCTGGGTAATTTCTCATCGACCAATACCCGTGGTAACCCCAAGGCCATTTTCGCACCGCTCTATGCTAAAATCACCGAGACGGATATCCGCAAGCAACTGTGGGATTCAACAGGTGCGAATACCAGTTTCCCGCTAGTGGCCGGTGGTACCCGTCGCCCCTATATGACCCGGAAGTTTATCTTGACAAACCCGGGAAACAGTAATGGCGACCTTCCGTTTATGCGTGCGGCAGAAATGTATTTGATTGAAGCCGAAGCGCTGGCCCGTATCCCCGGTCAGGAAGCCAATGCCCGCCAGGTATTATATGAACTGGCCGTGAACCGTGACCCAGCTTACACCCTTAGCACCAATAGCGGACAGGCCCTGATCGATGAAATCCTGATTCAGCGCCGGGTTGAATTGTGGGCTGAAGGTTTCCGCTTTTACGACCTGAAGCGTCTCAACCAGCCGCTCGATCGTAACGGTGGTAACCACGATAACTCGCTGGCCCAGTTGATGTCTGAGCCTGCTGGTACACGTAACTGGGTATTCCTGATTCCCCGTGCGGAATTGGAATTCACTCAGGGAGTGGTGGTGCAGAACCCGCTCTAAATTGTTTTTGTTTCTATAAAAAAAGCCGCACATTCGTGCGGCTTTTTTTACGTATTACGTATTACGTTTTACGTTCAAATTTTCATTAAGTGTTTCTGAAACCCCTGCCGGTAATTGCGCCCGATGGGCAGGTGTTTGCCATCTACACAAACCGTATCGGCTGTACAGCTTTGAATATGATCCACGGCAACGATATAGGATTTATGAATGCGCAAGAAGCGATTCTCCGGTAGCTTCTCCTCCAGGTAGCCAATGCGCTGATAGGTGAGAATGGTTTGCTGTCGGGTAACGATACGCACATAATCCTTGTCGCTTTCAACATATAGAATATCGGGAAGCATGATCTTGACCAGGTCTTTGTTCACTTTAAAATAGAGATAGGCTTTATGGAAAGTGTCATCGGCCATTAGCGGATCCACGGATTGCTTCAGCCATTCCTGTTGATTAAACTTGGCGAGCGATTTCAAAAAGCGGTCGAAACTGATGGGTTTTACCAGATAGTCTAATACATCCAATTCAAATCCATCCACGGCAAATTCGCGATAAGCAGTGGTGAGAATAATCCTTGGTCGCTCCCGTAAGGAGCGTATGAGCTCAAGGCCGGTCATTTTTGGCATTTGTATGTCGAGAAACAAAAGATCAATGCTTTCTTTTTGCAGAAAACTGAAAGTGTCGATGGCATTGCTGCAGATGCCCTTTAATTCCAGGTCGTCCATGCGGCCTATATAGCTGGCCAGCAGGTCGCGTGCGGGCTGCTCATCATCCGCGATCAGGCATTGAATTTTCATGTGGCTGGTTTTTTACTTTCAATACAACAAGGTAGGACTCATCCTCCTTGAGGCACTTCAGTTCATGTTGCCCGGGATAAAGAATGGATAATTGCTTTCGCACATTTTCAAGGCCCAGACCATTTTTACCGTTTTGAGATACTTTGTTTTCCGTAAGGCTGTTCTCTATCTTCACGGTCAGCCAATTATCCTGCACGGAAAGATCTATTCGAATCCAACTTGTACCGGTTTCATTGTAAACGCCATGTTTGAAACTGTTTTCAACAAGTGGTAGCAGGAGTAGGGGACTGATCAGAAAATCATCCAGATTGTCGTACACATTCACCGACACATCCAGCCGGTCCTGATAGCGCATTCTTTCCAGTTCCACATAGTTGCGGATATATTCCAGTTCCTTACTGGCCGATACCCAGTTAGTGCGGCTATCGTAAAGCATATAGCTCAATAAACCCGATAAACGGTAGATGGGATCCGCCGCGCTGTCTTTATTTCTCACGGCCTGCGAATAGATATTGTTGAGCGTATTAAATAGAAAATGAGGCTGTACCTGCGATTTCAAAAGCTGCAACTCTGTTTCCGTTTTAGCCTGTAATAATTCCCGCGCCTTTCTTTGTTGCCGGTGCCACTGATCGGCAAAATAGAACATGGCGTAAACGGCAACAATCAAAAATACGCTCATGCCTTCAATCAGCATTTTCGGCCAATAGAGCCAGCTCATGCCCTCCAGGTAATCGGGATGATATTTTGGATAAGTATAGAAATAGTTGAAGCTGCGTCGAATCAGCGCGAAAAGAAAAAAGCAGACAATAACTGATGCCCAAAACAGCCTGCGCCTTTCCTGCAGATATAGTTTTTGAATTAGCAGGTGCACTACCACCCAGGAAGCCAGCATACTGATCGGCACTATCACCAGCGCATTGATGAAATAGCGGTAGTATTCGCTGGCCAGGGCGGCGTTGCTCAGCCATTCGTAACAGAAATAACAACCCCAGAAAACCAGGTTGAATCGGATCAATGTGTATCGGTTCTCCTGCATGTACCTACTAAAGTTACCAAATGAGCCCATGTGGGTACCAATAATTCGACCAACGACGAATGTGCACCACCAACGGCTTTAGACGGAAAAGGGTGGTTGATATGGCTTATTTCCTGCTTCGGTCGAAAACTTCGGTGTTGGTTGCGGGAAAGCCTGCAAATTGAGACAAATCGCCTGCTATGATCCATTTTTATTTTTGCCTGCTGACCGGTGTACTGCCAGGGCAATTGGATAATTGGCTCGCTTCGGAAAAGCAGAGCCAAGGATTGATAAATATTGATCTCCTGATGGCATCTCGCCGATCCCAAACCTATCAACATTATGCGATTGAGGATTCCGCATTTGGCGCAAAGGGAAGGCATATGCGTCGATTGGCGCGCGCCGAAAAGTTGTTGCAAAAGCAACTGATCCGCGCAGAAGATACCCAAAACCGGATTCAACGATTTGTGGCTGATTACCCGGCACTGCAGGCACTATCAAAAAAGTTGAGCTACCGCGACAAGTTAGGTAATCTGCGCCCGCTGCACATACTGGTGCATACCGGCCGTTTGAGTGGGGATATTCGCGTAGCACAAACGCAGTTTCAGATAAATCAGTTGGATGAATTGTCCTGCCTGTTGCCCAGTGGAGAACGGGTTGAGAATGCCGTGCTGATAACCCTCGATAAACGCCAGTATATGTCGGATGCTTTGCCACATGAATTAGGGCATATCCTCGCGCTTGCGGCAGATCCCCGCGCCTATTATGAATTATTGCGTCAAAGGCCCATGCATTTCGATTGCCAATCGCAGTTTAAACATCCGGTGGCCGCGCCAGCCATAGCGATGCAGGAGAGCAATTAGGGATAAGGAGTGTTTTATTATTTCGGACAGGATGCTGTGCAATTTGAGAATTTGGGGATTTGGGTATTTGGGTATTTGGGCATGTGGGGATTTGGGTATTTGTGGGCGAACAGGTGCGAATTTTGTTGCCGGCTATCCAGATTGATTTTATGCCCTATCGCACACGACCTCCCTTCGGGAGGTAGATTATCTGTTTGATGGTTTTGCTACCCACACGCCCTCCCTTCGGGAGGGGAATTTCTTCGATGATATCATGCAAATGAGCCTCCCGCCGCGGCGGGAGACGATTGATTTCAACGCGGTTCTACTTCCCATACGCCAAATCGACGCGATGCGAGAGGGTGTGAGTAGGCAATCGACAAGTGTCGAAGTACCCTCCCGAAGGGAGGGCGTGTTGGTAGCAAAACCATCAACCAGATGATTTACCTCCCGAAGGGAGGTAGTGTGAAATTGGCACCCTCAACCTGTTTGTGCAATTGTAGTTGCCGACTATCCTGATTCAAGGACCTAAATATCCAAATATCCAAATACCCAAATACCCAAATTCCCCAAATCCCCAAATTCCACCCAATCCCCAAATTCCCCAAATTCACAAACCCTCCGTCCCCATTTTGCACCCGGAATTCGCTACCTTTGCACGTTCCCGGCTATACCCGGGCCAACCCCAGCAGTCAATGAAGAATATCCGGAATTTTTGCATTATCGCCCATATCGATCACGGTAAATCCACCCTGGCCGACCGTCTTTTGCAAAGCACCAATACAATTAGCGAACGTGAAATGATGGACCAGGTATTGGATGATATGGACCTGGAAAGGGAAAAAGGCATTACCATAAAAAGCCATGCCATCCAGATCAATTATAAACACAAGGATGGACAGGAATATATACTAAACCTGATCGACACGCCCGGTCACGTTGACTTCAGTTATGAAGTGAGCCGTGCGCTGGCTGCCTGTGAGGGGGCTTTGCTGCTGGTAGACGCCACGCAGGGCATTCAGGCACAAACCATCAGTAACCTTTACCTCGCTATAGAAAACGACCTCGAAATCATTCCGGTGATCAACAAGATTGACATGGATGGGGCCATGATTGAGGAAGTGAAGGACCAGATTATTGAATTGATCGGATGCAAGCCGGAAGATATTTTGCTGGCCAGTGGCCGCACTGGCCTCGGGGTAGATGCCATTCTGGATGCCATCGTGGAAAAAATTCCCGCGCCGGAGGGAGATGAGAACGCGCCTTTGCAGGCCCTGATCTTCGATAGTGTGTATAACAGCTTTCGGGGCATCATCGTGTATTACCGGATTTTGAATGGAGTGATTCGGAAGAATGATCTGGTAAAGTTCGTCTCCACAGGACAGGAATACGAAGCCGCTGAAGTAGGCATCCTGAAGTTGAAGATGACCGAGAAGCGTGAAGTAAGGGCGGGTGATGTTGGCTACATCATCACGGGTATCAAAAACGCCAAAGAGGTTAAAGTGGGTGATACCATTACGCTCGCCAAAAACCCTACACCCGAAATGATCAAGGGTTTTGAAGAAGTAAAGCCCATGGTATTCGCAGGTATTTATCCGGTTAACACAGATGAGTTTGAAGAGTTGCGCGATTGTATGGATAAGCTGCAACTCAACGATGCCTCACTCACTTTTGAACTGGAAACCAGTCAGGCCCTGGGATTTGGCTTCCGTTGCGGATTTCTGGGAATGCTTCACATGGAGATCATTCAGGAAAGGCTGGAACGGGAGTTTGACCAAACCGTTATTACAACGGTACCCAACGTAAGTTTTATTGCACACCTAACCAATGGAGAGACTGTAATAGTTAATAATCCAACCGAATTTCCCGATCCGGTTAAAACCGATAGTATTGAGGAGCCTTTTATCAAAGCGCAAATCATTACCAAGCCCGACTATATTGGTAACATCATGACCCTTTGCCTGGGTAAACGTGGTATCCTTATCAACCAAAGCTACCTTACCACTACCCGCGTGGAACTGATTTTTGAAATGCCCCTCACGGAGATTGTATTTGATTTTTATGATAAGCTGAAGTCGCAAACCCGCGGCTATGCATCATTCGATTACCATCCGATCGGCTATCGCGAAAGTGATATCGCTAAAATGGATATCCTCCTCAATGGCGACAAAGTGGATGCGCTCAGTGCGCTCATCCACCGCAGCCGTGCCCAGGAATTTGGCCGCAAGCTTTGCGAAAAATTAAAGGAGCTTTTGCCTCGTCAGCAATTCCAGATCGCCATCCAGGCAGCCATCGGTGCCAAAGTGATTGCGCGTGAAAATATTTCGGCCATGCGAAAAGATGTTACCGCCAAATGTTATGGTGGCGATATCAGCCGGAAACGTAAGCTGCTCGAAAAGCAGAAAGAGGGCAAGAAGCGCATGCGGCAAATAGGTAGTGTGGAAGTACCACAGGAAGCTTTCCTGGCTGTGTTGAAACTGGATGATTAGGGATTTCTGTAGCTATGCCGGCATTTAATTCCATACGAAAGAGTTTGATAAAACTAATACTCATCCTGGTATCGGCTGGCATAGTTAATGGTATGCTCGATACGCCGGATATTGTTTTGCCGCGCAATGCAGACGACTACAATGAGCTGGAAAGCATTGCCGAATGGGTGCTTGAAGACCTGATGGATATGGAAAACGCCATGCCTGAAGAAGATAATCCGGAGAGGGATCTGAAAAAAGAGAAGTCGTCAAATGACTGGAATATAGATGCCTTTTCTCCTGCGCTCCCCTCTATATCCGCCATCTCATCACGATTTCATTTCTATTCCAAGAACATCTATCCGCAACCCTTTATCTCCATTCCCGTTCCTCCACCCAACGCATAACCAGGCCTGCTCTTCATGGCAGGGAAATTCATCATTTTTTTCATTTCATCTTCTGGTTATTTATCATGAAAAAACTACTCCTATGCCTGGGCATGCTATGCCCCTGTGCGCTATTGCAGGCACAGCAAAGCGACAGTGTACGACTGCTTCACGATAAGCTCGACAGCATATACATAGCATCTGTGGAAGCAAACCGGTTACCGCTCAAAATTCTGCATGCGGAACCTCTTTACGTTGATCTGATCAGGGACCTCGGTGCCCGAAAAGGCGAGCGGGAATGGAATGTGGGTATGCAATTGACCGACAACCTCGGCTATGATGCCATTGGCGCTCTGGTAGAATATGAATTTGCACCACTTGACAGGCTGGGTCTTGAAATTGAGCTGCCCTTTACCTTCTATAGCCCACAAAGAGGCCGGCAGCGGGACAGCCTTCCATCCCACAGACTCGAAAGTCTGAAAGTAGCAGCGCAATGGACATTCCATGTTGCTGACAAGCAGCAAGCTTCATTTGCGTTGGGATATATTCACGAGTTCCTGCTCCCAACATTCCGGGACATGCGCGGGATACATATCCGGGGACATCTTTTCAATCCTTTTTTGATTGCCGCCAAACGCTGGGGCGATAACTGGCACAGCCTCTTATACACTGGCCCCAAATTGGAAAGGGAAGCGTCCCATTCACTTCATTTTTCCTACGAGGCTAACAGCAATATCCATTATATGATTCCCGGAACCCGAAACTTTGTAGGTGTCGAATTCAACAAGAGTTGGTCTAGAGGTGATTTTGATATGGCCATTCGCCCCCAGATGCGATTGGGTATATTCGATAATCTATTGATAGGAATAGTAGGGGGAATTCCTGTACAAAGAGAGAACCAGCGACTCAGCATGTTTACGCGCCTGATATGGGAGCCAGGGCACGGTAGAAAATAAAGAAAGGGCCGGGGTTACCCGGCCCTTGTATTAGAACGCTCTTTATGCTATTATTTTCTGGTTTTTTCCCGATTATTCATCCAGTTTCTTCTGAATGGGATTGCCTTTTTTATCGAGTATCGGTGCTTCCACAGGCGGGTTACCAATCAGCGGATCCACCCCTTCCATATCCATCTTAAAGTCGAAGGCTTTGTTGATATGCACCCATTTCCCGTTTTCCCATTTAAAGGCTTCATTGTCGCCATCTGGGATAAAGGTCCAGGGATTTTCGGGTTCATTGGTCTCCGAAATCAAATGATCTATCAGGATCATACCCAGGTCGGGTATGAAATTCGCGAGCACACGGGCATCTTTCTTATATTCCAGCTCCACGCGAAAGGCGGAGCGTTGCACTTTTAAGCTATCGGCCTGGTATTGAAAAAACGGGCCGCCAAAAACGGGTTCTCCGCGACCATTAAAATGCAATACTTCAATCCATTTTTTGTTGCTACGAATGGAATGGAAGTCGAGGCCAAAAAGTGTATAATATTTTTTCCCGCGGAATTCCGTTTCAATCATGTTATAGTAAACAGCACCAATCCAATGGGCGGCGTCTCTCACGCTATCGGCGGCGTTGGGAGTAAACTCCGAAAAATCACGAAGCGGAAAAAGCCTTAGGCTTCCATTTGCGGTGCGCATTTGAATGGCCCCGCGCTGCCGGGAATAATATTCATTGTATTGCAGGTTCCAGGTAAAAATGCGGAAACTGCTGTCGGGCGCATACAGGCGCGAAATGCCCTGAACCGAATCGAATGCAAATTCAAAGGAATGGCGTACCTGCAGGGCCCGCACCAGGGTCCTGGTAAAAGCGCTATCCGCTTTCATCCGCTCTTCCGGTAAGGAGTCGGTGATCATTTTCCGCGCCAGCAGCCGGAGGCTGTCTTCTTTTGCCTGTAAACCTTTCAGGTTGCCGGCACTAAGCTTTTGCGCGCTGACGGATGCCAGCGAGCAGATACTGATGAGAATTAAGCTAAGATATTTCATACGCTGAGTAGACGAGAATCATCCGGAATAAGTGGTATCACGGGCCGAAACGCTAACGGCAAAACGGCTGCGAAATTTTATCGGCCTTCACAAAGCTTTCACAAATTGCGCCAAATCTTCAAAAATCATATCGATATCTGGGTGGGGTAGGGATATATCCTTATTGGTAGTGGTCAGAAATACGGTGTACATGCCGGCGTTTCGTCCAAATTGCATATCGCTGACATTATTGCCAATCATCAGGCATTTATCTGGATGGATATCGCGGAATTCGCGACGGGCCTGTACCGCCATTCCAGGATTGGGTTTCCGGACCGGGTCCTTATCGCTAAGCGCAGTGGCATAATAAACCCGGTCAATCTTTCCTCCTGCGGCTTCAATTTCCTGGCACATGTTGGCGTTGATCCTTTGCAGCATTTCTTCCGTCATCAATTGCCGACCCACTCCGCGTTGGTTGGTGACCACAAACGTATACCGAAACTTTTCTTTCAAACGGCGAAAGAGTTCCGGGGCACCCGGCATAAACCGGAACTCATCGGGATGAAAAATATAGCTGCCTGGCTTATCCACGTTGATCACCCCATCGCGATCCAGGAAAAGCGACCAATCGGGATCAATGGCGTCGAGTGAAAGCGGCGGACGCTTCAATTCGCTTTGAGCCCTGTTTAAATCTTCCGGGATACCAATATCAATAAAGTAGGCATCATGTGCCAGTCCGGCTATAGTACCTTTTGCTGCCTGGGGTTCCAGAAAATCTTTTTCGAATGAAAATTTGACCGGCATATCTGCTGCCAGGAATGCTTCTCGATTTAGGAGATAGACTCCTCCGTTGATAAGACCGGAAACCGTCTTTTGTTTTTCACGGAAAGCCTTAATGAAGCCGTTGTTGTCTACTTCTACCAGCCCATAGCGATCGAAATTCTGCATGGGTTTTAAAGCGAGGCTGCAGCTTGCGCCGCTATGCGAATGGAGCTTTGCCAGGGCGGCTATGTCCGCCTCAAAAAGCGTATCCCCATTCACGATCACTACTTGCTCTGTTGTACAGTGCGAGGCCGCTAACCGGATGGCGCCTCCTGTGCCAAGCGGCTCCGATTCAATGGCACAATCATAATCCAGCGCGGCAAATTCGTCGTGCAAATAGCGCTCAATCATTTCGTGCCGGTAACCAAGCGAGAAAACGATGCGCTCTATTCCCTGGCTGCGCAGGTAGCGGATTACATAAAAAAGAAAGGGTCTGCCGGCCACTGGTGCCAGGCATTTAGGCAGGTTGGGCAGGGCGCTGCTCAGCCTTGTTCCCAAACCACCAGCCAACACAATGGCTTCTTTGATTTTATTTTCTGTAGATGTTGTATTCGACAATCTTAGTTCGTTTTCGGTTCTGGAAATAGGGCTTCCTCCACCAATTGACAAATAATATGCCCCAGCAACATATGTGCTTCCTGTATTCGTGGCGTATTGTTGCTTGGGATGGCTACCAGGTAGTCGGCATGGTCTTTCATGTTGCCTCCACCCTGGCCGGTAAAGCCAATGCAGATCATGTTTTTTTCTTTCGCGGTTTCAAAGGCCTTTATCACATTTTTGGAATTGCCGGATGTACTCAACCCAATCAATACGTCCCCAGGTTTACCAAGACCCTCAATCAGGCGGGCATAGATAAGGTCGTAGCCATAATCATTGGCAACGGCCGTAAGATAGGATGTGTTGCAGTGAAGCGCTTCCGCGGGTAATGCTTTCCGGTCTTTGTAGAAGCGGCCTGAAAATTCCGCGGCCAGGTGTTGCGCGTCGGCGGCACTTCCACCATTTCCACAAAAGTAGACATGCCTGCCCTCCTGGAAAGTTTTGGCAAGAAGCGCAACAATTTCGTTCACTTTTTCAAGCAGGGACGCATCGCCCAATAGGGATTGCTGTAAACCGATACTCTCTTTTATCAGGGAAGGGATCTTCATGTATAAGAGGCTCAGGGTGTTGTTCCTGAATCCGGAAAATTAGAAAAAAATACCCGAATTGGCTTTCATGCTGCGGTATTTGCCTGGTCTCATTAAATACTCCAGGTCTTCAGGCCGTGCTTGGTAAACTGGTAGCGACGGTAACGGCCGCCAAATTTTTGCAGCTCATCAATCACCTGGTACTTGCTATTGCCGGGGCAATAGAAGATCATAAATCCTCCTCCTCCCGCGCCCGAAATTTTGCCTCCGGTGGCACCGGCCGCTTTGGCTCGCTCGTAAATTTCTTCCAGCAGTGTATTGCTGATGCCTTCGGCCATCTGCTTTTTTTGCTGAAAGCCAAAATCGAGTATTTCGCCTATCTCGTGCAATTGGCCTTTCAGCAGGGCTTCCTTCATTTGCCTGGCCTGTTCTTTCAGCATATGCATGGCTTCTATCGATTGCCCCTTTTGCTCTTTCACATTTCTGCTTTGTTTTTTGATGATCTCCGCCGACTCACGGCTGGTGGAGGTATAATACAATAGCAAATTATTTTCCAGCTCAAACAGGTATTCCTGCCGTATGCGGAGGGGATTCACAATCACTTTATCATCGCCATAGAATTCCATGAAGTTGACGCCTCCAAAGGTAGCCGCGTACTGATCCTGCCGCCCGCCTGCCAGCCCGAGATCGTTTCGTTCAATTTCGTAGGCATAGTGCGCCATGTCGTACTCGCCAAGTGGCAATCGAAGCATTTCCGTGAAAGCGCCAATGATGGCTACTACCAGGGTCGAGGAAGTTCCCAAACCTGATCCGGCGGGTGCATCCACAAAGGTGGAAAGCCGGAATCCTTTTTGTGCTATGCCATAATCTTTTTGAATGCGGTTGTAAACCCCTTTCAGCAGATCCAGTTGCCCGTCGATATGCAATTCCTTTTGCCATTCGTAACGCAATGCTTCCTTACGATCGAGCGCCACCAGTTCAATAATCGGTTCATCCAGCGGCTCAATGGTTGCCATGGCATACATGGAAACTGTAGCATTGAGGATGGCGCCCCCGTATTGGTCACAATAGGGACTTACATCGGTGCCACCACCGGCCAATCCTATTCGTAAAGGCGCTTTGCTTCTGTAAATCATCGATTAATCCTTTTGCAATTATTTTGCAATTCGTTTAAGAATTGATTCCTGCGGTTTCCAGGATGCTTTCCCGCATACGCGACCAGCTATACTTTTGCTTTTCTTCCCGAAGATAGGGTAGAAAGGCCGACCGCCCCCGGGCGAAAAAATCGAGAATGCCTTGCGCTATGGATTCGGGATCGGGCTCCACTATCAAACCTACCTTGTTGTGCGGAACAAGATCGGGCAAGCCGCCCACATTGGTCACCAGCATGGGGACCTCAAAATGATAGGCGAGGGGAGTGACGCCGCTTTGCGTGGCATTGCGGTAAGGCTGTACCACCGCATCGGCCGCCGAAAGGTAAAACCGCACTTCCGAATCGGGAATAAAATCGGTATGAAGTAGCAAGAGATCCTCTATACCCAATTGCCGGATTTGATCCAGGTAGGGCTTTTCCTCTTCATAAAATTCCCCGGCCACCATCAGTTTGATGCCCTGTTCACGAATACGGGGATCAGCCATTGCCTCCAGTAATAGATCCAGTCCTTTGTATTTTCGGATAAATCCGAAGAAAAGAAGGAGCTTTTGGTCAGGCGATATGCCCAGTTTAGTTCTTGCCTCTTCCTGCGATACGGGATCACCAAAATTGTCGTAAAGCGGATGGGGTACCTGCAGGGCCGGTTTCCTGTTGTTAAAAGCAACAAGGTCATTCATCACTTTCCGGCTCATAGTAATGAAAGCATCGCAGGGTTTTAGAAAGTACTTCGTAAAAATGGTATCGCCGGGTCGCTTTTCATGTGGAATAATATTGTCGGCTATGCAGAGCACACGGGTATGCTTGTTTTTTTTGACTCTTCGAAGAATGGTGCCCAGGGCAGGCCCCATAAAAGGGAGCCAATAGCGCACCACAATCAGGTCGGGTTTCAATTTGCGCAGGCGGTTGCCCAGCTTTATCCAATTGAATGGGTTGATGGAATTGATGGCCGAATGGATGACCAGATTTTCAGGTGCGGGTTCGGAGGAATACTGGGTGGTGCCGGGAAAAAGGAAGCCGGGATACTGCAGGCTGAAGGAATAGATCTCGCAATGGTGACCTGCATCGATGAATTCCCTGGCCAGTCGCTGATTAAAACTGGCCAATCCCCCTCGTAGCGGGTGCCCGGGCCCTATAATCAACACCCTTGCCATTACAGACCTTCTTTTGTTTCGATCAGGTATGTGTTACGACCCGAAGCGTTGCGCGACACCAGTTCCCCAATAAATCCCGCAAGGAACAATTGCACACCAATGATGATGGTGGTGAGGGCCATGTAAAAGCCCGGACGGTTGGTGATGGGGTAACTGAAATCGATGATCTTGGAAACCGTGAGATAAACCGAGATTGCAAGGCCAATCAGAAAAAAGATAGTACCCCAGAGCCCGAAGAAATGCATGGGTCGTTTGCCGAATTTGCCCATGAAGAAGATGGTCATCAAATCGAGAAAGCCATTGATGAAGCGCGACCAGCCAAATTTGGTAACGCCATATTTGCGCGGGCGGTGCTCCACCACCTTCTCGCCAATCTTGCGGAAGCCGGCCCATTTGGCCAGTACGGGTACATAGCGATGCATTTCGCCATATACTTCAATGCTTTTAACGACATTTTTTCGATATGACTTCAGTCCACAGTTAAAATCGTGAAGCTTGATCTTACTCATTTGCCGGGCGGCGGCATTGAAAAGCTTGCTTGGGAGGTTTTTGGTGAGTTTATTATCGTAGCGTTTCTTTTTCCATCCACTCACAAGGTCAAATCCATCCTCTGTTATCATGCGTCGCAGGTCCGGTATTTCGTCCGGACTGTCCTGCAGGTCGGCATCCATGGTGATAATTACATCCCCGGCGGCGGCGCGGAATCCTTCGTTGAGGGCGGCGGATTTTCCATAATTGCGCTGAAACTTGATGCCCTTGATATGGGGGTTGCCCTGCCGCAATTGACAGATCACTTCCCAGGATCGATCGGTGCTGCCGTCATCCACAAAAATTACTTCGTAGCTGAGTTTGTGTTCGTTTACCACGCGTTCAATCCAGGCCGCCAGTTCGGGCAGCGACTCATCTTCATTAAAAAGTGGTATGACAATGGAAAGATCCATTATTGAGAATTTTTTCTGCGGAGAATAAAGAATACAGACCAGGCCAGGGTAAAAATGGTGCCCATCAATAAGTACTGAAATACCGTAAATGAAACGATGGAAGGTACTAGGGATTCACGGTATTTTTTCACCTTTTCATCAATTTCATTGGGCAACACCTCCTTCATCTTTTCCAGGTCAGCGCGATAAAAAGCGGCTAACTCTTCTTTAATATTTGGATTAGCGAATACAAAGATCGCCCAGAATAAAGCCATTATCAACGTTACAACAACAAAACAACGAAATCCCTGATTAAAGAGGGCTCCAAATTTTCCTATATAAGCGTCGCTTCGCGTATAGGCATAGATAGTCCATCCAACTCCTGCTCCATACAAAATATAGACCAGGTATTGGGATCCAGAACTTGCCTCTATTTTGTTCAGACCAAAGAAAAGTACTACAGTTACAATAAGGCCGCCAGTAATGAGACCTTTAACCAATGGTGTCGTATTCAATATCTTTGTTTTATGATTCAAGATAGATTTTTCCCTTATTGAGTATTCCCAGCACTTTCCCTTTCAGGGTTTTTCCGATAAATGGGCTGTTTTTCGATTTGCTTCGGAAGAAGTCCGGAGTACAATTCACACTCGCTTCCGGATCAAAAAAGCTGAGGCAGGCTTCGCTGCCCGGCGCAATTCCTGCGGAGGGTAATCCCAACAACTTCCTGGGTTGTACCGCCAGTAATTGAACCAGTTTCTCCACCGAAAGTTCTGGCAGGCTTTGCCGAAGCAGGGCAAAGGAAGTCTCCAGGGCGATCATTCCGGGTTTCGCATATTCAAATTCCAGCACTTTGCTATCATATTCATGAGGGAAATGATGGCTGGCCAGGCAATCAATAGTGCCATCAGCTACCGCATCCCGAAGGGCGTTCCGGTCATCTTCACTCCGGTAAGGTGGCAGTGATTTCAGGTTAGTGTCGTAGCCGGCAAGGTCCTTATCGGTAAAGTGAAGATGTGCCGGGCTTACCGAACATGTCACTTGCAGACCTCCCTCTTTGGCACGACGGATATACTCCAGTGATTTTCGGGTACTGATGCCTGTAAAGTGCAAACGCGATTCGGCATAGCGGGCCAGTTTTATGTCGCGGGCTACCATCAGTTCTTCGGCCAACGAAGGTTTGCCCGGCAAGCCCAACTGGGTGCTGACGATGCCTTCGTGCATAAGACCGTGCGGATTGATGCTGCGATCGTCAGGAATTTGAATGACCAACCCGTCAAAAGCCTTTACATATTGCAGGGCTTTGAGCAATAAACCCGAGGATTGGATGGACTGGGTGCCATCACTGAAAGCGAGGGCACCGCTATTGCGCATGTCGTACATCTCGGCCAGTTCCTTGCCTTCGGTATTGCGGGAAACGGCGCCGATAGGGTGAATATTTACGGGAAGTGACCTCGCCTTCTGAACAATATATTCAACCGTGGATTTGCTGTGCACGCAGGGTTGCGTATTGGGAATTACCAGAACATCTGTAAATCCTCCTTTGGCCGCAGCGGCGGCTCCGGTTTCCAGGGTCTCCTTGAACTCATAACCCGGATCATTGAAATGCGCGAACAGGTCAACCCATCCTGGCGACACCGATGCTCCTTTCAGGTCCACTATTTCGTCTGCTTCGCTGGGCAAGCCGGAGCCGATACCCTGAATCAACCCATTTTCAATAAAAATATCGGTAACATCCCCATTATGAGGGGAGGAAGGATCCGTAATCCGGCCTTGCTTAATGAGGATTTTCATTAAGGGGCGAAGTTAACGGATTGTCGGGTAAATTGATCAACTACCCATGCGGGTATTAGGGCTAATGCCACAGGTTTTCAATGCTTTTTCGGTGGTGTTCGTCATGCTCAGCCATAAAGAAGAGATGATCAACCAGGCGCATGGGCTTTTTCAGGCGCGGATGAAGCAATTGACCATCATGGCTGGCATCTGTATCAGCAAGCATTAGGAGAGTTGAAGCCCTGCTGGTTTCAAAACGGTAAAGCAGCTCCGGCAGGGGTTGGCTGTTGAAATTTGCTTCATCAGTTGCCCTGTTATCGAGGTCGGCCGGTGATAATTCCCCGTTTTCTCCGTCGGTATTCAGGAACTCCTGAATCCGGGTTTGCCAGAGTAATTCCAATACGATCAGGTGACCCAACTGTTCCTGGGCAGACCATTTTCCACCCGGTTTTTCTTTCAGTTTTTGCGGAGGGAAATCGGCAAACAGAATTCGCAATTGTTCCGGAAATCTTTCCAGTCGGTCAACCAGATGGGGGAAAATATCTGTTTCAAAATCAAAGTTGAATTTCCGGTCGAACCAGCGTGGTGAATCAGCCATCAGCTTGTTTTAGGCAAATTTGGTCGGATTTCGGGGTTCATGGATACATCAGTTTCAAAATTATGGAATGCATCAGTTGCCTTTTCTCCTTAAAGTCGCATCAATTCGTTCAGGTCAAAATCGGCATAGCGCCAGGCTTCTTTAAACCTTGTATATACCTGTTGCGCTTCCAATGATCGGCCTTGTTTCTCCAACGCTTCCAGCAATCCACGAAGGCCCCATCCGTTTTTCTTCCAGATATTCAGGTCTTCTCGGTACACTTTTTCAGCTTTTGCGTATCGGCCTGCTTTAAGTAAGGCAAGCCCCAAATGATGCCTTACCGAAAAAAACCAATCCGGGGGTTCGTTATAGTTCAGGTTGTCTTCAATGACAATAGCTTTCTCGTATTCGCTAATTGCCTGATCAAATTCTTTCTGATGCCGAAGGGTTTCGGCTGTTAGTACATGCACCGCGATCTGTACAATATCCGACATGGCATTGATATCCCAAATGGTCAGGCCTGGCAAGGTGGAATCTTTCGCCAGCTCTCTTAGTTGGGATAACTCTCTTGCGGCATTTTGCATCTCATTTTTACCCAGGAAAGCCATGCCCCTTGCGTAGTGAAGAATGGCGCGGGGATACACTAAATCCATTTCCGGATTTTTTACAGAAATGATGCTATCCCACAGACCAAATTTAACGGCCACAAAATAAGGTACGGTGTAATAATGTTGTAATGTAGCCCAGCCCGGCTGCAGCATTACATCTTTGGCTGTTTTTTCCTGCACTTTTTGCGCAGCCTCCCAGGCGAGCTTTGAATTTCCTTCGAAAGTGGCTGTAGCGGATAAATAATGATAATTGTGGGGGTAATAAGCGAGGGGATAGGCACCCTGTGCATGACAGGCCGTTACATAGGCACTATCGGATTTTACCGCGGCCAAATTGGCAAGGGAACCCAGGTGATAGTCGCCGGTCCAGATATAAATATGCGAAGGCATATGCACCAAATGCCCTGAACCGGGAACCAGGGTCATCAGGAGATTTGCGGCAGCCAGCCCTCTTTCGGGATTATCCGATGCTTCCACGGCGTGAATATAAAAGTGTGGTGCGCCGGGATGTCGGGGAAATTGTTGCATTAGCTTCTCCAATACGTTCACGATCTCCGCCGTCCAGGGTTTGGGCTTTTTGGTTTTCTTATCATACAGGTCCCAGGGATGTAAATCCATCATCGACTCTGCATAGAGGGCACTGATATCCGGATCATTGGGATAAGTTTCGTACACTTTTTTCATGGCTTTGGAAAAGGCGATATCCAACCCACTGCGGTCTTCAGGAGGTGTGGTCGTGTAGCGATTCGATAAAGCCAAGATAAGCGCCTTTTCTTTGGCGCTGCAATTGTCGGAGAGTGCAACAGCTTTTTGTATCGCGGTAAAGGCCCTTTCATAGTTATCATCTTCCATGCCCGCATTGTAATTGGGGCCCAACACAAATGCAAATCCCCAATAGGCCATCGCGCAGGTGGAATCGAGCCGCGTAGCTTCAAAAAAAGACCTTGCGGCTTCCGCATGATTAAAGCCGTACGACAACATGAGGCCCTGGTTGAAATAAGCCTGGGCTTCCTTGCTGTTGGTTGTTATTTTGAAATCAACCCCATCCAGGCCTTCCAGCAGCGGAGCTTTTGTCCCCGAAGCATACCAGGCTTTGTCTGTAGTAGGGGTACCGCAGCCAATAGCAGTTGAACGGGATGAAGACTCTTTGCTTTCCTTATCATTGGAAGAGTTCTGGCAACTGAATACAGTTGCGAAGCATACAAGGAGGATTAGTTGCCTGGACATATGGTTTAATTGATGCGTTTATCATTCAAAACAAACTGCTCTTAATCCGGGCCTTTTTGTGAGAATTTGGTTGGCAGAATCAAATCAACTTAAATATATGATTTTTATTAGTTGCATTATGATCAGCGATTTTCCGATTTTGGGAGGGAAGATGGATACTACGAAATCGGAGGGGTGTAGGTTTTAAAGAGTGTAGGTTACACTGTATTTTGTACGGAAATATTCCGTACATTCGTATCAATAATCTAGAAATTATGGATAAGAGCATTGCCAGATTTGATACAAGGCTTCCCAGGGAGCAGAAAGAGTTCTTTGAGTATGCAGCAAAGCTGGGTGGTTACAGAACACTTACAGAGTTTGTAATTATTTCTGTGCAAAACAAAGCGGATGAAATTGTGAGGAAGCACCGTTTGATTCTGTCATCGAAGCGGGATCAGGAGGTTTTCTTTGAGACCATTATGAATCCGCCAGCACCTGGGAAAAAGCTGGTCGCTGCCGCAAAGCGATACAAGAAAAATCTGAAGGAGCAATGAGTTTTATTACCGTTCCCCTGGATGCTTCCCATAGTAGGGAAAGTTTTGTGTGCGGAAAATCTCTACTGGATTTCTATATACAGAAACAGGCAAAGCAAGATGTAAAAAGAAAGCTTTCTGCCTGTTTCATTTTTGCTGATCAAACTATAGTGAAAGCTTATAACACGCTTTCCGCGGCATCTATCGATAGAAGGCTACTTCCTCAGGAGATTATTAAGAAATTGCCCCCCGCCTACAGTGATCTTCCTGTAATTCTCTTAGGTCGTTTAGCTGTTGATAAAAAATATCAGGGAAAGGGGATCGGAGAGATGATATTGATGGATGCATTGAAAAGATCTTATTACACCTCTTTGGAGATTGGTTCAATGGCTGTAATTGTTGATCCGATTGATGAAGAAGCTGTGAAGTTTTACAGGCAATACGATTTTGTATTACTTCCCGACAGTGGTAAAATGTTTTTGCCGATGACGACCATTGCGCAGTTGTTTCTCACCTAAATCAAAAAGACCCTTGATTTCTCAAGAGTCTTTTTGTTTGTCGGGATGACTGGATTCGAACCAGCGGCCTCTTCGTCCCGAACGAAGCGCGCTACCGGGCTGCGCTACATCCCGTTTTTGGGAATGCGAAAATAGGAAAAATTGTTCTCCCCCATTATTTCATGAAAATGAACAGGTTGATTTTCAAAAAAATGATTTTCCTAATTGGGCGGAATCCGTTAAATTTGCCGCCCGAATCCCCCTAAAATTGTTCGGGACGTAGCGCAGCCCGGTAGCGCACTTGCATGGGGTGCAAGGGGTCGCT
>JBIQMS010000062.1:0-19717 GCA_044463125.1 Terrimonas ferruginea
GTACAACGTAAAACGTATAACGTCCTACGTTCTCTTCATATATTTTTTCAAAAATTCCGCTTTCGAATCATGGTACCAGGATACCATTCGGAGTTTATGCAGGCAATAGATATAGATCCAGGCCAGGTCGAGCTGATAGGGGAGAAAGCCCGCCCTTGCACTACCGGGATAGAGGTGATGATTATTGTGCCATTCGCCGGCCAGCAGGCCAGGACGAAGCTGGTTAACGGATAAGTTGCTTCGGTCGAAATCTACACCGTCCACGTGGGCTTCTTCGCCTTTGCCGTGGCCGGTGTAGTTGAAAGCGCGCACCAGCACAAACCAAAGCATGGCGGCGCTGAAAATGGTGCAGGCCAGTGCATGTCCACCAATCAGGTAAAGGATGCCATACCAGGCAGCCCAATTAAGTAGCCACAACAGGATGGTATAAGCGGGTGTAGCAATGGAGCCCCAGCGTTGATATTGCGCATAACTATTGATGCGCACGCCGGTATGTTGCATAAAGCGCACCGCGCGCTGATAATCTTTTTCGTTGAGGTTTTTGTTGATGGCCTGGTGGTTTACATCCGACAGCATGCAATACAAAAAGCCGGCACGGGCGTTGTAGGGGTCGCCAGGCAGGTCAGATTTGGCATGATGCACATGGTGCGATACCACATAAATTTCTTCGGGAAAAGTCTTAATCACCAGGTTTTGCGTAATGAAACGCCACACAGGATGGCTGAAGCGATAAGCCTTGTGCGTACAATAGCGGTGAAACCAGATGGTTCCATGCGTGCCCATCACGAGCATGCTGTAGGCGACAAGTACGCCTACCAGCGGCCAACTGAAGTATTCCGTGAGAAATAAATAGAAAAAGGGCAACATCGCGAGTACCATGACCCAACTGATGGCGCTGATCCAATTTTTTCTTGACTTGAAAATATTAATCTTCAGAAAAGCCTGCTTAAATAACTGTCTGGTACTCGGAACCGCCAACTCTCCGTTTGGCTTAGTCCAGCCATAGGAGGGCGTTTCGAGTACGTAATCGATAAATCCCATTAAACGTATTAATTGATTTTGGTAACCCGGGTTGCACTTAGGCCTCTCGGGCCACGTTCTACTTCATAACTTACACGATTTCCTTCTACAACTTCAGTCAGTAATTGGTTTACGTGTACAAAAATTCGTTCACCCGATTGTTGATCATTGATAAAACCGAATCCTTTTGCTTCATTGAAAAATGCAATAACGCCCGTACGGGGCTCATCAGGCATGGATTCGTGTTTGGGTACACCAATTTGAATATCTTCGGACTTGATTTCCCGCATGCGTCGGGGATCTGGTGGAGTATCGGACAGGTTGCCGTTTTCATCAATATAGGCCATCATGTCCTGCAGGCTCTTGCCCTTCTGGGCATTGGCCTTTCGTTCGGCCATCTTCTCCTGCTTCTCCTGCTTTTTCTTTAAGCGTTTCTTCTCTTTTTCTTTTTTGTTAAAGGTTTCCTTCGGTTTTGCCATAAATTTCTAAACCAGAATGTATTTGTTAATTTGAAATAACCGGTTCAACCCTTCTGGATAGGTTGAACCGGTATTTAAATAGTTACCTGTAAGTTAGGAAAAAATTACCAACGGCTGCTGGTGCTGCGTCTTTCCTTTTCACGGGCTACGGAAACAGAAAGAGCACGTCCTTCCATTTCCTTATTTTGAAGTCCTTTCATGGCGTTGTCTGCTTCCGTTTCAGAATCCATTTCCACAAATCCGAAACCACGGCTGCGGCCTGATTCGCGGTCTGTAATAATACGGCAGGATGAAACTGCACCAAATTGCTCGAATAAAGACCTCAGGTCGCTTTCCGTTGTATGAAAGCTGAGGTTGGATACATACATGTTCATGTCGCTAAAATTTTTAAAATTGATAAAAAGGCAATGTGATAAGAGTCGACAGCAAGGAGTGCAGAGGTGAACAGTATATACCAGAAATCGATGCGAGGGATACTTATCCGGACAGGTTGATGTGGTCTTATATCATCATCACTTAGATGAAGGTAAGCCATATTTGCGAGACTACCCGATTTAATTTTGCGGCACCGGCTAATCCGTATGCTGTCAGATTGTTTTGAATCAATTTTTTCCTATATTCGACACTTATCAAGTCATGCTTCTACAGCATGGCCATGATAGGTATAATATTTGCCAACCAAAACCGTTAACGAAAAACCGGGTAATAGTATGGGCGAAGGTTAAGCGAACTACTATATACCCGAAGTGCAGAACTCTAATGTGAAACAATATCCTGATTAGTAGTCATGAAAAAATCATTGAAGCTCAGCTGGCTCCTGCTTTCCTCATTCCTTATTGGTATCGTTCATTTTACCCGCGCTATGGCCAACCCTGGCGTTGCAGGCAATACCCGCAGCTCCCTGGAACTATCCCTGACTACGGGTGGCGAAGATTCACTTGACGCTAAAAAGGCTGCCGTGATATCGGTTTACGACAGTCTCCATTTGGAACTGGCCGGTCTCAGCCGCCAGGCTTTCGACTATGCGCAACGGGGCTGGAAAAAGCTAAAAGCACAGGGAAAGCTGATCAATGATCGCATACTCGCGATTGTGGACTTCAGTCTCCCCAGCTCCGAAAAACGCCTGTTCGTAATTGATCTGGAGAACTATGAAATCCTCCACCATACCTGGGTGGCCCATGGCCGCAATTCCGGGAAAGAGATGGTGACATCCTTCTCCAACAAACCCGCCTCTTACCAAAGTAGCCCCGGATTTTATCTGACGGGACAAACTTATTATGGCAGCAATGGCTACTCGCTCAAGCTGCAGGGCCTGGAGTACGGCATCAACGACAAAGCCTACCGTCGCGCCATCGTTATGCATGGCGCCGACTATGTAGATCCCTCCTATATCGAATCGCAGGGTTATATAGGCCGCAGCATGGGCTGCCCGGCCGTTCCCACCGAAGAAGCGCCCGCTATCATCAATACCCTCCGCAACGGAGCCTGCTTATTTATCTATGTGCCGCATAAGCTGTATGCGATGAAGTCGAGACTGGTAAAGTGATCAACGTGAATCGTGAATCGTGAGGCGTGAGTGGGAGTTTAGAGTTTAAGGTTTAAAGTTTAATGTTTAAAAGAGAGGAGGATTATTGTCCACCTTTAAACCCTAAACTCTAAACCCTAAACCAAACGTAATGCGTATTACGTAAAACGTAAAACGTAATACGTTTCCCAAATTCCTTAATTTAGCCGCTCATTTTCAGCATATGCCAACTAACGCCAATCGACAATTTCTGGATTTTGAGAAGCCTATTAAGGAACTGATCGACGCTATTGAAGCGGCGAAGCATCGCCAGGAGAAATCGAATATCGACCTCACACTGCAGATTCAGGCGCTGGAGGACTCGATCGTAGAGAAGAGAAAGGAGATTACCGCCAACCTGAGTAGCTGGCAACGGGTGCAGCTAAGCCGCCATCCCGACCGGCCTTATACCATGAAGTATATCGACAAGATGGCGCAGGACTTCGTGGAGCTTTTTGGCGACCGCAATGTGAAGGATGACAAGGCCATGGTTGGGGGATTTGCTTCACTCAACGGCGAAACCGTGATGCTCATAGGCCAGCAGAAAGGTATCAACACCAAAATGCGGCAACTGAGGAATTTCGGTATGGCCAACCCCGAAGGCTACCGTAAGGCTCTGCGGTTGATGAAGCTGGCGGAAAAATTCAATAAGCCCATCATTACCCTGATCGACACACCAGGAGCCTTTCCCGGACTGGAAGCCGAAGAGCGCGGCCAGGGCGAAGCCATTGCTCGCAACATCTATGAAATGATCCGCCTGAAAGTGCCCGTGATTTGCGTAATCATAGGCGAAGGCGCCAGTGGCGGAGCACTCGGTATTGGCGTTGGCGACAAGGTATTCATGATGGAAAATACCTGGTACACGGTAATAAGCCCGGAAAGCTGCTCCTCCATCCTCTGGCGTAGCTGGGATAAAAAGGAAATAGCCGCCGAACAACTCCGGCTTACCGCTGACAAAATGCTCGGCTTTGGCCTGATCGACGGCATCATCCCCGAACCCATTGGCGGCGCTCATTGGGACTATGATGAGGCTGCGCAAAGGCTTAAAGACTTTGTTCTTCCCGTGCTGCAGGAGCTTAAACAGAAGTCGCCGGAACAACGCATCAACGAACGAATCGAAAAGTTTGGAAAAATGGGTTTCTGGGAAGAGCTCTGATCCTTTTTCGGTTCAACAACACATTTAATCAAAAGATAAATACTTCAACACATCATGTCGCTGCGCGCTCAATTTACCGGTACCGGTATCGCTATTGTTACTCCTTTTCATGCCGATGGATCTATTGACTGGAATAGCTTTGAAAAGCTGATCGAGTTTTGGATCGGAGGCAAGGTGGAGTACCTGGTGGTGTTGGGAACAACAGGAGAGAGCGCTACTGTGCATGGCCAGGAGAAGCAGGAAGTATTTTCGTTTGTGGCTAAGCAGGTGGCGGGCCGTTTGCCCCTGGTGGCTGGCATTGGAGGCAACGATACCCGTGAGGTACTCGAAGGTTTCCGCCAGTTTAAACTGGATGGTTACAGTGCAATACTGTCGGTAGGACCTTATTACAATAAGCCCAACCAGGAAGGACTTTATCAGCATTACAAAGCTCTGAATGATGCGGCGCCTCTGCCCATCATGATGTACAATGTTCCTTCCCGCACTGGTCAGAATATTTCAGCAGAAACGCAGTTAAGGATCGCGCGCAATTGCCCAAACATATTCGCGACCAAAGAGGCCAGTGGCAACCTGGATCAGATCATGCAGATCATTCAGCATAAGCCGGCCGACTTTATGGTGATCAGCGGGGATGATGCGCTCACGCTGCCCATGATTGCCCTGGGAGCCGAAGGCGTTACCTCTGTTGTGGCCAACGCCTATCCTTTGGATTTTTCCGATATGGTAAGGGCCTGTTTGAAAGGTGATTTTGAGAAAGGAAGAAAATTACATTACCAGTACGTCGACATCATTGCCAGCATGTTTGCCGAAGGCAGCCCCAGTGGCGTAAAGTGTTATCTCTCCGAAATGGGCCTTTGCCAAAATACATTCCGCCAACCCGTATGGCCGGTGAGCGAGGGATTGCATGCGAGAATCAGGGAGATCGTGAATCGTGAATCGTGAATCGTGAATCGTGAATCGTGAATCGTGAGTTTAGAGTTTAAGGTTTAGGGTTTAAAGTTTAAACTCGCGTCTCACGCCTCACGATTCACGATTCTCACGCCTCACGCTCTAAACGACACTCCCTCCATCGCCAGATCAGTATTCGGAAACACTTCCCTTGCTTCAGTCAGAAAATCATCCAGCGTGTCATATTTACTGCTGAAATGGCCCAGGAGCAAACGTCCCGCCCCGGCTTTTTTGGCTATTTCAGCCGCCTGCACGCTGGTGCTGTGAAAGCGGGCTTCGGCTCTTTCGCGAAGATTATCGAGATAGGTGGACTCATGATAGATGAGATCCGAACCCTTGATATGCGGAATCATGGCTTCGTTGTACCGCGTATCGGCGCAATACGCGTATTGCTTTCCGCGGGGAGCCTCCGCCGTTAACCATTCATTGCGGATTACTTCACCCGCCGTTGTTACAAAATCCGCACCCTGCTTCAATTGTTCATAATAATGAATGGGAATCTGATATTCTTTCACCGCGTCCATTATAAGACGGCGCGGCTTTTTCTTTTCCCTAAACACAAATCCATAACACTCTATTCGATGCACCGTGGGAAAACAACGGACTTCGAGCTTATCATTGTCAATCAGGGTGGCTTCGCCACTGATGGTATGAAAATGCAGAGGATAGCAGAGATGGGTATCCGCCACTTTCAACTGCATCTCCACAATGTCTTTGAGTTGTGACGGCCCGTACACATGCAACTCCTGCTGATGACTCAGCAGGCTGAAAGAATTGAGCAGGCCCACCAATCCAAAATAATGGTCGCCATGCAAATGGGAAATAAAAATATGGGAGATGCGGCCACGCCGCACTTTATAGCGCATTAGCTGGATCTGCGTGCCTTCACCACAGTCTACCAAAAACTGCTGGCCGTCGAATGTCACCACCTGGCTGGTCGGGTGCCGGTCGAATGCCGGGACAGCGGAATTATTACCAAGGATCGTAACGGCTAACATAAGATGGATAAAGTTGGGTGGAATCCAATAGGTTTCGGCTCACAAATTATTGACTTTTAGTCAAAAAAATGACAGGCCCTGTTTTAGGTCGCACCGGCTATCAACCGGCTTCCTCATCTTCACCACCCAACAGTTCCCGCTCAATCTCTTCCATCTGCACAATATCCCAGGCTTCGCTTTCAGTGGGGGTTATATTCAGGAGCTCCAGCAATTCCCATTTGTCTAGCTGGTCCTCCAGTTGTTTGTCTACACAGCACAACACAAAAGAGGCCTGGTTTTCGTAAAATTGTTGTTGAATCTCCACCAGCCGGGCGGCCAGGCCGGGCTCCATTTCTTTTACTTCCGAAAGGTTGATCACAACGTTTTTAACGTCATTTTGGAGGTAAGGAACTAAACAGGCCGCCAGTTCATCTGTCATAGTAGCAGATAATACAGGGCCGGGCAGCGTGATGGCATGAAATCGTTCTTTGGTATCAGTTTTGACCTGCATACTACAAATTTGATGGTTTGGGCGGGATTTCCCTAAAAATCAGGGGGCTCCGACAACTTTACTTATCAACATTCCGTTTATAAGTGCGGGAGAACAGGAACCAATTTAATTTGTTAATATTGTATCACAACCAATTATCTACATATGGATAATAATTTTTCATCCCAGGTAAAAGAGATCATTTCGTTTAGCAGAGAGGAGGCCTTACGTTTGGGAAATGATTTTATCGGCACAGAACACCTTCTGCTCGGATTGATCCGGGAGGGAGATAATACGGCTGTGCGGATACTGAAGAGCTTCAATGTGGACCTGTATGAACTGCGGAAGGAAATTGAACTGGCCGTAAAGGATAAGACCGGTAAGAATATCGCCAACATCAATAGCCTTCCCCTGACCAAACAGGCGGAAAAAGTAATTCGCGTAACCGTACTCGAAGCTAAAGCGCTGAAGAGTACGACCGTGGAAACCGAACACCTGATGCTATCTATTCTCAAGAATAAAGAAAATATCGCTACACAAATTCTGAATCAGTTTGATGTCAACTACGACATGTTCCGCCAGGAGCTTGGCATAGTGAAATCTAATGATCCCCGTGCGGAATACACCGATGAGAATGATGATGATTTTGAAGAAGAGAAAAAGTATTCGCAACAAAAAGGATCCAAGCAGGCGGGTGGCGCCAAAAGCAAGACCCCGGTGCTCGACAATTTTGGCCGCGACATTACCAAGCTGGCCGAAATGGGTACCCTGGATCCCATTGTGGGGCGTGAGTCGGAAATTGAGCGAGTATCGCAGATACTTTCCCGTCGAAAAAAGAATAATCCCATCCTGATAGGGGAACCCGGAGTGGGTAAAACCGCCATTGTGGAAGGCCTGGCCCTGCGCATTGTGCAGCGGAAGGTATCGCGTGTTCTTTTCGACAAGCGGGTGATTTCGCTCGACCTGGCGGCCCTGGTGGCCGGTACCAAATACCGTGGCCAGTTTGAAGAGCGGATGAAAGCCATAATGAATGAGCTGGAAAAGAACCGGGATGTCATCCTGTTTATCGATGAGTTGCATACCATTGTAGGCGCGGGTGGGGCCAGCGGCTCTCTCGACGCGAGTAATATCTTTAAGCCGGCACTTGCACGCGGAGAACTCCAGTGCATTGGCGCCTCTACGCTGGATGAGTACCGGATGTACATTGAAAAAGACGGAGCGCTTGACCGCCGCTTTCAGAAAGTGATGGTGGATCCGCCTTCTGTAGATGAGACTATTCAGATATTGAACAATATCAAATCCAAATACGAGGATTATCACAATGTGATTTACAACGATGAATCCATTGAAGCCTGCGTGAAGCTGAGCGATCGTTATATTACCGACCGTTTGCTTCCCGACAAAGCCATCGACGTGATGGATGAAGTAGGAGCAAGGGTGCACCTGAAAAACATCAATGTTCCGGAGAACATCGTTGAGCTGGAGAAAAAGATTGAAGAAGTAAAAGTTGAAAAGAATAAAGTAGTCAAGAGCCAGAAATTTGAAGAAGCCGCTTCGCTGCGCGATACGGAGAAACGACTGGCCGAAGACCTGGAAAAGGCCAAGGCCGAATGGGAGGAGGAAAGCAAGCACAAGCGCTATCCCATCGATGAGGAAGCCATTGCCGAAGTGGTGAGTATGATGACGGGTATTCCTGTGAAGCGCATGGTGCAGGCCGAGACGGAAAAGCTGCGTAAGATGACGGATGATATGCGCGGTATGGTAATCGGTCAGGACGAAGCCATATCCAAAGTAGTCAAAGCCATTCAGCGTAACAGGGTAGGACTGAAGGATCCCAAGAAGCCCATTGGTACATTCATATTCCTCGGACCCACCGGGGTGGGCAAAACGGAGTTGGCCCGTGCGCTGGCACGGCATATGTTCGACAGTGAAGATGCGCTGATCCGCATCGATATGAGCGAATACATGGAGAAATTCACCGTAAGCCGGCTCATTGGTGCGCCTCCGGGTTATGTGGGTTATGAAGAAGGTGGACAACTTACCGAGCGCGTTCGGCGTAAACCTTATAGTGTGATCCTGCTCGACGAAATCGAGAAAGCGCATCCGGATATTTACAATATTCTGTTGCAGGTGCTGGATGATGGACAATTGACGGATGGTTTAGGCCGCAAGGTTGATTTCAAGAATACCCTCATCATCATGACATCGAATATTGGCGTGCGTCAATTGAAAGATTTCGGCGCGGGCGTTGGTTTTACCACCGCTGCCAAGATGGAGCATGAAGACGAAGCCAACAAAGCGGTTATTGAAAAAGCGCTGAAGCGTACCTTCTCACCCGAGTTCCTGAACAGGATTGATGATGTGATCATCTTCAACAGTCTCACCAAGGAAAATATCTTCAGCATCATCGATATCCTGATGAAGGGTGTTACAAAGAGACTTACCAACCTTGGTTTCAGTCTTTCGTTGACCGAAGATGCCAAGTCGTTCCTGGCCGATAAGGGATATGATGTACAATTTGGCGCTCGTCCCCTGCACCGTGCCATTCAGAAATACCTGGAAGATCCGCTGGCGGAAGAAATTCTGAACATGAACGTGAAAGCAGGCGATGTGCTGGAAGCCGACCTGGATAAGGAGCAGCAGAAACTCAAGTTTACCTTTCGCAAATCGGAAACCAAAGCGAAGGAATCCAAGACCTGATCGTTAGTAAGTACGCCATATAAAAAACGCCGTGAGGCGTTTTTTTTTGCCTGCTGCAACGATTAAAATTTTCCCACTCGGAGCCTTGGCTTATTTTTGTTGTGCATGGCAAAGAAGATCATCATCACCATCGACGGTTGGTCGAGTTGCGGAAAGAGCACACTGGCCCGGCAGTTGGCCAAAGAGCTGGGTTATCTCTATATCGACAGTGGTGCCATGTATCGTGCCATTACGCTCCATTTTCTTCGCAATCATATTGACTGGACCGATCCGGCCCAGGTATTGAAAGGTCTCGATGATATTGTGCTGGATTTTCATGTAAATGAAAAGAGCCAGCAGAGCGAGATTTTTTTGAATGGAGAGAATGTGGAATACGTGATCCGCGACCTGGTGGTTGCGGAAAAAGTTTCCGAAGTGGCAGCAATCCGCGAAGTGCGTGAGTTTGCCGTGGCACAGCAGCAGACCCTGGGTAAAAGAAAAGGGATCGTAATGGATGGAAGGGATATAGGAACCGTAGTATTCCCGCATGCCGAACTGAAGATTTTTATGACGGCAGATAATGCGGTAAGAGTGGAAAGACGTTTTCGTGAACTGTTTGAAAAGAATCCGAATATCACCATCGAAGAAGTGAAAAATAATCTCGAGATGCGCGATTATATCGATTCACATCGCGAAGTGAGTCCCCTGCGCCAGGCCGATGATGCGCTGGTACTCGATAATACGCGTCTCACACCCGACCAACAATTTCAGATGGCGATGAATTGGGTCAAAGAGCGAACTCATGCACTCGCTTAGTAACCTTCTCATATTTTTATATATTGCCAATTGATTTAATCTGAGGGCGATTCTGATATTACTTCGTGAGCTAAACAAGCCCTTCCGAAGCTTTTTTTTTTAAAAGTCTGATTTTTACTTGCATTTGTTAAGTATAATTTCGATTTTGCAATCGTAATTTTCCACATACCTCTGATTAATCCCTCTGCCGTGCTTGCCCCCTGGGCTACTTAGTGGTAAATAATTCCAATCTCAGGCCGTACCACTTCCTCCTTATCCATTCGTGTATCCGGCTCTGTACATCCTGTTCAAAGACTGTTGCCTATTTAAAGCCTACTGGTTACCCGGTAAGGTATCGGCATTTGTAAACAGGTCACTCATTCTACGAACCCTATAAACCCTATGAGCATGAAAAAAGTATTACTATCACTTACAGCACTGCTGCTAACATCCGCAGTATTACGTGCGCAGACCAGCGCCTGTGCTGTAACCGCCATGGAAGTGGAAATAAAATCTTCCACCAGCGTACAGGGCGGCTGCGAAGTTGTGATGGATGTTTCCTTTACTGGAACTTTCAATAATGGAGCTAAATATGGTGTTATTCATCTGTGGGAAAGCGACCCCGTGAATAATTACCCCAATCTTAATTATAACGTGTCAACGCCTCCTGGTGGCACCCTCCTGCAAAACGCGTTGGGTACCATCGTAATTGAGGATCCGGGAACTTCTACCTATGCTTTGGTTGAAAATTACCCCTGGCCTGGTGTGAACCAGCCTGCGGTTAAAATGGTATTTGATGGCGTAACACTTTCACGTACCGGGGCAGGTCCTTATGTGTTCACACTTCAGAATGTAAAACTGGTACTGTCCACCTGCGGGCAGCCTGTTACCGTTCGTGGTGATGTATGGGGCTCAAATAATGGTAACAACACGCAGTGTAGCAATCAGGGAGCGATAACCATCCTGTTCAACAATCTTGCGCTAACCGGCATTAAGCAGTGCGTGCAGCCCCGTTTGCTGAACCTTGCTTTCCAGAATGTGGACGATAACGCTTTTGATGTGGCTACCCGCGTGTTCATTGATGATGGCGACGGCGTGGCTGAATTGGGTACTGATGATATTGAAATCACCGGTTCATTGAACCCCGCGCTGCCTGCTACCATTAACCTGACAGCGGGCGAGCAGGAAGTTTATTTGAACATTGCTTATAGTCCCTTTAATAGCCAGGGCCTGTATGATAAGCCCATTTGGGTAGAAGCCGTGGCATCTGCACCCAATGCGGCCAGTGTAACTACCGTGCGCAAGATCGACTTCCTGGGTACCTGTGCCCTGCTGCCTGTAGAGTTCAAGTCGTTTGATGCTAAACGCATTAACGCGGGAACCGTAGAACTTAGCTGGGCTACATCAACAGAACTCAACAACAAAGGATTTACCGTAGAGCGTAAAGTTGGCAACGGCGCCTGGACAGAAGTAGGATTTGTAGCCAGCAAAGCAGTTGACGGCAACAGCAATACTGAACTGCAATACAGCTTCCAGGATGCCAACCCCACGAAGGCCGTTAGCCAGTATCGCCTGGTGCAAACGGATTGGGATGGCCGCAACAGCCTGAGCGTTGTTCGCGCGGTAAAAGGTGAGACCGGCAAAACGAAATTGCTGATCTATCCCAACCCTTCCGACAATGGCCGTGTAACCGTAGTGTTTGAAAACAGCAGCGAAGTTCGCGATGTAATGTTGATTGATATGAGCGGTCGCGTAATCCGCAACTGGTCGAAACTGAATGGCAATATTCATCACATCGAAAACCTCACTCCCGGATTCTATAGCCTTAAAGTAACGAACGTGGAGACAGGGGAGACGAGTGTGGAGAAGATAGTGATTAGCAAGTAGCACGTATTACGTTATAAGTTTTACGTAATACGTTTTTGGTTTAGTGTTTGATGTGTAGATTATTTTTCAGACCTTGTTTCCAAAAATAAAAAGTGCCTGGACATATTGTTCAGGCACTTTCTATTCTCGTCAAAAATTAACCTTACACAGCAATATTCACATCGCTTCAAAAACTTAAAACAAAATACTTAATACTTAAAACGGACGTAGAACGTAATACGTAATACGTATTACGTTCTACCTCTTCTTCACTTCCAACAACTCCACTTCAAAAATCAACGCCGCTCCCCCGGGAATTACGGGAGGAGACCCATTGAGTCCATAGCCCAGTTGATAAGGAATATAGAACTTATACTTGCTGCCGACGGGCATCAGTTGCAAACCTTCGGTCCAGCCCTTTATTACCTGCGATACACCATATTCCAGGGGCTGGTTGCGGTTGTAGGAGGCATCGAATTCGGTGCCATCAATCAATGAGCCCCGGTAGTGCGCAACAAAAACATCCTGGGGGCCGGGCCTTTCACCATTGCCCTGGCGAATGATTTCATACTGTAAACCACTTGGGGTTGTTTTTACTTCCGGTCTTTTGGCGTTTTCAGCCAAAAAGCTTTCGCCTGCTTTAATAATGGCTTCCGCTTTTTGACGGGCCATTTTGCTGGAATAGCTGCTGAGGATGCCATAGCAGTCTTCCGGTTTTATCAACAGGGAGTCTTTGGCAAATACGCTCTCAATAGCTGAGTATATCAGAGGCCGGTTCAGGCTGGTCATATCCTGCATCTTCAGTGAATTTGCGATATTGATACCCAGCGCATAACCCGCCGAATCAGCGAGGTTCAGCAACTGAATGGGTTCTTCGCCTTTCTTTGATTTTTTCTTTCTGATTTTATTCTTGCCTTTCTTTTTCTCCTGGGTGTTGTCTTTTTCAACAACTGAATCCGCACTCATCATTTTTGTGGAATAATCGTTCAGCACCATAAAGCACTCGTTTTCGTCGATCAGGCTTGAATCGCCCTGGAGAAATCCTTCAAGGGCCCGGCGGATCAGGGGCTGATTGATGCCAGTCATTTTTCGCGATTGCAGGCTGCTGGCTACATCCACACCAAGGGCATAGCCGGCCGAATCGGCCAGGTTGCTGAGCTGTATGGGCTCGGTTTTTTGATTACGGCTGCTAAAGCAGGATGCCAGCAGTAATACGGGAATGAAAATGAAGTATTTCATTGGTTAAAGGATGGATACAAAAATAGAAAGGGTTAAGAATAAGTAGACTTAACCCTTTCGGTTGGTTTCTTCAAGGGGAAATTATCTTCCTTGCGGGGCTTCACCCTTTTTGATGTCGACCAGCTCCAGGTCAAACAATAATACCGCACCACCGGGAATTTGGGGAGGATTGCCCTGCATGCCATAACCCAGTTTGTAAGGAATATAGAATTTGTATTTGCTTCCTTTCGACATTAATTGCAGGCCTTCAATCCATCCGGGTATCACCTGGTTTACACCCATGACCAGTGGCTGGCCTTCCCTCGAAGCATCGAATTCGGTACCATCTATCAAAGTACCGCGGTAGTGGGCCACAAATACATCATTGATACCGGGCTTGGGGCCGTTGCCTTCTTTGATCACCTCGTATTGCAAACCGGATGCGGTGGTCTTCACCTCAGGACGTTTTGCGTTTTCGGCCAGAAAGGCTTCCCCTTCTTCTACTACTTTTTTCGATTTGGCCTCGCTTTTCACACGCATATAATCGTTCATTATGTTGAAAGCCTGGCTGGGTTTCAGCGCCAGCGAATCATCGGCCAGCACATCACGCATGGCCTGCTTCATCAGTTCGCGGTTCAGATCGGTCATGCCATTCATCTTGAGGGTAGATCCCACATTGATGCCCAACGCATAGCTGGCAGAATCCTCCAGGTTGGCCAGTACCGGGGCCTCTTTTTCCATCTTCATTTCCATACTGCCTTTTGTGGATCTGCCACTGGTGTCGGTACGTTTTGAAATGGAATAGTTGGTAAGCACCATGCTACACTCCTGCAACGACATGGGCAATTCGTCTGTCGTCAGCACTTTCTCAATACCATAAGATATGAGTCCAAAGTTTAAGCTACCTAATTGTTGTTGTTGCAAACTGCTGGTCAGGTCCACACCCAGTGCATAGCCGGCAGAATCGGCCATGGTTTTTAGCTCAGCCGAGCCTCCTCCTTTCCTGTCGCAGCTAACGGCCAGGGCAGATACGGATAATACGATTAAGATTCTCTTCATTTGTTTTAATTAAGGAAGCAAAAATAGGGAAAGCAGCTTCCCCAGCGGGAATATTTGCGGGGATTCAGGATAATTTAGGAAGCGTGGAATCAGTCGTGGCTCAACGGCAACAGCTTATCGGGATTGGCCGCCGCATAACCCAGCACCAGGTTGCGCACATACATGCTCTCCTTAAGCGGCGTCAGCGCTTCCTGTAGGGTATGGAGGGAATCGATTACGAAGTCTTCGGGCAGGTAGCCCATTCCCCAAAACTGACCTTTCTGCACCAGCACACAGGATTTTTCACCGGGTTCGCGGCCTTCTTCTATGATCGCAAAACTCGGTTCCTGCTGAAGCGACCGAATAGCTTCCATGACCCGCTGATTATAACTTTCCGCCGACTCCCTGCCTTCGCAGGCACCCTGGCATTGTCCGCTGCTTTCTCCATCGCATGGCAGACTGTCTTTTTGCAAAAAACAAAAACGCGGACAAAGCGCGTATTCCCGTACCAGTTTACGAAGCAGGGAATGGCCGGTGGCCAGGTAGTGGAAACTGTAAACAGGGCGAAGCTGCTTTTTATTTTTTTCGATGGCCAGGCGCATATAGCCTCGCTGATCTTCAAAGGCAAAAACGCAATACACATCTTCCCATCGCTTTTGCGAATAATTGAAAGCAGGCCAGAGGCGACGGATTTCGTGCGACTCCAGTATTTGTGCCATCAGTTCCGTGCCACAGGTTTGGAAGCTGATGCGATGCACATGTTTCAGAAAGTTCTGTTTTTGCCGGCTTTCGGAATTATTGCTGAAATGGCTATGCACGCGGTATTTGATATTACGCGCCTTCCCCACATACACTATTTTGTCTTTCGCGTTATGAAAATAATACACGCCTGGACTGTAGGGTAGGGCTTCAAATTGTTCACGCGGCAGGTTGGGTGGAAGGGTCTGCTCCTTGCTGTTTTTGCGGAGGCTGCTGCGAATAAAATCTTCGCGGTCGCGCTGCAAGAGAATGCGAAACAGTTCCACCGTGGCATTGGCATCGCCACCGGCCCGGTGCCGGTGATTTACGCGGATAGCCAGCGATTCGCATAATCTTCCCAGGCTATAGGAAGGCAGGCCGGGAATAATCTTTCGCGCCAGGCGAACGGTGCATAATTTTTTAGTCTGAAGGTCCAGATCCCTTGCCGCCAGATGCGCCCGTAGAAAAGAATAGTCGAAGTTCACATTATGCGCGATAAATACCCGGTCCTTCAGGTAGGCATATACTTCAGCCGCTATATCCTCGAACAGAGGCGCTTCGTTCACCATCTTATCCGTTATGCCCGTCATGGCCTGGATATAGGGAGGGATGGGCTGTTGGGGATTGACCAGTGTTTCAAAAGAATCGGTAATTTTTTCTCCATCGAAATGGCGAATGGCAATCTCCGTGATGCCATGTGCTGCGGCATATCCACCAGTCGTTTCAATATCTACAATCGCATACATAAGGAATATGACCACCGGGTGGCGGAGAATTACGAATTTCGTGAAAATTTCAAAGAAGTGAACGCCGATAAACTGGAAATGTTTAGAAACCGCCTGGTCAAAATGTTGCGGCATAGGGGCAAACAGGCCCGCAAATCGGGCATTAGCTGTTATCGGCTTTATGACCACGATATTCCCGAATTTCCTTTTTCTATAGAATTATATGATGCCGATATCTATGTTGCCGAATACAAGCGCAATCATGGTATGGATGAAGCGCAGCACGAAGAGTGGCTTCAGCACTGTTTGGGTGTCATCAGCGAAATCACGGAAATACCGCTGGATCGAATTCACGCCAAAACCCGGCAGCGGAAAGCAGGCCGGCAGGGTCAATACCAAAAGATGGATCAGGCAGGCAGGGAATTGACGGTAGAAGAATCCGGGCTTCAATTTATCGTGAACCTGGATGATTACCTCGATACGGGACTGTTTCTCGACCATCGTCTGACCCGGCAATGGGTTCGTGCGCAGGCGGCGGCGAAAAGGGTGCTGAACCTGTTTGCCTATACGGGTTCCTTCTCTGTATATGCGGCTGCGGGGAATGCTGCCATGGTGGAAACGGTGGACTTATCAAATACCTATCTGCAATGGGCCAGGCGCAATATGGCCCTCAACGGATTTACGGATCCCGGTCAATACCGGTTTGTGCAGGCCGATGTATTGAGTTACCTGCAAGGTTTGCCGGCAAATGCCTTTGATCTAATTGTGATGGACCCGCCCACTTTCAGCAATAGCAAACGGATGGAAGGTTTTCTGGATATTCAGCGCGATCATGTGCAACTGATCCGAGATGCCTGTGCCTGCCTGGGTGACAAGGGAAAATTAATCTTCAGTACCAACTATCGACGCTTTATCCTCGATCAGGGTGCGTTACAGGAGTTTCAATGCAAAGACATGACCAAAGCCACCACTCCCTTCGATTTTGAGGGAAAATTCTCAAGGCTCTGCTATCTGATCCAAAAAGCTGGTTGAGCTTCGTATATTTAGTATAGAACTTACTGCTTGCGAACAATCTTCCACATAATTGCGCTGCTGCTCTTATTGCATCTGTTTACCGGTGTGGAGGCCCAGCTATACGTGCGTGCGGAGAATTATACCGTCAGGAGCGGGCTTTCCGACAATCGAATTCGTTGTATGGCCAGGGACCAGATGGGTTTTCTTTGGATTGGCACCCATAATGGCCTGAATCGTTATGATGGCCATAGTTTCGAAGTCTTTCGTCCTTCAAAAGGCAATTCCATTTCCAATGAAAACATCAATGATATTGTTTGCGACAGCAGCGGATTTATTTGGGTGGCTACCATGGACGGGCTCAACCGATTTGACCCTTATACCTTTAAGTGGACGGTATGGCCTTCCTATGCAGGTGAAGATTCGGTGGCAGCGCTTCCCAGCAACCTCATCCGCGACCTTTATCTGGATCCGCAGCAAAGGCTATGGGTGGTGAGCGATGTCCGCGAGCTTTGCAGCATTGATTTGGAAACAGGACGAATACAAAGCTACGACTGGCCTTCCTTTGCTGCTGCGCATCCTGAAATCCGCAAAACAATCTATCGTTCTATTCAAAAAATAGTTCCAGGTCCTCCCGGTTTTTTGTGGCTGGGCACAAACCGTGGGCTTGTCGAATTCGACATTTCCCATCAAAAATTCCGCTGGTGTGGCGGGGGCTACAACGCCAATATCCGCGATATGGCCTATGATTCCGCTACCGGAAACCTGCTCATGGTAACGGATGAGGGAAGTGTGTACAGTTATTCCAAACTCACCGGCGAATGGTCGAGCCCAACCATCAGTATCATTCCCTATCCATCCACTCGTTGGACAGAAGCGCGCCTGAGCGGACAAAGACTGGCATCTCCCGATGGCCTTTTGTTTTGGAGAAGCGATGATTCGCGCATATGGCTGCAACCGTATTTATCGTTAATGGAGGGGTACCTGCATCCGGGAGGCATCAGCACAGTATTCCGTGAAGCTCCGGAAGTGTACTGGCTGGGTACGCCTAATGGAATCAGCCGGGTTGATGAAACCCGGGAAATGCCAAGGTTTCTGCCGCTGGAGCTGCGCAATTTCCGAGAGGGCAGTAATGCCATGGCATCTGTTTTTTACGACGAACAGGGCGATGCCTATTTCGTGGCGGGAGGCGAAACCCGGCAGGTTTTTCAGGTTGTTGTTGACGGCGACATTTATACATATAATAAGGATGCAACTGGCCGGCCATTCGCCGAAGTTCATGCCCTGATGGCTGATTCCGATAAGCGGCTCTGGTTGCTTACGGAGGATGCGCTCTATTGGTTTGATCGGGAGAGCAGAAGGTTTCACAAGGCTGCAGTTCCACCGAAAGGATATACGCACAATTTCCGAGATATCGCCATTTCGCCCGACGGCAGTATCTGGGTGGCAGGTTTCAGCTCGGGCATATGGCGCTACCGGCCTTTGGCGCAACGATGGGATAGTTTGCCCGGCAACTACTTTAAGCAGGTACAAAAGCCTTCCTCCCTTTTTTGGGATAAGCATGCCAATCGGCTTTGGATGGGCACTTATGGCAGCGGTTTGTTCTCTTATTCGGAACAAGAAGGATTAAAGCATTATAAGCCGGGCACCGTTAACCAGGGCAGTCCACTCAATCTCATTCATGATATTACCCTTGACAGTATGGGACGCTTATGGATTGCCGCGGATGCGGGCGGCATTTTTCGGCTACAATGGAAGGGCGATGGATCGCAGGTCTGGAATCAGTTTACCATGCGAGAGGGGCTGCTCAGTAATAATTTTCTCTCCCTAGTAGCCGGACATAATGGGGAGATTTGGGCGATATCCGGACAAAGAGTGCATCATCTGGATGGAGAGGGAAAATTGTTGTCTCCTTCGCTAACAACCCGGATGATGCCGATCTCCAGTTTCGCATCTGACCAGCGAAGGCCCCATGGCATGGATTACGACCGGAGCCGCGACCAGGTTTTATTTGCCGCAGCGGGTGGATTGATGATAGTGCCCGCATACAGGCTCCAGGAGGCCGTCAACTTTCCGTTGGTTCTTACCGAACTCAATCTGGGCAATGGCTGGCTGAAAGCATACGACATCGACAAAATTCAGGACCAGGATGTTCCATATCGGTATAATGATCTGGATTTACGCTATGCTGCATTGCAGTACCAGCCAGGCGCCATTTATCAGTATCAGCATCGGCTATTAGGATACGATCGGAGCTGGATAAATCCATCCACCGCATTCAGGGCTACTTATACCAACCTGCCACCCGGTGAGTACCAATTCATGGTCAGAGTATTGGACGCCACGGGCAAGCCTGTTATGGAATCTGTTCTTTACCGGTTCCAGGTAGTGCCACCATTCTGGAGAACCTGGTGGTTTATCGGCCTGCTGGTGCTGGCCCTGGGACTGGGCATTTATGCATGGATTCACAACCTGCGCAGTCATATTCGTTCTCAAAAGATCCTCACCTATTTCGCCACCTCTCTGTATGGCCAAAATACCGTGGATGATGTATTCTGGGATATCGCCCGCAATTGCATCAGCCAGCTTCAGTTCGAGGATTGTGTTATATACCAGGTAGATGAGGACCGGCAATTGCTCGTGCAAAGGGCGGCATTTGGACCCAAAAGTCCGCAGGAACACGAGTTGCTCAATCCCATGGAAATACCCATGGGAACCGGAATCGTGGGTCATGTGGCCCGAACCGGTAAGGCGGAGATTGTGCGGGATACCAGCCGCGATAAACGATATATTGTAGACGACAACAGGCGCAACTCCGAAATGGCCGTGCCGATAATGGTAGATGGAAAGGTTTTTGGCGTAATAGACTCTGAACATTCCCGGAAGGGTTTCTATACCCGCCGGCACCTGCACATTCTTAACCGGATCGCGGAAATAGCCGCGGCCAAAATTTCCAAGTACCTGATCGAAGAGCGCATTCGCCTGAAGATTGCCCGCGACCTGCATGATGAAA
>JBIQMS010000063.1:0-19596 GCA_044463125.1 Terrimonas ferruginea
GCCTCGCCTCCGAAGGATGAACGCAAAAAGTCTATTTTTACCGGACAACAGTGATAATCAAATCAACAAATTACCTCAGCACCATCTGCCTGTCCGCATCCAACCTTATCAGAATAAAGAGCAGAATGGTAAAGGTGAGCAGCGACGTGCCACCATAGCTGATGAAGGGAAGTGGGATACCGATAACCGGTGCCAGGCCCACCGTCATCGCCAGGTTGATGCCTATATGAAAGAAGAATACCGCCGCCACGCCGTAGGCATAGCATCGGCTGAAAACGCTTCTTTGTCTTTCCGCAATTGTTACAATGCGAAAGAGCAGCAGCAGGTAGATGGCGATCAGCACAAAACTGCCAATGAAGCCAAATCCTTCGGCAATGGTATCGAAGATAAAATCGGTTCTTTGTTCGGGCACAAACCCATAGCGCGTTTGCGTGCCTTTTAGCAACCCCTTTCCGGCAATACCACCACTCCCAATTGCAATTTTAGATTGACGCACATTGTAGTCGGCCGTATTGGTACGTTGACCCGAGGATCCCGTACTTACTTCTCCTTTCAGGTATTCTTCGGGCACATCCACACCAATAGTGCTATAGATACGCTCCACCTGGTGTTTGGCCAAGACATTCTTGAAGATGAAGGGCACTCCAAATCGTTGTATGCCCACACAAAGCGCCCAAATGGCTATAATGCTGAATAATAGCGAGCGGTTTCGCTTGATGGGCCTGCGCATAAGCCAGGTTACCAGCAATGCGAGACCGGAGAGTATTATGGCCAATTTATTTTTCTCTATCAGCAAAGTAGCCACCACCAATACGGCCATTGCGAAGCCGATAACCAGGATAATGGAAGGCAAACCCTCGCGATACATCACAAGAAAGAAAGCCAGGAACACCAGGGCCAAACCCGTTTCCTTTTGTGCGATTGTGATGAGTGCCGGAAACAACACGATGGCCGTGGCGATCAGTTGCGACCGCGTTTTGGTAAAATCCGTTTCGGGCCGGGAGAGGTATTTCGCCAGCGCCAGCGCCACGGAAATCTTACAGAATTCAGCCGGTTGAAAATTGAAGCCGCCAAAACGTATAATGGAACTGGTTCCCTTAACATCGGTACCCAAAGGAAACACCAGTAATAGCAGCAGTATCCCCCCGATATACCAAAGATTGGCGGTAGCGGAAAAGAATTTGCTGTCCATTAATAAGATGAACAAGCCCAACACCAAACCCAGACCCAGGAAGTAAAGCTGCTTGCTATAGTCCGTTTTGAAATTTAAAAAGCTTTGCAAAATGGGATCCCCTTCCTTATAGGTTGCGCCAAAAATGGCCATCACACCAATGCTTACCAGCAGGGCATAGATGCCGATCAGGCTCCAGTCAATTCCTTTTGAAAGTGTGGGATTACGCTGTGTCATGCAAGTGGTACGGATATATTTGGGTGAAAGTAACGGCGTGGCTCGGTCCAAACCAGGTATTCATGCTGCTTTATCTGTTGCCTGGCTGGCGCGTCCTTCCGCAGAGGAACCATGGGCGTGTACACGTATTTGCGGATATAAGCGCTGTCTTTGGTCATCTTAAACCATTCAAATGCGCGGACGGAATCCACTATTTGTTGCTCACGTTTCAGGTAAGCCGGCATTTTATTGGTGTTGGAAATGCGATCGTAATCGGCCACAGTTTGTTTGGTAAGGGTATCATTCAGGTATTTCTCCATCAGTATCCGCGCAATAGGACCACCCCAGGTGCCACCAAATCCGGCATTTTCCACTACTACCGCGATTGCGATTTTTGGGTTGTCGCGGGGAGCAAAGCATACAAAAACGGCATTGTCTTCCAACTGAATTTTTCTACCTTCCAGAATCTTAAACTTTTCCGCTGTACCTGTTTTGGCGCATACCCGTATATCTTTAATGAGCGCATTACGGCCGGTACCACTGGTAACTACATCTTCCATTCCATCCATTACTGCCTGGAAATAATTATCCGGAATATGCGTAAGTACTTCGTGCTTTGATTTGTAGGGATTAAGATAGGCCGTATCCTCCGGCATGGGGTCGTCGATGGTATTCACCAGGTGCGGTGTATAGAAATAGCCCTTGTTGGCGATGATGCACATGGCATTTGCGAGTTGCAATGGCGTTGCCAACATCTTGTCCTGCCCAATACCCAGGGTAAGGTTAGTACAACTGCTCCAGCTTCCACGGTATTCTTTATTATACACGCTGGTATCGGGAACCAGGCCGCGGTCTTCACCGGGCAGATCCACTCCCAGTCGGGCACCCATGCCAAAATCGTTGAGGTATTGTTTCCATCGCATATAGCCCTTCCGGGTGCCACCCAAAGCGGGATTATCCACCGCCATGCGATACACGTGCGTGAAATAAGAGTTGCAGGAAGTAGCGATGGCGTTGCGCAGATTGGCGGAGTGTCCCCCACCTGCGTGTGTACAGCGGGGTTTACCAATTCCACAACCGATATATACCCCGTTACAGGGATAGCCAAACGAAGGAGTAATAAGTCCTTCATCGAGCGCCACCAATGCACCAATGGGTTTGAAGGTGGAGCCTGGCTCATACAATCCTTTAATGGCCCGGTTGATGAAGGGACTCGATACATCCAGCACCAGGCGGCTGAAATTGCGGCTTTTGTCGGGACCCGTCAGGTCGTTGGGGTTAAATACGGGTCCTGATGCCATTGCCAGAATACCTCCGGTTTGCGGATCAAGGGCCACCACGGCACCCACTTTATTATTCATGAGCCGCTCGGCCATCACCTGCAGCTCAATATCCAGGTGGGTGCGTAATCCCCTTCCCACAATGGCAGCCGTATCAAAGATGCCATTCTCATAAGGACCGACGATGCGATTGCGGTTATCTTTGATCAGGTACTGGATGCCTCGTTCACCTCTCAGAATTTCTTCATAATAAGCTTCCAGTCCATTCTTGCCGATATAATCGCCCATGCGGTAAAAGCTGTTGGAGCGATCAATATCCCGCTGATCCACTTCGCTGATATAGCCCAGCAAATGGGCGGCCGCATCATAAGGATAAGTGCGCACCGGACGCTCAACCAGGGTAAAGCCCGGAAACCGCCAGCTATTTTCTTCAAAGCGCGCCTGCATACGTGGCGTAAGCAGCGATTGAAATACCGAAGCCCGCACCCGCGATTTCTCCCGGTAAATTACTTCGGCAATCCGCTTCACAAACTGAGCGGTATCCATCTCCATGATCTCGCAAAAAAGGGTGGTATCAAAGTTGCGTATCTCAGCGGGTGTAACCGTGAGATCGTACATGATGGTATTGTTGAGAATCGCTTTGCCATTGCGATCATAAATGATACCCCGTTGAGGCCAGACAATTTTTTGGGAAACGGCATTATCCATCGCCAGCTTGCTATACTTGCTCGAAAAAACCTGCAGGTTCATCAATTGCGCCAATATGACCAGAAAGGCCAGAAGAAAAATCAGGCGTATGACACGGCTTCTTGACTGGTTAAACACAGGCATAATACTGATTCGGTAGGGATGGTGAATTCAGAATATTCTTGGCTGGAATGCGGAAGTGTACTTGCGAATACAAAGTACGATAACAGAAGCTGGGATTCCAAATTTTTTCACGAATTACGTTTTACGTAGTACGTATTACGTAATACGTACTACGTAAAACGTAATACGTAAAACTCACGCAGTATTTGTCCTAAACTTCAATCTCCTCGGAAACAGCATCTCGGTTGTAATAACCAGCAACATACTGATAGCCGTGGTGGCGGCTACTTTGATTAGAAAATTGAGGAAATTACCAAAACTGAGGAATTCCAGTAGAAAGAGATAACTGTGGTGGAAAAGCGTGAGCACGAGTGCATAGACCAGGTAGGGAGTCCAACCCATTGATTGCGGGCTGGGTTCGCGATAATTGAATTCCGAACTGTCGCGCGGCACAAGGATCATGATGATAAAGGGACGGAGGAAGGCGATCAGCACACAGGCCGCGGCATGCAAACCCGGTGTGGTCATGAAATAATCGAGGATCAATCCATAGAAAAATGCCAGCACCATTAAGCCTGCCCGGGATATATGAAAGGGTTGCCAGAGAATGAACAGGTAATAGAGTATGGGTATGATGAACTGATGCAGGAAGGGTATCTTGTTGAGCAGATACACCTGCACCAGGATGAAAAGCGCGAAGCGTATAATATTTTTTACCAGGTCACTCATGTTAGCTATTTTCTTTCCTCCACTTTGGCGGCGGTTTCCCTGTTTAGCTTGTTTTGTTCATCATAAAAAAGATTCTCCACCACCATCACCTGCTGCAGTTTGGCAAAGTTGACGGCAGCCCGCACATTAAGGGTAACGAAGTTGGTAGAATTATCCCGGCTCACCGCTTCTACCCTTCCCACCAGGTGCCCGGCGGGATAGCTCAGGGAAAGGCTTCCGGTGATAATGGTATCGCCGATACGTACTGAATCGTTACGGGGAATATTATGTACCTGCAGGTAGCGGGGATCCACACCATCCCAAAGCAAGGTGCCGGCGCTGCCAGTACGCTCTACCAAAACACCCACCCGATTGAGCCGATGTATCAGGCTCATCACCTGGCTGAAATTGGGACCCACATTTACCACTTTACCCACCAGCGCCCCATCGGAGGAAAATACACCCATATTATCGCGAATACCGTGGCGGGAGCCCCGGTTGATCTGCACATAATTATTTTGGGAGGATACCGTACTATAAAGTGCCTGCGCCTCGCGCCATACCCAATGCCGGTAATTACCAAGGGTATCGTAAAGGATGCTGTCTTTTTTCAACACCGATTGGGTGTCGATGGGGACGAAATTCCCCGGAAGCAGGTTCATGAGTGAGTCGTTCATGCGCAGGAGGCGCTTATTTTCCTCATTCATCCGGAAAAAGTCCTCCATGGTATTGTAGCGGGCGTTGAACCAGCCCGTCACTTCATTGGCTACACCCAGACCTCGGGCCCGATGAAACTTATTGTAGGTAAACAAAAACCAAAGCGCTACCGCCTGCAGCAAAACAAACAGCAGGAAATTGCTAAATCGGCGGATGAATAGGAAGATGTTTTTCATGAAGGAATAACGGTATGCCCGGCGCAGCGGGCTTTCTCCCTTAGCGCATCACAAATGGATACTTGTCATAGTTCTTCAACGCGATGCCGGTTCCCCGTACCACACTTTTCAGCGGGTCGTCGGCCACGTGCACAGGAAGTTTTATTTTTTGGCTGAGTCGTTTGTCCAGTCCGCGAAGCAGGGCACCACCACCGGTAAGGTAAAGGCCGCGGCGATAAATATCGGCTGCCAGTTCGGGAGGTGTTTGCTCCAGTGCTTTCAGAATGGCTTCTTCAATTTTGAAGATGCTCTTATCAAGCGCTTCGGCAATTTCCTGATAACTCACCATAATCTGCTTGGGAATACCGGTTACCAGGTCACGACCATTCACGGGAATATCTTCGGGCGGGTTGTCGAGGTCCTTCATCGCGGCACCCACATTTATCTTGATTTGCTCGGCTGTCCGCTCACCAATCAGCAGGCTATGGTAGCGGCGAAGGGCTTCCATAATGTCGGCAGTAAACTCATCACCGGCAATACGGATACTCTGGTCGCACACAATACCGGCCAGGGCTATAACGGTAATACCTGTGGTTCCGCCGCCAATATCAATAATCATATTACCCACCGGCTCTTCCACATCAATACCAATACCCAGGGCCGCGGCCATGGGCTCGTGCAGTAAGTACACTTCTTTAGCACCAGCCTGCTCGGCACTATCCCGCACCGCCCTTTTTTCCACTTCGGTAATGGAAGAGGGAATGCAGATCATCATACGCCAACTGGGAGGGAAAAGGGGCTTTTTGGGATATACCAGCTTGATAAGCTCCCGGATCATAAGCTCGGCGGCGTTGAAGTCGGCAATTACACCGTCTTTCAGCGGGCGAACGGTACGAATGCTTTCATGGGTCTTTTCGTGCATCATCAGGGCCTTCTTGCCAACGGCCAGCACCTCCTTGGGGTTGTTGCGGTTGAGCGCAACAATGCTGGGCTCGTTCACAGCCACCTCGTCGTTATGAATAATCAGCGTGTTGGCCGTGCCAAGGTCCATGGCAATCTCCTGCGTAAACCAGTTAAAAAGTCCCATTATGTATTATTGGATTTAATGTGTGCAAAATTGGAGGAAATAATTGGATTTAGCAAAGTAAGGCTTTTCGGTCAATAACGGGAGAATGACCCCGCTATTATCTGCGTAACTGAATAATTTTTAAGGACTAAGACAGTAGTAATAATTTTGGCACAAAAATAGTAAATAAGGGTTCGGGATTGAACCCGTCTTTTCTTCCACAATAAAAAAATCAACCATGAGGAAAGTATTTGTATTAGCACTGGCAGTTGTTTTGTTTTCCGTTAGCGCCGAAGCGCAAAGCCGTAGCGCCAACAGCAGCTCCTACCGCACCGCCCTGGGGGTGAAAGTATGGGACGGTGGCGGCGTATCGCTCAAGCATTTTTTCAACGAACGCCATGCCGGCGAACTGATCGCTTATTTCTGGCGCCGGGGTATCCGCATCACGGGCCTTTATGAAATTCATGGCGATATCAATGGCGCTCCCGGCTTGAAATGGTATATAGGACCCGGTGCACATATCGGCGCTTACAATAGCAAGTATGGTGATGGCGCTTATATTGGTATCGATGGTGTGATTGGTCTGGATTACAAATTCAATGGTGCACCCATCAACGTATCGCTCGACTGGCAGCCCAGCATAGAGTTTGGTGATGGAAGGGGCTTCTATGGAGGCTGGGGTGGATTGGGAATAAGGTATACGTTCTGAGGAACGTAATACGTTTTACGTAGTACGTGTTGAAAGTAGTGAGTGGGGAGTAGAAAGTAGGAAGTAGGAAATAGGATGTAGTAAATGTCAATTCAAGCTAAAGTTTCTATTAATAAGTTCCAACTTTCTACTCCCCGCTTCCTACTATCTACTATCTACTCCCTACTTTCTACTGTAATCATTTATCTGCGTTCATCTGCGGAACAAATCTGCGAAAATCTGCGGGAAATTTCTCCTGAACTCTGAAGCCTTTTAAAGTGCTGAAGTATTTCCCGCAGATCATCGCAGATTTTCGCAGATTTTTTCTTTACCTACTCCCTACTTCCTAATTCCTACTCCCTACTTACTACTCCCTACTTACTACTTACAACGAATGAATATAACGTATCACCGCGCCAACTGAACTGTATTTGCTGGCGTTTTCCCTCGATATATTTAATGTATAAGGTGCGTGGTATAGTAGTCCGGCTTCTATTGATTTTTTGAATGAAAAGAATAGCCCTGCCTGCAAGCCCAATCGCGCAGTCTCCTTTCTTTCGTAGGCGTAGCTGCGCTTGAAGTCCCCATCCTGGTAATCGTACACATCAATGGTCAATTCATTCTTTGGCGCCGATATAAAGCTGAAACCAACCTGCGGTTTCAGCGCAAAACTATTACCCAGAAAAATATATCTTCCAATGAATAAATCTATATTCAATAAGCTATGCTTTCCCTTATATTTTTCCAATTCCTCTTGCGATGGTGATATGATACGGACATAGCGCTCCCCTTCGTAATCGAAGCTGGAATAACTTAATCCAATTCCAAAATAGGTCCCTGGCTTATCCGACTTCGCTTCCAGGATAGCTCCCAAACCAAACAATGGCTGCGCGAGCCCCTTTGACGAAAATATCTCTTCGTTGTTACGGGTGGGATCAGTATGCTTTACATTACCAGAAAAATAACCACCCTGCAAATACAAGCGGATATGCTGCTTCGCCCTTTCTGCAGATGAATTCTCCTGCGCATTTGAAACGCCTGCAAAGAATAAGCAGGCAAAAATGAGTGTAAATACTTTTGACATGGTGAACGGTCTTAAAAATTAAACACGTAATACGTATTACGTATTACGTGTTACGTAAAACAAATCCCAACTGCTTTTCCACTTCTACGGGCAATGCTGGCAGTTTCCTTCTTTCTATTAAAAAACTGGTGAGCTGGGCTATTTCGCGGTAGATATAGTGCGTATCCGCGGCGGTTTTGAGATAGTCTTTTCCTGAGCTGCCACCGGTACCAATACGGGTGCCAATCATACGATGCACCATATTCATATGCCGGTAACGCCAGGTGCTGAGCAGTTCATCAATCTCCAGCAAGCCATTCAACAATTGAAAGGGCAATTGCAATACCGGATATCCCCGATACAGCATGATGAAAAGGGCGGCGCGACTGGCTTTGTCAGACAATTGTCGTTGCGCGGCCGATGTCGGGAAAAATATCTGCTCAAAAACTTCGCTATTGCCTTTTTCCTTTTCCGACAGGCTTTGATTGTAGAGTTCTCTGTATTTTATCCAGAAGGGATGAATGCTTCCATCATTTTTATCCCAGTCTTTCCAGGCCTGATCTTCCTCGAAAAAGGGCATTCTTTCGAGCCAGGCATTCAGCAATTGCAGCAGGGATTCGGATTTCTCCGCTTCCTTAATCAGATCCACATGCTGTGGACGCAACTGTGCCGTATAGTATTCACGGCCATGGCGCTGTTCAAACTTCAATCCCAGCTTGGCTTCCAGCTCCTTGAACTGCCAGCTCTGAAAACCGGATGCCGGCCGCAACATGTCGCGAAAATCCAGAAAGTCCATGGGGGTCATGGTCTCCATAATGTCGATCTGCTGCACCAGCACGCGCAAAATGGTATTGCAGCGATTGACGCGATGCACGATGGTTTGCAGTTCGGGAGAATTATCGTTGAGACTGGGCTGCCCCATGATGCGCAGGATGGAATCCACTTCAAAATGCAGTTGCTTAAACCAAAGCTCATAGGCCTGGTGTATCACGATAAACAGCATTTCATCATGGGCATGCAATCCCCTTTTATCACTTTCCAGTTGCTGTGCCTGCAATATCCTGTCGAGTTGCAGGTAATCGTGATAATGTACTTCCATGATCAGGATTTAATGAACTCGTAGCCTATATCAGTGCGATAATAAATGCCATCGTAGCGAATGTATTCCAGTACATCAAGCGAGGTATTTACCGCTTCTCCTATGTCGCTTCCATAAGAGCTTACACAAAGCACGCGCCCACCACTGGTAACGATCTCGCCGTCTTTTTCGGCAGTACCTGCCTGAAAAACGATGGATTGTTTTCCATACGATTCCCCGAGTCCCGAAATGGGATATCCCTTTTCGTATCCCGAAGGATAGCCGCGGCTAACCGCCATCACGGTGGCTGCGGCGCGGGGATCGGTAGCCACTTTTACCATGTGTAGTTCTTTTTGCGTGGCGGCTACGCAAAGGCCCACCAAATCGCTTTCGAGCCGGGGCATCACCACTTCCGTTTCCGGATCGCCCATGCGGCAGTTGTATTCTATTACAAAGGGTTCACCCTTTACACTGATCAGGCCAAAGAAAATAAAGCCGGTGTACTCAATTCCTTCCTTATCCAATCCCTCTACCGTGGGTTTTATGATGCGTTCTTCCACTTTGTGCATAAACCCGGGTGTGGCAAAGGGTACGGGGCTTACGGCGCCCATGCCTCCGGTATTCAACCCGGTATCGCCCTCGCCAATGCGCTTGTAATCCTTGGCTTCGGGCAATAGCACATAATTTTTCCCATCGGTCAATACAAACACACTCAGCTCAATCCCTTCCAGGAAATCTTCCACCACCACCTTGCGGCTGGCTTCGCCAAACTTGGCGCGCTGTATCATGAGCTCAAATTCCGCAATGGCTTCCACATGGCTTTGCGCAATTACCACACCTTTGCCAGCGGCCAGTCCATCGGCTTTTAATACGATGGGCAAACTGTGTTGCTGCAGGTAAGCAACTCCTTCCTCATAATTGTCGAGGGTAAACTCGCGATAAGCCGCGGTGGGTATGCCATGCCTTTGCATAAAGGCTTTGGCGAAAGCCTTGGAACCTTCGAGCTGGGCACCCAGTTTGGAAGGACCTATAAAATAGATATCCTTCAGCGCTTCGTTGGCCTTGAAAAAATCATAGAGCCCATTCACCAGTGGCTCCTCTGGTCCCACAATGATCATTTCAATACGCTCGGCGATGCAAAACTTGGCGATGGCATCAAAATCTTTGATGTCGATGTTCACATTCTTGCCGAGAGAAGCTGTGCCGGGGTTACCGGGAGCGATGTAAAGGGGATTAGCCCAAACACTTTGATTGATTTTCCAGGCAAGGGCGTGTTCCCTGCCTCCAGAGCCTAAGAGTAAAATTCGCATGACGGGTATGCTAAAGGATTTTTTCGGTTGCGAATATCGGTATGAATGTTAAAGATACCAGTAAAAATTTGTGAGTGGTCATTTTTCTGTATTTTGGCCCGCAAGCCACTGATTAGCATAAGCGAAATACCTGATGCAGCCAACCGAAGAAACACGCAGCCATCCCAAAGGTCTATACGTATTGTTTGCCACTGAAATGTGGGAACGATTCAATTATTATGGCATGCGGGCCATCCTGATTTTCTTCATGACACAGGCCCTCGTGTTTGAAAAATCCTTTGCTTCCAACCTCTATGGCAGCTATCTCAGCCTGCTTTATCTCACGCCGTTATTGGGCGGCTATATTGCTGATCGCTATTGGGGTAATAAGCGTTCCATTATGGCGGGCGGCCTGCTGATGGCTGCGGGCGAAGGAATCCTCTTTATCTGCGCCTTGCTATACGATGTCGCACCCGACATTTCTGCCATTTCATTGTTTGCCGGACTCGGCTTTATGGCCACCGGTAATGGCTTTTTCAAGCCCAATATATCCTCGCTGGTAGGCCAGCTTTATCCGAAGGGCGACCGTCGCATCGACCCCGCCTATACCATTTTTTATATGGGCATCAACCTCGGTGCCGCCATTGGCCCCATTATCTGCGGACTGGTGGGCAATACCGGCGATCCGGCCGATTTCAAATGGGCTTTCCTGGTGGGCGGCGTGGGCATGCTCATCAGCGTATATATCCAAAAAAGATTTCACGATAAATATGTACGCTCCCCCGAAGGGAAAATTCTGGGCCTTACACCGGAGACAGAAAAAGTAGACGCCAATACAAGCACTGGTTCACACTTTGTAAAGCCAAAACCGGCCTGGCTTAAACCCTTGAATATTGTAGGCATCATGCTGGTTGCCGGTGGCATTTTCATGGCCGCCATGTATTACGATAGCCAGTACAACTACCTCTCTTACCTGCTGCTGGGTGCCACCTTATTTATAGGCTATACCATTTTCTCCGACAAATCGCTCACGGCACAGGAGAGAAAACGCATCTGGGTGCTGTTCATCATCGCGTTTTTTGTTGTGTTTTTTTGGGCGGCTTATGAGCAAACCGGCGCTTCGCTCAACTTCTTTGCCGACGAAATGACCAACCGGAAGATCGGCAAGAATACGGAAATTCCGCCCTCGTTCTTCCAGTCGCTTAATTCCATTTTCATCATTCTTTTTGCCCCACTATTTGCCTGGCTCTGGCTGAGCCTGGGGAAAAGACAGCCTTCCACACCCGCCAAAATGGGTATGGGGCTTATTCTGCTCGCATTGGGTTATGCCTGGATAGCTTTTGGCGTAAGCAAAGCCGAAAGCGGAGTAAAAGTGAGTATGATCTGGCTCAGCGGCATGTACCTGATGCATACCTGGGGCGAGCTTTGCCTCTCCCCCATCGGGCTCTCGCTATTCAATAAACTGGCGCCGCACAAATTCGCGTCATTACTGATGGCGGTATGGTTTCTCGGCAATGCCGGCGGCAACAAGCTCGCAGGCGTGCTGAGCGCCCTCTATCCCGGCGATGGCACTGAAAAAAAAGTTACCAGCTTCCTCGGATACGAAATACACAACCTCTACGACTTCTTCCTGCTCTTTGTAGTGATGGCAGGAATAGCGGGAGCCGTGTTGTTGTTACTATCCAGGAAACTGCAGAAAATGATATAGGAGTTTAAAGTTGAAAGTTTAAAGTTTAAAGGTTGACGGGAATTAGTGCAAATGCACTCCTATAGTACGCACCCATTAATATTAAACTTTAAACCCTAAACCTTAAACTCTCAACGATTCAACAACTCAACAACTCAACCCTAATGTGGCGTAATCACCCCAAAGCCCTGCCCTTCCTTTTTTTCTCCGAAATGTGGGAGCGGTTTGGCTATTACCTGATGATTGGCATTTTTACCCTTTACCTGAAAGATGTAAAAGCGGGTTATGCCATGACGGAAGCCGAGGCTTCGGATCTCTATGGCACTTTCATCGCCCTGGTATTTTTAACGCCCTTTATTGGTGGCTTGCTGGCCGACAGGGTGCTGGGCTATACCAAATCCATCGTGATGGGTGGGTTGATGATGGGTGTGGGCTATTGCCTCATGACCATTCATAATATTGGTGCATTGTATGCCGCCATGACTTTGGTAATTGTGGGCAACGGCTTCTTTAAGCCCAATATTAGTACCCTGCTGGGAAATGTGTACAATACACCACAGCACAAAGCCCAAAAAGATGAAGGTTATAATATTTTCTACATGGGCATCAACCTCGGCGCCTTTATCTGCAATTTCATCAGCGCCATTCTCTATAATCTTTATGGCTGGAGCTATGCATTCCTGGCCGCAGGTGTGGGCATGTTCCTTGGCGTCATCATTTATGTAGTGGGCCTTCGTCATTATCGTGCCTATGATGTGAAGAAGGAAATGAAAGAAGGCGATATGCCTTTGTCGCGCATCTTCATGCTGATTTTGGCGCCTTCGGTAATTGCAGGTTTAGTAGGTTTCTATCTGCCCGGCAACCTGTTTGGTTCCGACTCCACCGATGCTTTTGCATTCGCCTGCGTACCCGTAGCCATATTCTATACAAGGCTTTATGTGAAAGCCGACAAGGAAGATAAGCGCCCCATTGCTGCCCTGCTCGCCATCTTCGCGGTGGTGATCATGTTTTGGGCCGTATTCAAACAAAATGGTTCAGCCCTCAATACCTGGGCCGATCGCTATACCGACCGCGAAATGTCGGGCTTTTCTCAACAGGTATTCGACAGGCTGTTGCTGGCGCAGCAGATGGAGTACAAAAAAGATTCGGTGGCGGTGTACGACGAGCAGTTTCGCCTGCAGAAAGATGGTGACCGGGTGCTGATGGAATATAACTACCCCAGTTATTTCCGTAATGTTCCCGACGACAAGTTGCCGGAAGAAGGGACTACCCTGAGCCTCTGGAGTACCAACCTCAGCCAATCCATTAACCCGGGTTGGGTGATATTGCTCACGCCACTGGTAATCGCCTTCTTCGCTTTTTTGCGCCGGCGCAACAAAGAGCCTTCCACCGCTACCAAGATCGCGTTTGGGCTTTTCATCTCCGGCCTCTCGGCATTGGTGATGGTAGGCGCCGCCATGGCCAGCCAGAATGGAACGGAAAAAGCAGGCACCTGGTGGCTGATCGCGAGCTATGGTGTGATCACTTTGGGTGAACTTCTCTTAAGCCCCATGGGTCTTTCTGTGGTATCCAAGCTTAGCCCCACCCGCATCACTTCCCTGATGATGGGCGGCTGGTTTGTATCCACCTCTATTGGAAATAAGCTATCTGGCGTGCTGGCCACACTTTGGGATAAATATGATACCAAGGCCAACTATTTCTGGGTAAACTTCGGTTTGCTGATGGTAGCCGCGATTATCGGATTCGCCATCCTGAAATGGTTGAACAGGATTATGAAGGAGAAGGGCGTCTAACCGTTTTTCCGCCTTTGGCGGAAAAACGGTGGTTGTGGATGGGATGCCAGAGGGAATTGATTAGTGTGATTAGATAGGCAGTATGAACTGATAAAAAAATTTTATGCGTATTATCGGAATTGCCTTTTGCCTGCTACTAACGCTTGCCTGCCAGGCGCAGGATTGTAAAGTGAAATCAAAGGCCCTCGAAGGCACTTATGAGGGTGGTTGTGTTAAGGGAATAGCGCAGGGTAAGGGAAAGGCGGTGGGTACCGACAGCTATACCGGCGATTTCGTCAATGGTCTGCCCCATGGCCAGGGCCGCTACCAATGGGCCAATGGCGACTGGTATGAAGGCAGTTGGGAAAAGGGAAAGCGCAGCGGCTATGGCACCCTGCATTATGCGGATAAGTCGGCGGGCGATAGTTTATACGGGTTCTGGAAAAAAGATAAGTACGAAGGCAAATACGAAGAACCCTATATCATTCATTACCGCACCAACCAGGTGAGCCAGATTGATGTGCAACAGGAGAAGGAAAAGTCGAATACCCTGAAGGAAATTACCATTTATGTGCAAAGCCTTACAGGCGGTGCAAGGCAGGTGCAGAGAAATGATATCCCCAAACCAAAGATCAACAGCATTGAAATTATCAAAGGGCTTTATGTGCAGCAATTCGACCAGGACCTGAACATCAAGCGTACGGCCACCACACTGCGCATGGTGCAGTTTCCCTTCCGTGCCCGCTTCATCATCGATAATGATGTAGTGGATATTGAGATCCTGGAAGAAGGAAAATGGGAGGTGGAAATAAGGCTGCAGCGATAAATAACCAGGCAAGTATTTTCCTCATATTTAGCTATCTTCCCCCGATAAAACCAAACTGCTATGGCAGAAAACCAGACTAAGTTTAAGCCGTTTGTGGCACCCGAAACACAAATGGCAGAATTCACATTAAAGTCCATCTTAACCGGTGCTGCGTTTGGAATCATCTTTGGCGCATCCACTGTGTATCTTGCTCTGAAAGCGGGGCTTACTGTATCAGCCTCCATTCCCATTGCGGTGATTGCCATTACGCTGGGTCGCCGCTTTTTAAAGACAACCATTCTCGAAAATAACATCATTCAAACCACGGGTTCAGCAGGAGAAAGTATTGCCGCTGGTGTGGTGTTTACGCTACCCGGGTTTTTGTTTCTCAGTGAATCCTCCAGTGCCAACTATTTCAACTATTTCACCATACTTATTCTGGCGATTTTCGGCGGCATACTGGGTACATTAATGATGATCCCATTACGCCGGTCTCTGATTGTAAAGGAGCACGCCACACTTCCTTATCCTGAAGGCACGGCTTGTGCCTCTGTTCTGAAAGCTGGCGAACGAGGCGGTGACTTTGCCAAAACGGCCTTTCTCGGCTTGGGCTTTGCCTTTGCTTATGCACTGCTGCAAAAAGTGTTTCATGTTATAGCGGAAGTACCCGCCTTTTTTACCCGGCAAACAGACCGTTTCTTTCCTTCAGCTCGTGTGAGTGGAGAAATTACGCCGGAATACATGGGCGTCGGTTATATTATTGGACCCAAGATCGCAGGCGTGCTGGTGGCCGGTGGTGTGCTGGCTTGGCTAGTACTCATACCATTGCTTTCCTCCCTGGTAGATGCTTCTGTAGTGGCTGAACAGTTGGTGAAACTGGGTTATCTCACGGATATGAATGTGGCCGGAGGTTCCAGTGGATGGGATCCGGCTACGCAGGATTTCTCCAACTGGTCTGATGCAATCTATAAAGCCTATATAAGGCAGATTGGCGCAGGTGCTGTAGCTGCAGGTGGCTTCATTACACTGATCAAAACCATACCCACAATCATTTCTTCTTTCAAAGGAAGCCTCGGCTCCCTCAAAAAAGGAGGTGTTGCCGCCCAGGACAACAGTATTCCACGTACGGAACGGGACCTGTCGATGAAAGTGGTAGGCATCGGAAGCCTTGGCCTCCTGCTGGTGATCGCCCTTCTGCCTAACACGCTGATACCGGGAACCAATATCGGCAGTAAACTCCTGTTGGGATTACTCGTTATCATCTTTGGCGCCTTTTTCGTTACTGTTGCATCCCGGATTGTGGGCCTTATCGGTTCTTCCAATAGCCCCATTAGTGGTATGACCATCGCCACGCTCATGGGTACATGCCTGATCTTTATTGCTGTAAAATGGACAGGTTATGTGTACGAACCCATGGCCCTTGTTGTTGGCAGCATGATCTGTATAGCGGCTGCCAATGCCGGCGCTACTTCACAGGATCTGAAAACCGGTTACCTGGTGGGTGCCACGCCCAAGTATCAGCAGATTGCGTTATTTGTGGGCGCCATCGTTTCTTCCCTGGCAATTGGCGCAACTATCAAACTGCTCGATCAGCCCACGGCCGAAATGGCCGCGCAGGGCATCACACACGCCATTGGCAGCGATGCCTATCCCGCACCGCAGGGCACTTTGATGGCTACATTGATCAAAGGAATTCTCTCCTTCAATCTCGACTGGCAATTTGTGCTGGTGGGAATGTTCATTGCCATCGTGGTAGAGCTTTGTGGTATTAAAGCCTTGAGTTTTGCCATTGGTATTTACCTGCCACTTTCTACTACCCTTCCCATCTTCATAGGTGGTGCTATTCGTGGTTTCGTTGAATGGAGACAAAAGAAAAAGAATATTGAAATAGCCCCGGAAGAAGAGGATTTGGGTAAAGGAAACCTATTTGCTACCGGACTGGTGGCGGGTGGCGCATTGGCCGGTGTTCTCGTCGCTATTCTTTCCTCTATCGATTCCGTGAAACCCGGGCTCGACAGTCTCAATGCTGAACACTCGCTTAGTGACCCTGGATTCCTGGGTGAACAGGGTTATAAATGGTTAGGTGTGTTATTTTTTGCTATAATGGGTTATACCCTTTACAAAATAGCCAGCTCCAAAAAACGCTAACCCTCTCTATAGTTGCCTACAAAGTAAATAGCCAGTCCTGTGGACTGGCTATTTACTTTGTAGGTTTATACGAACTGCATCAGGGGATAATCTGCTTTGAGGATTTCTCCGGCATCCGCTCCCAGCCAGTTCTTTAATACGGTGGCATATACCTGCTTGAAATCTACCTGGTGTTTCAGGTCGCCCTCCTGTAGGTCGGCAAGATTGGGGAGCGCATTAATCAATCCCTTTTGCTTCAACCCACCCCCTATCAGCATCATATTGTTAGCCGTGCCATGGTCGGTACCACCACTTGCATTCTGTGCTACGCGGCGGCCAAATTCGGAGAATGTCATCAACAACACATCTTCAAATCGTCCCTCTTTTTTCAAATCATCTGTAAATGCTTTTACCGCATCGTTCATTTCGGTAAACAAACGCTGCTGCTGGGCCTGCTGGTTTATATGCGTATCGAAACTACCGAGCGAAACATAATACACTTTGGTATTGATTTCGGAAAAAATCAGCGAAGCGATGGTTTTAAAACTATTGCCCAGGCCTGTGGAAGGATAAGTTGCTTTAGTAGGGTGCTGACGGCTTTGTTTAAAAATATAATCAGCGGAAGAAAGAGTTTGCGCCAGGGTTTTATAGAGATAATCCACCGGCTCTTCCCCCTCATGCGACGGACTTTCCTTGCGGATCTCGCGGAAGAACTTTTCGTTGGCCGTACCATACAGGCGACGTGGATCCTTTAGCGCCATGCCGTTGTTCGCTTCTCCCTTCAGCGCAAGGCTCAGCACATCATCCAGCTCAATAGCCTGCGTGGGCTTATCGCAGCCACGGCATTGTGCATCGAGGTAGCGGCCGAGCCAGCCATCATGCCAATACGCATCTGAGTTGCTGGCCGTATGCCAGATATCCATACTTCGAAAGTGGGAACGATCAGGATTGGGATAGCCCACGCTGTTGATAATACTGAGGCTGCCATCATCATACAACGATTTGAAAGCCTTCAGCGCCGGATGCAAACCCGCCTCATCGGTCAACGATAGCGCCTTGTCGCGCGCGATACCGAGTCGGGGGCGCGATTTAAAATAGATATCATTTCGGTAAGGAATCACGGTATTGAGGCCATCGTTACCCCCGCTAAGTTGCAGCACTACCAGCACCTTATTGCCCGCCGGCACGCGTGCCGGCTGTTCAAATGCTTTTAAGAAGCGAGGCAGCAGCAGCGAGCTGGTAGCCAGGTAACCAATCTGTATGAACTCTTTGCGTTTTATCAGCATAAAGAAAAATTCAATTGTAATAATAGTTCTTCCGGAATCAGCAAAGCTGGTATTCCGGTGTGCTCATATATTGAAGGGTTACGGAACGGATAAATGCTTCCCGATCGCTGGCATCGGCAAAACGCCTTACCAGCTCGGCGCTCACCGCGCGGTTGGTTTGCAGCAGATGGCCGGCAATCGCGTTCTCCAATTTGCTACGCTCCGTTTTGGCAAAAAGCGTGTAAACAGGCTTCCAGTCAAGGTCCGCGTCAATCACGCGCATGGAACCTACGCGTCCGGCTTTGCCAGCAGCCGGCTTCATGCTTTGTTCATCCGCCCGACCCATCATCTGGTCGTCATCGGATTTCGGTGAAAGATTGAATTCATCAACATCGTTGAACAATTGCGGCAATCGCATGCGCAGCATCAAAGTGCTGCTGTCAATCCATGATCGGCCACCGGGCCAGCCGGCTACATTGGGTGGATAAAACAATACCTGCCCCAGCAGGCGCTGAACCAGCAGCAGGGATTCGGGATTGGCCAGTTTCATCGGCACCATTCTTTGCATACCTACCAGCAACTCAATCGGCGATTTGAAACGGTTGCCGGTATTCTTATCCGCATAAAACCAATCGCTGCCGAATATATCATCGAGAAGGGAACTGATGGCATAGGATTTTTGATAAAAGCGCTCAGCCAGCCAGTTGATCTTTTCCGGATCGGGTTGCTCATTCACCAGGAAGCGATACAGCTTTTCGGTAATGAAGCGGGCAGTTTGCTTTTTCTCCAGCAGCATGTCGAGAACATCATCCCCCCCAAAATTCCCCGTATGGCCCAGGATAGTCTTGCTACCTGCATCGTGCTGAAATTTTCGAAAAATAAACTCACCCTTCGCGTTGGCGCTCCAGCCGGTAAAAGCACGGGCGGCTTCTTTCACATCGTTCTCGGTATAATGCCCCCGGCCCAGGGTAAAAAGTTCCATCACTTCGCGGGCAAAATTCTCATTCGGATGTCCCTTCCTGTTTTGTTGGTTGTTGAGAAAAAATAACATAGCTGCCGAGCGGGAAACGCCTTTCAGCAAATCACCAAAATTGCCCAGCGCATGTGTTCGAATAATATGGAGTAACTCCTGTTGATAGAACACATTCAGGTTGCGACAGGCAAAATGCCCATGCCAGAAAAAAGCCAGCTTCTCCCGCAACTGCGCCTCGCTGTTCACCATTTCATGCATCCACCAGGTATTCAGGTTACGGATGCCTTCCCGATTTTGCTGTTGTCGTTTTCTACGCTGCTCAGGAGTGAGTTCGGTTCGCTGTGCCTTTCCCGCCGCATCAATACCCAGCATAAGCCCGTCCATATAATTGGCGGCCAGGTTGAGATATAGCGGCTTTTTCGCGGAAAATTTTTTTAATGCCTTATAAACCTCTTTGGGAGAATATTGATGTAGATCCTTTAACTGCTCTACGGCGGGACCAAATCCCGCGCGCCATAGTAAATGCTGATTTTTCAGCTGATTGGATGCCGGCATGCCCTGAAATTTGCCCTAAGACCGGCCATACCACCCGAGGTTTAATCTACTTTAGAAAATATCCCGGTTGGCTACGCCAACCGGGATATTTTCTAAAGTAGGTATTCTTTGCCGAAATAGGGGATGAGTTTTTCGGGAATGCGGATGCCCTTTTCACCCTGATTATTTTCA
>JBIQMS010000064.1:0-16191 GCA_044463125.1 Terrimonas ferruginea
GTATTCCTCGATGCGGATGGAAATCCGGTGGAGAAGAAAGCCTTCTAATCTACTTTAAACTAAAATCCCCCGGCTTTGCCGGGGGATTTTAGTTTAAAGTAGGCTGCGATCGGCGGAATTAGAGAATCGGGGCTGGAGAAATTTGCGTTTGATATTATTATTTATTGGAAATTTGTTTTCCTTACGATTCACCTAACAGGAGCCATTAATGAAAACTTTTCATTATGGAAACTCCTGTTATTATTGCCGACCACCGGGAGAAAAGGTCGGGCTTACCTGATTTACTTTCACAGTTGGGCTTTACTATTCAGTACAAACAACTTGAAGCAGGTGATTATATAATTGGTGAGCGGTTCATTATTGAGCGAAAGACAGCCAGCGATTTTATCCTTTCTATTCAAAGCAATCGCATTTTTGATCAGTGTCGGAAACTTCATCGTACTCATCAATTTCCACTATTGTTATTAGAAGGCAACCCCTATTCGATTGAGAAATCGATAAGTCGTAACACAATTCAGGGGGCAATGCTGGCCATAAATGCCGGGTGGCAGATTCCTATTATCTATGCGAGGGATTTGCAAGATAGCTCCAGCATCATAAATCATATAATTCAACAACAAATAAAAAGAAGGCGATTTCTATTTCATCGCAGCCGGACAAACTATCATAAAGCCAGTGCTCAGCAAATATTTGTGGAAGGCCTACCAGGGATAGGAGGATCCAAAGCAGAAGCTTTATTGAAAAAATTTGGCAGCTTAACCCATCTCGTAAATGCCTCTGAAAAGGAGTTGAGTGAAGTGAGCGGCATAGGTTGTAAATCGGCGAAAAGAATAAGAAGGTTTCTGGATGGCGAAATGGGGTTGGATGGTTTAAAGTTGAAAGTTTAACTCTGCCATATGGAGGTTCCCAAAATACTAATTCTCAAATCTGCGATGATCTGCGGGAAAACTTTCCTGAACTCTAAAACTGTTTAAAGTGCTGTAGCATTTCCCGCTGATTTGCGCAGATTTTTTTCGCTGATTACCGCAGATTTTTTCCTCAAACCAAATTTAAACTCACATCCTTCCAACCATCTCTAAACCTTAAACTCTCAACTTTAAACTTAAAACTACTAACTACTTACAGGCTGAAAACAAGAAAGGCTCCCTTTGGGGAGCCTTTCTTCCGCTAAGCAGTTAGATAGGCGGATACAAAACCAACAAGTTACGACAAGTTCAGTAGTCTGTATTCGTTCAGACTCAAACGTCGCTTATAGAGACAAAGGCACTTTTTAAAATGCTGCATAAAAGATTAAAAAATCTTAGAAAAATATTAGAGGCCTGTACAAAAAAGAGGCAACCAATTGCTTGATTGCCTCTTACACATTACTAATCACCACTATTTATCAGAACCAGGATCCAATCCAGGCCTTATTCACTCTTTCATTTTTGAGGCGGGCGGCCCTTCGACGCACCCGGGCTCTTTGGAAAAAGGCAGCCAGGATCATTAATAGTCCGAACAGCAGCGTAAAGGGCGGAATTCCCAGGAAGGACACCCAGGTGCCTCCAAAACGCCTGCGCATGGGGCGCTTGAGCCGCTCAGCAATCAGGTACATGCTCGGCACCATCATCAGGGTCATGAAGAAAGCGAAAGTCAATCCAAAGATGATGGTCCAGGAAAGCGGTTTCCAGAATGCCGCATTATCGCCTCCAAAGAAAATATTGGGTTCAAAGGAAGCAAAGAGCCCCACAAAGTCGATATTGAAACCCACCGCAAGGGGTATCAGGGCCAGGATGGCTGCCAGGGCTGTCAGCAATACCGGAATAATTCTCGTTTTACCGGCCTGAATAACGGCTTCACGCGTACGCATACCCCTCGACCGCAGTTCATCGGCAAACTCAATCACCAGGATACCATTCTTGATGACGATACCCGCCAGACCAAGAATACCCACACCCGTCATTACCACACTCACCGTCATACCCGTCAATGCATAACCCAGCATCACCCCAATCACGCTGAAGATAATTTCGGTCAAAATGATCACCGACTTGCTCACTGAGTTGAACTGCAATACCAGGATGAAGAGAATGATCAGCAGCGCTGCCACAAGGGCCAGCATCAGGAAGTTCATGGTTTCCGCCATCTCTTCGCCTTCACCGGTTTGCTTAATGGTTACCCCGGGAGGTAAGCCACGGCTGAATTCCGATATGCGTTGCGCCAGGTCTTCATTCACACTTTGTGGTGTAAAGCCCTGCGACAACAGCACATTGGAGCGAAGCGTAATCACGCGCTTCTGATCCTTACGATTCACACTACCGAGGGTATTGGTGAGGTCTACTTTTACAAAGGAAGCGATGGGCACGCTGCGGAACTGTCCACTCGCCATATCCATAAAGGAAATGCGCATATTGAGCAGGTCCACCAGGTTGCGACGCTGCAATTCTTCATTTCGGATCTGGATCTTATACTCATCCTCACCATCCTTGATCTTGCTGGCTTCCAGTCCAAACAATGCGGTACGTATCTGTTGGCCTATCTGACCCGAGCTGATGCCTTCGGCATTGGCCCTTTCGCGATCCACCCTAAGCGTTACTTCAGGGCTCCGCAGGTCAATATCCATTTTCAGTTCTTCCACACCCGGCACCTGTATGCTATCCAGATAATTCTTGAGGGTAACCGCAGAGTTAATCAACACATCAAAATCCTCACTCGCCACTTCAATATTCACCGGAGGACCAGTGGGTGGACCATTGGCTTCCTTATCCACCGAAATTTCCGCGCCTGGTATGCCCTTGATGGCAGCACGAATACTATCAAGATAAGGGGCTGATGATACCCCATGCCTTTTTTCAAATTCTACAAATGAAACCTGAATACGACCCAACTCGCTTCTTGTACTGCGGTCGCCACTATTGGGATCCGCAGCACCTACGGCCACGTTGGCGATTACACTCTCCACAATCGGATTTTTCTTTCCGTTGCCTGGCTCAATACCCAATACATCGAACACCCTTTTTTCCAGAACACGGGTAATGCTATCCGTATATTCCACCCTGCTGCCGGTAGGCAGTTTCAGGTACACATAGATCTGGTTGGGATCCGCATCGGGAAAGGTAACCACCGGAGCGCCGCGCAAGGCAAACAGGAAAATGGAAACGAAGAAAAGCGCTATTGCTCCCAACAGCATCCATACCGGACGCCAGCCCTTCAGCACCCAGCGCAACATGGTTTCGTAATGACCCATGATCCAGGGCAAAACGCTGTTTTGAAATGATCGTATCCATCCTTCAATAAAATAACGGTTCAATACCACCAGCAACATGATAAATAAGATCAGGTTGCCGAAGAAGGGTGATACCAAATGTGCCAGCACACCTAATCCAACCCCCACCCAAAAGCCCGGCTTGCGGAAGATGGCCGATTTGGGCTGCTTCTCCTCATGCTCCGGATGGTTCATGAAATCTACCGCGAATACCGGGTTCATGATGAATGCCACGATTAGGGAGGCCGTCAAAGTAAAGATTAACATCAGCGGCAGGTAGATCATAAACTTACCGATAATACCCGGCCAGAACAGCAGGGGGAAGAAGGGGGCCAGCGTGGTAAGCGTACCAGCCAGTACCGGAATAAATACTTCCCCGGCCGCCATCATCGCCGCCTTGGTGCTCGAAATTTTGCCGCGGCCCTCCATAAAAATGCGGTGGGTATTCTCGATCACCACAATCGCGTCATCCACAATAATACCCAGGCCAAAAAGCAGGGCAAACAGCACGATGAAGTTGAGCGTGATGTCGGTACCAACAACTGGGTTACCCAGCGGCAGGAACATAAAGGCCACAAACATACTCAGCGGCACACTCAGGGCCACAAAGAAGGCATTGGTAACCCCCATGAAAAACATCAGGATCAATAATACCAGCACAAATCCGATTACGATGGAGTTTACCAGTTCGTTAAAGGATGTTCGGGTTGAATTACTGGTATCGCCCGTAATCCGTACGTCAAGGTCTTTGGGAAAGAAATCTTCCTGCATTTGGGCAGTAATCTTCTTCACATTATCGCTGGTGCTGATCAGGTTTTCGCCCGCACGCTTGATGATGTTGAGCGTGATCACATTCTTTCCATCGAGGCGCGCATAGCTGTCGCGATCCTTAATGGTATCCTTGATAACGGCAATATCCTTGAGATAAATGGGGTTGCCCCGGGAATTGCGCAGGACGATTTGTGAAATATCCTGCGCCGTTTTAAACTGTCCCTTCAATTGCAGGTTGCGCTGCATATCGCCTACATCGAGCAGACCACCGCTGATATCGCGGTTCTCGGATTGCACTGCCTGCGCAATATCATTGAAAGTAACACCAGCGGCCTGCATGCGGTAATTGTCTACATTAATCTGAAACTCTCTTTCCGGTGCACCTACCAGGTCAACCCGGTTGATTTCCTTCAGCTCTTCCAGCCGGTCTTTCAGTTCATCAGCATAGCTCTTAAGGCGCGTAGGATCATAGTCTCCACTCAGGTTTACGTACATGATGGGCATTTCCGAAAAACTCACTTCAAGGGCTGTTGGCTCCTGAGTGAGGTCGGTGGGAAGGTCCTGCTTGGCCTTGTCGATCGCGTCTTTCACTTTCTGCACGGCCACATCCACTTTCACATCCGTATCAAACTCTACCGTAATGGCGGAGAAATCGGTAATGCTGGTGCTGGTTACTTTCTTGATCTTGGCGCCGGTGATACCCTTGATCTGTTTTTCAATCGGCTGGGTCACCAGGTTCTCCATATCCTTGGGAGAGTTGCCCACATATACCGTTTGAATGTACACGGTAGGGATCACGATATCAGGAAATTGCTCCTTCGGTAATGTATTGAACTGATATACCCCCACCATCGTTACGATGAGCATGAAGAGGTACATCGAGGTCTTGTTGCGTATAGCCCAGGAAGTAGGTTTAAACTCCTTAAACTTCCCGGTAATATTTTCGAGTGCCGACATGTTATCTTTTTAACAGTTGGCTGCCAGAGCTGCTTGTTGTGTACAACAATGGCAGTAATTAATTTTCAATCCGGTGTTATTACTTTGCGGTGGTGATCAGTTGCCCGTCGTAGAGGCTCTGGTAACCTCCTACCACAATCTGATCGCCGACCTGCAGACCCGAAACAATTTCCACACGGTCGCCATACATTTCACCCATTTCCACAATTTTCTTACGGGCAATCATCTTGTTCTCCTCATTCTTCGCTGCTACCAGCACAAACTTGCCCTGTTCATCGCTTTGCAGGGTATTGATGGGGATAGTAATAGCCTTGTTGTTTACATAATCCTGCATCTGCACTTTGGCCAATTGGTTGGGCCGAATATCGGCGCTGGAAGGCAACTGTGCTTCCGCCGCAAAAGTGCGGCTCACCGGATCCACCACATTGCTCACCACACTGAGTTTGCTGTTGACTACTTTGTTGTTCAATTCAGGTAACACAATGCGCACGGGGCTTCCTGTATGGATGCGCCCGAGATAGTTTTCCGGCACCTGCACCATCAGTTTGTAAGCCCCATTGCTCACGATGCGCGCGCCGCTTTGCGGATTCATGGCGCTGGCCACCGTAAAATAGTCGCCGATTTTCACGTTCATGATATCCACCATTCCGCCAATTTCCGCGTACACATTAGCCAGCGAAGCCGTTTCTTTCGCCACTTCCAGATTAGCTTTGGCGGCTTTCAGTTGGGCTTCCGCATTCTCCGCATTGGTCTTTGCCTGCAATACCTGCACTTCGGTACCGATATTATTTTTCCAGAGATTGCTTTGGCGATCGTACACACTCTGCGCGAGCCTGGCGGCTGATTCCAGCCCGGGGATCTGCGCGGCGATGGCGTCCACCTGTTGGCGGGCAGCGAGATCATCCAGCTTCAAAAGCAACTGTCCCTTGCTCACGCGTTGGCCGGCTTTTACGTGAATGGAGCGCACAATGCCTCCCTGTCCGCGAGGTACCACCATGGCCATTTGCTGGGCGTCCACACGTCCCTGCAGGTCGATATAGTGCTGAAAAGTATCGGAAGCTATTGTTTCCAACGACACCAGCTTGGCCTTACCGGCCGCGATGCTGGGATCCAGTTTGGCGATTTCCTTCTCCAGCGCGGCTATCTTATCATTCACTTCTTTTTGCTCGGCACGCAGTTTCTCGAGCGAGGCCTTCTTCTTCGCCAGTTCCTTATTGGTTTCCGCATTGCCGCCGCAGGCCATCAGCCAGAAGCTGAGCGAAACAATGGTTATGAGTGGGAATATTTTTTTCATTTTCCTGATTTTAGTGGTTGGTTTTACAGTTTACCCGTCGCCTTCATAAAGTCTACTTTGGCGATAACGGCATTGTACAGAGCGTTGATATAATTGGTTTGGGCCGATTTCAGATCCGTTTGCGCGGCATTGATCTCCGTTTGCGAACCGGTGCCCGCTTCAAATTTTTTGCGGGTCTGGAGGAATACCGACTCCGCCAGCTCCATGTTCTTCTTTTGAAAATCGAGGTTGGCGAGCGCGGAAGTATAATTGTTTCGCGCGGTGCTTATTTCGCTGTCGATACTGATCTTCATCGCCTCGCGCTGGTTCAGGCTTTGCTGCAGCGAAAGCCTGGCTTTCTGAATTCTCGAATTCGCACTAAAGCCACTGAAGATGGGAATATTCAGGTTGAGCGTTACCGCCGAAATATTGAACCAGTTTTCGCCCGACTTAAAAAAGTTGAACTCATTGCGCTGGGCATTACGGTTATAGTAAGCGTTGAGCGAAAGCGTGGGCAACTTGGCCAGCTTATAGCGCTGCACATCAAATTCCTTCAGCTTTAAACCCAGTTCCGCATATTGAAAATCGCGGCGCTGGCGATAATCAAATTGCGAAGCTTCCAACACGCCATCGCGTACCATATTATCGCTGAGTGTATCTGTCAGCACCAGCTCATCACGAATGGGCATACCCATCAGCACTTTCAGGCCCAGGTAGCCATTGTTGATCTGGTTCAGCACGTTGGTTTTTTCCGATTGAAGGTTGGCCAATTGCACATCCAGCTTATCAATATCCAGTCTTTCCGCAAATCCGTTGTCGTACATGATACGGGTATCTCTTTTCAACAGCTCCAGCCTTTGCAGGTTGGCATCGATCAGTTCCACCTGGGTTTTGCTGATCACCAACTGATAATAGATCTTGTGGATATTGGTGCGGATGGTTTCTTCCGTCACTTCCACATTTTTTTCCTGGAACTCGATCAAGGTTTTGCGGGCCTGCAGGCCGGTAAACACCTGCCCGTCGAAGAGGAGCTGGTCCAGCTTTACGCCATAGGTGGCATTCCACTTTACGCCAAAAGCGAGCTCTTCAAATGTTCCGGGAGGGCCACCGAAAAATTCGGCGGGCACCAGGCTTACCGGCAATTTGTAGTTGTAGGTGATAGATCCGCTGCCGCTGATTTGGGGATAGGCGCTTCCCGTTACTTCGCGGTTGGTTTGTTGCTGAATCTGTAAATCCAGCAACGCGTTTTTAACCTGCACGTTGTTTTTCTGGGCATAATCAATGGCCTGTTGAATGCTCATTTCGTGCCGCTCCAGCGCCGCGGGTTGCTGCGCCATCGCCCATACCGGCGCTAATGCCAGTAGTAGAGCTGCCGCCCGCCGCTTGATTCCTTGGGTCATGGTTTTCGATTTTTTGAACGTTCCTGATTGTATTTGTGAATGAGTTTCTGTCCTTTCGCGTTGGTGATCCCGTATAAAAAATTCAGGGTTATCTCCCGCAATACCGTGCCTAAATCGTTTTTCCCCAATGGGAAAAGCTCGGGGTTGAATACCATGAATATGCTCGAAAGCCGGAACCGGGTGAGTATATCTACATTGATTTCCGGTCGGTAAATATCCAATTCAAGGCCCTTCAACAGGTTGTTTCGTACAATATCATGCATAAACCCGTTAATATGCGCCTCAAACTTGCGGAAAGCCTGGGGATGATATTTCTGCATATCAAAAATGATAGCCGGGTTCATGATCTTCACCATGTCCTCAATCATATCGAGGGCCAGGCATATCTCATGTACGGGATCCTGCGCAATCTGGCTGTAATGCGAGCAATCGCGGATATTGTTGGTAATCTCAATATCCACTACCGAAGCCACCAGCGCGTCCTTGTCAGCGAAAAACTGGTAAATGGTTTTCTTACTGATGCCCAGGTGCGTGGCAATCTCATCCATGCTGATGCTGCGGATACCATACCGCATAAACAACTCATGGGCCTTTACTACTATTCTTTCCTGCTGTTCCATAAACGGGCGCAAAACTATGGAAACTTTTTTCGTTACCAAAGTTTCCCACCGAATTTTCGGTGAAAATTCGGTGATTGCGGATGGCTGGTTTGATTGTCAGCTTTTTAGGTTATCATTTCCTGGCATCCTGAAATCATAGGGCGATTGGCTGGCCGGCAATGCTTTTCGCTAACTTTGTTGCACTATGCCTCCATTAACCAAGCGTTACCGTAGTAAGAACGAGCAACGATTCCGTACGCTATTGCGCTATTTTGTGCAGGGTATCATCATCCTGGCCCCTATCGGCATCACGGCCTGGGTATTGTATAATGTATTTGAATGGGTGGATGGAATCTTAAGACCCTATGTCAACATCCCGGGATTGGGCTTCGCGATCATCATGGTCTTCATCGTGCTGGTAGGATGGTTTAGCAGCAATTTCCTGATGGGCAGCATGATCAGCTTTTTCGACCAGTGGATGGAGCGCACGCCGGTAATCAAATTCATTTATACCTCCACCAAAGATTTCTTTGAAGCCTTCGCGGGCGATAAGCGAAAATTCAACAAGGCCGTGCTGGCCAATGTATTTAGTGAAGAAGTCTGGATCATTGGTTTCCTCACCGATGAAGAAATGACCAAGTTTGAGATGGGCGCCGACCATGTGGCCGTGTACGTGCCGCAAGCGTATAATTTCGCCGGCCAGCTCTACATCCTCCCCCGCGCCCGCGTGCGCAAGATTGATGGCATCACTTCCGGCGAAGCCATGAAATATGCCGTAACGGGTGGAGTAGTAGATCTGGAAGAAGAAAGAAACAAACCGGAGTTGAGGATGGACAAGATGGGAGAGAAGTAATTTGTTGATTTGTTGATTTGTTTATTTGTTTATTTGTTGAGGGTTTAAGGTTTAAGGTTTAAAGTTTTTTTCCAGTGATAATGCCAGGAATAACTAACTTCATAATGCTTATTTTACTTTAAACTTTAAACCCTAAACTCTAAACTCCAAAAAACGTAGTACGTACTACGTAATACGTAAACCCTGCGCTTCTTTAAAACTTATTCATCATGAAGAAGCGCTTATTCCTTTCCGCCCTCCTCTTATCCCTGCTTACTCATCTTTCGCCTGCTTATAGCTGGGGATTTTATGGCCATCGCCGCATCAATTTTTTCGCGGTATTTCTTTTACCGCCGGAGATGCTGGCTTTCTACAAGCCCCATATTCAATATTTGGAAGAACATGCGGTGGATCCCGACAAACGTCGCTATGCCATTCCGGTGGAAGGCCCCCGGCACTATATTGACCTTGATCGCTATGGTGTATATCCCTTCGATAGCCTGCCCCGGCCCTGGAAGGCGGCGGTGGAAAAATTTGGGGAAGACAGTCTGCAGGCCCATGGCGTGGCACCCTGGTGGATACAGACCATGCTTTGGCGCCTTACCGAAGCCTTTCGGCAGAAGGATCCCGCACGCATTCTGAAACTATCCGCCGATCTGGGCCATTATATCGCCGATGCCCATGTACCCCTGCATACCAGCAGCAACCACGATGGGCAACACACGGGCCAGAAAGGCATCCATGGCTTTTGGGAAAGTCGGATTCCTGAGTTGCTGGCGGAAAAGCAATGGGATTTGCTTTGCGGGCGGGCCAGGTATCTCGATAATCCGGGTAAATTCATTTGGGACCGTGTGCTGGAAAGCGCCCTCGCATCCGACTCCGTTCTAAAAATTGAAAAAGCACTTTCGCTTTCCTTTCCTCCCGATCAGCGCTTTTCCTTCGAGTACCGCAACGGACAGGTGATTCGTCAATATTCCAGCGCCTATGCCCTGGCTTATGATCAGGCCATGGGCGGAATGGTGGAGCGCCGTATGCGCGCTTCCATTTTTGCGGTGGCCAGTTTCTGGTACACTGCCTGGGCCAATGCGGGACAACCTTCGCTTCGGCAATTTGGTCCGTTGACATGGAATACGAGCGATAGTGTGGAAATGGCGCGGACCCAGCAAGCCTGGATGAGCGGCCAGATCCTGGGGCGTGAACACTGAAACGACCAAATTTGGGGAAAAGATAACGCAGGGCATGGCTTATCTTTGCCCCTCTTAAAATTGATGCCTTGACGCAAACGGAAAAACTGCAGGTCCACAACTTCAATGCCGGCCCTTCCATCCTTCCCCGCGAAGTGTTTGAAGAAGCCAGTCGCGCCATTCTGAATTTCAACGATAGCGGATTATCTATTCTTGAAATCGGCCACCGCACGCCGATGTTTCAGTCGGTGATGGACGAAGCAATCGCCCTGGTAAAGGAGCTGATGCAACTGGATAGCGACCACGAAGTGCTATTTCTGCATGGTGGCGCCAGCACGCAGTTTATGCAGGTACCCATGAACCTGCTCGATAGCCAGGAGTTGGCTGCCTATACCGATACCGATGTTTGGGGCACCAAAGCCATCAAAGAAGCCCGGCTCTTTGGCCACGTAGAAGTGGTTTGCAGTTCCAAAGACCGAAACTATACCTATCTCCCCAAAGATTTTCATGTGCCCGCCACCGCCAAATATTTGCATATCACGAGCAACAACACCATTTATGGCACGCAGTGGCAGGATATGAATGCTTTTCGCAAATGGAATGTGCCGCTGGTAGTGGATATGAGCAGCGATATCATGAGCCGCCAACTCGATTTCAACAGCTTCGACCTGATCTATGCCGGTGCGCAAAAAAATCTGGGTGCAGCAGGCGTGAACCTGGTGGTGGTGAATAAGAATATGCTGGGAAAAACAACAAGGCAAATTCCCACCATGATGGATTACCGCAACCATATCGCTAATGGATCCATGCTCAACACGCCGCCTGTATTCGCGGTTTTCGTGTGTATGCTCACCCTTCGCTGGCTGAAGAGCAAGGGCGGGGTGGCCGCTCTGGAAAAAGAAAATGAAGCCAAGGCAAAATTATTCTACGAAACATTGGATAGTCTGCCCCTTTTCCGCGGAACAGTGGCCAAAGAAGATCGCAGCCGCATGAATGCCGTTTTTGTAATGGATGATGCGGAGAAGGAAAAAGCCTTTATGGATCTTTGCAAAGCCGAAGGCATGTATGGCGTGAAGGGGCATCGCTCTGTGGGCGGTTTCCGCGTTTCTATGTACAATGCCCTGCCGCTTTCCAGTGTGCAATTGCTTACCGAACTCATGAAATCCTTCGCGGCCCGCTACGCATAATTATTGTTAACGAATTAGATCACGCGCTGCGGCGCAAACAGAAATTATCCATATGTCTCAAATCAGTCCTTTCCGCGCACTCCGTCCCCAGCCCGAACTGGCCAGCAAAATTGCTTCCCGCCCTTATGATGTATTGAATAGTGAGGAAGCGCGCCAGGAAACTGCGGGCAATCCGCATTCCTTTCTGCATATTACCAAGGCGGAAATTGATCTGCCTTCCGATACGGATATTCATAGCCAGGCTGTATACGACCAGGCGGCCAAGAACCTGCAGACATTTCAGGAGAAAGGTTTTCTGATAAGGGAAGAAAAGCCCTGTTATTATATCTATCGGCTTATCATGGATGGCCGTGAGCAAACCGGCCTGGTTTGTCTTTCTTCCGTGGAAGATTATTTCAACGGCCTGGTGAAGAAGCATGAGTTTACAAGGCCTGAAAAGGAAAAGGACCGGATTGATCATATGCGTACCATTCTGGCGCAAACCGGCAATGTATTTCTCGCCTACAATAACGTTGCGGAAATGGATAAACTCGTGGCTTCCTGGAAAACGAGCCAGGAACCTATTTATGACTTTGTTGCCGACGACAATATCACGCATACCATCTGGGTAGTGGATGAGCCGGAAACGGTAGCTGCCATCACCCGCCTGTTTGCGGAGAAAGTGCCCGCCACTTATATCGCCGATGGTCACCATCGGGCGGCTTCAGCGGCCAAACTGAGCGAAGCCCTGCCCGGCAATGAATCCGCTAAATTTTTCCTGACCACTATCTTCCCGGCCAGCGAACTGGCAATCCTCGATTATAACCGTGTGATCAAAGACCTGAACGGAATGGATGCTGACGATTTTATCAGTGCCCTGCAGGATGATTTTACCATAACCAGAAGCGAAACTGCCGTGAAACCCGCACAACTGCACGAGTTTGGCATGTATCTGGATAAGCAATGGTATATCCTTACGGCAAGGGAAGGAACATATACCAACGACCCGATTGGCGTACTGGATGTGAGCATTCTTTCGAATAATGTTCTCGACAAACTGCTCGACATAAAAGACCAGCGTACCGATAAGCGCATCGATTTTGTGGGAGGCATCAGGGGACTGAAAGAACTGGAACGCAGGGTGGATAGCGGTGAAATGCGGCTGGCATTCAGCCTTTATCCCGTTACCATTCAGCAGCTATTCGATATAGCCGATAGCGGCAACGTAATGCCGCCCAAGAGCACCTGGTTTGAACCGAAACTGAGGGATGGGCTGCTGACGAACATGATTGAGAAATGATGGGTTGATTCGTTGATTTGTTGATTCGTTGATTTGTTTAAAGTTTAGGGTTGAAGGTTTAATGGGATTTAGAATTTAGGAGTTAACACTTGATAGTCAACCTTATTGGAATTTTGCAGGCGAGTCAACCAATCATGCAGAAAAAACGTCTTCCATCTGTCAATTTGTGCCTGCTTCAATTCAACGATTCAACGATTCAACAATTCAACTAAAAACCATGAAGCACATATCTCTCTTCCTCCTCTGTCTTTTCTCGCTGGGTATTTCCATGGCGCAGGGCGATGATCCCAAAGCCATGCATCAAACAGCCAAAGCCTTTATGCGTAGTGGCGATTTCGACAATGCCATCCTGGTGTTGAAGCGTGCCCTAACGATAGATGATAAAAGCCTGGAGATGCAGAAGGACCTGGTGATGAGCTATTATATGAAGCGCGATTACGTACGCGCGTTGGAAGGCGCGAAGACGCTGATAGACCGGCCCGACGCGGATGAAGTTACATTCCAGATTGCAGGGAATGTGTATAAGGCCATAGAAGAAGTGAAGGAATGTGAGAAGATGTATAAAAAAGCGCTGAAAAAATTCCCGAAAAGCGGACCGCTTTACAGCGAATATGGCGAATTGCTCTGGGCCGCCAAAAAATTCGACGCTATTGATCAATGGGAAAAAGGTATTGAAATGGATCCCGCTTACAGCGGTAACTATTACAATGCGGCGCTTTATTATTACTACAGCAAAGACAAGGTATGGACCATTATTTACGGTGAAATTTTCGTGAACATGGAGAGCCGTACTGAAAGAGGCGCTTCCATGAAGGAACTTTTGCTGAAAGCCTATAAAGAAAAATTATTCGCCGAAGCAGACCTGATGAAAGGCGAAGAAAAAAACAAAAGCGAGTTTGCCAAAGCCTTTCTGCAAACCATGGCTAAACAAAGCTCAGTGGCCAACCAGGGCCTGAACGTGGAGACACTGACGATGATCCGTTCCCGTTTTATCCTCGACTGGTTTGCCAATCACGCCGCCAAATACCCCTTCAAACTTTTCGACTTCCAGCGTCAACTCTTGCAGGAAGGCATGTTTGATTCCTATAACCAATGGCTTTTCGGCCCCGTAGAAAACCTGGCCGCCTACGATCAATGGACCAAAACCCATGCTGAGGCTTTTGAAGCATTCAATAAGTTTCAAAGCAACAGAGTGTTCAGGATGCCGGCGGGACAGTATTATAAGTAGTACGTTGTAAGTTTTACGTAGTACGTTTTTTGGGGTTTAGGGTTTAAAGTTTAAACCTTAAACTCTAAACCCTAAACATACGTAATACGTAATACGTACTACGTAAAACGTATTACGTACTACGTAAAACCTTTCCCTACTCTTCTCACTATTTTTTATTAAATTGTCTTCTATCTTTCAAACTAAAGACAACGATTGCATGAAGGAGCCCCGTCGATTATTTGATTGCCTCGCTTTGCATATGGAAAAGAATCCTGAGCGAGTGATGCTGGCAGGTAAGGAAGCTGGAAGCTGGAAGGAATACAGTGTGCGCGAGGTGAATGATCTGGTTAATAAATTGAGTGGTGGTTTGCTGGCCCTGGGCATTGGCCCCAATGATGATACGGTGGAAGGTCGCGATAAAGTAGCCATTCTTGCCAAGAACCGTCCCGAATGGCTGATGGTGGACCTGGCCGTTCAGCAGGCAGGCGGCATTCTCACTCCGGTATATCCCACAATCGCCGTCCATGAGCTGGAATTCATACTGAGAGACGCCCAGGTGAAGATGGTTTTTGTGAATGACGAGGATCTTTTTCTGAAAGTGAAAAGCCTTCAGGAGCATGTACCCAGCCTCAAACATATTTTCACCTTTGACTATGTACCCAATGCCCGCCACTGGAAAGAAGTGATGGCCATGGGTACCGATGATATGCTGGCGCAGGTGGCGCCCATTTCCGAAAAAATTCGTTACGAGGATGTGGCAACCATCCTCTATACTTCAGGCACCACGGGCACACCTAAAGGAGTAATGCTTACGCATAGCAATATCGTTTCGAATGTGGTGGCCTGCCTGCCCTGCTTTCCGCCGGGCGAAAGCATGCGATCGCTCAGCTTCCTTCCGCTCAACCATATTTTTGAGAAAATGGTGAGCTACCTCTATCTCTTCCGCGGCACTTCCATCTATTATGCGGAAAGCCTCGAAACCATTGGTGACAATCTGAAGGAAGTAAAGCCGCATATGTTTACCACGGTGCCACGCCTGTTGGAGAAAGTGTATGATAAGATTATGGCCAAAGGCGCAGAACTCACGGGCATTAAGAAGAAGCTGTTCTTCTGGGCACACGGGCTGGCTGAAAAATTTGAGATCAACCAGAACCAGGGCTTCTGGTACAACCTGCAACTGAGGCTTGCGAACAAACTCATCTTTAGCAAGTGGCGCGAAGCGCTGGGCAATAACCTTAAATGTATTGTTACCGGTGGCGCTGCCTGCCAGGTGCGACTGATCCGCATTTTCACCGCCGCACGTATTCCGATCATGGAAGGGTATGGCCTCACGGAAACTTCACCCGTTATCTCGGTCAACCGCTTCGATGAAAAGGACCGCAAGTTTGGGACTGTGGGCCCGCTTATTGATGGGGTGGAAGTGAAAATTGCCGAAGATGGAGAAATCCTCAGCAAAGGTCCGCATATCATGCTGGGCTATTATAAGCGTCCCGACCTGACCGCTGAAACCATTACTGAGGGCTGGTTTCATACCGGTGATATCGGCACACTGGTGGAAGGGCGCTATCTCAAGATCACCGATCGGAAAAAAGAACTCTTCAAAACCAGTGGTGGCAAGTATGTAGCGCCGCTGCCGGTTGAAAATAAATTGAAGGAGTCGCCCTATATCGAGCAAGTGATGATTGTGGGACCCGAACGCAAATTCGTAGGTGCCCTGATTATTCCCTCCTTCCCCAACCTGCGCGACTGGGCCCGGCACAACGGTATTGCCGACGGCAGCAACGAAGAGATCATCAACAACCCCAAAGTGAGGGAACTGTACAAGGACCTGATTGAAAGCTTTAATAAATACTTCAACCACGTAGAGCAGGTAAAAAGATTTGAACTGCTACCCAATGAATGGAGTGTGGATACCGGCGAACTCACGCCGAAACTTTCCATGAAACGTAAAGTGATTATGGAGAAGTATAAGGAGGAGATTGAGAAAATTTATGTGGAACGTACTACGTAGTACGTTGGTTTAAGGTTTAGAGTTTAAAGTTGAAGAGAGCTTAGGGAAGGGTGAGAAACTTTCATTACCATGCCCTAAGAAAGTTGAAACTTTCTACATTAATCACTTATCTGCGTTCATCTGCGTAACAATCCGCGCTTATCTGCGGGAAAACTCTCCTGAACTATGAAGTTGATTAAAGCGCTGAAGCAGTTCCCGCAGTTATACCGTTATTTTCCAATTTTTTTAAAACATATTTTTTATG
>JBIQMS010000065.1:0-14406 GCA_044463125.1 Terrimonas ferruginea
TCCGATTTCTGTTCCTTTTTTCCTTCGATGGTCAATTGGTTATTTTCCACACTCACTTTGAAATCATTCCTGTCAAATCCGGGTGCAACCAATTCCAATTGATAAGCATTTTCTGTTTCCCGAATATTGACCGGCACCGATCCGGTCCAATTTGTTTGACCCTCTTTACGATCATAGACGGGCCAGGTATTGAAAAAGTCGTTTAAGAGATTGTTAAAGCCTGCATCGATCGGGCGGCGATTAATTCTTAACTGGGTCATAGTTGTATTTTTTTGTCGTTTTGTAAAATGATTACAGCCAACTCCATTCAAAGCACATACCATCGCCCCAAATGGACCCAATTCCCGACAGAGCTGCAAGAATCATCCTATTTGTACTGTCATTGTGGCTGTAGGCGCCTCCACTATGCGCCAATATGGCGCATAGTGGAGGGATGAACTTTTTAGCTAACTTTGCGTTCCACTTTTAAATCAATTTATGACTATGTATCCTGCTGAAATAGTAGTTCCCATGAAAGAGGAGCTGACCGACAACGGTTTCACCGAATTGCTGACTCCCGATGAGGTGGATGCGCAATTGAAAAAGGAGGGCACCACACTGGTAATGATCAATTCCGTATGTGGTTGTTCGGCGGGCTCGGCCCGTCCCGGGGTTTTGATGGCGGTTTTCAATGCCAAACATAAGCCTGATTTCCTCACCACCACATTCGCTGGTTTTGATGTGGAAGCCGTTCAACGGCTTCGCCAGCACCTGATGCCTTATCCTCCTTCTTCACCGGCTATAGCGCTGTTTAAGAATGGAGAGTTGGTTCATTTCATTGAGCGGCATATGATCGAAGGCCGCCCGGCGCAACTAATTGCGCAGAACCTGATTGCGGCATTTGATGAATACTGCAATTAATGCTTACAAAAAATAACCCCGGATAACCGGGGTTATTTTTTGTATTGTATATTGCCTGCCTAAAACTATCTTACCGCAATGTATCCTAACCTTTATTATGCTTTCAAAGACCTGTTTGGGGTGGAATGGCCATTTCTGCGGTTTGTGAATTCATTTGGATTTTTTGTTGCTATCGCTTTCATACTCGCGGCACTGGTGCTGGCTGCTGAACTTCGCCGCAAAAGTCGCGAAGGTTTGTTGCAACCCACCGAAATGCAGATGCTGGTGGGTAGGCCCGCCACTCGCGCGGAACTGATTCTGAATTTCCTGCTTGGCTTTTTGCTGGGGTATAAGATAATTGGTCTGTTTATCATGGATAGTTCGGCTACCGAGGATACGCAGGCATTTATTTTTTCCGGTATTGGTAGCTGGCCGGCCGGACTCATCATGGGCGCTTTCTTTGCCTGGTTGAAGTGGCAGGAAAAGAACAAGCAAAAATTGCCCAAGCCCGAAAAAAGAACCGTGCGCATCTGGCCACAGGATCGGGTAGGGGAGGTCACTATACTTGCGCTCGTTTTTGGATTGATAGGCGCCAAACTCTTCGATATTTTTGAAAACTGGAGCGATTTTCTCAAACGCCCGTCCGACTACCTGCTTTCACCTGCAGGACTTACGTTTTATGGCGGATTAATATTTGCCGCCACCGCCATCTGGTGGTATGCGCGCAAACATAAAATAGGGTTTTGGCATCTCAACGACTCCGCTGCACCGGCGTTGATGCTTGCCTATGGAGTGGGCCGAATTGGCTGCCAGGTCGCCGGTGATGGTGACTGGGGTATCGATAACCCCCGGCCAAATCCTTATAGCTGGCTGCCCGACTGGATGTGGTCCTACACCTATCCACACAACGTAAACGAAGTGGGAGACCCCATTCCCGGTTGTGTCGGAAAATATTGTAATGAATTAGCTAACCCGGTATATCCTACTCCTTTTTATGAAGTGATCATGGCGCTCCTCTTATTCGCATTGCTATGGTCGGTCAGGAAGAAAATGAAAGTGCCGGGTACACTCTTTGCGCTTTACCTGATCGTAAATGGACTGGAGCGATTCCTTATTGAAAAAATCAGGGTGAATAAGACGATCGATCTGTTTGGTTTTCAACCCACTCAGGCTGAAGTAATATCCACCTGCCTGGTATTAGCCGGTGTGGGGCTCTGGATTTTCCTGCGCCGCAACCACCGGAAATCCACAGCGTGATCCTGTTTTGTTGATATCTTTTTGAAAAGCCTCTATTTTGTTAAAATCCGCTTCCCTGCTGCATTTGAAGACAATTGCAGGCAGAAAGCTATAGAACCGGCTGGAATAATTCAGGGCAAAAACTATGAGATTCAGCCAACGTGATGTATTTTTGCAGACGGACGCGGACGGTTTTACCTACTTACCTCTTTGCAACTTTCTGCAAACAAAGACTGTCTACCATTTGTAGTTTACTAAATTGATTGAATCATTATGAGGCAGCTAAAAATCGCTACCCAGATTACGAACAGGGATTCCCAGGCAGTCGAAAAGTACTTGCAGGAAATTTCCAAGATTTCCATGATTACCCCCGAGGAGGAGACCACGCTGGCACAGCGTATCAAGATGGGGGATCAAAAAGCATTGGACAAACTGGTGCAGGCTAACCTTCGTTTCGTGGTTTCGGTGGCCAAACAATATCAGCACCAGGGTCTTTCATTGAGCGATCTGATCAACGAAGGCAACCTGGGTTTGATCAAAGCCGCACAACGCTTTGATGAAACAAAAGGTTTCAAATTCATTTCCTACGCGGTATGGTGGATCCGTCAGTCTATTCTGCAGGCTTTGGCCGAACAGGGAAGGCTGGTGCGTTTGCCCCAGAACAAAATTGGTACTTACAACAAGGCCAACAAAGCCTATATGGCTTTTGAGCAGGAGCATGAGCGCGAGCCTTCAACCGAAGAGCTGGCCGAATTGCTGGAAATGAGCGAAACGGAAATCAATAATATTTTCCAAAGCAATACCCGTCACACTTCGCTCGATGCCCCCGTGCACGAAGCAGAAGACGTGGCCATGGGTGATTTGCTGGAAGGCAGCGACGATACGGATGATGATGTGATGAAAGATTCACTGCGCAACGAAATCCGTCGCGTCCTGAAATCGCTGAGCCCTCGCGAAGCGGAAATCGTTAACGCCTATTTCGGCCTCGATGGAGAGCAGGGTGTTACCATTGAGCAGATCGGTCAAAAATACGATCTGACCAAAGAGCGTATCCGCCAGATCAAGGAAAGAGCGATCAAACGTTTACAAAAAGCCCGGTACAGCAGCGCTCTGAAAGCATACCTGGGATAAAATAGCAGCATCTTTTTCGCCTATGGCGGGAAAGAAAATTGGTGGGTTTATTTACAATGAACAGCTCCGGTCGCCTATGCGGCAGGAGCTGTTTCCTTTTTGTCCACCCCCTTCGCCGGGCTTTTGGCAATCTCCTCAAATAAACTTTCTTTTGCACAAAACTGTTTTTAAAGCATGTTGAACGAATCGATAGAAAAAGTTAAGGTACTAATCATAGGAAGTGGACCTGCGGGCTATACCGCCGCCATTTATGCGTCGCGTGCGGGATTGAAGCCCGTACTTTATCAGGGCATTCAGCCCGGTGGGCAATTGACTATCACCACGGAGGTAGAAAACTATCCTGGTTATCCCGATGGCATACAGGGACCCGAAATGATGGTGGACTTTGAGAAGCAGGCCAAACGCATGGGGGCAGATATCCGCTTTGGTCTGGCCACAAAAGTAGATTTCAATCAGCGACCCTTTCGCGTACAAATAGATGAAGAGAAATGGTTGGAAGCCGAAGCGGTGATTATCGCTACCGGGGCATCCGCAAAATGGCTGGGGCTGGAAAGTGAACAACGACTCAATGGTTTTGGCGTAAGTGCCTGTGCGGTTTGCGACGGTTTCTTTTTCCGTGGGAAAGAAGTGGCCATTGTTGGCGCGGGCGACACCGCGGCCGAAGAGGCGCTTTACCTCAGTAATCTTTGTACCACCGTGCATATGCTGGTACGAAAGGGCGAAATGCGCGCCAGTAAGATTATGCAGGATCGCGTAATGAAAGCACCCAATATCAAAATATACTGGCATACTGAAGCGGTGGAAGTGTTGGGCGAAAAGAACGTGACCGGCGTAAAGCTGCGCAATAATGAAACAGGTGTTACCAGCGAAATTGCGGTAAACGGTTTTTTTGTGGCCATTGGTCATGAACCCAATTCCGCGATCTTCAAAGGTTACCTGGATATGGACGAGGCCGGTTATATCAAAACCATTCCCGGCACCAGCAAAACGAATATCGAAGGCGTTTTTGCGGCGGGTGACGTGCAGGACAAGATCTATCGGCAGGCCGTTACCGCCGCGGGCAGTGGTTGTATGGCAGCGCTGGATGCGGAACGTTATTTAGGCGCCCTGCATTAACTTCACAGTTGGTTAAAATTTTCTATTGTCCGATTTACTCCATATTCATATTCATAATTGCCGCTTCCGCGCTTTTCATGGACTGTATCCGGAAGAGCGCCAGAAAGGCAATGATTTTGTAGTGAACCTTGCGGTGGCTTATAGTCCGGAATCCGGCATGATAACTGCTTTAGAGCAGACGATTGATTATGCCGCTCTTTTTAAGCTGGTGGAAAAAGCTATGCAGGAGCCCGTGGACTTATTGGAAACACTGGCGCAAAAAATGGCGGCGGATATCGAAGCGCTGTGCCCACAGGTAAAGGAAATCAGTATTGAAATCGAAAAGCTGAATCCACCCATCGATCAGTTTACCGGTTCGGTGTCCGTAAAACTGGTTCGTTTGCCGGGGCAGGCATCCTGAATACAAAACTGCCGGGGGAATTGGAATCCCCATGGTATCTTTAATGAAAGGCATTGAAAAAAGTATTTGACATAAAATCTTCCTCCGGGCCGGATTCGGATATGCTGGTATTGCGCCTGAGTGCAGGTCATTTTGCCTTCGCCACCACCACTGCAACCGCAAGCCGTCTTGATAACCTGGGTTACTATAAAACGCAGGAACCCATCGACGAAAACCTGCTGATGAAAATATATCAGCAGGAAGATGCATTAAGAATGGCTTATGCGCAGGTGCGCATAGCATTTGATTACCCCTTTAGCACACTGGTGCCTGAGGAATATGCTAATGCTTTTCCCGACAACACCAGTGTTCGGCTTCAGTATGGATCGCTAGGGCGAATGCATCAGGATTTCGATCCATTGTCGGCGCAAAAAATGCAGAATCACTATTCGCTTCCCGCGGCGGTATGGGAGTGGATGCAATCGCATTTTCCCTCCGCCAGCCGCATCCATGGCTACACGGCGGATTTGTGCCGCATGGAATCCACCGATTTTGAAGGTGCCATTTCCGTTGATTTCAGGGCCGATGAATTCAGCCTGCTGGCATCCCGTGCGCAACAATTGTTGCTGGCGCAAACATTCCCTTACGAAAACCCCGCCGATGTTTTGTACTACCTGCTGAAAGTGGCCGGAGAATTTGGATTATCGCAGCGCGATCTCCGTCTTTCCTGTTCAGGTTTGATCGAAAAGGATTCATCCCTTTATCGCGAACTGCACCAATACTTCCTGCACCTTCGTTTCCGTGATGCGGGCTGGATTTTACCAGAGACCGAAGAGCCATTACCGGCACATTATTTCACCGCATTGTACGATTTAGCGAAATGCGGATAGTTGGCGGACAATATGGAGGAAGGCGATTTAATCCGCCCGGCAAAATGCCCTATACAAGGCCCACCACTGATATTGCCAAGGAGGGTCTCTTCAATGTATTGCAGCACAAATTGGATATTCCTTCGCTTAAGACCCTGGACCTTTTTGGTGGTACCGGTAGCATTAGTTATGAATTGGCATCCAGAGGTGCACGCCAGCTTACCCTGGTGGAAAAAGATGTGGTGATGAGCCAGTTCATTAAGAAAACAATTGGGGAGCTGGGCATTGAAGGCGCACAGGTATTAAAGATGGATGTATTTCGATTTTTGGATCAATGTACGGATACCTACGATTTCATTTTCGCCGGACCTCCCTATGCGCTCGCCCGAATAGATGATTTGCCGCGCATCATCTTCGAGAAAAAGCTGCTGAATCCCGGAGGCTGGTTTGTGCTGGAGCATACGCCCCGCAACGATTACAAGACATTTACGGGTTATAAAATGGAGAAGAACTACGGCACCACCATCTTCACCATATTTGAAGGAACAGGCTCGCCTGCTTAACTCATTAATTTGATCGGGCGCCGTTAAATCAAATGGCATGGATAAGAAAACTGCAAGAACAACTTACCGGCAGAAACGCATGGCCCTGGAGGAGCGTGACAGAATCAAAAAAGATGACCTGATCCTGATTCAGTTTCAGACCCTGCAATTACCCGTTCTGGAATGGATGCTGAGTTACCAGCCCATGCCGATGCAACATGAACCCGCCACTGAACTTTGCACCCGCTATTTACAGTTTCAGCATCCCGCGCTGGAAGTAGCTTATCCACGAACTAATACGAAGAATTGGGAAATGGCCGCTATTGCCACCCATGAAGAAAGCGAATTTAGTGTGGGGGAATACGGACTGCTGGAACCGGCTTCCGGCGAAATCGTTGATCCCGCATCTATTGACCTGGTGCTGGTGCCCCTGCTCATCCTCGACAGGCAGGGATACCGTGTTGGATTTGGAAAGGGTTGCTATGATAAGTTTCTGGCAGCCTGCAGACCGGACTGTATAAAAATTGGATTGAGCTATTTCGACCCTATTGAAATTATAGATGACCGGGATGAATTTGATGTACCTTTAGATTTCGGCGTTACGCCCGACAATGTTTATGTTTTTTAGCCGGTTCTTACAATCCATTCGATTCCTGCTTTGGCCTTTTTCGCTGCTGTACTGGCTGGCTATTGGCATTCGAAATTTTCTTTATGACCGGGGTATCTGGAAGACGACCCATTTTGGCATGCCCATGATATGTGTAGGCAACCTGGCCGTTGGGGGAACGGGCAAATCGCCCATGGTGGAGTACCTGGTAAGGGCGCTTCAAGCCCACTATCAACTTGCCACCCTTAGCAGAGGATATAAACGAAAAACCCGTGGCTATGCATTGGCCGACGCCAGCACCACGGCCATAGAAATTGGAGACGAGCCTATGCAGTTTCACCTGAAGTTCCCAGACCTGCCGGTAGCAGTAGGTGAAGACCGAATTGAAGCCGTAGCCCAATTGCTGCATGATCGTCCGGAAACCGAACTTATTATTCTGGATGATGCTTTTCAACATCGTGCCATCAGTGCGGGGCTAAACATTTTATTGACCGAATACAGTAACTTATATACCCGGGATTTTTACCTGCCCTCCGGTAATCTCCGCGACCTGAAATCCTCCGCCAAAAGAGCGCAATGGATTGTGGTGACCAAATGCCCGGCAGAACTCACTTATGAAGAAGCGAAGAGGATAGAAGCGGAATTGAAATTGTTGCCCGGGCAGCAGATTTTTTTCGCGTGCATGGAATATGGAGAACTTTACCATTTGCTCAGTGGGAAAGCCAAAAACCTGTTGCCGGGTGATGAGGTGATGCTGATTACAGGTATCGCCAATCCGCAGCCCCTCCGAAACTGGTTGGGATCAAAGTGCAGGAACTATCACCTGCAGGCTTATTCAGATCATCATATCTTTACGATAGACGATTTGCGCGCCATCCACCGTCGGTTTGACGAATTAAAGGGTGAAAACAAGCTGATGCTTACCACGGAGAAAGATGCGGTGAGGCTGATAAAATTCCGGGATGTACTAAGCGAAAGGCCGCTCTACGTGGTTCCTGTGCGGCATAAAATATTGTTTGACCAGGAGGAGCGTTTTGTAAATTTATTGATTGAATATGTCCGTGATTTTCGGGCATCCGTGAAAAATTGAATTATGGGAAAAAAGAATAGTAGCAGAAAAAAAGCCAGGCATAGTTCCTCCGAAGGAAAAAATTTTACCGGCACATTGGATATTACCCGATCAGGAATGGGATTTGTGATTGTGCCCGATATGGAAACGGATATCCTGATCCGTCCCAACGATTTTCTTACTGCCATGCATGGCGATAAGGTACAGGTACGAATAAAACCCGGTGGTGGCCGTCGCTTGCAGGGTGAGGTGGTGGAAGTGCTGGAACGTAAGAGAACCGAATTCATTGGCGATCTGCAGGTGAATGAAACATTTGCCTTCTTTATCGCTGATTCTGATAAACCCATGCCCGACCTGTTTATCCCCCTCAGCCAGCTCAACAATGCAAAGAATGGCGACAGGGTAGTGGCCAGGCTGGTGAAATGGGAGAAAGGCGATAAGCGGCCGGTTGGAGAAGTGGTGAGTGTACTTGATGCTGAGAACGACAATGATGCCGCTATGAAGGGCATATTGCTGGAGAATAGTTTTCCCCTTGAGTTTCCTGACGATGCGTTGGAAGTGGCGGCGCGCATTCCGGACATTATTCCAGCTGACGAAATCCGTAAACGCAAAGACGTCCGTGATATCCTCACTTTTACCATTGACCCGGCTGATGCCAAAGATTTTGATGATGCCATTTCCTTCCGGGAACTGAAAAACGGCAGCTATGAAGTGGGCGTGCATATAGCCGACGTGAGCTATTATGTGGAACCCGATACGCCACTCGATAAATTTGCTTATCAGAAAGCCACTTCCGTTTACCTCCCCGATCGTGTGAACCCGATGCTGCCTGAGCATATTTCCAATGTGCTCTGCTCGCTAAGGCCCAATGAAGATAAACTCACCTTCTCCGCCATCTTTCAGATCAATGCCAAAGCGGAAGTGAAGCAATACTGGCTGGGGCGAACCGTGATTCATAGTGATCGAAGGTTTACCTACGAGGAAGCGCAGGAGATCATAGAAAAAAAGGAAGGTGATCATGCGGAAGTGATACTCAAGTTGAATGAGCTGGCGCAGAAACTCCGGAAAAAGCGTTTTGCAAAAGGCGCCATCAACTTCAGTTCGCAGGAAGTGCGATTTAAATTGGATGAGAAAGGAAACCCGATCGGAATTGTGATCAAGGAAAGTAAGGAGGCCCACCAGCTTATTGAAGAGCTGATGCTGCTGGCCAACCGCTATGTAGCTGAAAATGTGTCGAAAGTAAAAGTGAACAATAAACAGCTTCCTTTCCCTTACCGGATACATGATACGCCCGATGAGGAAAAGCTGCTGCCCTTTATTGCTTTTGCCAATAAGTTTGGACACAAGTTTGATATGTCGAGCCCGCAGAAAATTGCCTCCTCTTTCAATCAGCTTTTGAAAGACGTGCATGGCAAGCCCGAGCAGCATGTGCTGGAGCAGTTGGGCATCCGCACTATGGCCAAAGCCAAATATACCAGCGAAAATATTGGGCATTATGGCCTCGGGTTTGAGCATTACTGTCATTTTACCTCGCCCATCCGGCGCTACCCCGACATTATGGTACATCGGATTTTGCAGGATGTTTTAGACAATAAGGCCTCCATTGATAAGAAACTCGAAGACCGTTGCAAGCATTGCAGTGAGCGCGAACGCGCCGCCATGGAAGCGGAACGCGCGGCCAATAAGTATAAGCAGGTGCAGTTTATGCAACAGCACCTGGGCGAGGAGTTTGATGGCGTTATCAGCGGCGTGGCCAGTTTCGGATTTTGGGTGGAGACCGTGGATCATAAATGCGAGGGGCTTGTGAGCGTTACCAGCCTGATGGAATATGATGAGTTTCGCCATGTGGAGAATGAATATTGCCTGGTGGGTTTGCGCAGTGGACGAAAATTCCGGATGGGAGATAAAGTGCGCATCCAGGTTGCCGCCGCCAATTTGATCAAGCGACAGTTGGACTATGTATGGGTTTTGAGTGCGGAGGAAGAAGAGGCACAGAACAAGCGAAGAAAAAAGAAAGCGAAGAAATAAACCCTGAAAGGGCCTCTTTGTTATCCGATTCTTTCAAACCCAACTCCCTGCTATTTTACAAAACCAGCCATCTCTATGCAAAGCTTTGCCGATTTGACAAAGGCTTTTTCCAGCCATTTTTCCCAGATACATTTCCCGGCAGAACCCGCCACCCTGTATGAGCCCAACAACTATTTTCTGCAGTTGGGAGGCAAACGGGTAAGGCCTGTAATCTGTTTAATGGGAAATGAACTGTTTGATGAAATTCATCCTGAATGCTGGGACCTGGCGGCTGCGATAGAATTGTTTCACAACTTCACGCTCATCCACGATGATATCATGGATAAGGCGCCCCTGCGCCGGGGCATGGAAACTGTTCCCAAAAAATATGGGGAAAATACGGCAATCCTGGCCGGTGATGTGATGTTGATAACAGCATACCAATTGCTCAACCGGCTGAATGCGGATGTTATTCACCGGGTGCAGCATTTATTTAATCATACCGCGAGGGAGGTTTGCGAAGGCCAGCAATATGATATGGACTTTGAAAGCCGTGCGGATGTAAGCCTGCCTGAATACCTGCGTATGATAGAGCTGAAGACATCCGTATTGCTGGCTGCCAGCCTGAAGCTGGGCGCTATAATGGGAGGCGCAGGCCAGCGCAACCAGGATTTGATTTATGAGTTTGGACGCAAACTGGGATTGGCATTCCAGGTGCAGGACGACTACCTGGACGCCTTTGGCGATCCGAGCAAATTTGGGAAACAGGTGGGTGGTGATATTTTATCGAATAAGAAGACTTTCCTGCTTATACACGCGTATGAAGCGGCCAATGCGGCCCAAAGAAAGGAGCTGGATCGCTGGATGCAGGGTAACGAACCGGGAAAAGTGGAAGCCGTGTTGCAATTGTTTCGCGACACTGGCGTAGATGCCTGGGCCCTTGCACTAAAAAACCGCTATCTCGATGAGGCGCTCAGGCACCTCGACGATATAGCGGTAATCAGTGAGCGCAAAGCACCCTTAAGAGAATTGGCTCTCTACCTGGTGCAACGCGAACATTGATAGCATCATGCCAGCGCCATCGCGATACTGGCAATGATAATGCCCAGGTCGATTAACACACTCAGAAAAAATACAGGGATGGTGACCTTGGTGGGCATGGCGGCCAGGTTAGAGACTACTGTCATAGCCATGGCAGCGATGGCAAATGGCCAGAATATAAAGTTGTTGCCGGTAAACATAACAACCAGCATGGTAATAATGGTGATGACGCAACCATGCCCAACAATACCAATGGATAACCATAAGAAGCGATTCTCCTCCTGGGAGTCGGCCCATTGGATAAAACGACTCCAAAGACTTTTACGGGATTGTTGAACTAAATGGGTAGCGGTTGATTGGATAGCGTGGTTCATTTCCTTCTGTTTAGACCACAAAGATTACCCACATCGCGGGGCGAAATACTGACCCTGATCAGTAGTTGAACCTGATTCTGATCAACCTACCTGATTTTTACCTATTTTGGAGCGATAAAACCAGGCACTGCATGGCAAATCCATTTTTTCGGAAGAAATCAATTGATCTGATCAAAAAGGACTATGAGGCGGGATTGGCGGACAAAAGTAGTGGACTTCGAAAAGTATTAGGCGTAAGGGATCTCACCTTTTTAGGAATTGCGGCGGTGATTGGTGCCGGCATTTTTTCCACCATCGGTGGTGCCGCTTATGAGGGTGGCCCCGGTATCTCCATTCTATTTATCATTACGGCTGTTACCTGTGGATTCTCCGCGCTTTGCTATGCGGAGTTTGCCAGTCGTGTGCCCGTTGCTGGCAGCGCATATACTTATTCTTATGTTACTTTCGGTGAGCTGATCGCCTGGATCATTGGCTGGGCCCTTATCCTTGAATATGCCATCGGTAATATTGTGGTGGCTATTTCCTGGAGCAGTTATTTCAATAACCTTCTGGTAAATGTGTTTCAGATTCATTTGCCTGATTGGTTACTGGTGGATCCCACAACAGCCAGCAACGCTTTCCAGGAAGCCAGCGCCGCCCTCTCATCGGGCCAGGCACTGAGCCCGGAGGAGTTGAAGAACTTCCAGTTCGCTGTTGACGCGTACAACAATGCCCCCAGTATCGGCGGCACACATATATTTTTCAACCTGCCGGCCTTTCTTGTGGTGTGCCTGATTACCTGGCTGGCTTATATTGGTATCAAAGAGAGTAAGCAATCGGCCAATTTCATGGTGATCTTTAAAGTGGTCGTCATCATTTTTGTGATCGTGGCGGGTGCGTTTTTTGTTGATACCAATAACTGGACACCCTTTATGCCCAATCAGTTTGAAGGAGTGCTGAAAGGCGTGTCTGCGGTTTTCTATGCTTATATAGGATTTGATGCCATTTCTACTACTGCTGAGGAATGTAAGAACCCGCAGCGCGATATGCCGCGGGGTATGTTGTATTCACTGTTGATTTGTACAGTTCTTTACATTCTTATTGCGTTGGTGTTGACGGGTATCGAAAACTATTCGGCATTTAAGGATGTGCAGGATCCACTTGCATTTGTTTTTGAAGAGCGTGCACCCTGGATCGAGAAGATCGTATCCGTGAGCGCCGTGGTGGCCACTACTTCCGTTATGCTGGTATTTCAATTGGGCCAGCCCCGTATCTGGATGAGCATGAGCCGCGATGGTTTGCTGCCCAAGAAGTTTCAAAAAATTCACCCCAAATTTCAAACTCCATCTTTCGCGACGATTGTTACCGGTGTTATCGTAGGTGTGGGAGCATTATTGCTGCAGGGTAGCCTGATGACGGACCTGACCAGTATCGGTACACTCTTTGCCTTTGTATTGGTGTCAGGTGGTGTATTACTGCTTCCCCGGATTCCCAAAGAGCCAGGCAAGTTCCGGCTTCCTTACATCAATGGACAATTGATCGTTCCCTTACTCTACGCGCTTTTTGTGTATGCGTTCCGCGAGAGGATTGGCGATGCCTTTTCCAATTTCGGTCTCTTATTTACAGATACAACTAATGTGAGCTTCGAAGAAGTGCTGTTTCTCCTCTTTATTCTCATCGCCGGTATACTGACGATCATGACGGCCCTGAAAAAGTTTTCCCTGATCCCCATCATGGGCGTGCTTTCCTGTCTTTACCTGCTGGTGGAAATACCCGCGGTGAGTTGGATGTGGTTCCTGATCTGGATGGCACTGGGTTTGTTGATTTATTTCCTGTATGGTCAGCGACACTCCCGGTTGAATCAAAAACAGGGGCCAGCATAGTCGTGTAAACGGTGATCGTTTTATCTTTGGGTATGAAGTACCAGGTTGGTGACAAGGTTTTGATTTTGCATTCCGGAGAAGAGGGGGAGATAGTGGACATCATTAATGAAAAAATGGTGATGGTAGAAGTGCGGACTGTGCGGTTTCCGGTCTATATGGATCAGATCGACTTTCCCTATTTCAAACGGTTTACCGAAAAGAAAATAAAGCCTACGGCCAGGCCAAAGCAGTATGCAGAAGATCTTCGCCGCGAAAAGCCTTCGCAGGAGACACGTAAACATGAAGGCGTATTGCTTAATTTTTTGCCGGTACTGGATACCGACGAGTTTGGAGATGAAGTAGTGGAAGAATTGAAATTGTATCTGGTCAACCGCACGGCTGAAGCCTATCAGTTCACTTATCAGCTTCAATTTTTTGGGGAGAAGGATTTTGAATTGAAGAATACCATCCAGCCCTGGCAGGATTTTTACCTGCATGATATTCCATTCTCAGACTTGAATGATTCCCCATCCTGGCATTTTGATTTCTCCCTGCTGAAACCCGACAAAAGGAAGGCTACACATTTTGAATCTTCGGTAAAGATTAAGCCCAAACAGTTTTTTGCGCGCATTGAAGAAATCCGCAAAGCCAACCAGGCCAGTTTTTCGCAGAAGCTGATGGACGAATATCCCGACCGTATAGAAGAAGACCGTCTGGAGCTGGGACCGTTGGCCCGCAAAGGGTATAAGATTTACGACGCATCGGAAGCACGCCGGCATCTGGAACCCGCCCGGTCGGTAGTGGACCTTCATATAGAAAAGCTCACCGACGACTGGTCGCATATGAGCAATTTTGAAATGCTCACTTTGCAATTAAAAACATTTGAAAAATATTATGAGCTCGCGGTAGCGCATCATCTACCCAGCATCATCTTTATACATGGAGTAGGCGAAGGAAAATTGCGGGACGAAATCCATGATGCCCTTCGGCTAAAAAAAGAAGTGAAAACATTCGTAAACCAATATGATCCAAGATTTGGGTTTGGCGCAACGGAAGTGTGGCTGGGAACGTGAATCGTGAATCGTGAGGCGTGAGGGAGTTTTGAGTTTAAAGTTTAGGGTTTAAAGTTTAAAGTTTAGGGTTTAGAGTTTAAGGTTTAAGGTTGAAAAGCCAAATAAACAAATAACCGAATAACCAAATAACGTAAAACGTACTACGTAAAACGTATAACGTATTCCGTATCTTCGTCCCGGCTGCGGTTCGGGTCATCGCTTTCCAGCAATGGAAGGAGGAAAGTCCGGACAGCTTAGGGCGG
>JBIQMS010000066.1:0-13945 GCA_044463125.1 Terrimonas ferruginea
TTCATAATGAATGAATGAATTCTTTGTGGATAAAGTTCTATCGTTCGGGTGTTTTTACCGCAACGAACGCTAAGAAGTCGCAACGATCGCGACGATAGCACTAGAGCAATTAGTGGTTGGCGACAGCGCAATAATTGATTACTCTGAAAAGATCGTCGCGTACTTCGCGAATTCTTTGCGTTCGTCGTGTTAAAATTTTCGGAGCTAAGCGCATTTTTGTAGAATGAGCGATACGTATGTCCCTCACAGAGGAATGTTGTACGGCTTAAGCGAAAACTGGTTAAATCCGCCTCCCGAAGGGAGGCTGTGTAGGTAGAAAGAATGATTGGTTGAATAGCCTCCCGAAGGGAGGCTGTGTGAATGCCAGGCATTGCGGCGTTTTCAAAGCGAATGAATTATTCCTGCAGAGAGCTCCAGGGCTCGGGTGTTTATACCGCAACGAACGCTAAGAAGTCGCAACGTTCGCGACGATAGCACTAGAGCAATTAGTGGTTGGCGACAGCGCAACAATTGATTACTCTGATAAGATCGTCGCGTACTTCGCGAATTCCTTGCGTTCGTCGCGTTAAAATTTTCGGAACCAAGCGCATTTTTGTAGAATGATCGATACGCATGTCCCTCACAGAGGAATGTTGTACGGCTTAAACGAAAACTGGTTAAATCCGCCTTCCGCCCATAACTTATAACTTAAAACTTACAACTGATAACTAAATGAATTCCGGCCTCAAAATACTCTTCATCGGCAAGGCCGACGATCATTGTTCCAAAATGGCCGCCGACTTTTTAAAAACGCATTTTCCCAATGCGCGCATCGTGTATTCCAAGCGCGACCTTCCCATGCCTGGCGACCTGATGGAGTGGGAGGGCGATTTGTTGATCTCCTATCTCGCGCAATGGATTATTCCGGGGCGGTTGTTGTCGAAAGCAACCATGTCGGCCATAAATTTTCATACGGGTTCACCCGATTATCCCGGCATCGGATGCACCAACTTCGCGATTTATAATGGTGAGAAAGAATTCGGTATCACCTGTCACCATATGCTGGAGCGTGTCGATTCCGGAGATATCATCGCCGTGCGTCGCTTCCCGGTTTTTGAGAACGAAACGGTTTTCAGCATGACTCAGCGCTGCTACGCCGAGATCTGGCATCTGTTTTATGAGATCATGTCGGGCCTGCTGCAGGGTCAGCCACTCCCCGCCAGCAAGGAAAAATGGACTCGCAAACCCTACACGCGAAAGCAGCTCAATGAATTGTGCGAACTCACACCCGATATGAGTGCGGAGGAAAAAGCGCTACGCATCAGGGCCACCACCTATGGCGATAAGGTATGGGCCTATATCCGGGAGGGCGATCAGAAGGTATCGTATTCTTCCGATTCAAAATAGGGTAGTATTACTCTGGTTGGTTTCATTATTTTTTGGTCATTTTATACCTGATAAATCCAATTCTAATGAAATCCAAGCTGAAGAAACCAGTGGCCGTTATCGGCTATTCGGGGCATTCCTATGTCATCATCGACATCCTGCTCAATGCAGGAAGAATGGTAACCGCTTATTGCGATTCCTCCGAAAAAGAAAAAAATCCCTATCACTTACAGTATCTCGGCACCGAGATGAATGCTATTGAGGAGTTGAAAAACTTCGATTACTTCATCGGCATTGGGCACAACGGTATCCGCCGCAAAGTGTACCAGGCGCTGTTCGACCAGTTGGGGAATCCCGTTAATGCCATCCACCCCAGCGCGGTGATTTCCGCCTCGGTGGAGATGAACTATGGCAGCATGATCTCCGCCAACGCCACCATCAACCCTCTGGTAACCCTGGGAATGGGCGTTATCTGCAACACTTCCTGCAGCATCGATCACGAATGTGTGGTGGAAGAGTTCGCGCACGTAGGTCCCGGAGCCGTACTCTGTGGCAATGTGCGGGTGGGAGCCAATACCTTTGTGGGGGCCAATGCGGTAGTGAAGCAGGGCGTATCTATCGGCAAAAATGTAACCATTGGCGCCGGAACCGTGGTAATCCGCGACATTCCGGACAATACCATAGTAGTGGGCAACCCGCAGCGGGTGCTGGTGAAAGAAGAAGTGGCGAAAGAAGTTCAGAAGCTGGCCGCAGCGTAGGGAAGTTTTAAGTTGTAAGTTTTAAGTTATAAGTTATGAGTAATAGGTTATAAGTGGTATGTAGGTAGAAGTATGAAGCTATTCTCACTACTCCCCATTCCCAGCTCCCTACTTAAAACTTAAAACTTATAACTTAAAACTTCTCACTACTTTTGTGCCTTCTATGAAGGATTCACAACAGGAGCGCTATGAAAAGCTGATAGCGCCTCTTTATTTTTATATGCAGCTCTCGCGCAGGGCTTATGACAAATACCTGCAGAACAAGATTTTGCTGCATGCCCTGAATATTTTTTCGGCCAACGAACGAATCGTTTGGTTGCTGGAAAATAATCCCGCCCTTATTCCCGACGATTTGCTGCCCGATGCTATTGAATTGCTGAACCACTACGGAATCTGGATGAACCAGTTCCGGGAATTTCGCCAACAGCACCAACCGGCGCTCAAGGATCCTTTTGTGTTTCATCATATCGATCAACTTTCCGCATTCCCCAAAGACGCCGAACGGCGTTTTTTTGAATACCATCAACAATTAAAAAAAGAGCTTAAGAATGATTAAACGTGTACTGGTAACCGGTGGAGCCGGTTATATCGGGTCGGTCCTGGTGAGGATCCTGCTGAATAAAGGTTATGAAGTAATAGTAATGGATTCGCTGAAGTTTGGTGGCGACGCGCTGTATGATGTGGCACAGCATCCTAACTTCAGTTTCATAAAAGGCGATGTACGCAATGCTGCCGATGTACAAAAAGTGCTGGCTCAAAAGATAGATGCTATCGCTCACCTGGCGGCCATCGTGGGTGACCCCGCCTGCTCCAAGTTTTCCGATGAAGCCAATGAAGTGAACTGGACCGGATCGGTGAATATTTTTGAGGAGGCGGAAAAAGCGGGCGTACAACGTTTCGTTTTCGCATCCACCTGCAGCAACTATGGCAAGATGGCCGATCCCAATGCTTTTGTGGATGAAAACTCAGAACTGCGCCCGGTGAGCCTATACGCCGAGCTGAAAGTGAAGTTTGAAAAATATTTGCTCGAAGAAAGAAAAGACGCGAAGATCTGCGCCACCGCGCTGCGTTTCGCTACGGTATATGGTTTTTCACCCCGCATCCGCTTCGATCTTACGGTAAACGAATTTACCCGCAACGTTTGCCTCACCGGCGAACAGGAAATCTGGGGCCCCCAGTTTAACCGCCCCTATTGCCATGTCGACGACCTGGCACGTGCGGTGGTACTGGCTATTGAAGCGCCGGAGGAAAAAGTGAAGTCGAATGTGTTCAATGTCGGCGACACCACCGAGAATTATTCCAAGCGTATGCTGATGGAGGAAATCCAGAAGCAGATACCCACGGCAAAAGCCATTTATGTGGAGCGCACTGAAGACCCGCGCGACTACCGCGTAAACTGCGATAAGATTAAAAACGAGCTGGGCTTTACCATCACCAAAAAAGTTCCCGATGGTATCCGCGAAATCATTAAACTGATGGATAGCGGAATCATCACCGATGCCCACTCGGCGAAGTTTAGAAACATCTGAGTGCAAATTTGAGGATTTGGGAATTTGGGGATTTGGGGTTTAATGTTTAGGGTTTAAGGTTTAAAGTTTTAAGAACCCTCAAATCCACAAATTCACAAATTCTCAAATTCACGATTCAACAATTCAACGATTCAACAATTCAACATCCATGCTTCTCCTCTCCGGCCCCAATATTGCGGGTAATGAATGGAAATACGTAAAGGACTGCCTCGATACCGGCTGGGTATCTTCCGTAGGTGCTTATGTGACCCAGTTTGAGAATATGGTAGCGGAGTATGCCGGCTGCAAATACGGTGTCGCTACCAGCAACGGTACTTCGGCGCTCCACATCGCTTTGATGCTGGCCGGCGTGCAGCAAGATGACCTGGTGATTACTCCCAATGTTACTTTTATCGCTACTGTCAATTCCATTCGCTATACCGGCGCTGATCCGGTGCTGATTGATGTGGATCCCGGCAACTGGCAAATGGACCTTGATTTACTGGAAGAATGGTTGTCGGAAAAATGTACAGTTTCGAATAAGGATGGTAAGGAAGTGCTGCTGCATAAGGCAGATAGTCGTGTCGTTCGCGCCATTATGCCCGTACATGTACTGGGTAATATGGGCGATGTGGACAGGTTGCTGCAGATCGCGGAGCGCTTTAGGCTACCGGTAGTAGAGGATTCTACCGAGGCCCTGGGTTCTTACTATAAAGGAAAGCATGCCGGAAGTTTTGGTTTGATGGGCTGTTTTAGTTTCAACGGAAACAAGATCATCACCACCGGCGGCGGTGGCGTAATCGTTACCAACAATGAAGAACTGGCCAAAAAAGCCAAACACCTCACCACACAGGCCAAGAGCGACGCCTTTGAATATATTCATGACGAAATAGGATATAACTACCGACTCGTCAACGTTCTGGCAGCCATGGGCGTGGCGCAAATGGAACTGCTGCCTTCTTTCGTGCAACGCAAAAAGGAAGTGGATGCCTGGTACCGCAGCCAGTTTACCGGCCTGGATGATATCCGTTTCCAGGAAGTGTCGGCCGATGTGGATCCCAATTGCTGGCTCTTCACCTTTCGTACACGGCACCAGAAAGAACTCTTGCGCGTATTAAACGAAAGAAAACTGCAATCCCGCCCCTTCTGGGTGCCCATGAACCAGTTGCGGATGTTTAAGAACGATATCTATGTGAGCAAATCAGATCAGTCGAACCATATCTACCAGGAATGTCTGAGCATTCCCTGTTCTACCAATATTACACAACAAGAATTGGAGCAGGTGGCGGAAGCGGTGGAGGAAGTGGTGAGGCGTGAGGCGTGAATCGTGAGGCGTGAGACGTGAATCGTGAGGCGTGAGTGTTTCAAATTCCCAAATTCTCAAATTCCCAAATTCTCTCTCCCGTGTATTCTGTCATAAAGCGTTTTTTCGACATTATTTTCTCCCTGCTCGCATTGCTGCTTCTATCGCCGGTGCTTTTGCCGATCATGTTGTTGTTGAAGCTAACAGGGGAGGGGGAAGTGTTTTATCTGCAAAAGCGGGTGGGTTATAAGAACCGGGAGTTTTATATCTGGAAATTCGCCACCATGCTCAAGAATAGTCCCAATATGGGAACCGGGGATGTGACCACGCGCAATGATCCCCGCGTAACGCCCATGGGGAAATTCTTGCGGATGAGCAAGATCAATGAGCTGCCGCAGTTGATCAATATCCTCAAAGGCGATATGTCGTTTGTGGGTCCTCGTCCGCTGATGCGCGCGGGATTCGAGCGCTATTCGCGAGAGCTACAGGCAGCGGTCTATCGGGTAAAGCCCGGCCTCACCGGCATTGGCTCCGTAGTGTTTCGTGATGAAGAGCTGATCATTACCCAAAGCGAGCTGCCACCGCATGAGTGTTATCAGAAAATAATCTTACCCTACAAAGGCGCGCTGGAACTATGGTATCAGCGACATTACGGATTTTATACGGATTTTATGATCCTTTTCCTCACAGCTTGGTATATTGTGTTTCCAAAATCGGGATTGGTAGGGCGTGTGTTTAGAGAGCTACCTGTGAGAGAGTAGTAAGTAGTAAGTAGTAAGTGATAAGTTCGAAGGTTAAATGAGGTTTGAGAAAAAAGAATCTGTGCAAATCTGTGTAGCAATCTGCGCAAATCTGCGGGAAACCTCTCCTGAGCTTTGAAGCTGTTTAGAGTGATGAAGCATTTCACGCAGATTTTCGCAGATTGCAACGCAGATGGACGCAGATAAATGATTACAGCAAAAGCAGTCAACTTTTTCAGAACCTGACAAAGTGGGACGTTGGTAAGCAGGAATGCTTTCAACCTTCAACGATTCAACAATTCAACGATTCAACAATTCAACATTCCTTGTTCGGTCTATTCAAAAAATCCAAACCAGCATCGGGGCCTTTTGATTTTGCCCGCATAGCCGTAGATATGCATTCGCATATTCTGCCCGGGATTGATGATGGCGCTAAGGAACTTTCGCAGTCGGTAGAATTGGTGCGGGGAATGGTTGACCTGGGGTATAAAAAGCTTATTGCAACGCCCCATATCATGTGGGACATGTACCGCAATACGCCCGAGATCGTTCAGCAACAGTTGGCATTGCTACACAAGGCGGTGGCGGAAGCAGGCATCGAAGTGGAACTGCATGCGGCGGCTGAATATTTTCTGGATGAACACGTGGAAGAATTGCTGAGCGACAAACAGCCCCTGCTCACCATTTCCGACAACAAAGTCCTGGCCGAATTCTCGATGGCCTTCCCGTCCCTGAACATTAAGGAGCTGCTTTTTGAAATGCAGATGCAAGGCTACCAACCCATCATCGCGCATCCCGAACGCTATGTGTACCTGCAAAGGGATAAAACTTTTTACGACGAACTCAAAGACAGTGGTTGCCTGTTTCAGCTCAACCTTTTGTCGATCGACGGATACTATGGCCGTACTGTGCAGGAACTGGCCAACTACCTCCTGAAGCAGGGTTATTACGATCTGGTGGGTACAGACCTGCACCATGAGGGTCACCTTAGCCGCCTGCGAAAGTTGAGTGCAAATCCTCAACTGAATGAACTGATAGAGGCCGGCCGCATCCTGAATGCCGGGCTATAAGTCGTTTGCCGCCCTGAACTTTTTCGGAACAGCTTTGTAATAGCAATATCATGAGCGCATTTACCATAAAAGATCTGGAAAATCTTTCGGGTATTAAGGCCCACACCATCCGGATGTGGGAGCAGCGCTATAATTTCCTCAAACCCGAACGCAGCTGTACCAATATCCGGTACTATAATAATGAGCAGTTGAAGACCTTGCTCAATATTGCCCTGCTGAATAAGTTTGGATTCAAGATTTCGCATATCGACCGCATGCGGCCGGAGGAAATCAACGAAAAAATCCTCAGCCTTCGTGATACGGAAGCGATGCAGGAACGCATCGTAAATGAGTTGGTAAAGGAGATGATCGACCTGGAAACCGACAAGTTTGAATCCTGCATCAACCGGTATATCCGTAATCATGGTATAGAAAAAGGTATCAGGGATATTATTTTCCCCTTCCTCGAAAAGATCGGAATCCTCTGGCAAACTGGTCATATTATGCCGGCCCAGGAGCATTTTGTTACGAATATCATCCGCCAGAAACTGATCGTAGCCATTGATAGTGTTGAAATGAATCAGTCGGGCCGTAGCTGCATGCTCTACCTGCCTGAAGCCGAATACCATGAAATAGGATTGCTGTTTCTTTCCTACCTCCTACGTCACCGGGGAGCCAAAGTGCTGTATCTCGGCGCCAATGTGCCCATGGACGATGTGGAGAGTGTAGTGAACACCCTGCAACCCGAAATGGCCTTCGTTCATCTCACCAGCCCTTCTCCCAATTTCAATTTTGATAAGTTGCTGCGGCAAATACAGCAGCGTACCCCACAGCTCCAAACCTATATCTCAGGTTATCCTACCCGCAATTACCATAAGGAGCTCCCCCCTTATATCCAGCTCAAGCGCAGCTTCCCGGAAATCATGGAAATCGTGAATTCCATTGAAAATCAATAATTAGCATTTCCTGGCAAACTTTATTTTTTTGTTAGCAAACATAATTTCGGCTTCTTAGTTATTTTGTTTAACTTTATTGCTCATAATATTAAACAAAAACCTATGCCCAACACAGATTTCAATGAGGTTCTGCTTGAGAATGCGGACTTTCTCAAGCCCTTTGCCATCAATCTGACAAGGGACAGTGAAGCCGCCAATGATCTTTACCAGGAAACCCTTTTCAAGGCGCTCGCGAACAAGGAAAAGTATAATGTAGGCACCAACATCAAGGCCTGGTTGTTTACCATCATGCGCAATATCTTCATCAACGATTATCGTCGGAAAGCCAAGCAGCGTACCATTTTCGATAGTACGCCGAATGATTTTCTGATCAACATGCGCCAGGCTTCCATTCCCAATGGAGCGGAAACCGACATACGCCTGAAAGAGATTCATGAAGCCATTCATAACCTGCCGGAGATTTTCAAAGTGCCTTTTCAATTGCATTTCGACGGATATAAATACCAGGAGATTGCCGATGCACTGGGTGAACCCCTGGGTACGGTAAAAAGCCGGATTCACTTTGCCCGCAAATTGCTGAAAGAAAGAATCAGCCGCCATTAATCAGGCATGAACAAAAAATTGATTGTGATTGGTAGCGGTTTTGCCGGCCTGTCGGCTGCCAGTTTTATGGCGAAGGCAGGATGGGAGGTAACCGTTTTGGAAAAAAACGATAAGCCCGGAGGCAGAGCCAACCAGTGGAAGGAGCAGGGTTTTGTGTTTGATATGGGTCCCAGTTTCTACTGGATGCCGGATGTGTTTGAAAGATATTTTGCGCAGTTTGGCCGTCAGGTGAGCGACTATTATAAACTGCACAGGCTGGATCCGTCCTATCGTATTTACTGGGACGAGGGTTTTACGGATCTGCCTGCCGATTTCGATTCGCTGAAACAGGTCTTTGAAGAAATGGAACCCGGGGCTGGCAACAGCCTGGAGAAATACCTCGACGGAGCCAAATACAAATATGATGTCGGCATCAACAACCTGGTATATAAGCCCGGGAGATCGCTAACGGAGTTCATGGAATGGGAAACCATCAGTGGAGTATTCCGGTTGCAGGTTTTTTCTTCCATAAAAAAACATATTGCCCGTTATTTCAACAATCCGCGATTGCGGCAGATGATGGAGTTCCCTGTGCTTTTCCTCGGCGCCTTGCCAGAAGATACGCCTGCACTCTACAGTCTCATGAATTACGCGGATATTAAGGGCGGCACCTGGCACCCCCAAGGAGGCATGTATGCCGTGGTAGAGGGAATGTATAAACTGGCATTGGAACTGGGCGTGAAGTTTCGGTTTAATGAGGAAGTAAAGGAGATAGTGCTGGAAGGACGTACCGCAAAGGGCGTGAGAACAATAAACAGCAACTATACTGCGGACGCGATAATCAGTGGAGCTGATTATCATTTTACGGAAACAGCTTTATTACCTGCTTCGCACCGATCTTATTCCAATAAATATTGGGAAAACCGTGTGATGGCCCCTTCCTGTTTGTTATATTATGTGGGGCTCAACAAAAAATTAAAAAACATCCGGCACCATTCTCTGTTTTTTGACGTACCTTTTGATAAGCACGGTCATGAAATATATCGGCAACCCTCATGGCCATCCAACCCTTTATTCTATGTAAGTGTACCCAGCATCACGGATCCACAGGCTGCGCCCGAAGGTTCCGAGAACCTGGTATTTCTTATTCCGGTAGCTGCCGGACTGGAAGCGGACTCCGATTCATTGCGTGAGGATTATTTCCAAAAGATAGTCCGGCGCATGGAAGCGCATATCGGGGAAAGCGTGCTGGATGCCATACAGGTGAAAAGATCTTATTCCGTTAGCGATTTTACCAACGACTACCATTCGTTCCGGGGCAATGCCTACGGATTGGCGAATACGCTGCGGCAAACCGCATTGTTTCGTCCCTCCTGCAAGAGCCGGAAGGTGGAAAATCTATTCTATACCGGTCAGCTTACCGTACCGGGCCCCGGTGTTCCACCCAGCCTTATCAGCGGCGAAGTGGTGGCCAAAGAAGTATTGAAATCATTTGTCTGAAATCAAAAATGACTGTTGTTATGATCAACCTTTTTCACAGCGCTTGCGAAGAGTGCAGCCGACAGGTGACGCAGCGATACAGCACGTCATTTTCCTCGGCGATACGGATGTTGCACAAGGACCTTCGTGCGCCCATCTGTAATATCTATGGTTTCGTAAGGCTTGCCGACGAAATTGTAGACACTTTTCACGAGCACGACAAACCCAGGCTGCTGGAGGACTTTAAACGCGAAACTTATGACGCGATAGAACGCGGCATCAGCCTTAATCCGATTTTGCACAGTTTTCAGCGCACGGTGAACCAGTACGACATTGATCATCAATTGATCGACGCTTTTTTCCGCAGTATGGAAATGGATCTCACACGTACGGCCTACGACGATAAAGGCTATGAGGAATATATTTATGGATCGGCTGAAGTGGTAGGCCTAATGTGCCTGCATGTGTTTTGTGAAGGCGATAAGACCCTTTATGCTAACCTCAGGGAAGCGGCACGTTCACTGGGCGCGGCTTTTCAGAAAGTGAATTTTCTGCGCGATATAAAAGCGGATTATGCAGGGCTTTCAAGGATCTATTTTCCCCGATGCGACTTCAACAATTTTACTTGTGAAGACAAATTGCGGATTGAGCAGGATATTGAAGCAGATTTCAGGGCAGCCTATGCGGGCATTACGCACCTGCCTCTGAAGGCAAGATTTGGGGTGTATGTCGCTTACAAATATTATTTGTCGCTCTTCAAAAAAATCAGGCGCATGGCGCCTGCCCGCATCCTCCACGCGAGGGTACGCATACCGAATTACTATAAAGCACTGATCATTCTCCGTGCCGCCGTAAAGAATCAATTGCGATTGATTCAACCGGAAGCGGAACTAAGCTGCTGAATAGTTTAGGGTTTAGAGTTTAAGGTTTAAGGTTGTTTGCAGCGATTCTTAAACTCAAAACCCTAAACCTTAAACCTTAAACTCTAAACTTTAAACTCCCAAGATGTTTCATGAACTCATAGTATTGGTCGACGAGCAGGATCGTGAAACGGGACAGGCTGAAAAGATGGAAGTACACAGGGAGGGATGGTTGCATCGCGCCTTTAGTATTTTTATCTTTACACCGCAGGGCGAAATGCTGTTGCAGCGAAGAGCCATGGATAAGTACCATTGCGGCGGCTTGTGGACCAATGCCTGTTGCAGTCATCCACGTCCCGGTGAAAAGGTGGAAGAAGCCGCCAGTCGTCGCTTGCAGGAGGAGTTGGGTATAGATGTGGAACTGCAAAAGATCTTTCATTTTACGTATAGGGCGGAGTTTGAAAATGGCTTGACGGAGCATGAATTTGATCACGTATTTGTGGGTGAATATGCGGGGGAAGTGCCATTCAACGAAAAGGAAGTAAATGATACACGCTACCTTTCGATGGAAGCCTTGCTTCCGCTGGTGGAGCAGAGCCCTGAAACCTTTACCCCCTGGTTCCGGATTGCGCTGCCCCGCGTTATGGAATGGCAGCGCCAACAAAAAAAAAGTGAGTAATGATTGTGTTATTGTACATCCTGGTATTATTGGGCACTTTTATAGTAATGGAAGGAATTACCTGGCTTACGCACAAATATGTAATGCATGGATTTCTCTGGTACCTTCACAAGGACCATCACCAGGTGGAGCCTGGTTTCTTTGAAAAAAACGATGCCTTCTTCATCATCTTCGCGGTGCCCAGCATGTTGCTGATCTTTTTTGGTACTTATGATCATGTGTGGTGGATGCAGGCCATCGGCTTTGGAATTATGGCCTATGGTATCGCCTATTTTATAGTTCACGATGTAATCATTCACCAGCGCTTCAAGTGGTTTACCCGCAGCAACAGCACCTATGTAAGGGCTATCCGCTGGGCGCACAAAATGCACCACAAACACCTCGATCGCCACGATGGTGAAAGCTTCGGCATGCTGATAGTAGCCAAAAAATACTGGGACAAAATCCGCCGCGACAAAGCACTGATGGCGGGCAGCAAGAAAGTGGGATACGCGCCGGAAAAAAGTTGAGGAAGTTTAAGGTTTAGGGTTTAGGGTTTAGAGTTTAAGGTTGATTGTAATGTTTACTCCAGATAAACCTTAAACTCTAAACCCTAAACTTTAAACTCGAACAAATTCCCAAATAAACAAATAAATAAATCTTGTCTTCCCTCGTCTTCGCCGGTACCGGCCTTTCCAGTCTTTCACTTGTGATGCGGCTCATCGATAATGGTTTTGCCGACAGGAATCCCATCATTCTTTATGATCGGGACCGCAAGACGAGCAACGACCGTACCTGGTGCTTTTGGGAAAAGGGAGAGGGTTTTTTTGAAGATATAGTGCATTGCAAATGGCCACGCCTTCATTTTTTTGGAACTGATTTCGATGCCGAACTCGACATCAGTCCCTATCAATACAAAATGATACGGGGCGTCGATTTCTATTCATATTGCCTATCGCGCATTCAGTCGCATCCCAATATCAGGATGGAGATAGCCGATGTAAAATCCATGCGTGGTGAGGGAGGAAAGGTCATGGTTCAAGTAGCCGACGGCCGCGAAGACTGTTATGAGCAGGCCATTGGATTCAACAGCATTCCACCTGAACTACCCCACAAGAAAGGTGACATCACACTGCTGCAGCATTTCAAAGGGTGGATGATTGAAACCGATGAGCCCCGGTTTGATATCGCGAAAGCCACCCTGATGGATTTCCGGATTAATCAACAGCCGGGTACAAGTTTTGTGTATGTACTGCCGGTATCGGACCGGCAGGCACTGGTGGAGTACACTTTGTTTACAGAAAGCTTATTGTCGCCCGAAGATTACGACAAGGGTCTGCGCGACTATTGCAGTCGCTTCCTTGGATTAATCCAATACCGGGTGCTGGAAGAAGAGTTTGGTGTGATACCAATGACCAACAAACAATTTCCCGGCCATAGGGATGGTATCATTCAGTTGGGAACCGCAGGCGGGCAGACCAAAGCATCCAGCGGCTATACCTTTCAGTTTATTCAAAAGCAGTCGGACCGGCTGGCGAAGGCACTCCTTAACAAAGAGGAAAAATTACCCATAAAGCGTGACCCCTGGCGATTCCGGTTTTATGATGACACTTTGTTGTATGTGTTGCATCATCGCTTGTATCCCGGTGATAAGGTATTTACCCGTCTTTTTCAACGCAACCCTGCCAGCAGGGTGCTTCGCTTTTTAGACAATGAAAGCAGCCTGGGAGAAGAGTTGCGCCTGCTGGCCAGCTTACCAACCCTGCCTTTTTTGAAAGCGGCTATTAAAAAACGCCGCAGTTACTGATCAGGATCCATCTGCATAAACTCCCGCTTCACCGCTTTGAGCATGCTGAAAAGTTGTGCAACCTGGATGAGCAGCATCACCACCAGGGCCAACAGCACAAACCAGGGAAGTTTCACTTTGTCGATATTGGTTATTTTTTGAAATTTTTCCAGGTGCCAGCCGGCGAGGGCAGCGCCGAAAGCTAATCCTACCAGCAGAAAGGAGAGCAGCGAATAAATCACTTTCATGAACATAATACGCATGGTAGAATAACCCACCTTGAAGTTTTCGAAAATGGCGGCGGGAATTATCAGGATCAGGGTAATCCAGCTCCAGTTCTGGCCAAACCAGGTTTCACTCAGGGTCAGGTTCAGGATTAGAATCAGCAGGATCGACAGGAGCCCCCAGGGAAAGAGCAGGAAGGCAGATGGTCGGGTTGATGGAACAGGCATACAAAGCTTTTGTTGATGGTGATGGAACCTATTTCAGGTTTACGCTGGTGTACCTGACAGTTCTATGATATGCCAGGCGATATTCCGGACCCACCAAACTTAGCTTTTTTCTTCAATTCCACGCTACCTCTGCCCTAAATGGAAAGATTTTGTCGGTTTTTTCATTTTTTTGTGGAAATTTCCTACCTTGTCTCACAGGACGACGAGCTTAACGACATATATTCCAACCAACACCTTATCCGCGCTGAATTTTTGAGCCCAAAATCAGGTATTCCGGATTGACTCCGGGTTATGCAGGTTTATTATTTGGCATGCCTGTTGTAGTGTAAAGCAATACCGTTTTGGGGTTTGTTGCCAAAAACATGATGTTTTAAACAGCTATTTGTTTAGTAACCCTTTTAGGGTATATTTGCAACATGTTGAAAACCAACGGTCATACTAGATTTTTT
>JBIQMS010000067.1:0-13338 GCA_044463125.1 Terrimonas ferruginea
AAACATAAAAAATATGTTTTAAAAAAATTGGAAAATAACGGTATAACTGCGGGAAGTGGTTCTGCACACTAAACATGATCAGAATGCAGGCGAGTTTTCCCGCAGATTTGCGCAGATTTTTTCGCAGATTTCCGCAGATACTATTTTTCCTAATCCCCCCAACTTACCACTTACTACTTACCACTTACTACTTACAACTTCCTACTTACAACTTCCTACTTACAACTTACCACTTACTACTCACCGATATCTATCCATCACCGCATAGAACAGCCTGTCATTGAGGCGGCGAAAGATTTCTCCATTGATGCGTCGATGGGTTTTCTGATCGTCTTTATCGAGCAGGCGGCCGCGGCGATCATAAAGTTGGGGGTTGTTGAAAAAAGCAAGCGTGAAATAGCGCTCAGGCTTCAGCAAACCGCTGAGTTTGCGGTGGCGTACCGACATAAAAATGAGGTATTTCCTCTCCCGGTTCACAAAATAGTCCAGCTTGCTGATCCAGGTGGCCTGCACCGTCTGCATGTCACGAATCAATTTGCTCATCTCCACCACATCGAGTTTATATTTTACAAGAGTATCTACAAATGAAAGATCATCGAGGGTAAAATTGTAGATATATTTCATCGTGTCGGTGAGCAGTTCAATACCAATCCGGGTCAGTTCTTTATTTTTCAGATCCAGGTTAAAGGGTTGCCGGCTGTACAATTCTTCATAGCGTTCCCGGATATCGTGCAGCGTGGATTGGTGCTTTCCATAGTAGTCGTCAGTAAATTTTACAGAATAGGAGCAGCCTTGCTGCAGTATCGCCCACAACAAAAACAATACAAGAGTATATGGTTTATTAATCCTTTTCATTGGGGTAATAAACTGTAATTCCGAAAATGATCTTACGCAGCAGTCTTGGCGTAACCTGTTGAAGCGTTTTTCGTCCATAATCCCAGTACACGATATTGATCATACCTTCCGGGGTTTTATAAATATCGAGTAATAGCACGAAATGGGTTGGAATGGCGAATTGGGTGGCATCATGCTTCTTGCGAATCAATAAGCGATTGTTGAGGTAGAGGAATACCGGCGCTTCACTGGCTTCTTTCCGAATATAACCATAGATATCCCGGATCCAGGGTCGAATGAGGTCGGAGCCTCTGGCTTTTACCCTATAGGGAAAAAGACGGCGAACCATTCGGTTAAACTTGGCGAAATTGGTAGAGGCCCAGAGCGTGTTCTCATCTCCCTTATCAAAACGGCGATTGAAGAAATTGATATAGCCCTTGAAATGATCGGCCAGGGATAAAAACCACACCTGCCCGGCATGGTTAATGTCGAGCGCGCCCTTGTATTTGATTAAGCCCGCTTCCCTGCGCACCCTTTTACCCGGTTTAATGCGGGCCCTGCCCATGATGGCTTCACCTTCATTGTACAGCTCCACCATAAAACGGGCGAAGCCAAGTGGATCATGATGAAGAGGCAGATAAGTGATGCTGGAATAGGCGCAAAAATTAGTACCCTTACCTTCATAAAACTGAAGGGGGTAACGTGTGAAGCTTCGCAGGTTATCGAGAAATAATTCCGGATCCACATTGGGCCAGAATCGGCTCTTCGCCAGCGCGGGCAGGCTATCCAGATAGCTAAGTGCCTCCAGCCTTTGAAGGGCTATGTCGTCGTCGGTATGGAGAAAAGCACTGTCTTCCTGTGCACCCGAACCCAGGCTTGAAACCAGGCAAAGGCAGGCAAATGTCGCCCGAAACATCAGGTTCCGGAATCGCTGCTTTAAACATCCTTGCCAATTTGATTTCATAGGTTTTCCGCCGAATTATATTAGTCTATCGTGTAACCATCCCGCCTTTGCGGCTATCTACGGTAATCCTGACTTTGGAATTACCCTCTACTATCCAGCGCAGCTTTACCTGACCCAGTCCGGGAATATTGTCTACTTCCAGGGTGGCAGGATTGTTTTTCTGCTCACGGGTTATATTGAGATCGGCATTCTCCACGATCATTCCTGCCAGCACTTTCGGCCCGCTGATACTGACCCAGTCGGGTCTTTCGATCCGGAATTTCAAGTCGTGACTGGAATGTGTGGGCATCATCCGCAGGTTTGAAATGGTAACAGTGATCTCGCGCATGCCGCCGCCCAGGCTTTTTTCTTCCACGGAATCTATGACCAGCTTGGGTGTATGGTAGGCATGGTATATTGTAAACGACATGTTGCGGTGTGCATCGCTTTCCAGCAGGAAACCCGGATGGGCGCGTCCAAAGTTTTTACGGAAGCCGCCTATTTCAATTTTGCCATATTGCGGATGATCGTATTCGTGCCAGTCCACAAAGGCATCCTGGAAAAGCAACCAGCGGTCAAACTGGAAGGAAGAGGGATCCTGTGATCCGCGTGTGGCATCTTTCTGAAAGAAAAGATAGGGTGTCCATAATTCATTGGAATAAGTGTACACGCCCCGGCCGCCATAAAACCAATCCAGTTCACCACCATAAGCGGGATACAGGTCCTTATGCACTACCAGGTAGCGATAACCGGGAATCAGTTCTTCGCCTTTCTTCGCGATAGCATCATACACACGTATATCGGCGGGATTATAGGTAGTTTGATCAGTTGGGTCTCCGGGACCACGAAGAATCATGCCGCCCGCATTATGATAGGATTGTGCTGCCGCGATATTGGGATGCTTCATCACAAATTCCATCACCGCCCGGTTTTCGGGCAGGGAGAAAGGATATTTGTAGGCGCCGTTTTGTATATAGTTAGGTTGCCAGCCCCAACCCCAGTCGCGGTTGGGATCGTATTGAAAAGTATAGCCGTCTTCATTCACCATACCATCGCCATCGTTATCCTTTCCTTCCAGACCCAGGATTTCATATTCGCCCTGCTCATCGGCTTCCACCTGAATCATCCTGCGCGGCTCAGTAGGGTCCACACGATAGCGGCCGCGGGGATTCTTGCGGCGCATAATCAGGATTTCATTGTCGCCATCCAGGTCATCATATCCGTCCTCATCAATTTCCCCATCGCGGTCATTGTCGACGGGAATAACACCTGAGCGGGGACTGCTACCTGTATTGGGGGCATGAAAATAACTGTCGCGCCCGTCGGGGTTAATGGAAGGAACGATATAAAAAACCTTATCAGCCAGAAGTTGCCGGATAAACTCGGTATCGGCAAAGGATTCCGTAAGGTACCAGGCTGTGTATAAGGAAAATTCCGCGCCCTGTACTTCATTGCTGTGAATATTGCCATCGATATACATGGCGGGTTTGCGGCTGGCATCACCGGTTTTGAAATCCGTGATACTTAAGCACCAGATATCGCGGCCCTGGAAAGATTTGCCCAAAGACTCAATGCGGGCCAGATCAGGATAAGCCTTCGCTATTTTTTTGCAGATTTCTGTAATACCCGCATGATCGTAATAGCGATTCCAGCTGATGGGAACTTTGGGCTTTACCGGGCTACCGGCCGCTTTAAAAACCTGTTCGGCATTTTGCGCCTGCAGGGTAGGGAGGCTGATGAGGCCAAATGCTATGCTGAGGATACCAATACGTATCATAGAATTTCTTTTCTGTGTTAAAGGGTAATTTGAATCGTCTTGCTTCCTGTGGCGGGGCTGCCGGCTTCGATGCTGAAGCGGCCGCTGCCTTTTATGAGCCAACTCAGGGTTTCACTCGATTGACCACTCAGGGCGCCGAGGGTTTGCCTGGCCTTGCCACTAATCAACTGTTGACCACTGGCCATATTCGCCTTCACCTGTATCCGCTTCACCCAGTTGGATCTTTCGCCGAGTTTTGTGGTCGTAGGTAGCAAGCCCTTGTTAAGAACGTCAACCGTAACCCGGGTGAGTCCATTACCCAGCTTTTCTGTTTTCAGGTTTACCAGATCCAGTTCCGGTTGCATGGCCGCCAGCTTCTGGAGGAAGCGGCTATGCTTTTCTACTAATTCCGGTAGAAGGCTGGGTGCCGGGGTCTGCTGCGCAAAGGGATGCAGTCCGCCCAGTTCCACTTCCTGTCCGGGGAAATCGGGATGCGTTATTTTTTTCCAGGGTGTGAAAATATTTGCTATCCCTTTCTGTCCGGCCCAGCGCAGGTATTGCGCGGTGGCATCTTCGCGTGTAAACGGTTTTTCGCCGCGGCTGCTATCGGGTTTTGTTTTGGGTACCCACCAGCCGGGTGTGCTGAAACTGAACCGGCCATAGTGAAAGTATCCCCAGCTCAGCATGTCGCCGCCGGCAACAGGCGATTTGGGCGCGTCTTTTTGTTTGATGATCTGGTTGTAGAGTTCAGATACCGCCTGGTTCACTTTTACATCGGCTTCCTGCCACCCGCTGGTGACGCGGGCATTGGCCTGAGCGGGTACATAGCTCATGGCCTGGCTAAGGTTATTATGGGAGCTGAACTGCACCAGGGCATACACATTGTAGCGCTCATAGAGAAAATCGAGCAGGGCCCTGGTTTCTTTTTCTGATACGGGAAACTCGCCGGCACCCGCGCTGAAACTGGGATGTTTGAAGCTGAAGTTCTTATTAAAATCCACCCCACCGGGGCCGTCTTCATTCCATTTACCATCCTTGTCATTGTCAATTCCCTCGGGCAATAGTTGGTAGATACCCCGCTCGCCTTTGGCCGGGTCGGCTTTTATCAGCACGCGCGGATCATCGGGGTGGGGGATATATTCTCCTGTGGGGCTGGTAATGCGCAGCCAGGTAATTTTGCCATCTCCATCCAGGTCCTCAGGCCCGTCTTCATTCATGCGGCCATCGCGGTCATCATCGGTATCCCGGGCATTGCCAGTTCTTTCATACTGCAGGGCAGCGAAATACTGGGCAGCGGCGTCCGGATTCAGGTTAGGGAAAATATAATAGGTTGTTTTATTCAACAACTGCTGCACGCTGTCGGTACCCACACCTTTCAACAGATTTTCGGCGAAGCCGATCGCCAGTTCGGTACTTAATGGATGGTTGCCTTCGAGCCCTCCGGCAACCACTATGGCCGGGCGCGTATCGGCCCCATCGCCACCCAGGGTAAGCAGCCATATATTCCGGTCGCCATCGGTGCGGGCAAGCGAGCGTAGCTGCGCATGGCGTGGATTGTTCCTGGCCAAAGCCTGCAAGCGCTCCTCTTGTGCGCGCTGGTCGCTAAAGCCGGTTTGTGCAAAAAGGCCAATATGGGCAGATAATGCCCATAGGCAGGTAAGCAGGATTTTCTTCATGCAGATTGTTTGTGGGTCGAATATATTACGTTTTACGTTGTAGGTTGTACGTTTTACGTTTTTTGTGTGCAGGAATATGCTTGTTTAAGGTTTAGGGTTTAGGGTTTAAGGTTATGATATTGGGTTACTATTTATTAAAGTCTCCTAATTTCTACTCCCTTAAACCCTAAACATTAAACCTTAAACTTTCAACCTTAAACCCAACTTAATACGTAAAACGTAATACGTATAACTTAAAACTTCTTAAATTCGGTTACACAAAACAAACTTGCCATGATCAAATTATCTGAACTCAAGCCCGGCGATATTATCGCTGTGCAGGACGAAGACGTTCAACGGGAAGGTACGGTGGTGAAAGTGAGTATGGAGCAGCACCAGGCCCTGGTTGACAATGGTATCCAGGAATTCTGGTACAGTGTGGAAGACATGTTTCCCATCCCGCTGGATGAGAGCCAGCTGATGAAGCTGGGATTTACCAAAGAAGACCTGGATGGCGGGAACAAGTACAAGAAAGACAGTTTTCGCCTGGTGACTCCCCGGGCCGGCGATTTCTCCAATATTGAAATGTGGTGGCGCGAAGACCGCCGGCATTTCAGTTTTCCGATCTCGGTGCACGAATTACAGAACCTGCACCTCTCCATGACGAAAGTGCCGCTGGAAAAGCCGGCGCATGCGTGAGAGGGAGGTTTAAGGTTTAGAGTTTAAGGTTTAAGGTTTGTAGGTCCAGGTTTGGTGTTTGCGGCAAAAGTGGCCGGCAAGCCCTCTTCTTCATGTGGAGGTCAGGGCTGGGATATCTGTACCTGCTTGTCGCCGGTCGTTTTTCATCCCACATGGAACCGCTCCACGAAAGTCTAATCCATTGACTATCAGCAGTATCTCCATAATAACTAAATATAGCCCCAACCGGGGGCTATATTTATAGGGAGTTTTTTCTTTTTTCGCAGTGATACGCTTATCTTTGCACCCCTAAATTTTGTATGTCGAAACAACCCCTTATAAAACAGGACGGTATCATCCTTGAGGCCCTTTCAAACGCCATGTTCCGGGTAAAGCTGGAAAACGGGCATGAAATACTGGCCACGATTTCGGGAAAGATGCGGATGCACTATATCCGTATTCTGCCGGGTGATAAAGTGGGAGTGGAATTGTCGCCGTATGACCTGACAAGAGGAAGGATCAATTTCAGGTACAAATAAATCATAAAGAAGTGGAAGCGGGGCTTCCGCGGAAAAAGGAAAACAATATGAAAGTAAGAGCATCCATCAAAAAAAGAAGTGCAGATTGCAAGATCGTGCGTCGTAAAGGCAAGCTGTACGTGATCAACAAAAAGAATCCCCGCTTTAAGCAGCGCCAGGGATAAGATCACCACGCAGCCGGATGGACTGCGTTCATCAAAGTATTATACAATAAAAACAAAGGAATAATATGGCACGTATTGCCGGTGTTGACTTACCTAAGAGCAAAAGAGGAGAAATAGGCCTGACCTATATCTATGGTATTGGCCCCTCTACCGCTAAGTACATTCTTGACAAGAATAATATCGATCGCAGCAAGAAAGTACATGAGTGGAATGATGACGACCTGAACGCCATCCGTAATACCATTACGGAAGAGTTCAAGGTAGAAGGTCAGTTGCGTTCTGAAGTGCAGATGAGCATTAAGCGCCTGCTGGATATTGCCTGCTACCGTGGTCTGCGTCATCGTAAAGGTCTGCCGGTTCGTGGCCAGCGTACCAAAACCAATAGCCGTACCCGTAAGGGCAAGCGTAAGACGGTTGCTGGTAAGAAGAAAGCGACGAAGAAATAAGAACGTAGTACGTAATACGTACTACGTTTTACGTGGAGTTTAGAGTTTAAGAATTAAACCTTAAACTCTAAACTTTAAACTAAATAATGCACCAGAATCGAATCAATCGCGGATACCCGGTGCAGGTGGAGGGTTGATTCATACCGCTGAAGCGGTACTTTTTTAAAACAGAAGATTACCTCAGTATTCAAAATGGCAAAAGCACAAAATCAGGGCAGCGCCAAGGCTGCCGCCAAGAAAAGAGTAGTTAAAGTGGATGCTTATGGCGATGCCCATATCTCCGCTACTTTCAACAACATTATCATCAGCCTCACCAACAAGACCGGCCAGGTTATTAGCTGGAGCAGCGCTGGCAAAATGGGTTTCCGTGGTTCCAAAAAGAACACGCCCTATGCTGCCCAAATGGCTGCCAGCGATGCCGCTAAAACGGCCCTGGATGCAGGTCTGAAAAGAGTTGACGTATACGTGAAAGGTCCCGGTTCCGGCCGCGAAGGAGCTATCCGCTCCCTGAGCCAAAGCGGTCTCGAGATCGTAATGATAAAGGATGTGACGCCGCTGCCGCACAACGGCTGCCGTCCTCCGAAGAAGAGAAGAGTTTAAGACGTTATACGTTTTACGTTGTACGTATTACGTAGGGTGATGCACAAAAGTGGCGTTTCACAAATTCCTAAATTCATCCCGCTAAGTAATCAACGTAAAACGTAATACGTAAAACGTATTACGTAAAACCTGTTTCGCATAATTCGTTTCATTTCATAAAGGGCGCGCGATTTATTTTTTTCAAGACTTTTTACCGATCGTTGCGCCGGTTTCTAAAAAAGTCTAAATGAAAGTTTAATTATGGCACGTTACAATGGTCCAAAGACCAAAATCTCCCGCATTTTTGGAGAGCCTATTTTAGGTAATGGAAAATGGTTGGGTAAGAACAGCAACCCTCCCGGTCAGCACGGTGAAAAACGCAAGCGTAAAACCCTGGGTGAATACGCCCTTCAGCTGCGCGAAAAGCAGAAAGCCAAGTACACTTATGGCATCCTGGAAAAGCAGTTCCGCAAAACTTTTGAGGAAGCTTCCCGCCGTAAAGGTGTAACAGGTGAAAACCTGATCAAACTGCTCGAAGCGCGTCTGGATAACACGGTATTCCGTATGGGTATCGCGCCTTCGCGTCCTGCCGCCCGCCAGCTGGTAAGCCACAAACACATCGAAGTAAACGGACAGGTGGTGAATATCCCCTCCTTCCAGTTGAAACCCGGTGATGTGGTAACCATCAAGGAAGGCAGCAAAGAGCGTAGCTCTATCACCAGTGTCGTACGCGCCAAGAACCCCAAGTTCAGCTGGCTCGACTGGAATGAAACTGAATTCAAAGGCACATTCATCACCTGGCCCGAAAGGGAAAGCGTTCCTGAGAATATCAAGGAGCAGTTGATTGTGGAATTGTATTCGAAGTAATTTTGAGTTTTACGTAGTACGTATTACGTTCTACGTTTTTTGTTTTTCGATAGGCTGACCATTGTTGATGATTAAAGGATTTATAGTAGCATATCGAGTGGTTAGTTGCAGTTGAAAACCAAAACTCAAACTTTCAAGTTTCAAAGAGGAATTACTTAAAACCAAAGACGTACTACGTAAAACGTAAAACGTATAACGTAGGAAATCGTCTCTTAATCTAAAGCAAGCAATATGGCAATCCTGAATTTCCAAAAGCCGGACAAAATCATCCTGCAAAAAGCTACGGACTTTGAAGCACAATTTGAGTTCCGTCCCCTTGAGCCGGGCTATGGTGTTACTATCGGTAACGCACTGCGCCGGGTATTACTGAGCTCCCTGGAGGGCTACGCAATTGTGGGTGTGAAAATTGATGGCGTGGATCATGAATTCGCTACCATGAAGGGTGTAAGCGAAGATGTGGTGGAAATTTTCCTGAACCTGAAACAGGTTCGCTTCAAGAAGATTGTTGATCATGAAGTGGCCAGCGAGAAGATTCTCCTGTCGCTGAAAAATAAAACTGAATTCACAGCCGGTATGATCGGCGAAGGTACCCATGCCTTCCAGATCATGAACCCCGACCTGCTGATTTGCACACTCGACAGCTCCGCTAAAATGGATATCGAGTTGACGATTGGTAAAGGTCGCGGTTATGTTCCCGCTGAGGAAAACAAACCCAAGGATGCACCCATGGGTTATATTCCCATCGACTCCATCTTCGCGCCCATCAAGAATGTGAAGTACTCGATCGAGAATACCCGTGTGGAGCAACGCACCGACTTCGAAAAGCTGATCATGGAAGTAAGCACCGATGGTACCATCCATCCGGAAGAAGCGGTGAAGCAGGCTTCACGCATCCTGATCCAGCACCTGATGATCATCACCGACGAGAACATCACTTTCGATAATAAAGAAGAGAAGAAAGAAGACCTGGTGGATGAACAAACCCTGCAACTGCGCAAGGTGTTGAAGACTCCGCTCGAAGATCTGGATCTCTCTGTTCGCGCCTTCAACTGTCTGAAAGCCGCTAAAATCAACTCGCTCAGCGAGCTGGTTCAGTACGAGCAGGAAGACCTGATGAAGTTCCGCAATTTTGGTCAGAAATCACTGGCTGAAATTGAGCAGGTACTCACAGAGCGTGGCCTTTCCTTTGGAATGGACCTGCTGAAGATGGGAGTGGACAAAGATGAACTGTAGAACCAATTTGAGAAATTTGGAAATTTGTGAATTTGTGGATTTGGAGATTTGCTTCAAACACCCAAATTCTCAAATTCCCAAATTAAAAATAGAGTGCAGTTGCACTCAAAGAAAACGGCTGTAATTCCTGACACGGTACAGTCGATTAATTAACAACGTCAAACTTTGAACAATGCGTCACGGAGACAAGATCAAAAATTTAAGTCGCACCAAAGCACATCGCGATGCGCTGCTGAGCAACCTGGCCTGCCAGTTGATCCGCCACAAAAGAATCGTAACCACATTGGCTAAAGCCAAGGCACTGCGTGTGTATGTGGAGCCCCTGATCACCAAGGGTAAGTCCAACACCACTCACCAGCGTCGTGTGGTATTCAGCTACCTGCAGGACAAGGAAGCGATCACAGAACTGTTCAGCACAATCGCTGAAAAAGTGGGCGGTCGTCCCGGAGGTTATACCCGTGTAATTAAACTGGGTGCACGCCCCGGCGACAATGCAGAGAGAGCGATGATTGAGCTGGTAGACTTTAATGAGATCTATGGTAAAGGCAAAGGTGAGCAGAAGGAAGCTGCGAAGAAAACACGTCGTGGTCGTGGAGGCGCTAAGAAAGCCGAAGCAACTACTACGGAAGCAGCGCCTGAGGCTGAAGCACCAGCCGCCGAAGCAAAAGCTGAATAATCAAATTTGCTTTCGATACAAAGCCTTCCGGATTCCGGAAGGCTTTTTTGTTGCCCGATGGGCAAGAAAAAATCGTTAACTTCCCTTTCCCGGAGTGAAATGAAACCTATCTGCTGAGGTCAACAGCCTGTTCGTTTACTCCTCCAGAACGATAGTTCCCAACGATTGCCAGCCAATACCTATACCTTAATCGACAAAAAGAAAAATTCATGAACCAGGCATCCAGCAGGGCCCTGCAACAGTTTCGAAATGAAGTGGGCATACGCTTTCAATTGTACAATAGCCTGTTTACTTCGCTGCCCTTCCATCGCATTGAAAAAACGGGCATCCTTCTTTCGCTTCTTTCCAACAATTGCGAAGAGGGTTACAAGAAGAATCTGAGCCCCATCCGCATTATCGATGAGTTTTTCTTCAAACACACTTCTTATGCCAATGAGAAGGAAAAAACCGACCTGCTCTTTCGCTTTGTGCAATATGTGGAGCGGCAGGTAGTGCTATTCGATGCGCTGGAAGATGCTACATTCAGGGAAGTGCACGATCTGAATGGGGTGGGTACGCTCAAGCACCTGGAATCAGAAGTGATCCAGGAAAGCAAGCAGGAGGCGCTGGCTGAAAAGATGAAGGATTTTTGTATCCGGCTGGTGTTGACGGCTCATCCCACCCAGTTTTATCCGGGTTCCGTGTTGGGTATCATCAACGATTTGGCGAAGGCGCTGCGCGATAACAATACCAGTGTGGTAAACACTTACCTTCAACAGTTAGGAAAGACTCCTTTCTTCAAAAAACAAAAGCCCACGCCCTTCGATGAGGCCGTGAGCCTGATCTGGTACCTGGAGAATGTGTTCTATCCTGCGGCGGGTGCGATCATGTCGTCGCTTAAGTCGCAGTTTCCCGATGCCGTTTCCGACAAGAATCCCGTCATTCGTATGGGATTCTGGCCCGGTGGTGACCGCGACGGAAATCCGTTCGTCAATTCCGAAACTACTTTACAGGTAGCCGATGCCTTGCGGGGCAGCATCATCAAGTGCTACTATATGGACGTGCGCAGGCTGAAACGCCGACTCACTTTTGCCGGCGTGGAAACCATGCTCTCGGAGCTGGAAAGTAAATTGTATAACAATATTTTTATCCCAGGCCATAAAACGCATATTACCCGGGAAGAAATTCTGGAAACACTCGAAGAAATCAAGCAGATCATCATCTATCAGCACAATGGATTATTCCTGCACCTGGTTACCAATCTGATCCATAAGATAGAAGTATTTGGTTTGCACTTCGCTTCACTCGATATTAGGCAGGATAGCAGCGTACATGCCAATTTGATGGAGGCGCTGCAGGGATCCCGGTTACCGGCCAATTATTCTTCGCTGAGCGAGGACGATAAAATAGCACTGCTCTGTGCTATCGACCAGGCATTGGACCCTGAAACGCTGAAAGACCCTATTCATCAGGACACCATTCGATCTGTACATGCTGTGCGCGACATACAGCAATACAATGGCCAGGAAGGCTGCAACCGCTATATCATCAGCCATTGCTGCAGTGCCCTCAATGCCATGGAAGTGTATGCGCTTTTTCTGCTGGGAGGATGGAAGCCGGAAGAAATGCATGTGGATATTGTTCCGCTGTTTGAAACCATCGATGACCTTAAAGACGCGGGGGCCATTATGCAGAAACTGTACCGGCATCCCTCTTACCGGGAGCATCTGCGGCGACGTGGCAACCGACAAACCATCATGCTGGGCTTTTCCGACGGAACCAAGGACGGGGGATACCTGATGGCGAACTGGAGCATCTATAAGGCCAAGGAGGAATTGACCGCGATATCCCGGCAGTATGAGCTCGACGTAGTGTTTTTTGACGGAAGGGGAGGTCCTCCCAGCCGGGGTGGCGGCAAAACGCATAAGTTTTATGCCTCCATGGGCAGCAATATTTCGAACAAGGAGATACAGTTGACCATTCAGGGGCAAACCGTGAGCTCCAATTTCGGCACGCATGATTCCGCACGCTATAATATGGAGCAATTGCTCAATGCCGGTATATCGAATGATTTGATCAGCAGTCGCCGTTTTACATTGGGCAAAGGAGAGGAAGCCCTTTTGCAGGAATTGGCCAATGCGGGCTATGAGGCTTACAAGGAGTTGCGGGATCATCCTTATCTGGCGGAATACCTCGTGAATGCAAGTCCTCTGCGCTTTTACAGTGAAACCAATATAGGTAGCCGACCTGCAAAGAGGGGAGGGGGTACCCAACTAAAACTAAAAGACCTCCGTGCCATTCCCTTTGCAGGAAGCTGGAGCCAGATCAAACAGAACGTGCCCGGTTTTTTTGGCGTGGGCTCGGCGCTCCGCCAAATGGAAGGGGCCGGAAAGCTTGGCGACCTGCAGCAACTGTATAAGAACTCGTTGTTCTTTAAAACATTAATTGACAATTGCGAGATGGCCATGATGAAATCCTTTTTTCCGCTCACGGCTTTCCTGGGCCAGCATAAGCAGTATGGTGAACTATGGCAAAAGATTTATGCCGAGTATGAGCTTACCAAACAATACTTGCTCAAGCTTACCGGACACAATGAACTAATGGCCGATTACCCCGTTGACCAAATGTCGATTCAAATGCGGGAACGCATCGTATTGCCCTTGCTCACCATTCAGCAATATGCGCTCAGCCGGATCCGGGAATATGATGAACAACTGGTGCAGACACCGATGAAGGAAGTGTATGAGAAACTGGCCATGCGTTGTTCTTTTGGAATCATTAATGCGGGACGAAATTCAGCGTAGAGGTTTAGGGTTTATGGGTTTTTGTTATTGGATTTTTTTTGTTGATTCTGCGTAATTCTGCTCTCTTAAATAACGGTATAACTGCGGGAACTGAACTACTCCGCTTGCAGGGAACTAAGTTCCAATAGTTCAGTTCCCGCAGTTATACCGTTATTTTCCAATTTTTTTAAAACATATTTTTTATG
>JBIQMS010000068.1:0-12578 GCA_044463125.1 Terrimonas ferruginea
GCGACCTGCATGATGAAATGGGTTCTACACTTACCAGTATCAATATTATCAGCAAAATGGCAATAGGGCAGGTGGGAGGCAATACTGACCTGACCCAGCAATTGGAAAAGATAAAGGAGCACTCCGCCCGAATGATGGATAGCATGAGCGATATTGTATGGGCCATAAACCCCAGCAACGACAGCTTCGAAAAAGTGATTCTTCGTATGAAGGAATTCGCAGCGGAGATTCTGGAACCGGCCGGCATCAATTATTTTTTCCGGGAGGAGCCGCAAATTGCCGCTGTTCCGCTGAGTGTGGAGAAGCGCAAGGAATTGTACATGCTGTTTAAGGAAGCCATCACCAATGCCGCCAAGTATAGCGGCGCCACTGAAATTAATATCAGTTTCAGAATGGAAAGGGATTCAATTGCGCTCACGATCATGGACAATGGCCGGGGTTTCGATACGCAACAGGTGATGCAGGGGAATGGTCTGCGAAACATACGCAACCGTGCCGCCCAAATGAAAGCCGACCTTCGCATCGACTCCATAGCGGATACCGGTACTTCCATACACGTTACGGTGCCAATCACATGATTGAGGTATCGAATCGCCGCACATTTTGTACTAAGTTGCGGATTAATTCAGAAGAACATAATATGCAGACCCGGATTAGTTTGTACGAAGATAACCCTACGCTACGCGAGAGCCTGGTGAGCCTGCTTTCCCTCACCGGCGAGTACGAAGTAGTAGCCAGCTATGGCGATTGCCGGCAGGTGGAGGAGCAGGTGAAAAATGATGGGCCTGATGTGATATTAATGGATATTGATTTGCCGGAAGTGAATGGGATTGAAGCCGTGCGGAAGATCCGGAAATTCAATTGCAGCGTACAGATCATCATGATTACTGTTTTTGACGACAACAGTCATGTGTACGATGCGCTTTATGCCGGAGCCAACGGGTATTTACTAAAGAAATATATTTCAGATAAACTGATTCACGCCATTCAGGAAGTGCTGCAGGGTGGCGCCCCCATGAGCCCGGCCATCGCCCGAATGATCATCTCCAATATGCAGGAGGCGCCAAAGGCGCAGGCACCGGATTACCAGCTCACCAACCGCGAAAAAGAAATTCTGCTCTGGTTATCGAAAGGTAACAGCTTCAAACTGATAGCCGCCGAACTGAACATCAGCCTCGATACCGTACGCACGCATATAAAGCGTATCTACGACAAACTCCACGTCCGCTCGCAAATAGAAGCGGTGAGTAAAGCGATTAATGAGAGAATCGTTTAACGTATTACGTACTACGTAATACGTTTGGTTTAAGGTTTAGGGTTTAAGGTTTAATTGGCAGTCCTCGTTCTAATTCTTCAATCACCCAATAACTTAAACTTTAAACCTTAAACCCTAAACCTTAAACCCAAAAACGTAATACGTAATACGTAGTACGTAATACGTTGCACTTACAACGTTTTCAACACTTCATTCATACTCCTCACCGCCGCCGCGCTCTTATTAAATTCCGCCTGCTCGGTGGCATTCAGTCCAAAGTCGAGGATTTTCTCCCAGCCGTTGCGGCCGATGATGACAGGGACGCCCAGGCAAATATCATCCTGTCCGTATTCGCCATTGAGGCTTACGCAGCAGGTAAAGAGTTTTTTCTCATCGCGGAGGATGCTTTCCACCAGGGCTGCTCCTGCAGCACCGGGTGCATACCAGGCGGAAGTGCCAATCAATTTGGTGAGGGTGGCGCCACCTACCATGGTATCGGCTACAATTTGTTTCTGTTGTTCTTCCGAAAGGAATTTGGTAACCGGTACTGAATTCCAGGTAGCAAAACGGATCAGGGGAATCATGGTAGTATCACCATGACCACCTACTACCACGGCGTTCAGGTCGGAAGGGCTGCAACCCAGGTGCTGGCTCAGTTGGTATTTGAAGCGGGCGCTATCGAGCGTGCCACCCATACCTATGATACGGTTCTTGGGTAATCCGGTTGATTGCAGGGCGAGGTAGGTCATCGTATCCATCGGGTTACTGATCACGATGATGATGGCATCCGGGGAATGTTGCAATACATTATCACATACCGATTTCACAATGCCGGCGTTCACGCCAATCAGTTCTTCACGGGTCATACCGGGTTTGCGGGGCAGGCCTGAGGTTATTACCACCACATCGCTGCCGGCAGTTTTGCTGTAATCATTAGTGGAGCCGCTGATGCGTGTATCAAAACCCAACAGGGTAGCGGTCTGCATCATATCCTGGGCCTTGCCTTCGGCAACACCTTCTTTAATATCGAGCAATACAACTTCATCGGCCAGTTCCTTGCGGGCGATATTGTCCGCACAGGTGGCACCCACGGCACCGGCGCCTACAACAGTTACTTTCATGAAAGAATCGTTTATGAATGGAATAATTTATTTGCGGGGCAAAGGTAGCGGAAACTCTCCGCCCAACCAGTACCGGGCAGGCGGATACCTTGTTATTTGCTGAATTTTGACAATAGGGTCGGGACCGGTATGGTTCCTTCCATCACTTCAATTAAATTCTTCTTTTTATCATACAAACCCAGCACAGGTAAACTGTGCGATTGAAAGAATCCTGGCAGCAGAAACTGAGAATCCCTGCCTACCACGATATTGGGGTATTGATCTAGTTTGTATTCTACATAAAACCGCCGGATATAATCGAAGGGAAGTACGCTGGCCATTACAATCTGAATATTTTTGAAGCTTTTTATGTTGGCCAAAATCGAATCGGTCTGGTGCCGGCAATGATCGCATTCGGGACTAAAGAGCATGATGAGCGCCGATTTCCTTTTTGGTAAATCATCCTTGCCATACTGCGTAAGGCTATCGGTCAGCAATAGTTTAAAGGGCGGCACAGTCGGGAACTGTTTATAAGGAGCTTCTGCAGGTTCCTGGGAAAAAACGCTTGTGCCGGTAATGATGAATAGAAAGAGGAGAGTGGATTTTAGCATGACTGTTTTAGTTTTATTACAGAACTTTTTTGGTTTAGAGTTTAAGGTTTAAGGTTTAGAGTTTAAGGTTTAAGGTTTAGTGTTTAACGTAGTTGAGCTGAAATTATCTATAAATTTTAATTAGCATTGAAATCTGTATTAGATTTCAAGAATTTAGGTGTGGTAAAAATACAACTCAAATTCTAGGATGCGCCATCCCCTTAAACCCTAAACTTTAAACCTTAAACCTTAAACTCCAACCCTTAAACCCTAAAACCCTAAACTTTAAACCCTAAACCCTAAACTCTAAACCAAAAAACGTAAAACGTACAACGTACAACGTAAAACGTAAAACGTAAAACGTAAAACGTAAAACGTAAAACGTAAAACGTAAAACCCATAAACCCCCTATCTTTGCCGCCTCATTAAAACAGAATTATGGCAACTACATCTGATATCAGCCGGGGCATGATCATCAAGCTCGATGGCAGCCTTTATTCCGTTGTGGAATTCGGCGAGAACAAAACTGCCCGTGCGGCCGCCAAAGTGTGGGCCAAGCTGAAGGGGGTCGACAATAATCGAAGCATCGAAAAAACCTGGAACTCAGGTGATAATATCTTTCCGGTGCGTGTAGAAAAAAGGCCTTACCAGTTTTTGTACAAGGACGATACCGGCTACAATTTCATGGATTCAGCAACTTTTGAGCAAATTGCCCTGCAGGAAAATCTGGTGGATGCACCGCAATTCCTAAAAGATGGACAAGAGGTATCCGTGCTTTTCAATACCGAAAGCGAAGCGCCCATGAGTGTGGAGCTTCCGGATAAGATTGTGTTGCAGGTTACCTATACCGAGCCCGGCCTCAAGGGTGATACGGCAACCCGTACCCTGAAACCCGCAACGGTGGAAACGGGTGCTACGGTAAGCGTGCCGCTCTTTGTAAACGAAGGCGAGCTGATCCGCGTAAACACCAAGACTGGCGAGTACGTGGAGCGCGTTAAGGAATAATGCATATTTAAACGGAAATAGCCCAAAACCATGCGGTTTTGGGCTATTTTAGTCTGAAAATGGCCCAAAACGGGTCAGAATTTAAAAAAAATGAAGGGGCAGCAGGCTATTTCCCTAACTTAGCCATCAACTTAAATGACCTCTTCGGGTTATACAAAATAAATACCTGTTAAATTGAAACACATGGACTTTAAACAGATCCAGGAGTTGATCAAGATGATCAACAAATCGAATATTGGTGAACTCACCGTAGAACAGAAAGATTTCCGGATCACCATCAGACAGAAAGAAGATCAGGTAACGCAGGTAGTATCGGCGCCCATACCGGCTCCCGTTTACCATCAGGCTCCTGCCCCTGCACCTGCTGCGGCTCCCGCGCCTGCTGCCGCTCCTGCCGAAAAAGGCAAAGCTGCCGAGCCGGCTGCGGCCAACCTGATCAGTATCAAAAGTCCCATGATCGGAACCTTCTATCGTAAAGCAGGGCCCGATAAACCCAATTTCGTGGAAGTGGGTGATGAAGTGGCTCCTGGCAAGGTAGTTTGCATCATTGAAGCCATGAAACTCTTCAACGAGATTGAAAGTGAAATCAGCGGACGTATCGTGAAAGTGCTGGTGGATGATGCTTCACCCGTGGAATACGACCAGCCCCTGTTCCTGGTGGAACCCGCCTAATGGAATAAAGCATACGAAAATCTCCAAATTTTAATCCTGTGTTCAAAAAAATATTAATTGCTAACAGAGGTGAAATTGCCTTGCGGGTAATTCGTACCTGCCGGGAGATGGGCATTAAGACGGTTGCTGTGTACAGCACCGCCGACCGCGACAGCCTCCATGTTAAATTCGCCGATGAGGCAGTGTGTATCGGAAAGCCCCAGAGCAGCGATTCCTATCTGAATATTCCCCATATCATGGCGGCGGTGGAAATCACCAATGCCGATGCCATCCATCCGGGCTATGGCTTTTTGGCCGAGAATGCCAAATTCGCCAATATTTGTAATGAGCACGGCATCAAATTTATTGGCCCCACAGCCGATATGATCAATGCTATGGGCGACAAGATCACGGCCAAAGAAACCATGATCAAAGCCGGCGTGCCCGTGGTGCCCGGCGGCGAAGGCCTGCTGCAAAGCGTGGAAGAAGCCAAGAGCCTGGCCAAAGACATGACCTATCCCGTGATTCTGAAAGCTACCGCCGGTGGTGGTGGAAAGGGAATGCGGATAGTATGGGAAGAATCGGAAATGGAAAGGGCTTATAATACGGCAAAAACAGAAGCGGCCGCTGCCTTCAAGAATGATGGGATCTACATGGAAAAATTTGTGGAAGAACCCCGTCATATTGAAATACAGGTGGCCGGCGACCAATACGGCAATGTTTGCCACCTGAGTGAAAGGGATTGCTCCATCCAGCGCCGCCACCAGAAACTGGTAGAAGAGTCGCCCTCACCCTTTATGACCGACGAGCTTCGTCAGCAAATGGGTGATGCCGCCAAAAAAGCCGCTTCCGCTATCAATTACGAAAGTGTGGGTACGATTGAGTTTCTGGTAGATAAGCATCGCAATTTCTACTTCATGGAAATGAATACGCGGATCCAGGTAGAGCATTGCGTAACGGAGGAAGTAATCAATTTCGATCTCATCAAAGAGCAGATCAAAATTGCGATGGGCGAGCGGATTTCGGGCGATGATTATATACCCCAAATGCATTCTATCGAATGCCGGATCAATGCGGAAGACCCCTACAATGATTTCCGCCCTTCGCCGGGACGTATTACTACCCTGCACCAGCCGGGTGGCCATGGGGTAAGGGTCGATAGCCATGTGTATGCGGGCTATGTAATTCCGCCTTATTACGATTCCATGATTGGAAAACTGATCACCGTGGCGCGCACACGTAATGAAGCCATCGATACCATGTACCGTGCGTTGAGCGAGTACGTGATTGAAGGGGTGAAAACTACGATTCCCTTTCACCTGCAACTGATGCAGGATGAACGCTTCCGCAGTGGTGATTTCAACACCAAATTCCTCGATTCCTTCAAAATGAAGTGATAAATTGTGAGCCGAATGGGTGAATTCCTTATTTTGTGAATAAGGAATTCACCCATTTTCAAATAAATGCACTCCATTCAATCATTAAGCGCCTTTGTTTTAACGCTGCTATTTGTCGTAAACAGCAATGCACAGAGCCTCGAGCGATTTCATCGCAAGGCAACCCTTGTGGATACGCACAACGATGCGCTTTCCTCCCTGGTTCTCGAAGGAAAAGACATCACCCATCCGCTTAACGAAGGACATAGCGACCTGCATCGTTGGCGCGATGGCGGCATGAATATCCAGTTTATGTCGGTATGGACCGGCGAAAGACCACGCAGGCCCCAGGGATTCTATGCGGATGCTACGGAAGAAATCGATTCCCTGGAAATTCTTGTTTTGCGGAATCACGAGCAAATTGCCCTGGCACGCAATATGAAAGAGATCAGGCGGGGACTTCGACAGAAAAAGCTGGTGATGATGATCGGCGTGGAGGGTGGACATATGATTGAGGATGATATCAAAAAGCTGGACGAACTCGCCAGCCGGGGAATGCGCTACCTGACCCTTACCTGGAACAATAGCACTTCATGGGCCAGCAGCGCGATGGACGAAACGGCTATGGCCGATGGGAGGATGTCGCCCACGGCAATCGGTCTGAATGATTTTGGGAAGCAGGTAGTTCGGCGATTGAATGAATTGGGTGTGATGGTTGACCTTTCGCATGTAGGCGAAAAAACTTTTTACGATGCCCTGTCCGTTACGCAGAAGCCCGTTTTGCTTTCGCATAGTTCGGTATATGCCCTTTGCCCCGTTTTCAGAAACCTGAAAGACGATCAGATAAAAGCTGTGGCAGCCAACAAGGGTGTAATCTGTATTAACTTTTTCAGTGGCTTTATTAGTGCAGACTATGACCGCCGCCTGCGCGAATTGCAGGGCGGGGAGCGGAAGCAGGTGCAGGACTCTCTGCTGAAGGCTAATGCCGGCGACAGCACAGCCATGCGCAAAGCCTGGACCCTGTATCGGGATAAGGAACTGGAAATGCTGCGACCCACCGTGAAAGACGTGGCGGATCATATCGACTATATTGTAAAATTGGTTGGCGATGATTATGTGGGTCTGGGTGCGGATTATGATGGAGTAAGTTCGGTGCCAAAAGGATTGGAGGATGTGAGCCGTTACCCTGAAATCACAGAGGAATTAATGCGAAGAGGATACAGCCGAAAATCGGTGAAGAAAATTTTGGGTAAGAATGTACTCCGTGTGATGAAGGCAAACTTTAAAAACTAAGATTAAAGCCATGCGAAAAATTGTTCTCCTGCTTGTTGCACAAAGCATCCTACTATCCGTTTTTGCGCAGAAATCCATTTCACTGTTTAATGGTCGCGACCTGGAAGGATGGACTGTACACGGTACGGAAAAATGGTATGTGGAAAAGGGTCATTTGATTTGCGAGAGTGGTCCGGACAAGCAATATGGCTATCTGTCCACCAATGCGCCCTATAAGGACTTTGATCTGACGCTAGAGTTCAAACAGGAATCGAACGGCAATAGTGGTGTATTCTTTCGTTCTTCCATCGATGGGGTTAAGATCAGTGGCTGGCAGGTGGAAGTGGCGCCGAAAGATAATCATACCGGCGGCGTTTACGAATCCTATGGCCGGGGCTGGCTTATCAAACCCAATCCGGCGCATGAAAAATACCTCAAGGCCGGCAAGTGGAATAAGCTGCGTATCAGGGTGAAGGGTGATACGGTTACCACCTGGCTGAATGGAAAAATGATGATCGACCTCAGCGATGAAAAAATTGGCCAGGGCAAGGGCTTTATTGCTCTACAAATACATGACGGGGGTGGCATCAAGGTACGCTGGCGCAAAATGAAATTGAAAAAGCTTTGATATTGCTGATTGACCATGCCCGCTCCTAAATCCCAAAAACCTCGGAGATGGCTAAGGCGCCTGCTTCGCACGGCCCTGTTGGTTTTTCTGTTGATGAACCTGGTGGCTTTTTTGCATGCCTGGCGCTTTACGCATTTTACCGATCAGCAGGAAGCAAAACCTCAGGCGGGGGAACTGGGATGGGGAAGAAAGATTCAATATATGTTTACCGGCATTCCCAATCCAAGACCTGTGAATGAAAGGAAACCTTCCGCGGAATTTGAATCTGTTGTTTTGAGTGACAAGTATTCCACATCCGGGTGGTGGATCCCAGTTGACACGGCAAAAGGCACCGTTATCCTGCATCATGGATATTGCGGAAAAAAGTCGGACCTGCTGGAGCGCGGAGAAATCTTCCGTTCCATGGGTTATCATGTTTTCCTGATCGATTTCAGGGGATCCGGGGAAAGCCCCGGTCGCAGCACCAGCATAGGCTATCATGAATCGGGCCAGGTGCAGGCGGCCTGGAATTGGGTAAGACAAAGGGAAGAACTTCCGGTATACATTTTCGGTTCCTCCATGGGGGCAGCGGCTGCATTACGTGCGATCTATGCGAATGGCATAAAGCCCGACGGCCTGATCCTGGAATGCCCTTTCGGGGCATTGTTGCAGACAACAAGAGCCCGTTTTCACGAACTTCAAATTCCTTCCTTCCCCATGGCCGAACTGTTGGTGTTCTGGGGCGGTTTGCAACAAGGATTTAATGGATTCGCGCTCAATCCGGAATCTTATGCGGAAGCGGTAGAATGTCCCACACTTTTATTTTATGGCTCCCAAGATCCCAAGGTTTCCGAAGAGGAGACGACTGCCTTGTTCGCGGCTTTGCAAGGAGTCAAAGAAAGGGTTGATTTCCCGGAAGCCGCACACGAAGATTACCTGAAAAAATACAGGGAAGAATGGACCGCAGCAGTGCAGGCATTTCTTCCCTGAGTTTTATTTTAATATTCTTTCCTCGATTGGTATCAATACATGAGACTATCGCAGGAAAAGCATTTCCCGGTATTTTGGCAGATACCATTCTTTATCGTCTACCAGCAGCTCCAGTTTGTCAACATGGTAACGTATCTGATCGAAGAAGGTATCCTTTACCTTGGTTTGATAAGCCATCGCTTTTTCGCGTGTGTCTTCAATGGCGTTACACTCTTTGCGGGCTTCTATCATTTTCTCTACCAGGTCGCTGGCTTTATTGATATGCTCGGAAATCTTATCAAGGATCTGGAGTTGATTGCTATAGGCCGACTCCTGCATGCCGATGGCTTTCAGGCCATTGATATTTTTGGCCAAAAGATTCTGGTAGCGGATGGAAGGAGGCAGCACATGACTTGTAGCCAACTCGCCCATAATCCTTCCTTCTATCTGCACTTTCTTGATATATTTTTCCAATTCAATTTCGTGACGAGCTTCCAGTTCGGTGTGGCTGTAAATGCCATTGCTTTCAAAAAGAATCTTGGCCTTATCACTGATCATGGCATCCAGTGCGTGAGGCGTAGTCTTCAGATTGGGCAGACCGCGTTTGGCCGCTTCCTTTTCCCAGGCTTCGCTATATCCGTCGCCTTCAAAGAGGATTTTTTCGCTGGCTACAATATACTCCCTGATCACGTGCATGATCGCAATCTCCTTTTTCTCGCCACGGTCAATCAGGCGGTCCACATCTTCCTTAAACTGCTTCAGGGTTTGCGCTACTATAGTGTTCAGTACCGTCATCGGATTGGCGCAGTTGGCGGAAGAACCCACGGCACGGAATTCAAATTTATTCCCTGTAAACGCAAAAGGCGAAGTGCGGTTGCGGTCGGTATTGTCGAGCAACAACTCCGGAATGCTCTTGTGAATATCAATCTTGAGCATGCTCTCATCCTGCTCGTCAAATTTTTCACTCACTCTTTCCTTCACATCTTCCAACACACGGGAGAGGTATTGACCGATGAATACCGAAATAATTGCGGGAGGCGCTTCATTGGCACCCAGACGATGATCGTTGGGCGCGCTGGCGATGGAGGCGCGTAGGATATCGGCATAATCATGTACCGCCTTGATGGTGTTCACAAAAAATGTGAGGAACATCAGGTTGGTCTTCGGTGTTTTTCCGGGAGCCAGCAGGTTCACACCCGTATCTGTGGCCATGCTCCAGTTGTTGTGCTTGCCACTGCCATTGATGCCCGCGAAGGGTTTTTCGTGCAGCAACACGCGCAGCTTATGTCGCGCCGATACCCTGCCCATCACATCCATCAGCAGGGAATTATGATCCACCGCAAGGTTCATCTCTTCGTATATTGGTGCGCACTCAAATTGCGCCGGCGCCACTTCGTTGTGGCGGGTACGCAGCGGAATACCCAGTCGATAACATTCTTCTTCAAAATCGCGCATGAAAGCATAAACGCGTTCGGGAATCGCGCCAAAATAATGGTCTTCGAGTTGTTGATTCTTGGCGGAATTATGCCCGAATACCGTGCGGCCACACATCACCAGGTCCGGACGGGCATTAAACATAGCCTCATCAATCACAAAATATTCCTGCTCCCAACCTAAGGTGGCGGTTACTTTGGAAATATTCTTGTCGAAATAATTACAAACATCCACCGCAGCTTTGTTGAGTGCGTCAATGGCTTTGAGCAGGGGGGCTTTATAGTCGAGCGATTCGCCGGTATAGGAAACAAAGATGGTGGGAATGCAAAGTGTTTTACCCGGACCAATATGCACGATAAAGGGAGGTGAGGAGGGGTCCCATGCCGTATAACCTCTTGCTTCAAAAGTGGCGCGGATGCCGCCGCTGGGGAAAGAGGAAGCATCTGGCTCCTGTTGTATCAGTGCATCGCCTTCAAATTCTTCGATAGGGGTTCCATCACCCTTCAAGGTAAAAAAGGAATCATGCTTTTCCGCTGTGGTACCGGTGAGTGGCTGGAACCAATGGGTATAATGCGTTACGCCCATCGACTCGGCCCAGGCCCTTATGCCGGTAGCAATCTGGTTGGCCACATTGCGCTGAATCTTTTGTCCCGCTCTAATAGACGCAAGCAGGCTCTTGTAAGCCTCATCGCTGAGGTATTGCCTGGCTTTTTTCAGATCAAAAACATATTCACCAAAAACCGCAGTCACTTTGCTGGTGCTTTCAAAAGGAACTGCTTCTTTCTCGGTCAGCTTGTTCAGCGCATTGAAGCGTAAAGTCATAATTAATAGAATTAGGGAAGATGAATGGGACGCGGCAAAGCTATCCAAAAGCGATTATCCGATAGCCGAAAATTCGGAATTTCTTATTAAGCAAAATCCCTCCCCAACCGGGAAGGGATTTGCCTGGTTTTCTATATGCGTTAAGCTTTTACTGATTTCACTGTCTTGATGATACGTGCTGCCACTTTGTAGGGGTCAGCGGCCGAATTGGGGCGACGATCTTCCAGATAACCATTCCAGCCATTGGCAGGTACGCCTACCGGTATACGAATAGAGGCACCACGGTCGGAAACACCATAGCTGAAATCGTGTATGCTCGCTGTTTCGTGTTTACCTGTCAAACGCAAGTGGTTGTCGGCACCATACACGTCAATATGTTCTTTCACCACGGGGCGGAAGGCTTCGCAGACTTTATCAAAGATTTCCTTGCTGCCTGCGCTCCGGAGAAGACCGTTGGAGAAATTGGCGTGCATGCCACTTCCGTTCCAGTCAAGCGTTCCCAGGGGCTTACAATGCCAGTTGACGGCTACAGCATATTTTTCACCGATACGCTCCAGCAGGTAGCGGCCCAGCCAAATCTGGTCGCCGGCTTCTTTGGCGCCTTTAGCGAAGATCTGGAACTCCCACTGACCAGCCGCTACTTCGGCATTAATGCCTTCAACATTCAGGCCGGCTTCGAGGCAGGCATCGAGGTGTTCTTCCACAATATGACGGCCATAGGCATTTCTTGCGCCTACAGAACAATAGTAAGGGCCCTGGGGAGCAGGGAAACCACCGGCAGGAAAGCCGAGAGGTCTTTCGGTCTTGGGGTCCCACAGAAAATATTCCTGTTCAAATCCAAACCAGAAATCATTATCATCGTCATCAATAGTAGCACGGCCATTTGAAGGGTGGGGGGTGCCATCGGCATTCAACACTTCCGACATTACCAGGTAGCCATCCTTACGCTGGGGATCACGGACGATAAAAACGGGCTTCAACAAACAATCCGAAGAGCCACCGGGGGCCTGTTCGGTTGAGGATCCATCAAAACTCCATATGGGGCAATCTTCCAGTTTTCCGCTGAAATTCTTTACGATCTTGGTCTTACTGCGCAGACTTTGTGTGGGCTTATAGCCATCGAGCCACACATACTCGAGTTTCGATAGTGACATACAAGGAAAGTGGTTTTAGATTGTGAAATGATTTAATGCACAATTTTAGCGAAAATTGGGCTTAACAAGCGTTAGGATTGCAAAGAAACTGAATTTTTTGGAGCTGAATATGGAGAAAATGGGGAAAAGTGAAGGTACGACAATAAATTGCATTTATTAATTATATGTTTTGAGCGCCGTAAATCCCTTACAGAATATTTCTTTGGGAAAAAAGCTGAGAGCTCAGGCATATTCAAATTCATGAGCGAATTCCAAGCCTTAACCTAAAGGATCAAATTCCCAAATCCCCAAATCACTGTTGTCCGGTAAAAATAGACTTTTTGCGTTCATCCTTCGGAGGCGA
>JBIQMS010000069.1:0-10772 GCA_044463125.1 Terrimonas ferruginea
AATACAGCACCAAAACAGTAAAAACAGTTCTGAAACGGAAACAATGAAGTTTCGCCTATCTGCATGATTTCAAGAAAGATATAAAGAATACCCAAAATTCATACTAAAGCAAAAACCATCTTCTTTTCGCTTGCGAAAAGAAGATGCGCTACACTTCCTGCACATGCTTAAGCGGCATTTCTTCCTTTTTTTCGGAATATTCACGTGCCGCTTTAATGAAATGTACAAAAATGGGTTGGGGCGACTCCACCGTACTTTTCAGTTCCGGATGGTATTGCACTCCGATGAAGAAGGGATGATTGGGCAACTCCACAATTTCCACCAGACCCGTTCCGGGATTCTTACCACTGGCCATCATGCCCGCTTTTTCAAATTGTTCCAGGTAATGGTTATTGAATTCCCAGCGATGGCGATGTCTTTCACTCACCCGATCCTGTCCATAAATGCGGTGGGCCAGGCTGCCGGGTTTCACATCGCAGGGATAGGCACCTAAGCGCATGGTGCCGCCCTTGGCAGTAATTTCTTTTTGTTCTTCCATCAGGTCAATAACAGGATCGGGCGATTTGGGGTCCATCTCCGTACTGTGGGCTTCCTTCAAGCCCAGGACATTTCTGGCGAACTCAATTACCGCCATCTGCATGCCCAGGCAAATGCCAAAAAATGGCAAACCATGTTCACGCGCATATTGTACAGCGGTTATTTTTCCTTCCACCCCTCTTTGCCCAAAACCTGGAGCCACCAACAATCCATCCAGTCCCGCTAATTTCTCCGCCACGTTCTTGTCGGTGATGTATTCGCTATGCACATTCTGTATTTGCACCTGGCATTCATTCACAGCGCCAGCGTGCACAAAAGCTTCCAGAATGGATTTATAAGCGTCCTGCAACTCGAGGTATTTCCCGATCAGTCCAATAGTAACTTTTGTTTTCGGGTATTTCAGCTTGTCGAGAAATTCTTTCCACTTCACCAGTTCCGGTTCCCGATACTGGGTAATATTCATTTTCTTCAAACAGATCAGATCCAACTTCTCGCGCATCATGGTTAGCGGCACTTCGTAAATGGTGGGCGCGTCGGCCGCTTCAATCACCGCTTCCGCCTTCACGTTACAGAACAATGCGATCTTTCTGCGAAGCTCCGGCGTAAGCGGTTTCTCTGTACGGCAAACGATAATATCCGGATGCACACCTTCCTGGCTCAGCATACGCACACTGTGCTGTGTGGGTTTGGTTTTTAATTCTTTGGCGGCTTTCAAATAAGGAATCAGTGTAAGGTGAACCACTACTGTATCTTCTTCGGGCAATTCCCATTGCAATTGACGAACAGCTTCCACAAAAGGAAGGCTTTCAATATCGCCCACTGTGCCACCAATTTCGGTGATCACCACATCGTATTTATTGTCCTGGCCCAGCACCAGCATGCGACGTTTTATTTCATCGGTAATATGGGGCACCACCTGAACAGTTTTTCCCAGATAGGCGCCTTCTCTTTCCTTGTTGATGACAGTTTGATAAATGCGACCGGTGGTTACGTTATTGGCCTGCGATGTGAAGAGATTCAGGAAGCGCTCATAGTGTCCGAGGTCGAGATCGGTTTCAGCGCCATCTTCCGTTACATAACATTCACCATGCTCATAAGGATTCAGCGTACCGGGATCCACGTTGATATAGGGATCAAATTTCTGAATGGTTACTCTGAGACCGCGGGCCTGCAAAAGCTTGGCCAGCGAAGCTGCGATAATACCCTTACCCAATGAAGAAGTAACCCCGCCGGTTACGAAAATATATTTTGCCATACAATGGTCGTTTAAGCGCAATCAAATAAAAGTTCGGGCAAATGTATTCTTGCTGTGAAACAATATTCCATTCACCATTCTAAGACCGAACCAAAAAAAAAATTGAGAATTCCTGCCCGTCCCTGCGGTTGTTACCGCGCTATCGACCATCGGAGTCTACAGAAAATTTTTCGAATTGTAGTTATTTCCGGGAGGTCATGCAAAGCTACACCAATTTTGGCAGGCGCAAAAATCGCAGAACAATTTGTGGAAAAACTGGCTATTTTAGGGTGAAATTGCTTCGCATGAAAAAAATCATTTATACACTTCTCTTTATTCTACTTTTTCAATGGGGTTTTGCGCAAACAACCTATATCTGGTGCGGGAGACTGATCACCGCGAAAGATAATTCCGTGCAGGAAGCGATGACCCTGGTGCTGGAAAATGGAAAAGTATCCGCCATTAGAAAGGGTTATGATAAAGCACCCTCGGGAGCCACAGTTATTGATATGAAGAAGGCAACGGTGATGCCGGGATGGATGGATATGCACGTGCACCTGGAACATGAGACCAACCCCAACCGTTACCTGGAAACCTTTACCCAAAACCCGGCCGATATCGCTTTTCAATCGCAACGCTTTGCGGAAATCACCCTGAAAAGCGGTTTTACAACGGTCAGGGATCTGGGTGGCTCAGGTGTGAATATCGCTTTGCGTAATGCCATTAATAAAGGTTTGATAAACGGTCCCAGAATTTTTACGGCTGGCAAATCTATTGCCACTACAGGAGGCCATGCGGATCCTACCAATGGATACCGGAAAGACCTGCAGGGCGATCCGGGTCCGGCGCAGGGCGTGGCCAATGGTGCTGATGAATGCCGGCAGGCGGTGCGTCAACGCTACAAGGATGGATCGGACCTGATCAAGATTACAGCTACCGGTGGTGTGTTGAGTGTAGCCAAGAGTGGAAAGAATCCGCAGTTTTTTACCGACGAACTGGAAGCGATTGTAGCCACAGCCAAAGACTATGGATTCAAAGTGGCAGTACATGCTCATGGGGAAGAAGGCATGAAGCGCGCGGTGCTGGCGGGCGTAAACAGCATTGAGCACGGCACCTTTATGACTGAGGAGATCATGCAACTGATGAAGGAGAAAGGCGTGTATTATGTACCTACCATTACAGCCGGAAAATCGGTAGCGGATTCCGCTTTAATTCCCGGCTACTACCCCGCCCTGGTTACGCCCAAGGCACTGGAAGTGGGACCACAGATTCAGCAAACCTTTGCCAAAGCCTGGAAAGCGGGGGTTCCCATAGCCTTCGGTACCGATGCCGGGGTTTTTAAGCATGGCAGCAACTGGCTGGAATTTAAATTTATGATTGAAGCTGGTATGCCGGCCATTGAAGCTATTCGATCAGCCACCTATCATGCTGCGATCCTGTTGGGCGAAGAACAAAGATTGGGCACCCTGGAGCCCGGCAAGCTGGCCGATATTGTTGCTGTAGACGGCAACCCCCTGGAAGATGTGAATGCTTTCGGAAAAGTAATACTGGTGATGAAAGAAGGAGTGAGGCAGAAGTGAGATTAATTTGGGGATTTGGGAATTTGGGGATTAAAGAGTTTCCCCAAATTCTCAAATCCCCAAATTCTCAAATTTCCGATCACTCTTTTGCTATTTTTTTATAACTCGCTACCACGCCGCGGATGAGGGAAGAGCTGAACCCCTGGTGCTCCATCTCGTTGAGGCCGGCGATGGTGCAGCCCTTGGGGGTGGTTACCTTATCAATTTCCTGCTCGGGATGGGTGCCTTTGGTAAGCAGCAACTCCGCGGCGCCCTTGATGGTTTGCGCGGCAATAAGGCTGGCGGTTTGCGCGTCGAATCCTATTTCGATGCCCCCCTGAATATTGGCGCGGATATAACGCATGGCATATGCAGTGCCACACGCGGCCAGGATGGTCGCGGCTTCCATCAGCTTTTCGTCAATCGTCACCACTTTACCTAAGGTATTGAACATCTCTTCCACATATTGCAGACTGATCTTATCCGCGTTCTTGCTACAAATGCAGGTCATACTTTCGCGAATGGCGATGGCCGTATTCGGCATGGCGCGGAAATAAGTTAATGGCTTTTGTACCACTTCCTCCATGTCGCTAATGGTAACACCGGTAACCACCGACACCAGCAGCTTTTTGCTGGTCAGTCCGCTTCGGATAGTTTTCAGCAAATCAGTTATCTGAAATGGCTTCACCGCAATAATTACTATATCGGCTGCCTTTACTGCCTGCAAATTATTGTCCGTAACCTGAACACCCTGCTCGCGCAGCGATTTTAACGATTGCGTATTCCTTCGTGTGATGGTTAGGTCGGTCGCTTTTACAAATCCGCTCACCAGCAATCCCTCGGCTATGGCCATGCCCAGGTTACCTCCGCCAATGATGGCTATTCTGTTGAACATAAAATCAATTTGCTCTAAAGATACAAAGGGTTTGATGGACAATCTTTGGAATATGAGGACGAATCATTAAACAAAACGAAAAAACTTTTCTTTTTCCTTACATCTGTCAAACCAAACAAACGCTTGAATCGTATTTATTGCCTTCATAAACACAAACAAAAAACAAATCATGAAAATCAAACTCCAAAAGCTGGTAGCTGCCAGCCTGGTGGCAAGTATTGCACTGACTGCCTGCAACAACGAAGCCGACAAGACCGATGAAATGAAAGACACCATGGCCGCACAGGAAACCGCCGCTCCTGCTGAGCAGGGCGTGATGGTAGGTGGCGCCATGATGTTGCCTTCGAAAGATATTGTGGACAATGCTGCCGCGTCTGCTGAACACACAACCCTGGTTACTGCCGTAAAAGCTGCTGAACTGGTGGAAACGCTGAAAGGCGCTGGTCCCTTTACCGTATTTGCGCCGACCAACGATGCATTCGCCAAATTGCCTGCCGGTACTGTGGAGAAATTGCTGGAACCCGCCAGCAAAGCCGACCTCACCGGTATTTTGACCTACCATGTGGTAGCCGGTGCATTCAAGTCTACCGACCTCCAGGATGGTCAGAAAGTGAAAACCGTACAGGGCGGCGAACTGACTATTGGTTACAAAGACAACAAATGGACCGTAACCGATGCCAAAGGAAATGTAGCCAACATTACAGTAGCTGATGTTGTGTCCAGCAATGGCGTAACTTTTGTGATCGACGCTGTATTACTTCCGTAACCCTTCTATGCATAAAAAAAGGGAACCCTGAGGGTTCCCTTTTTTTATGCATAGAAGGCCGCGATAGAATGGCTGGTTATCGAGAAGGCTTACTTGATCGGGGTCGCTTCTCTCCTTTCTTTCCTACCCAATTATACCACTACTTCCTTGCTAAGGTATTTTTCAATCGCTGTATCGTACAATTCTTTCCATCCATCAATATCGCCCCAGAAATCGCCATCCACGGCCAGTTCCGATTTGGTCACCACTCCAATTTTGCTGAAGGGAATATCGCCAAGTAAGGATTCAAACTCCTTCACTTTATCCAACGCCACACTTACCACTACCCTGCTTTGTCCCTCGCCAAATAGGAAAGCGTCTTTACGCAAATCGCCCTGGGTGGCGATGGAAAAGCCGAGGCCGGATGAGAATCCACTCTCGCATAGGTTCACAAACAAACCGCCTTCGCTGATATCGTGAGCAGAGTGAATAAGGCCGGCTTTAATTAGCGATGCCAGCTTGCGCTGAAGGGCAAACTCTTCCTCCAGATCAAAACGGGGAGCGGGTGAATGCTTAACTCCCCTCAACTGGTAGAGGTATTCTGAACAGTTAATATCATCCGTCATTTTACCCAGTACATAGATGATGTCGCCGGCAGCATTGAATTGCAAGCTGGTCTGTAAGCGAATATCATCCAGCAGGCCCACCATACCAATGGTGGGAGTGGGATACACGGGGCCGTCGGGGTTTTGATTGTAAAAACTCACATTACCACCCGTAACAGGTGTATCGAAGCGGCGGCATGCGTCGCCCATGCCTTTAATAGCCTGAACAAACTGGTAATACACTTCCGGATCGTAGGGATTTCCGAAATTAAGGCAGTTGGTCACGCCAAGTGGCTCACCACCACTGCACACGATATTGCGGGCAGCTTCCGCTACGGCAATCATGGCTCCTTTATAAGGATCCGCGTACACATAGCGGCTATTGCAATCGGTGGTTACGGCCAGGGCCTTATTGGTTCCCTTGATCAAAACTACGGGAGCGTCAGTAGGTTGGTTGGTGCTGGCGTTAACCGTTCCCACCATACTATCGTACTGGGTATAAATCCAGCGTTTGCTGGCGATGGATGGTAGTTGAATTAGTTTATCGGCAATTTCCCGCAGGTCCTCCGGCTCCGAAACGGTTGCGGCATCAAATGCTTTTATTTTTTCCAGATAAGCGGGTTCGCGATAAGGACGATCATATTGAGGGGCACCGCCACCCAATACCAATTCTTCGGCAGGGATTTCGGCATCCAGTTCACCGTTCATATAGAAACGGAGAATGCCATCATCCGTTACTTCCCCGATCACTGCACAGGGAAGGTCCCATTTTTCAAATACCTGTTGCACTTCCGCTTCGCGCCCCTTCTGGGCCACCAGCAACATCCGCTCCTGGCTTTCGCTCAGCAGCAGTTCCCAGGTTTTCATATTAGCCTGGCGAGTTGGCACTTTTTCCAGGTCGATCCGCATACCTACTTTGCCTTTGGCACTCATTTCGGCGGTGGAGCAAATGATGCCGGCCGCACCCATATCCTGCATTCCAACCACAGCACCCGTCTGTATTACTTCGAGGCAGGCTTCCAGCAATTTCTTTTCCTGAAAGGGATCGCCCACCTGAACGGCAGGCAGTTCCTGCGCACTTTCTTCGGTAATATCCGCTGATGCGAAAGAGGCTCCGCCAATGCCATCTTTACCGGTAGCGCTACCCACAAACATCACGGGGTTGCCCTTACCTTCCGCCGTAGCGGAAACCGTTTCACCCGCTTTCACAATTCCCACACTCATCGCATTCACCAGCGGATTGGTATGATAACAATTATCAAAATATACTTCGCCGCCCACTGTTGGTACCCCAAAGCAGTTACCATAGTGCCCAATGCCATGCACCACGCCGGAAAGCAGGTGCTGGGTTTTATCTTCTTCCAAACGGCCAAAGCGAAGCGAGTTGAGCGCGGCTATAGGCCTTGCGCCCATCGTAAAAATATCACGATGAATACCACCCACGCCCGTGGCTGCGCCCTGGAAAGGCTCGATGGCCGAAGGGTGGTTATGCGACTCAATCTTAAAAACAACCCCTAATCCATCGCCAATATCCATCAATCCCGCATTTTCTTCCCCAGCTTTCACCAGCATGCGACCGCCTTCGCGAGGCAGGGTTTTCAGCCACTTGATAGAATTTTTATAGCTGCAGTGCTCACTCCACATGCCACTGAATGCACAGAGCTCGTTGAAATTGGGCGTGCGGCCCAGTTTCTGCTTAATCAACTCAAATTCCTCTTCGGTCAGCCGAAGCTGTTGGGCGGTCTTAACTGTTATTTCCATGGAAAATTAAAAAAGGGGTCATGAAGATGCGCAAAGCTACAAATTTGAAAGCGTACGGAAAGGATCGACGCCTGCATTGTGCAAAAAAAGCGGGAAGGCAATAATAATCAGCGGGTATTGGCTATTTTGCGGCAAACTGCGCCCCCTTGGACTACCTGCTGTTTATTATTTATTTGCTCCTGTTCACCTGGCTGGTTACCCGTCTCCGTTTTTTCCGTGAATCAGGGATTAGCAGGCCCCTAATGATTATTCTGTTCCTATTGAAAGTAATGGCCGGAATTTTTTATGGGTGGATGGGTGTTTACTATGCTGGCACTGCCCAAATGGTGGATACCTGGCATTATCATGAGCAGGCGCGCATTGAATATGGCATTCTTTGGGATAACCCGGGAGAATATTTCAGTAACCTATTTATCAGCAACTATCCGGACGGCTATGGAGGATTCTTTGCCTCTTCCGATTCCTATTGGAACGATCTCAAGTCGAATGTCTTTATCAAATTTCTTTCCGTTCTCCATTTCTTCAGCCTGGAGAATTATTATGTCAACGTCATTTTCTATTCCTTTCTAAGTTTTTTTGGACCAGTTGCATTGTTTCGGGTACTGAAGGAACAATATCCCCGACAGGTTAATCCCCTGCTGATTGGTATTTTCCTGGCACCTTCTTTTCTTTATTGGTGTAGTGGCTTACATAAAGAGGGTTTTCTATTCCTGGGATTGAGTCTGATAGTGTACCACAGTTACCGGTTAATGCAGAACCAGAAAAAATATGCGTTGCGTTTCGGGTGTATATTGCTCGGATTTCTTCTGCTCTTTCTGTTGCGCAATTTCCTGATCGTGGTGCTGGTACCTGCCTTACTGGCCTGGGCTCTGGCCTGGCGATATCCTAAACGACAATACCAGGTTTTTGCCCTGGTATATGCCATTTTTATATTGCTCTTCTTTAACCTGAAGCACCTGGACCCGCGTCTCGATATGCCTCAGGTAGTTGTCAGCAAACAACAGGCTTTTCTAAAACTGAGGGGCAATTCCAGTATTGCCATCAGTGAACTGGAGCCCACGGCGGCCAGCTTTCTGATAAATACCCCGCAGGCTATCTCACTCAGCACGCTCCGGCCCTATCCTTCCGATATTCATCACCTGCCCTCATTGTTTGCCGCACTGGAGACACTGGTTTTGCTATTGCTCCTTTTATTATCAGTGATTTTCCGGCGAGAACCGGATGGCCCGCATGATCCGGTCCTTCTATTCCTGCTGCTCTTTGCCATATCCCTGCTATTAGTAATAGGTTTCAGCGTCAATAATCTTGGTGCCATTGTGCGTTACCGAAGCATCATACTGCCCTTTATACTTGCACCAGCCCTTGCAAGAATGAACTGGGAAAAAATGATTGGTTTAATTTCGAATGGCAAAACAAAACGGAACGGATAAAATCCATATGATCAATTATTCCGACATCATAGAAAAAGCGTGGAAGGGTTATGATCCTTCCCGCAGCATCGCGCGGATTGAAGACATCAGTCCTCAGGTATCCACCAACCATGTGTACAGGGTCACGTTTACCGACGAAGATTTCATCATCGCAAAACTTTCTTCCTTCGGAAAATACGAGCATTTCAAAGAAGATCATCGCATCATTCATGCAATGGCTAATAATTTGCTCTATCCTTTCGAAAACCTGCTGGCCAAAAGTTTATTGAAGAATAACCGGGTGTACACTTATCGGTATAAAAAAGGCAAAACGGATGCCTGGGTGGTGTTCTATAACCCCAGTCGGGTAATGCAGCGTCTGCCACGCAGGCTGGATGATCCACTGATCCGCAGCCTGGGAAGGCAAATAGGAAAATTCCATAAAGCCTGTAGCCGGATTCGCAATGTATTGCCGAAGAGTAGTAAAACTTTGCGAACGGATATTAATTCCCTGCAGGAGATGCTGGATGCACAGCCAAGGAAATTCGGCAACCAGTCACAGGTGGAATTGCTCCGTCATCATTGCGATCAGTTTCTGCGCAACCGCAATAAGTGCAATGCCGGCAGTTTCGAAATCATTCCCGTGTTTATCGACTGGAATATCGGCAACTTCTCTGTGGTGAATAAGCACGAACTCTATAGTCGGTGGGACTATGACTGGTTTCGGATGAGCAGCCGCATGCTCGATTTTTATTTTTTCAGCAGGGTTGTGAGTGACGCGGGCGACAAGACCGTTTTCAGTTATCTTATCGGTCCCATGATGGAGGATCGCTTTCTTTTATTTCTCAGCGAATACCATAAAGTGAATCCGCTTTCAGCCAATGAGATTCGCTTTTTGCGTGAAGTATATCGTTTCTTTATCCTCAATTATGTGGTGAAGAATGGAAACTATTTTTTTGCGGAGCCATATGCAAGCAAATTAAAGGCGGAAGCTTTTGATTTGTATTTACCATCGGTGGATCGAGACTTCGATCCTGAAAAAATTATTGCTCACCTGAAGATTAAGGAAAAATGAAAGATTTCAAGGCTTTATTGTCCAACTACAAAGTGATCTTCCTGGACTCCTATGGCGTAATCCGTAATTACAACGGACCAATACCCGGTATCCGCAAAACGCTGGAGTGGCTGCGTACTGAAGGCAAAACATTTTATATCATCACCAATGATGCGAGCCGTAGTCCCGATTTGCTGGTGGAAAGTTTGCACAATAGCGGGCTTGATTTAATAGAACCTTCTCAAATCATCAGCTCAGGAATGCTGGCTAAGGAATTCTTAGACCATAAAGTAAAGACCGGCGTGGTGGCTTACATGGGTACGGAAAACTCCGCGCACTATATTGAGCATCCCGGTTTGGAGATCATTCCCATTCAGGAAGTGAATGAAAAGAACAGTGATCAGATTACCGCGCTGGTTTTGCTGGATGATGAAGGCTTTGAATGGCTGGATGGATTGAATAAGGCCGTGAACCTGTTGCGTTGGCGCAGTATTCCGGCCATTGTTGCCAATCCGGATGGAGCATACCCCATTTCCAAACAAAAAGTGGGTATTGCCATCGGAGGCATTTCGTGGATGATCGAAAAAATTACAGGGAAGAAATTTATTCGCTTCGGCAAGCCCGATTCGCAGATATTCATGTTTGCCTGGGAACTGGTGAAAGCCCGTATTCCGGATATCACCAAGAAAGATATCCTGATGGTGGGCGATACCCTGCATACCGATATCCTGGGTGGCAATAAATTTGGCCTCGATACAGCTCTTGTTCTCACCGGCAACACCCTGCCCGAAGATGCGGAAACACGCATCATTTCATCCGGCATAGCACCTACCTACATCAGCACATCGGCGGTGATCGATAATCAGCTCGATATTTATGGAACCTGAGGGAGAAATTTGAGAATTTGCTTATTTGGGGATCACTGTTGTCCGGTAAAAATATCAAAAAAGTAAAAGATAAGGGGCTCAATGAG
>JBIQMS010000070.1:0-9396 GCA_044463125.1 Terrimonas ferruginea
AACATAAAAAATATGTTTTAAAAAAATTGGAAAATAACGGTATAACTGCGGGAAACGCTTCATCTCTATAAGCTTGTTCAAAGTTCAGGAAGATTTCCCGCAGATTTCCGCAGATTTTTTACGCAGATGAACGCAGATAAATGATTGCCATAAAGAGTGGCAACATTCCTTAGAACGTAATACGTATTACGTACTACGTTTTTTGTCGCAAATGCCCTGACTACCCCCGACAGTTCCCCTGTATTTTTGGGTTCATAATGAATTCAGCTATGCGCAGACTCAGTTCCTTCAACTTCATAACCCTGAATGGTTATTACAAGGGTTTGCATGAGGATATCAGTTGGCATGACCATACGCAGGAGGGTCGGGATTTTTCTGAAGAGAACCTTAAACCCCGGCATGCGTTGCTTTTTGGGCGACGCACCTATGAAATGATGCAGGCTTTCTGGTGTTCAGACCAGGCGATGCAGCAGATGCCTGAGATTACGATTGGTATGCACGAATCGCCGAAGTATATTTTCTCGCGTAGTTTGCAGAAAACGGACTGGGAAAACAGTGCCCTTATAAAGGAGGATATGATTGATTTTGTGAGAAAACTCAAGCAAACCGAAGGTCCTGATCTTACCATCCTGGGCAGCGGCGAAATACTGGCGCAATTGGCAGATGCCCATTTGGTGGACCGCTACGATATAATGCTCGACCCCGTAATACTTGGTGGAGGGGGAACAATATTTCAGGGGATCAGGGAAAATCAGAATTTGAAGTTGCTTTCGCAAAGGAACTTCAGAAACGGGGCGATGTTGTTGTCGTATGAGGTACGTAATACGTAATACGTATTACGTACTACGTATTACGCCTGCCTGCCGGTAGGCAGGTTTTAGGGTTTAGGGTTTAAGGTTTAAGGTTTAATGTGGTGATGCTGAGGAAGGGGATTCTTAATTGGCTTGTGAAAAAAATCTGCGCAAATCTGCGTTTTAATCTGCGCCAATCTGCGGGAAATCTTTCCCGAACTATGAACAAGCTTATAGTGCTGAAGCGTTTCCCGCAGATTGGCGCTGATTTTTTACGCAGATGAACGCAGATAAATGATTGCCATAAAAATGGGCAAAATTTAATATAACGTAAGGTGGTTTAGGGTTTAAACCCTAAGACGTATTACGTAGTACGTATTACGTAATACGTTTTTCGGTTGCTTGTGTTGTGTTGAATGATTTATTTGCAGGCATTTTTTCTTCCTCCGGGGCTGAGTATAATAATGAGGTCACATAACAAGTGCATAGTTTCCACTATCAAACATAAAACCCACGTATTACGTAATACGTAAAACGTAGAACGTAATACGTTCAACTCCTTCTCAACGCATCCATCACATATTCCTTCTTCCTCCTCGATACTTCCACCACCGAACCATCGCTCAGGGTGAGCAGTCCGCTTCGGTCGTATTGTGTTATGTGCTGCGGATTTACGAGATGTGATTTATGCACGCGCAGAAAATGGTGTCCTTCCAGAATTTCATCGTACTCCTTCAGGGTCTTTGCGCTTACGAAAGGTTTTTTGTCTTTGAGAAAAATATGGGTATAGTTGCTATCGGCCTGCAGGCGTATGATTTCATCAAGGGCTACGTATTTTATATCGTTCACATCGGCCAGGGCCAGCTTGAATTTTTCACGGCTGCCCGAAGAAAGGTTTTGCAGAAAATGCCGGAATAATACCTGACCCGCTGGGGCATAAATGCGTTTGGCCTTGAAGCGCTCCACCGCTTTTTGCAGTTCCTGCCCATCAATGGGTTTTAGCAGATAGTCAAGGGCGCTAAAGCGGATGGCCTGTATGGCATAGTCGTTATAGGCGGTGGTGAAAATCACTTCAAAATTCCATTCCTCTATGGAATTGAGCAGTTCAAATCCGCTCTGGTGAGGCATTTGTATGTCGAGAAAAACAATATCAGGTTTCCATTTATTGATTATGGGCAGGGCATCGGCCACACTGCGGGCCTGCTGCATCTGTGTTATATCTGGGCAGTATTGTCCGATCAGCCAGTTCAGGAGATCAAGCGAGGATTGCTCATCGTCGACCATTAGCGCTTTAATCATAGTTCTTCCTGGTTGTAATAAGGTATATGAATGGTAACCCGGGTGCCCCCGCCGGGTTTGTCGTCAAATTCAACCCGGGCCGGTTGCCCCGTCTTCCTTTCCAATAGTTCCAATCGTTCACGGATAATATCAATGCCACGACTCTCGTGCATGTTGGCGGAAATGGAAGCCGACTTAATACGCGCCGCGGCATCGCGACCAATTCCATTATCACTGATCACGCAGGTGAGAATTTCTTCCTCTTCGCCACTGAAATTTATCTCGAGTTGCTTTTCTCCTTCCTTATGCAGGAGCCCGTGCCAGATGGCATTCTCTACAAAAGGTTGAATCATGAGCGTGGGCAGCAGAATGTTATCATTCTCCAATCCATCATCTATATGAATCTGGTAATGGAAACTATCGTCGAAGCGCAAAGATTCCAGCTCTATATACATCTTCAGTATCTTGAGTTCTTCATCCAACGGCACAAAATTCTTGTCGGCATATTTAAGCAGGGTACGCAGGAAATTGGAGAAGATAGTAAGGTAGCGGTAGGCCCGATTGGTTTGCTGCGATACGATCAAATGCTGAATAGAAGAAAGCGAGTTGAACAGAAAATGTGGGTTCATTTGCAGCCGCAGATTCTGGAAACGGCTTTCGGCCATTTTCACATTCAGCTTCATTAGCTCACGCTCCGATTCCTGCATGGCTTCGGTGGCCATGGCATGGCTGATTTTGGGTCCGGCAACGCGGGCTACCGCCTGCAGGGCGCGCAGGTGCCAACGGCGAAAATGGCGCTTGCGGGGATGCTCTGAATCAATCACACCAATCAACCGGCCTTCGTGCACAATGGGCACGGCAATTTCTGAGCGACGGGGCATATCATCCACCAGGTAACGACTGTCGCTTTTAGTGTCGTGCACAACAATCGGTTTTCTTTCTGCGCCCGCGCTACCAACGATGCCGCGGCCAAGCGGCAACTCAAGAGGGTTGTCGATGGCATATGCTTCCGGACTTTTGGGGCCATAAGCGGCTTTTTGTACCAATACCTGTTTTTCTTCGTCGTACAGGTACACCACACAATCCACAAAGCCAAGGTGGGCCATGCAATTGCGGCAGATATCCCATAACACATCGTTTACACCTGCTTTCTCGTAGCGCGAATTGGCAAAATATTCCACCACTTCACGTACTTCCCTGTTTCTGCGAATGAGTTGTTGCCGGCGCCACCAGGCGTATATCAGCAGGCTAATGGTTAGCATCATTAGCCATCGGAACCAGGCCTGGTTCCACCAGGGTTCATGCACCACAATTCGTATTTCGTTACCGGCTTCGGTCCATCGAATTCCATCCAGGCTGCTTTGTAATTGAAACTGGTAACTGCCCGGTGGCAGTTTGCTGAAATAGGCTTCTCCGGGAAGCCCCGGAGTCTGCCATTCATCCTGCAGACCTTCGAGTTTATAACGCAACTTTAGCCGTGAAGACGCGCCCAGATCACCCGAGCTGAAGGCTAAGCGAAACCAGGGTGTGGAATGGCTGAACTCAAGGGTTCGGTCGCGTACAATGGGATACAGACTGTCGCCAGCCTGCAGGGAAATAATTTGCGGCTTACCGATAGGAAGGGGCAGCTCCATATTCTCGGGGTTGAACCAGGTGATGCCCTTATCGGTACCCCAGAACAGTTCCCCGTTTTCATTCTTAAAGCTGCTCCGCATACGAAAGCCCGCATGGCTGATGCCATGTCCTTCCTCGTAAGCCAGAAAACTTCCATCGCCAGGATTGTATCGAAGTATGCAGTTGGCGTTCCCAATCCATATAAGCCCATTGTTGTCGCAAAGAATGCCTTCGCAGCGATCGTTGCGAAGGCCATTTCGGCGATCGAAAGATTTTACCGACTGATCAGCACCCAAAATGGAAATCCCCCGGTCGGTACCGAAATAGATATTACCCTGCGGATCTTCGGCAATAGCCAATATGGTATTGCTGATGAGTCCTTCTTTTGTAGAAAAATTTTTCAGGCTGCTGTCCCGCGTATTGAGTAACCAGGCGCCTTCATCGGAACCTATCCAGATCCGGTTTTGCCGATCCTGCAGTATGCGGGTAATATGTTCGCGGCTCAATACCGACAACAGAGGATGATCGAAAAAGGGAGTTGCCTTTTTTTCTCCCTTCTTCAATATACAGAGTCCACGGGCGGTTCCAATCCATGCATTGCCTTCATGATCATGCAGGATGGTGTTTATCCAGTAGGAGGGCATGCCATCGGCCGTACTGGCCAATTGCTGGCGAGCACGTGCGTTGGTATCGCAAATCAGTATGCCGTGGCGGGATGTGCCCACCCAAAGTTGATTTTCATAAAGGCTTACAACGCGCAACGTTTCGCGGCCGCGCAGGTTTGTTTTGTCTTTACTCCATAAGTCGGGAAAAGCCGCTGCACCGGTTCGGGGGTTCCAGCGAATCAGGCGATCCTGGCTTCCCAGCCAGAATTGATCGCCCCGTCCCGTAACGGATTGAATAAATCCGTCGAATACTTCTCCGGATTCATCCTTAAAATAGGGCCGGGTAAAAGCCTGCTGTTGATTTACATGAAAATAGTGAAGCCCGGAAGTTAAGGTGGTAATAAACACATAGCCGCTGCTGTCGTAAACCAGGTGATAAGTGTTGTTGCCGCCAATACTACGTGGATCAAGGGGATCATGCTGCCAGTTTTCGAGACGGAGAGGGTCAAGTTGCAGCGCGTATAAACCGGCAAACCGGGTGCTGATAAGGAACTGCTTTGGCCCAATAGCGCAGATTTGCCTTATGTCGGAAGTCATGGGTTTTCCCTTGCTGTCGCGTGGACGGGGAAAACTGTCGGTGATCTTTCCATTGCGCAGGCTCAACTGGTAAAACCAGTCTCCGGCATTGCGAATGGCCAGCAGGGCGCTATCGCCCATAGTAGCAACGGCGTCCAAATCCGGAAACGGCAAAGCGAAGCGGATTTTTTGCGATTGATGATCGAGCAAGATGAGTTTTTTGTCGAAATAAAAAACGCTGCTGTCCAATCCGGGCTGGCTAAGCAACCTTACCGTAGGGCCCAGGGATAAATAAGCGGCTGCGTGTATTCTTTCAAACCTTTCCCTATCGTTTCGCCAGCGGTAGTGGCGACCGTTGCGAATGATCACGAGGCCATGACTTCGGGTTTCGTAGATATGGGTGATCCGTCCTATGGTACTGTCGCCTGCAACAACGGCCCTGAATTTTCTTTCCTCATCCAGCAGGGTGAGCCGGTTCGATTCGGTAAGTATCCATATCCGGTTTCGGCTGTCGGCGAATATGCGTTGGATATTATTGTCGCCCAGCGCCGGATAATCATAGTGAAGATAGGTGCGAAGCTGAAATCCGTCGAAGCTGTTGAGCCCTTCGCTGGTGCCTATCCAAAGAATACCCTGTTGGTCGCGGGCCACCGCATTCACCATATTATTGGTCAGTCCTTCTGCAGTACCAATATGGTAGAACCCCGGCGATTGTGCCGGGGCCACCATGTGTCCACCATGAAACAAAAATAATCCTATGATTACCGTCCTTATGTGCATAGTTGGGTACTACAAAGTACAAATTATTCCTTCCAGGCCACATCAAACTTGTACTTGTTATTGATATCCTTATTGTTCTTGGTGCAGGCTACCAACAAAAGCGTCATCCAGAAAGCGAATACAAAACGAAGAATCATCAAATGCATAGGTCAGGTTTATGGTTAACAATCTTTGATAGAGCCAAATTAGAAAGCCCTATGATTTTCGTCATAAAGCGCTTAGTTAATGGCAATTCAGGCTTATTTTTCGGTTTAGAGTTGTAAGTTGGGAACGTGAAGCGTGAATCGTGAGGCGTGAGTAAGATGTAGAATATGCTAAAATCTGCGGTAAATATCCCATGCACTTTGGAAAGGCTTTGTCCGTTGCGTTCTTTGCGACTTCTTTGCGTTCGTTGCGCTAAAAGAATGCTGCATTGGCAACCATCTCGTATGTGCTGAATGCTTACCGCAACGAACGCAAAGAAGTCGTAAAGAACGCAGATAGATTGATGACAGTAGTGGCTGTCTGCTTTTTTAGGGCCTGGTAAAGAAGAAGATACAATACGCTTTTTTCCAAAGACTACCATCCAATATTTTTGTGGCACGGTAAACCTTGAACTCTAAACAAATAAACGAATCAACGATTCAACAAATCAACATGAAAAAATTTCTCGCCGTTTTCGATGGCTATCATTTTTCTTCCGCCACCATGCGGTACAGTATTCAATTGGCGCAGGAGGCGAATGCTGAGTTGGTGGGTGTATTTTTGGATGAATCTTCTTATCGCAGTTTCAATATTGGTACGGTTCTTATCACCGAAAAGGATCCGGATAAAAAAATCCGTGCACTGGAAGAAAAAGATCGCCTTCGCCGTGAGGAAGCCGTCAGGCAATTTCAAAAAGGCTGTGGCAAGGCCAATATCCGCTATTCCGTACATCGCGATAAGGGAATCGCCATACAGGAGCTGATACAGGAAACCATGTTTGCCGACCTGCTGATCATCGACAAGCACGAAAGCTTTTCGCGTCGCCGCGAAAAACCTCCCACACATTTTGTGCGGCAGTTGCTGGCATCACTGCAGTGTCCGGCCGTGTTGGTGCCGGCTACTTATCAGTCGATCGACAAGATAGTATTGTTGTACGATGGCCAGCCATCCAGCACTTACGCGTTCCGGCAATTCAGCTACCTGCTCGGAAATCTGGGGAATATCCCGGTGGAGATTGTAACCGCCAAGGATAATTTTCTCGCGACCACGCGGCTGCCACATAATAAGCTGATCAGGGAATGGATGAAAAAACATTTTCCAAAAGCCAACTTTACCGTGTTAAAGGGAGAGGCCGAAAAGCAAATTACCGGACATTTGCGTAATCATAAAGAAAACGAGTTGGTGGTGCTGGGCGCCTATCGTCGGGGCGAAGTTTCGCGCTGGTTCAGGGCCAGCATGGCCGATGTGCTCATGCAAAAACTGGATACGCCATTATTTATCGCACACAATAAATAAGAAGAATGATTATTCCCAAGCGAATTTTAGTTCCTACCGATTTTTCGCCCACGGCTGAAAAAGCCCTTCGTTTTGCCATTGACCTTGCCCGGCGCACGGGCGCTGCCGTATTACACTATCATGTGTTTATTCCTGCCGAAGGCAGCTTTGCGGGAAAAGAAGAAGACCTGCAAAAGATTAATGAAGAAGAAAGAACGATCCGATTGAAAAAGCTGGAGCGGCTGACCCAAAAGCTGCTGGGTTCCATTGCCGCCGACACAATGGAAATGGAAACGGGCACGCAGAAATTTATGCCCCAGGTGAGCTGCGAGATCGGCGTAGCGCCGTTGATCGACAGTATTATCGATTACGCACAAAACAAGGAAGCCGATGCGATAGTGATGGGTACGCAGGGCGCGAGTGGTTTGAAACAGGTACTGATTGGCTCTACGGCCACGCGTATGTTACAAAGATCGCCACTGCCCGTGTGGCTGATTCCGGAGGAAATGGAAGGCAGCCTCGTGAATCAATTGGTATGTGCCGCCACCTACCTGCCCGAAACGGCCCAATATATTCAGGAAATTTATTCCCTGGCCGAAGTGCTGGATGCGGGGCTTACTGTAGTGCATATTTCCGATATGGATGATTATGCACACGATCGGGAAAAGGAATTACAGGCCTTCCGGCATTTTGAAGCCAATACCCGTTCGGCCATGCAGGATATTCCCATACAATTCCGAATGATTGAATCACACGGCACCCTTGCAGGGCTGGAAAAACTGGATGAAGAATTCAGTTACGATGTGCTGATAATGGTAAGGCGGCGCAAAAATTTCTGGGAGAAACTGATGGAAAAAAGTTTTACAAGGCACATGGCCTGCGTTACCGAAAAAGCACTACTGGTATTGCCGGAAAAACATTAAGGGAGTTTAGAGTTTAAAGTTTAGAGTTTAGGGTTTAAACCTTAAACTTTAAACTCTCAACCTTAAACTCCTTTACTCTCAACATCCTAACAACTAACTTATGGCATTAGCCTACGCGATCGCCGGATTTGCCGGCTGTGCTTTGATTATACTTTGGGCGGGTCGGCATCTTTCTTTTTATGGCGACCTGCTGGCTGTGCGTACCGGATGGGGGAAGGCCTGGGTAGGTTTAATTTTGATGGCTTCGGTAACATCCCTTCCCGAGCTGATGGTGGGCATTAGTTCGGCAGCAATTGTGCAGTCGGCTGATCTTGCCGTGGGCGACATCCTGGGAAGTTGTGCCTTCAACCTGGGCCTGCTGGCCATGCTCGATGCCTTTGTGCCCAAACACCGCGCCATCCTGAGCATGGCTTCGCGTAACCATGTGCTGGCCGCAGCCCTCGGTATTATCCTGTTGGGCATGGTGGGCATTGGACTTTTTCTGCCGCGCGAAATTGTGATCACTTCCTGGATTGGACTGTCGTCCATCGCGTTTATCGTAATCTATCTCGTCAGCATTCGCATTATTTATCTCTTCGAGAAAAAAAATGCCCTGGTCCCTGCCGTGCAGGAGGCGGAAGCTGAGGATCCGGAGAAAAAACTGACTACCCGGCAGATTGTTGTCCGCTACATCCTGTTTGCGCTGGTGATTGTATGCACTGCCCTGGCGCTTCCTTATTTTGCCGATGGCATTGCCGAAGCCACCGGGCTGGGGAAATCCTTTGTGGGAACCCTGTTTCTGGCAGTAAGTACTTCGCTTCCGGAAATTGCTGTTTCCTATGCGGCCATTCGAATGGGTGCTATTGATATGGCAGTTGGGAATCTGTTGGGGAGTAATATCTTCAATATTCTCATTCTCGCTATTGATGACCTGGTCTACACCAGGGGATTCTTGCTGAAAGATGCATCCCGCCTCAATATGCTCTCGGTATTCAGCGTGATACTGATGTCGGCAGTGGTCATCATCGGACTCAGCTACCGCGCCGAAGGAAAAAGATACAAACTCGCCTGGGATGCGGCGGTGATTTTTCTGATCTATGTGGTGAATATTGTGTTGTTGTATCAACTGCAATGAGAGAGAATTTGGGAATTTGGGGATTTGGGGTTTAGGGTTTAGGGTTTAAAGTTTAGGGTTTAAGGTTTATGGAGATACATCTCAAAAGTTTGATTATTCTTTTCTTGCTGTTGCCATTTATCTGCGTTCATCTGCGTTCCTGATCTGCGCCAATCTGCGGGAAATGCTTTCGCACTTTCAGCTTGCTCAAAGTAAAAGAGAGTTTTCCCGCAGTTATACCGTTATTTTCCAATTTTTTTAAAACATATTTTTTATGT
>JBIQMS010000071.1:0-9259 GCA_044463125.1 Terrimonas ferruginea
CAGGGGTGGGTCAACATGCAAGAATCCTGGGTCAACATGGCAAGAATCTACAGTTGGCCGGGGGATACGCTGTTGAAGCGCCAGCAATGCTCCTCTTGTACCCGGATACGCAACTGCCGCCTCGAAGAAGCCGAACTATTTTCCATAAATTTTTGGCGGCTAAGATAAGCAACCCATTTGCCTAGAACAAGACGCAGTTGGCTGGAGGGATACGCTAGTCGGAAGGATACTTATGGGCAGTACTTTTTTAAAAACTCTGAAGCTCGCGATTCTCCGAAAATAATTGCCTTCCTAAAGTAATTGCAGCTTTCACTGTGCCGATTCTGTTCCGCTAATATGATACCCAGATAGTAATTCGACTCCCTCAAGTTATATTTTTGCAGCAAACAGTATTGGAAATGCACTTTTGCCTTTTCCAGATCACGGTTAGAATATGAAGCTAAACCTATCTGGAAAGCTAGTTCGGTTACAGGAATATCAAATTGCCTTTCGGAATCTTCCATATAGCTTTCAAAATAATAGTTGCCAACCTTTTGCTTGCTGGACAAGGCAAGCTCATAAAACTGAATTGCAATATCATTCCTATCCCCAAGATAGTTAATGACCCCTAACTTGTAATTAGCATATATGAAAGATTTGTCCAATCGTAGCGAACGCCTAAATATTTCTTCGGCTTTTTTAAGACTGTCCTGGTCTATAAGCAAATCTCCATACAGGAAGTGTAAGCCTAGGCATTCAGGATTTAATTCCAGGTATTTTTGAACTATGGCGTTCAGACTTTTGTCATTTCTTTGGATTCTTGGATCGTCATAAATATTTTGTATAATCCTGTCACAACCAGGCAATCTGGAATTTTGACAGCTCCCCCATACAATAGTTAGTAATGTTATACTAAGGATTGCTGGAAACCTGTGTATTGTCAACTGAAGACCTGTTTCTTTTCTCAGCATCGCTTTCTGATTTTTTCTTTTCAATTTCCTTTATTGCAGTTTGATAATCAGACCACAACTTTTGGGCAATCTTTGTTAATTCTTGATCTGTCTTTATCTCCCATTTATTAGACTCTTCATTAAAAACAAATGATGTTATCTCACCTCCTTTCATAAAGTAATTTGCCAAATCTGTAAGACTAGCGTCATTCAAGTAAGCCTCTGTGATTATTCCTGAGCTAATACCATATTGAAGAATATTAACAACATTGCCACTCAATTCCGTTTGCCATTTAACCTTTTTCATGTATGAATCCCATTGAAAACTGGCGCGAATTTCTAATATTGTAGAAACTATTGTTATTGTTGCGCTAATTGCATCCAGCCTCCTATTGTTGACACCTGTTGTCGTGTAAAATTCCTTATTTTTAAGTTGACTCCTTCGTTCTTTATTATTCTTTGGATTATTTGGCAATTTGTAACCAGTAGTTCTAAGATCTTTCTCATTGTTTGTATCTTGCATTTCCAAATCTTTCGCGGAAGGAGGTTCGCTTATAGGTAAATCATATCTACCTACAGTCGCATCAGGTCCTCCAGTTGTATTCGATGCTACTCCTCTATGATTTAGGAGTGATTCATCCAAAAGATGCGGGCGGTTTTTATGATCCATATCAAAAGCTACCCTCATTCGTGTTATGCATTTTAAAACTGGGTCATACTTAACAAAAAGATTTACATAACAATTCGTTGCATCGAAAAACTCCAAACCATCCAAATCAATTCCTTGAATTGATCGATTTGAAGCGAACTGATATGGAGTTAACATTGGAAAACTTCCTGTCAACGGATCCACACTCAAAAACCTCCCCAACCTCGGATCATAAATCCGCATGCCATAATCCTGCTGGTTGCCTTCGCCTTTTACTTCGTTGTCGTTTTCCTTCCCATTAAACCCATACCGGTAAGCCCCGCTAGCGGAATAGCTCCGCCCGGGCATCAACATCCCAAACGGATGGGGGTAGATGCTGGGGAAAGCAAGGTATTATTCAAAGAGCTGAAGGGTTGCTTAAAGTTATCTGATTTTGCTTGAAATTCGCCTCGCTCTGCACATAATTTGTACATTCAAGATGCGGTCGTATGGGTTCTTTGCCTGGTTCAAATATCAACCAATTAAAATGGCAAAATTATTCTCTCAAGACTTTCGAAGGCCTCAAGTTCATATGAATTCTTCCCCTGTAAGTCTTCAATATATCTGAATTCCTGAATACTTTGCTCCGATTCAGAATTTAGGACATATTCGATCGCCAAAATCCACTTCGAAGAAATGAGTAAATACATATCATTGTCATAGGTCTTCCTAACATCATCGATAATCAGATGCCCATATTTCTCTTTCATTTCATCAATAAATACCAATCTTTGGTATGAGTTGAAATTCTCTACTTGCGAAATATTCAAACATGTTATATTATGTTTGAGTACCCCAGCTGTGGTTTCAAAATAGATATCCAAATATTCCTTTATCAGAGCATTTTGGCAAAAGTAAACATCAATTAATTGAACTCTTTCCATATAAATTATTTTGCACTTACTCCCCTTGTAAATAAGAAATCATATAAAGTTTCAGTTGCTGACTCACCCACAATAAATCCAACAATCCCGCCTATTATTGCGCCACCTACTGCTCCAACTAAGTTTCCGGCACCTGGAACTATTGACCCTCCCGTTCCGCCATATGTTGCACCCGCTGTTGCTCCAACAGTTGCCCCCATCCATCCCCCCACTTTCTTAGTCACTGTGCGTATTATATTATCACTCTGGTATATTTCGTATAAATCAGCGGCGACCGCTACCGCTAAGCAAGCTCTGCCACCCCATTTTATGGTTGAAGTAGCCTTCTCATATTGACGTAATGCTGCAGCTGATTCCCCATTTAATGCAGGTCTTGACATCAATGAGATAGCTTTTGATGCTCCTGGCCCACTTAAACCTACTATTTTAACTTGACCAATCGCATGCTCGGCAACTGCTATTGTGCTCTTTGTAGAAATTCTATAAACAGAACCGCCATCTGCTTTCATGAAGTCTGCAAGTTTTGAATTACGAACACCATCGGCAATACTTTGATATTTTGACCGTAGTGCCTCAGGAACGTCCGTCATTGAAGAATAATTAGTTCCAAATTCTTTGTTGGCAGTAGTAAAGCCCTCATTATACCAATCCGCCATTTGACGAGCCGAAATTTCTTTTGCATTAGACAAATCAATGGTAGCATTAATAATTGTATTTGCTTGGGCAGCTGATGTACCAATTCCACCTGTCTTCTCCGTAGTTGTAAAGTAAGTGAACCCATTTCTTTTTGACAGCTTTGGATTAAAGCCATCATTTCCAATTTCTGCAGCACGCTCAGATGATGTTCGATGATATATAGGAACAGGGTCGCCAGGGCCCATTCCAAGTACATCGAGAAATTTAATTGGATTGCCTCCGGCAAATACATATGGTGTTTGCCACGTAAATGAACCTTCCAATGGGTCACGAGACAAGAATCTACAAATCCGAGGATCATAGACTCTCTTCTCAAATGCAATTTGGTTCATTGCTCCTTTTACCTCATTATCATTCTCCTTCCCATTAAACCCATACCGATAAGCCCCGGTAGCGGAATAGCCCCGCCCAGGCATCAACATCCCAAACGGATGTTGCGCAATTTGGGCGAAAATGGCCCTGCTGGCTGTTTCTCAAAGAACTTGACATCGCCAAATTAGATCAAAAATGCCATTTTTAGGAGCATTTTTCCAGCATTTTTCACCTCCAAAATCTTGTTTTATGAAACAGAGAAGAACCGACAAATCATTGGATTTAATCACCCTTTTTGAGCGCTTTATTCGGGATAGCCAAAAGGGCAGGAGACGGCAGCCCAATGGAAAGCGAATGAGCCGGGGAACCATTACCAATTATTGCATGGTGCTAAAGTTGCTGCAATCCTTCGCCCTGGCAAAATCCTTTCCTCTACGCATCCGGATCGCTACACAACTCAATCGTCGCGAAAGGCTGGTAGAGAGAAATTATTGGAAAAAGTTTTACCGGCATTATACCGACTACCTCTACCTGGATCGCGGCTGCTTCGATAATTATGTTGGCCTGCATATCCGCATCATAAAAACCTTTTTCAATTACCTCAAAAAGGAACTTTCTATTGACACAGGCGATTTTCATAGATCATTCTATGTGCCTGGCAACAGTATTCCCATTTTTCCGCTGATGCCTGAGGAACTGAGTTTTATTATATTCAATAAGCCTTTTGAAAACAGCCTGGATGTCCGGATGAAAAAGATAAAGGATGTTTTTGTGTTGGGTTGCACGGTTGGTCTTCGTGTATCGGATCTTTTGCGTTTGCGTTCCAGCGACCTGCGCGTTATCAACGATCAGTTCTATTTGAGTATTCGATCCCGGAAAACTGCTACGGATTCCCTGATGAAACTGCCGGATTACGTGGTGAAGATTCTTGAACGGCATAATAAAAATGGAAGGTTGTTGCCTGCATTTACGGTTTTTAATCTTAATAAGGGTATCAAAAAACTATTGGAGCTGGCAGGCTTCACAAACCCCGTCCGATTGACAAGGGAGCGAATGGGAAAAGCCATTCGCATTGGTACGGCTAATAATGGAGGAGATCGGTCAACCCGCTTCTGCGATGTGGCCAGCACACATACCATGCGGCGAACCGCCATCACTACCCTGCTAACTCTCGGGGCGCCAGAGTCGCTTGTTCGACAAATCAGTGGGCATGCTCCCGGCAGCAAAGAGTTTTACCGCTATGTTCTTTGGTCGCAAGCTTACCTTGACAAAACAACCGGGGAGGTTTTTCAAAAGCTCGCGGCAAAAAGTACAGCGTGGACGAAAAAGGTATCTGATTAAGAAGTAGGCAGCGGAAGAGCCATCATTACTTCAGCAATTCTTATTCTGAGTTTTTCACGGAATAATCGATAGCCTCACATCACTCCCTCCATCAAAGCACTTATAGCCAGGTAAAGCGAGGTCTCTTCTTCCTTCAGTTTTTCCTTGGGCAGCACAAAGAACCCATAACCTTTTTCCCAGTCGGCCAGCAGAAAGGCGCCTCCCCAACCAGGGCAGGCAATGGCCGTGGCCTGGCCCTCCTGTTCTTTCAGGGCCCAGGCACCGAGTGCATAGTTAAAGGAAGCCATTATTTCGGGGGTCGACTTCATGATGTCTTTTGCAGCATGCACGCGCAGCAATTCGGTTACCGATTCTTCACTCAATATCTGCTTGCCGCCATAGGATCCCTTATTCATCAGCATGGCCAGAAACTTCGTGAGGTCTTCGGCCGTGGTCATGGCCGAGCCGGCGGGGTTCACGGGGCTGCCATCGATAGTGCTGAAAGTGCTGCGACGCATGGTCAGTGGAGTGAATAGTTTCTGCTTGGCCAGGATATCGAAACGCTTTTTCATGGCCACTTCCAACACACGGCCGGCGATATTGATGCCCAGGTTGCCAAACCAGAAGTCCTCGGTAGGGTTGGCCCTGATATCTTTCTTCGCGTAGGAATTGACTTCCTCCTCCAGCGAGCCGGAAGGGAAGGGTTGAAATACCTTGCTCAAAAATTTTCCCTTATCGGCAATACCCGTGGTGTGCGAGAGACAGGTGCGCAGCGTTATATAATTTTTGCCATAGCGCGCGAACTCAGGCAGGTAAGTACTCACTTTATCATCCAGCGATATCTTGCCTTCATCCACCAGCACCAATACCAGTGCCGTGGTCAGCAATTGACTCAGCCCCGATACCGGCGCCTGGGTGCGGCTGTTGAACATCCCCATTTCTTTCTTGTACACCAGGGTATCATTCATCTTCCAGGCAGCTACTATAAAGTCTTTGCCCAACTCTTTTTTCTTCGATTCGAGGAAGGCATCCAGTTCCGACCAGTCCTGCTGTGCCTGCAGGGGCTGCAAGAATAGCAGGAAAGCGGCTATTGAACTGAATTTCAGGCAGAGTTTAAGAATTTTACGTGACATAGTTTCGGATTTACCGGCTTGGATTAGGTTTTGCGGGTATTATATGAATTTACAACCATCGCCGAATACCCGCGTTAGCCGGCGTAAACAATAAGTCTTAAAAATAAAGCAAAAAATATGAACCTCGGAAATTTCACCATCAAGGCGGCTGAGGCTTTTCAACAGGCACAGCAAGTGGCTTTTAATGCCCGCCATGCCAATATAGAAACCGAGCATATCCTGAAAGCATTGCTGGAGCAGGAAGATTCGCCGGTGGACTATCTCTTGAAGAAGAATAATGTAACCCTTAATCTTCTCGATACCAAGCTGGAGGAGCTGATGGCGCAATTGCCCACTACCTCCGGCGATCCGGCTCAGCAAATCAGCCGCGAAGCCAACAATGTGGTGCTGCGTGCGGGTGCCGCGCTGAAATCGTTCAACGATGAATTCATTACACCCGAACATTTACTCCTCGCGCTGGTACAGGGCAACGACAACACGGCCAAGCTGCTGAAAAATGCCGGCCTGAGTGAGAAAGGTTTGATTGCCGCTATCCGCGACTTACGCAAAGGCGAAACCGTGACCTCACAAACCCAGAGCCAGGAATACAATGCCCTGAACAAATATGCGAAGAACCTCAATGAGCTGGCCCGCCAGGGTAAGCTGGATCCGGTAATTGGCCGCGATGAAGAAATTCGTCGTACGCTGCATATTCTTTCAAGGCGCACCAAGAACAACCCCATCCTGGTGGGTGAACCCGGTGTGGGTAAAACGGCCATTGCCGAAGGCATTGCCCACCGCATCGTGAATGGCGATGTGCCCGAAAACCTGAAGAGCAAAATCATTTATGCCCTTGATATGGGTTTGCTGATTGCGGGCGCCAAATACAAGGGAGAATTTGAAGAAAGATTGAAAGCGGTGGTGAAGGAAGTGGGAGCCAGCGATGGGGGCATTATCCTCTTTATCGACGAGATTCACACCCTCGTGGGTGCGGGTGGGGGAGAAGGGGCGATGGATGCCGCCAATATTCTGAAGCCGGCGCTCGCCCGGGGTGAGCTGCGTGCCGTAGGGGCCACCACCCTGAATGAATACCAGAAATATTTTGAAAAAGATAAGGCGCTGGAGCGTCGCTTCCAGAAAGTGTTGATTGAAGAGCCCAGTGTGGAAGATGCCATCTCCATCCTGCGCGGATTGAAGGATCGTTATGAAACGCACCACCATGTGCGCATCAAGGACGAAGCCATCATTGCCGCCGTGGAATTATCGAATCGCTATATCACTGATCGTTTCCTGCCCGATAAAGCGATTGATTTGATTGATGAGAGCGCGGCCAAGCTGCGTCTGGAAATGAACTCCATGCCGGAGGAACTCGATACACTTGAGCGGCAGATCCGTCAACTGGAAATTGAGCGGGAAGCCATCAAGCGGGAAAATGACGAGGCCAAACTGAAGCTGCTCAATACCGAGCTGGCCAACCTGGCCGTGGAGCGGGATACCCTTAAAGCCAAGTGGAAGGAAGAAAAAGATGTGGTGGAAAAAATACAATCGGCCAAGGCCGAAATTGAAAACCTGAAAATGCAGGCCGAGCGTGCGGAGCGTGAAGGCGACTATGGAAAGGTAGCCGAGATACGCTATGGCAAAATTCAGGAGCAGGAAAAGCTGGCCGAAGAGCTGACCCGCCAATTGGCGACTTCTTCGGAAAAGCGCTTGCTGAAAGAAGAAGTGGATGCTGAAGACATCGCCGAAAGCGTGGCCAAAGCCACAGGCATACCGGTGACCCGCATGATGCAGAGTGAGCGTGAAAAACTATTGCATCTCGAAGATCACCTGCATCAGCGTGTGGTGGGACAGGAAGAAGCCATCACTGCTGTGGCTGATGCTATCCGCCGCAGCCGGGCAGGCCTGCAGGATCCACGCAAACCCATTGGGTCCTTTATCTTCCTCGGCACTACCGGTGTGGGTAAAACCGAACTGGCCAAGGCCCTGGCCGAATACCTGTTTGATGATGAGTCGATGATGACCCGCATCGACATGAGTGAATACCAGGAAAAGCATACCGTGAGCCGCCTGGTGGGCGCACCTCCGGGCTATGTGGGCTATGAAGAGGGCGGCCAACTGACCGAAGCCGTTCGACGCAAACCTTATAGTGTGGTGCTGCTCGATGAAATTGAAAAAGCACATCCCGATGTGTGGAACGTATTGTTGCAGGTGCTGGATGATGGACGCCTTACCGATAACAAGGGGCGTGTGGTGAATTTCAAGAATACCATCATCATCATGACCAGCAATATTGGCTCACACCTCATCATGGACGCTTTCGAAGGCGTGGAAGAACACAATGTGGAAACAGCTACCGAGAAGGCCCGTGTGGAAGTGATGAACCTGCTGCGGCAAACCATTCGCCCCGAGTTTCTGAACCGTGTAGATGAGATCATCATGTTCCAGCCGCTATTGCGCAAGGAGATACGCGGTATCGTACGGATACAGTTGGAACAACTGAAAGAAATGGTGGCACAATCAGGAATAGATCTTCGCTTCAGCGATTATGCGATCGACTATCTGTCGGAACAGGGATTTGATCCGCAGTTTGGTGCCCGCCCATTGAAGCGCCTGATCCAGAAAGAAATCGTAAACCAGTTGAGCAAGCGCATCCTGGCCGGCGATGTAGATAAAACGCAGCCCGTATTGGTTGATGTTTTCGACAACATGGTGGTATTTAGGAATGATGCAGTGAAGGCAGTTTAGGGTTTAAGGTTTAGGGTTTAAAGTTTAAGGTATTTATAGTAGAGTAGCTTTATTGACTAAATATAGTTGGCTTCTGTTGCGGAAAAAACTTCCCTTCCGTTGAAGATGTTGACATGCCGAGAAATTCACCGCAACGGACACAACGAATTCGCAACGTGCGCGACGAAAGGTTCACAGTATATGTCCTCTTTGCCTAATCAAATGATGTTGCTCTCTAAATAGATCGTCGCGATCTTTTCGGATTCGTTGCGCCTGCCTGCCGCAGGCAGGTTCGTCGCGGTAAAAATATCTCTTATCTTTCAAGCTACCACCTGATTGTAAGTACTGGTTGTTTTACTTCGTGTGTGCCATAATCTGCGGTGATCTGCGGAAAAAATCTGCGCAAATCTGCGGGAAAACTCTCCCGGACTCTGAAGCAGATTTGAGTGCTGAAGCATTTCCCGCAGATTTTCGCAGATTACCACGCAGATTGCCGCAGATTTTTTTCTGAAACCAATTTTCATTTCCAAGCTTTCAAAATACTACTCAGAACACAACACTTATTACTTAAAACTTACAACTTAGAACCTAACA
>JBIQMS010000072.1:0-7322 GCA_044463125.1 Terrimonas ferruginea
CTCACGCCTCACGCCTCACGCCTCACGTCTCACGTCTCACGCCTCACGCCTCACGCCTCACGTCTCTCGCCTAACGTCTCCCGTCTCCCGCCTCACGCCTCACGTCTCTCGCCTCACGTCTCACGCCTCACGTCTCACGCCTCACGCCTCACGCCTCCCGTCTCACGCCTCACGTCTCACGCCTCCCGCCTCACGCCTCACGCCTCACGCCTCACGCCTCACGCCTCACGCCTCACGCCTCACGCCTCACGTCTCTCGCCTCACGTCTCACGCCTCACGCCTCACGTCTCACGCCTCACGCCTCACGTCTCACGCCTCACGATTCACGCCGCGCCCTGTTCCCATCCGCACACCAACTGTCCGAAAACGGACAGTTGATTTTTTGAGCCTTCTCTACTTGTTTGAAATTCATTGCATTATCCTTTGGCACAAGCCTTGAAACCAGGTGCTGTCGACCTTTGATGGTTAGCCAAAAATTTTCTGTACATGTTTAGCAAAAACCTGCGCATTGCCTTTCGCCAGTTTAAAAGCCACAAGTGGTTTACCGCCATCAATGTGTTGGGACTGGCCATTGGCATCAGTGCCGCACTGGTTATTTACCTGGTGGTTCAGTATGAATTCAGTTACGAAAAGAACTGGAAGGATGGTGACCGCATCTATCGTGTTACTTCCGAAATTCGCTTTCCGGGCATGACCATGCATAACTCCGGAGTTTCCATTCCCACGGCTGATGCTGTACGATTTGAAGCTACCGGTGTGGATGCAGTAACCCATCTGGTGACGGTCTATCAGGATAAATTAACGGTTCCAGCTTCAGGAGCAGGAGAAGCCAGAACCTTCAAAAAAGAAAAAGGTATCACATTTGCTGACTCCTCCTTCTTCCAGTTTTTTTCCTATGATTTCCTCGCTGGCAATCCCGGTACTGCCCTGGCCCAACCATTCAAGGCTGTGCTAACTGAATCAGCAGCAAGTCGCTATTTCGCTGGGATGAATCCGGAGGATGTTGTCGGTAAAAGCATCTATCTGAGCGATACTATGGCGCTTACCGTGTCGGCAGTGGTAAAGGATCTTGATGCGGTTACGGGTTTATCTACCTACAGCATGTTTATTTCCCGGGCAACCATTCGCGAGACAGGCTTGCGAAACCGATGGAGCTGGGAAAGCTGGAATAATATCAACTCATCGTCACAGTTATTCGTGAAACTGAAAAGTGGAATGAGTTCAGAGAATCTGCTGAAGCAGTTAACCGCTCTTCGTGAAAAATACCGGGAAAGAGAGGAGGGGGAAGAAGAAGACCAGATTGTGCATGCTTTACAACCACTTTATGATATCCACTTCAACCCTGATTACAGCTCCATTGGGGGTAGAAAAGCACATAGGCCTACGCTGTGGGGTTTGATTGCTGTTGCCATTTTCCTTTTACTGCTGGGTTGTATCAATTTTATCAATTTGAGTACGGCCCAGGCTTCCACGCGTGCCAAAGAGATCGGCATCCGCAAAACCCTTGGAAGCGGTCGCAAGGAATTGATAACGCAATTTCTAACGGAAACCTTACTGTTGACCACTTTCGCTACGGCAATTTCGGTGGCGATGGTACCCTGGCTCCTGCATGTGTTTGCCGATTTTATACCACCAGAAGTTAATTTCAGTTCCATCAACCAGGTTCATGTCTGGCTATTCCTGTTGGGGCTCCTGCTATTGGTAACTTTAATTGCCGGGATTTATCCTGCCTGGGTGCTTACCCGCTTCAAACCCGTAACGGTGCTGAAGAATCAATTACACAGTGCGAGTGGGCAGAGCCGAAAAGCCTGGTTGCGCAAGGCGCTTACCGTTACCCAGTTCGTGATTGCGCAATTCCTGTTGATCGCCACACTTGTGGTGGTGAAGCAGGTGCATTATTCGCTTAACAAAGACCTGGGTTATTCACAGGAAGCGATTGTTTCCATATCCACACCTTATGATCCGTTTATAACGCCAATTACTGATAAGCGCCTGGCTTTCCTGTTTGAACTTCAAAAGCTGCGCGGAATTAAATTAATCAGCCTGGCCGATGGCCCACCGGCATCTAATAGTACCAGTTCCACCACCATGACCTATACGAACGGCGAAAAGAAAACCGAGGCGATGGTGGAAGTAAAGTATGCCGACACGAATTATTTCCGCTTGTTTAATATGAATTTGTTGGCAGGCCGAAACCTGTTGCCCAGCGATACCACGCGTGAGCTGGTGGTAAACGAAGCTTTTACCAGGGCCATGGGCTTTGCCCGACCGGAAGATGCTGTGGGCAATATGGTGGATCGGAATGGACTCAAACCAATCGTAGGCGTTTTGGCCGACTTTCATACCAAGTCAACGCATGCGCCCATTGAGCCGTTGGCTTATTCTGCCGCGCAAAACCGTTGCTATGAATTTCACCTGGAATTGGAAAGTAAGGGTGCCGCCGACGAATGGAAGACCTTGCTGGCTTCGGTGGAAACGCTCTACAAAAAGCATTTTCCGGACGAAGAATTCAGTTATCGATTTTTTGATGAGGAGATCGCCAACTTTTATGTGGCCGAGAAAAATATTTCGCGCCTGCTTCAATGGGCAACGGGCCTTTGTGTTTTGATTAGTTGCCTGGGTTTGCTGGGGCTCGTGATCTTTGTTACCAATAGTCGCGTGAAAGAAATTGGTGTTCGCAAAGTATTGGGGGCATCCGTAAGCCAGATTGTGGGCCTCCTGTCGCGCGACTTCCTTTTACTCGTATTGATCGCATTTGTGATAGCCACCCCCCTGGCCTGGTGGGCTATGCAGCAATGGTTGCAGGATTTTGTATATCGCACTACACTCAGTTGGTGGATATTTGCGATCGGTGGCGCCGGCATGATGCTGATAGCGCTGTTGGTGCTCAGTATCCGTACCATCCAATCTGCCATGGCCAACCCGGTAAAAAGTTTAAGAACAGAATAAAGAAAAATAATACAAGCAGTAATGATAGAGCTGAAGCATATTTACAAATGGGTTAACTCGGGTAACAACCGGATATTCCTGCTCAAGGATATTAATCTTAACATTCAGGAGGGGGAATTTCTTTCCATTATGGGGCCCTCGGGTTCAGGGAAGTCAACCTTGCTCAATGTGCTGGGTATGCTGGATGGTTTTGAGGAGGGAGAATATTTCTTCATGGGTGAGTCCGTGCACCAGCTTCGGGAAAAGCAGCGCTCCAACCTTTACAAGAAGCATATTGGCTTTGTTTTTCAGGCCTATCACCTGATAGATGAGCTGACGGTTTATGAGAATATTGAAACGCCGCTTCTTTACCAGGACATCAAAAGCTCGGAACGAAAAGCAATGGTAGCCGATATGCTCGACCGTTTTCAGATCGTAGGCAAGAAAGATCTTTTCCCCAGCCAGCTTTCGGGTGGGCAGCAGCAACTGGTCGGCATTGCCCGGGCATTGATCGCCCGGCCCAAATTATTACTTGCCGATGAGCCGACCGGCAACCTCAACTCCAAACAGGGAGAAGAAATCATGGAATTGTTTTCGACCTTGAATAAGGAAGGCGTGACCATAATCCAGGTAACGCATTCAGAAAAAAATGCCGCTTATGGAAGCCGGATTATCCATCTTCTCGACGGCATGGTGGAAAAGAAATAATAAAAATCAGATGAACTGTAAAATATATATCATGTACAGGAAGACCATGTTGTTGATGGGTTTGATAATGGCAGTGCAGACTATTGTCGCGCAAAACAATACCAACAACTATACCCTGCAACAGGCGATAGAAAGGGGTATTGAAAGCAACCTCGACGTAAGGCAGGCTGAAATTTTGATGAAAACAGGTAAGCTCGACTGGAACCAGGCCCGGTTGAATCAGTTGCCTTCAGTAGAAGGCAGTGCCGCATCGGGCATCAACCAGGGACGCAGTATTGACCCTTTTACCAACAGCTTCGTAAACCAGCAGATCAACTTTTCGAGTTATGCGGTATCGGCCGGCGTGGTATTGTTTAATGGGATGTCGATGCACAATGCCTCGAAGCAGAATGCCTATGCCTATGAAGCCGCGAAAATGGATTGGCAGCAGGCGCGTGATAACCTCACCATCCAGGTAATACTTGCCTACCTGCAGGTACTCACCAGCGAAGACCTGTTGGCACAAGCGCAGAACCAGGAGAAGCTGTCTGCTGAGCAGGTTGCGCGACTGGTGGAACTGGATAAGCTGGGAGCCATTCCTCCTTCTGATCTCTCGGATCTTCGGGGGCAGTATGCCAACGATAAACTGGCGGTGATCAACGCACGTAATACACTGGCCACCGCCAAAATAAACCTTTGCCAGTTATTGAATATTCCATACAACGAAGCCCTTAGCCTGGAACGAATTGATGCGGCTGCTTATGCCACCCGCTACGAGGCAACGCCGGATTCTATTTACCAGGTGGCCCTGGAACGCTTTGCGCAGGTAAAGGCGGCCGAGCTGCGCAGAATGAGCTGGAAGCATGCCCTGAAGGCGGAGCGAGGAAGACTTTTCCCTACACTAAGTCTTAATGCCGGCGCTACCACTAACTATTCCAGCGCTGCCCGCACCAGCACTTTCCTGGGAACAACGGACATAACTTCGGATGACTATGTTGTTGTAAACGGCAATAACCTTCCAGTGATGAAGCGAATAGGCAATTATGAAATGGACAAAATTCGCTATGGCAAACAATTGAACAATAACCTCTATTCGCAGGTGAGCCTGAATTTGCGCATACCCATTTTCTCCAACTGGTCGCAGCGCAACAGGATCCGGCGTGCTGAGCTCAATCTCGAGAATACGGAGATCCAGGAACAAACCACCAAAACGCAATTGCAGCAGGCCATTGAGCAGGCGCATGTAAATATGACGAGCGCGCTCGATCGTTTTCATACCCTGCTGGAGCAGAAAGCCGCATTTGAAGAATCATTCCGCGCTGCCGAAGCCCGGTTTAATGAGGGTGTGGGAACTACGATTGATTACCTCACCGCCCGCAATAACCTGGACCGCGCCACCATCAACCTCATTGCTGCCCGCTACGATTATGTACTCCGCACAAGAGTGCTGGATTATTATCAGGGAAAGCCGCTGTGGTGAGGAAGAGTTTAGGGTTTAAAGTTTAGGGTTTAAAGTTTAGGGTTTAAGGTTTAGAAGATTGGAAGGTTGGGAATAAGAAAATAGTTTGCTAAAAAAATATGCACAAATCTGCAGGAAATACTTCGGCACTTTAAACAGCTTCAGCGTTCAGGTGAGCTTTCCCGCAGATTTTCGCTGATTTTTTCGCAGATTTACGCAGATAAATGATTACCGTGAAATGTGTCAACCTTATTTAGCACGTTGTACTCAATACCCTTAAACCTTAAACCCTAAACCTTAAACCCTAAACAACGTAAAACGTATTACTTATTACGTACCACGTTCTCCCACTCACCCAAACCCACCGCTTACTCAATTTCCTTTCCACTACCCCCTTTCCCGTTCTATTTTGTGGCAAAGGCTTTAGGACATGCTTCAGATTGTGGACTTTTTGCAATTATTGCTGGTGATACCCGGTGCGGCATTGCTGTATGCTGCATTGTTTTGGCTGGGTCGTTATAGCAGGTGGCTAAAGCAACGCAGGCAGGCGGCAGGAACGGAGTGGGCAGATGTGCGGATTATTCAAATGGAACCTACTGGCATTCTTTGGAATGGTCGACCCGTGGTGCGCCTAAAGCTCATGGTAATGCCTGTTAACGGCAAAGCATTTCTCACGATCACCAATGTCATTCAGAAAGAACATCAGCTCAAAGCCATCAGCGATGGGGTAGTGCTTTCGCTGGAATATCAGGAGCAGGATGGCTATGCCAAAGCGGTGATACGCTCCGGCTATTGGCAAAGAGCGATGAATTGAAATCCATGAGGTCTCGAATTACTGTCCGAAGGATAAAAACCGCGTTTCATCCGGCCAAATCGACGATTCACGCAAAAGCATTTTGACTCCGGCAGTGCGCAGCGTTATTTTTACAACGTAATCGAAACCCAACCATTAACCTTACCTATTTCTTTCGCTTACAGTTTCAGTTTTAGTATTGAGAGATTTCGGACGAAGCCTCCTCCTGCTTTTGCAGGGGGAGGTATTTTTTTATACCTGCCGCCGCGATGGGGTAGGTATCAGGTTCAGGAATTCCTGGAACCTTGCTTTGTAATTCTTACTATTCAGTTTGTAGTAGAAAGCGCCCTTTCTTGAATTGGATTTGTCTTTATCCGTCAAACGTATCAGCAGGCTGGTCGACAGTAATTTTCGGCTGAAATTGCGTTTATCAAATTTTGTTTCATACACTTCTTCAAAAAGAGTCTGCAACTGGGGCAGGGTGAATTTGGCAGGAAGCAATTCAAACAATAGAGGATGCAGGGCGGCTTTGTAACGCAACTTTTCGCGGGCCATGCGCAGCATCTGATCATGATCGAATATCAGGCGAGGTGTTTTGTTAAGGGGAAACCATTCGGCATGGTATTCATCACTCAGTTGTTTTTCATATTGGTGGATATCGATCAGTGCGAAGTATGCGATGGAAATGGTACGCTCAATGGGGTCACGGTCCGGTTCGGTGAAAGTATGCAATTGCTCCAGGTACACGCCCCGGAGTCCGGTTAAATCAGTTAAAACGCGCCGCGCCGCCTCCTCCGCACTCTCTTCGGTTTGCACAAATCCTCCCATCAGGCTCCACTTGCCTTTTTCGGGCTCCAGCCCCCTTTGCACCAAAAGGAGCTTGAGATGCTGTCCGTCAAATCCAAATACAATACAGTCAACCGCGGCCAGCAGCCGGGTCTGCTTTGCGTATTTACTCATACGGGTCTTGATTTAGGGAATGGCTATGGGGCCCGCATCAAAATAAACACATTCTATCCGTTTAAGTCGAAAAAATAGAAGTGTATTTTTGACAATTAAAGCAGGTTTCCTATATTCGGTTTCCATTAAAATGCTTCCATATGCTCAATTACCTCCGTTTGGCCATCGCCTTGCTGCTGATTTCTTCATTTGCGCAGGCGCAAATTACCATCCCTGCACGGGTTTCCTTATTTGGCAAAAACCATACTGTTAGTCGACATATCTATGGTCATTTCTCGGAACACCTGGGTCGTTGTATTTACGATGGTTTTTGGGTAAGTGATAGTTCCACCCTGCCGCGTAAGGATCGGATCCGGCTCGACATTGTGGAAGCCCTCCGCAAAATAAATATTCCCAACCTGCGCTGGCCCGGTGGATGCTTTGCGGATGAATATCATTGGCGCGATGGCATTGGCCCACGCGAGCAACGCCCGAAAATGATCAATACCCATTGGG
>JBIQMS010000073.1:0-7278 GCA_044463125.1 Terrimonas ferruginea
CCGCAGGCGGATGTGCAGGTCAGGTCCAGTCTTGGGCACATATTCAAAACGACCTTCGGTAATTGATACCGGAGGTTTTTTGTTTTTCCAACCTGGCTGTTGGCGAAAAGAAAGGCGCGCTACTTTGAGGTGGTAGTGTCCGCCGCAGGCGGATGTGCAGGTCAGGTCCAGTCTTGGGCACATATTCAAAACGACCTTCGGTAATTGATACCGGAGGTTTTTTGTTTTTCCAACCTGCCTGTTGGCGAAAAGAAAGGTGCGCTACTTTGAGGTGGTAGTGTCCGCCGCAGGCGGATGTGCTGGTCAGGTCCAGTCTTGGGCACATATTCAAAACGACCTCTGGTAATTGATACCGGAGGTTTTTTGTTTTTGCAACCTGCCAATTGGCGAAATTGGTAGGCGTGCTAATTTGAGGTGGTAGTGTCCGCCGCAGGCGGATGTGCTGGTCAGGTCCAGTCTTGGGCACATATTCAAAACGACCTCTGGTAATTGATACCGGAGGTTATTTGTTTTTGCAACCTGCCAATTGGCAAAATTGGTAGGCGCGCTACTTTGAGGTGGTAGTGTCCGCCGCAGGCGGATGTGCTGGTTCGAATCCTCCTTCGGCGGACAGGTCCAGTCTTGGGCACGATTTGGAAATGACCTCCGGTAATGGATACCGGAGGTTATTTTTTTTTTAATGATGGTGGCGAAATTGGCAGGCGCGCTACTTTGATGAGGTTGTGTCCGCCGCAGGCGGATGTGCTGGTTCGAATCCTCCTTCGGCGGACAGGTCCAGTCTTGGGCACGATTTGGAAATGACCTCCGGTAATGGATACCGGAGGTTATTTTTTTTTTAATGATGGTGGCGAAATTGGCAGGCGCGCTACTTTGATGAGGTTGTGTCCGCCGCAGGCGGATGTGCTGGTTCGAATCCTCCTTCGGCGGACAGGTCCAGTCTTGGGCACGATTTGGAAATGACCTCCGGTAATGGATACCGGAGGTTATTTTTTTTTTAATGATGGTGGCGAAATTGGCAGGCGCGCTACTTTGATGAGGTTGTGTCCGCCGCAGGCGGATGTGCTGGTTCGAATCCTCCTTCGGCGGACAGTTTTTTGAATGGTGACTTTTTTAGGTCCGATAACCCAGAATGTGCTGGATTACTCTACCGCAATCGGTGCAAAGAATGCGCAACGTTCGCGACAATCATATTAAAGAATAGTAGCGATGTGTACGTTCAGTAATAAATTACTATAGACCTCTCTTCGCGATCTTTGCGCATTCGTTGCGTCCTCTGCGGTGTAAGCATCCTGCAAAAGTGATAGGGGAGAAAGATCAGCAAAGAAAAGCATAGTACAATATTATTAAATCCTGTGACCTTTTGCAATTTGTTCAGTCCCGGCCATTCTCTCAAGTCTGGCTTCCTGCAGCAACCGATAGTTACTCCCCTCCACATGCAGGAACTGCTGCGGATTGGCCTGGCTGAAGCCTGGCATACCCAGCAAATTCTTCAGGTCTTTCAACAAATGCGATTGATCGGAATAGCCCCACTCAAAAGCCAGAGATCGCCAGGATTGCGCGGGATTTTTTTGACGGGTCTGTATTACTTGTTGTAATCGACAAATGCTTGCAAATCGCGAAGCTGAAATCCCTACCTTTTCCATAAAGCGCCGCCGGAACTGCCGCTCGCTCAGGAACACCGATTTAGCCATTTCATCCACGCGTAGCATTCTTCCTTTTTGCAATTGAGTGATCAGCAGATCAATAGAGCCAGGCTGGCGGTCGTTGCCGGGGAAATGGCGCAACAGTTGATTTTCTGCAATCTGCACCCGTTCCGCAAAACTTTGGGTTTCGCGGATGCGCATGCCCATTTCTTCCCATTCTGTTCCCAGCACCCATTGGGCCGGCGTATAAGCATTGGCGATATCCGTAGCGGGCATGCCAAAATACCGATGCAATGCGCCCGGGTGATAGGCGATCACAAACATTTCCAATTCCGACTGTAAATGTATGCGAAGTGATGCTTCGGCCACTGCACCCCTTAGCTTGCAGCAATAAGGATTGCCGGAAATATCGTCCTCCCTTTTTCCCAGAAGACTAATAGCGGCTTCCGCACCCGTATTGATAAATATGCCCTCCTCCGTTTTGGCCGGCAGCACATACTGCTTAATTCCTCCCGCATTTCCCCCCATATGAAGGTTCAAATAATACCGCACAAAAGGCCTCAGAAGGGGCGTAGGTGGATGTAGCTGATAATGAACGGGCATACGTTAAATTAAGCCAAAATTCAAAAATGTCCGAATAATACAACAGGGGAAAATAATGCCTATTGTAGTTTCGTTTTAAATCACCAACATCATGAAGAAATTCATTCGATGGACACTTGCATTATTGCTCATTATCGCCCTCGCTATTGGCGTCCATCTTTATTCTCTTTCAACGAAATCGGCGAAAGAAAAGTATCCCGCCGATACCTTTTATACCAGTGCGCCCAATAAGCTGGCCCTGATCATTGTAGCGCACGACGACGATATCGTAAGCAGTACCGGCAGCCTCAAACAATGGACCCGTGCCGGTTGGAAAATCCGGCAGCTCTGCTTTTACCAGCAGGCGGGTATCTATCGGGAGAAAGATGCGCGAAGAAACCCGCTGCGGAAAAAAGCACTGGCAGATGTAGCCGCCATTCAGGGCCTGGAAGGGGTGGATCCCATCGATATGAATTTCAGGAAGGATACCCTTCAACAGCGCCCTTATATGGCCATGCCTTATGATAGCCTGGAGCATAATTATCTAATCGACTCCATGCGGTCGGTGATTGCCAGCTATATTGAGCTATATCGCCCCACGGTCATCTTTTCACTCGACGACAGCCTCGGCGGCTATGGTCACCCCGACCATACCCTGGTGAGCAGGTTGGTGGTGGAGTATTGCCGGGAACATAAGAATGATTCAGGATTCAGTGTAAAGCGTATCTATCAGTCAGTTTTTGCGCCCTCGCAATCAGAAGGTATTATGAAGGACATGGAAGTGTATCAGCACGCGAAGAAACTACATGGTATCAATGGCATGCCATTGCCTGATGTTGAATTCGACATTTCCGAATTCGGGAATGAAAAGAAGCGGGCTCTACAGGCCTACACAACCGAGCAGAATTCGTTGAAACAGATTTGGCCTTCGTACCGATACTACCCTGGTTGGCTTTATTTTCGAATATTCGACCGGGAATTTTACCGGGTGATCGAAGTGTCGGACCTGTAACCATCACTGTCGGCCGTCCTGAGCATCTGCGATGCGAGTTCTTCATACCATTTTCTCCAGGCCAGCAGGCAGGGGTCGGCATCATATGTGCCCAGTGCTTTTTGAAGTGTCCAGACCAGGGCATTACCAACATATCTGTAGTGCGCTGGCCGCGCACCGTATTGCTGGTGCCTGGCACCCATTTCGGCAATCACCTGCGCATTGCTATTTTCACTGTCAAGTCGGGCCACGAGGATGCCGAGCATGTCCATGAGTTTTCGGTACTGGGCTTGCATCTCTGCGGGAAAAAGACGGCGCAAGGGAGGATGCAGGCTGAAAAGCTTGCTGTAAAAAACATCGGCCACCAGCAGGGGATCCAGGCTGCGAAGCAGTTTCCAGCTTTTCTTGATCTGCGCAATTTCATCAGGCGTCATGGAGTCAGGTTTATCTGCTGCAAAGCTGCGGTTTGGTGCCGCCATAGACAAAAATATTCCCTCGAAGCGTCGTACTGCTGTGCTGAAGCGCTATCGGTCGAGCCATTTTTTGAAAAGCGGCGCCTTTTCGCGGCTGATATCCACCTGCCTGCCGACTGGAAAGTGGAGTTGAACGGTCAGCTTCAGGTTGTCGAGTTGCTTTACGCTTTTCACCGTATCCAGATTGATGATCCACTGCCGATTGGCGCGATAGAACAGCTGCGGATCCAGCAATTGCTCTATATCTTCCATGCTTTCGAAGTTCAGAATATGTTTTTCGCCCTGTCGGGTATGGACATAAAAAAGGTTGTCCTTTTCAAATGCCATAATATCTGCTGTACTCACGGGAATCCATTGATTCCGTGCCTGCGCTATAAACTTTTGCTTATACCCGTTGCCGGTTGGGAGATTATTGCGTTGTTGCAAAAAATCGAGAATTGCCTGGGGATAGGGTTGCCTGCTCTGGTGGATGACCCGGCATTTTTCTACCGCCGCCTTCAACTGATCGGCTTCTACGGGTTTCAGAAGATAATCCACCCCATTTACCCGAAAGGCGCGTATGGCATATTCGTCATAAGCTGTGGTAAACACAACAGGGCAATGGAGTTTGAATTCTTCAAAAATAGAGAAGCTGACCCCGTCCGATAACTGGATATCCATAAAGAAAAGATCCGGCTCAGCATTTTGCATGAGCCAGCGGCGGGCGGTTTTGAGGCTGGGAAGAATCTCAAGCACTTCCAGTTCCGGTTCCACTTCACGGAGTTTCTCCACGAGGTCACGGGCTATCAGTTCTTCATCTTCAATAATGACGGCTTTCATGTTGATGGCTTTAAGGTTCCAACAAAGGAATATAGATGGCGAAATATTGTTCTGTTTCTTGAATACGGAGTGGCCGGTCGGTCATATATCCATATAGGGTTTGCAGATAGCGCAGCCCCTGTCGGTTGCTGGTCTCCACAAAGTCCTTTTTTTGAATATTGTTTCGAACAACAAGGTAGTTCTCTTCTGTCAGCACTTCTATGCGCAGGGGCGATTCCGGATCAATTCGGTTATGCTTGATGGCGTTTTCCATCAGGTTCTGTATGGTAACCGGCACTATCCGAAGGCTGTTTAGATCGGCAGAGACCCGATTACTCCATTCCAGTCCGCGTGGAAAGCGGGTAAGCTGCAATTGCAAATAGGTTTCAGCAAAGCGGAGCTCATCGCCCAACGATACAGTTTCTGTGTCACGGCTTTGCAGGATATACCGGTAGGTGCGGCTTAGTCCATCCAGAAACTGTCCGGCTTCCTGGGGATTCGCACGGATCAGGCTACGAAGAGAGCTGAGGGAATTGAAGAGGAAATGCGGGTTGAGCTGTTGTTTCAGGCTTTCATACATCACCAGCGCTTTCTCTTTTTCCAGCAATTGCGATTTGCTGCGTAATTGAAGCATCTCTTCCCTTTTCCTTTTTCTGCGACGATACAGATACCAGGCTGCTGATGCCGTTAACAGCAATAGGGTAGTCAGGAACCAGGTTTGCCTGTATAGGGGCGTGGCTATTTGGATAACCAGCCATTTTTCCGGCACATCCCAGTTGCCGGGATCACTGCTTGCTTTGTATCGAAAGCGATAGCTGCCACCGGGAACATTGGTATAATGAGCTTCGGGTTGCCGGGTTATCACCCAGTCCTTATCGAAGCCTTCCAATTGATAGGCGTACCAGCTTTGACCTGGATGCTCATAATTGAGCGATGTTAAAGACAGCGTGAAATAGTTTTCGGAAGCTGCGAATGCGAGCTGCTGCAGATCTGCGAGGTTTCCATCGACCTTGTATGGCTTATTGAATACACTCACCCCCGACAAATAAAAGGGAAGTTGAGCTTTACGTGTCCGATAACGCAAGGGATTGAAACGCACATACCCGTTTACAGAGGGGAAGATGATGTCCCCGTTATGGGCGCTGTACCCGGCATGTTCCCAAAACTCATCCGTTGGCAATCCATCGTTGGTATCGAAGGAGGAAATGCTGATGCGATCGGTCTCTATCAGGTTGATGCCGCGCGACGTTGCCACCCATAACCGGTTCAGTTCGTCCACCTCAATGCTGTAGGTACTATTGCTCAACATTCCCTGGGCACGCTGAAAAATTTGCACTTTATTATTATCCATATCTATTCCGGATAAACCTGTATGGGTGGCTACCCATATAATTCCATTTTTATCTTCCTTTATATCCGTAACCAGGTCGCCCGCGATGGCCATAACACTATCGGAAGTGCGGAAGTACCGGGTTCTGCCCGATTCCGGATCATAGTAGCCAAGTCCATTGCCGTTGAGTCCCAACCAGTACCTGCCTTTGTTGTCATGAAAAAGCACACGACCTCCGAGACCAGCGAATTCTTTTAATTTCGGATGCTCGCTTAATTTATGATAGGATTGATCTGCCGGATCATACCAGAAGAAACCATCGCCATCGCGACAGGCAAACCAAATCCACCCATTCCTGTCGCTGTTCACATTAAAGTAAAACCAATGCGGCAGCTTTTCATAGGGTATAAATTCCATTTGCTGTTTTCGCGCATGAATGCGGTTGATGCCGGCACCTGTGGCAATCCACACAAAATCATCCTTGTCGGTTAATACACCCCTTACGGAATTGTACCAGATTTTGTCGGCCTTGTTGGGTTCGTTTCTCCATTCTTTGTAGGACCCTGCCCTGATATCGAAGCGGCTGATTCCATCGAAACTGGCCATCCAGAGGTTTCCTTCTCTATCCTCCGTTATGCTTCGTGCCATACTCCGGTTTCGCTTGTCGAGATCCTTGTCGAATGGTAAATAGGTTTGGAATAATTGTTTGTCGGGGTGAAAAAAGTTAATACCCCTGTTTCCTCCGGTCCAGATCATACCATCGCGATCCACAAATAAGGCTCTTTGCAGATCGCCCGAAATGCTTTGCGGTAAAGCCTGCTGATGCCGATGATGCTGGAAACTGTCGGCCTCGGGCAGGTATTGTAACAATCCTTCCGACGTAGTGGCCACCCAAAGAATTCCCTTCCCGTCAACCCGCATGGTATTCACATTGTTGCGGATCGTTTGCGGTTGAGCCAGGAGGTATCGCTGATAGCTATGCGACCTTCCAGCTTTATCCACGCGAATTATTCCATGCTCACCGTGTGTGCCCAGCCAGATTTGGCCCATTGGGTCTACACAAACCGCGCGAACATGACTGCCTTTCAGGTGTTCAACCGGAATGTGGATTGCTTTATCCGACAACAGATGATATTTCCAGAGACCACCTGCCGCCGCTATATAGACCCAATCGTCTTTCTTATACAAATCGTAGATTCTGCCACCCGCATGCGCGCGGAAAAGGCTATCGTTGCTTGAGTCGGAGAGCTTTTCCATTTGTTTTGTAGCCGCATTTACGCGCAACAAACCTGCGCTGGATGCAATCAATAGCTGCTGGCTGTCGATGGCGCAAATGGCATTCACGCGATAGCCATTTAAAGCAGGAATGGTCACCAGCTCCTGCTTTGCATCGTCGAATTGCATCAACCCTGTTTCAAATCCAATCCAGAAGCGCCCTGAACTGTCGTAGGCCATAGCTTC
>JBIQMS010000074.1:0-5667 GCA_044463125.1 Terrimonas ferruginea
AACTTAGAACCTAACAAACCCGTGCCAGTGGGTATTTCCCTGGGGACGATTTTGCTTATTTTGAGCCGTAACCAGCTACCACTGTATGCCCGCGGCCACCCTTCCATTCACGGAACGTTTTCATGCACCATTTTCCGATACCGGTATTTCGGTTTCGGAGCAGATGCTGCTCCGGAAACTGGAGTGCCTGGCTTCTCAACCGGGTGAAGTGAAACATTTTGCCGCACTTTACCGGGCCACCACCCAGGAAGCTATTCGATTTTTTGCGCAGCATCATGAAGGGAGCCGGCAATTTATCCGCAGCCTTGAATGGCGATTTGCGGAGCATTTCTTCCGGGCCGTTCAGGGCGATATTGAATCGACTCATTATCCCTCTCACTGGAGACCTTACTTTGAAAATACTTCCCTCAGCCCCCTGCAATATTGCCTGCTGGGCGCCAATGCGCATATCAATGGCGATATCTGGCGATCACTTACCGAGACATTCAGTTTGGAAGAAATACAAAAGCATTATCCGGCCTTTCTCGACTATGAAAAAGGCCTCTGGCCTACCTACCTCACCCTGTATGAATATGGCCGACAGCATCATCCACTGATTCAATGGTTGCATATCGCGAGCCTGGGCTTCAGCCGGAACCTGGGCTTTTCCCTGCTGCGCCATTGGCGAAAGCGACAGGTGAAGCTGGCCCTGCTCTATTATCAATCGCCTTCCCTGTTTCAAAAAAAACAGAAAAAGCTGGAGAGGAGGATGAAGTGGATTGAGTGGATGATCGTGAAGCTAATTCGGTAATTTGAGGATTTGGGGATTTGGGTATTTGTTGATAGTATTATATACTGTGCAAATTTCCACTTTAATGGTTTGAGATTTTTCTCGGCGAGCGGGGGTGGTTTTGACTTTGCGGGTTGATGGCAATTCGGAAAGTTTTACCGCAACGAGCGCAAAGAATTCGCAACGATCGCTAAGAGATAACTAAAGGACGAGATCACTGTCTCCTTTTGAATGAAAGTTGCTCTCTAAACAGATCGTCGCGACCTTTGCGGATTCCTTGCGTTCGTTGCGGTAAGAAAACTGGAGCTATAAAGCTGGCCTATATCCGTTAGAGTTGAATGCTTAACTTCGTTTGCGCTGATGGAAAGACAGACATTGCAAATGATGGATATAGAATCAAGAGCCGATATAGAAAAGTTGATGCTCGCTTTTTATGAAAAGGTGAAAAAGGATGAGTTGATTGGATTTATTTTCAATGATGTCGCCAAAACCAACTGGGAGCATCATATACCTTTAATCGTGGATTTTTGGGAAAGCATTTTGCTGGATACGGGAAGCTATCGCCGCAATGCGATGGACATCCATTACCAGCTTCACCGGCAATCACCATTTCGTGCTGAATTTTTCGAACGCTGGCTCCAGCTTTTCAAAGAGACCCTCGATGCCCATTTTGAAGGACCCCGGGCCAGCCTGGCCTGGAAGCGGGCCAAAGGCATTGCCGATCTCATGAAATTCCGCATGCTGGGCAACGGAATTTCCCCTGCCTAAAGCCGTTGCCAGATCCTCCAAATTGCTCCGTAATACCCCGTTTTTGCAAAATATATTCTACGTAAACCCCATTTGCCTGGGGCCTCTGGCATAATTTTCCCATTCTGTAAAGCGTAACGCAGCCCCGGCTGTTTTGATTCACCAAATCCGCGCTTATGAATAACCTGATGCCCATCATCGCCAGCGACCGCCCCCTTGCTTTCGCGGTCCGGCTTTCCCTGTTGTTGTCGCTCCTGTTTTGCTTTGGGTTATTGTTCATGAAGCTGGTACGCTTTGTCCAGCTTTTTGAAGTTGACCTGGTTTCCACGCCAGCCATACAACTGGTGCAGTGAAGCAAAATCAACAGATACGCCCGGAATTACCGGGCGTATTTTTTCAGCTGCCCTTTACTAAGGGTTTAATTCTGGTTTTGGCGGGCGATACGAATACTTTTTTACCATAGCTTTACGTTAGAAACCAAATCCAAAGAAAAACTAAATCGGGTCCTATGAACACCACCGGTACAATCTCCCCATCAGCCACTAAATCCCAACCTGTGCGCACGCGCTATGTGATCATCGTTCTCCTGCTGGCCGCATCGGCTTTTGCAGGTTTCAAATTTTTAGGTTCCTCCGGCAAATCCAGTTCTTCGGTGGCGACCGCGCCCGAAGCCGCAGAAAAGGACAGCATTGTGCAGCCCCCTGCCTATAAATGGAAGGAGGAGTTTGACCGTAAGCTGAAGCATGTAACTAATGGGGATACTTCCGGCCTTTGGCCCGTAAAAACCGAATACCCGCTGGATGGTGCCCTGCTGCCGCATAAGCGGATTGTGGCATATTATGGCAACCTCTACTCGAAGCAAATGGGAATCCTGGGCGAATTGCCTCCCGATCAGATGCTGCAAAAGCTGCAGGAGGAAGTAGCTGCCTGGCAGGCGGCAGATTCCGTTCTGGAAGTGGTACCCGCACTGCACTATATAGCCGTTACAGCGCAACAGTCGCCGGGCAAGGGCAATAAATACCGCCTGCGCATGCCCTTTCACCAGATCGACTCAGTGTTGAATATGGCAAAGCGTATCAATGCGCTTGTTTTTGTCGACATCCAGGTTGGTCATAGCACGCTGCAGGAAGAAGTACCTCAGTTAGTGGAATACCTGAAGATGCCCAATGTGCACCTGGGTATTGATCCGGAATTTTCGATGAAGGGTGGACAGGCTCCCGGCAAAGTAATTGGCAGCTTTGATGCTGCCGACATCAACTATACCACTGAATACCTGGCCAAACTGGTGCGGGAGCACAACCTGCCTCCCAAAGTACTGGTGGTACACCGCTTCACCCGGAATATGGTAACGAATTACAAAAACATCAAGACCCGCCCCGAAGTACAGATTGTAATGGATATGGATGGCTGGGGTGGACCTTCCCTGAAGTACAGCACTTACAAACAATATATCTATCGCGAGCCGATAGAGTTTACCGGGTTTAAGATTTTTTATAAGAATGACACCAAGAATAATGGCCGCCTGCTAACGCCGAAAGAAGTGCTGGCACTCAAGCCCCAGCCCGTTTATATCCAGTACCAGTAGCCGGGATGCAACGCTTGTTGATGTTTAAAGTTTAGAGTTTAAAGTTTAAAGTTTTAGGCTTAAGGTTACTGTTGCGAGGTTTAATATAGTGGCACTTTTGCTATTTTATAGGACCAGGTTCCTGAGCTTTAGGAATATCGTCGCGCCCGTCGCGAATTCGTTGCGCTCTTCGCGGTAAGACCCTACTGCACTTTGAATAGGTTGACACCCCAGGAATTTAACCGCAACGAGCGCAACGAAGGCGCAAAGAACGCGACGATATCACTATAGCACATAAATCGTACTTCGAAAAAACAAATAGCATCTCCCACCTTAAACTTTAAACCTTAAAACCTAAACCCTAAACCTTCAACCTTTCCGCTTCTCACTTTTTTTTCGAAGAAAAAAAATTCACATATACCGACGCTACCAATGCAGCAATAAGGCTGAATAAGGTAATACGATCCACAATCTTTGCCGGAATATCAGCGCTGAAGATTTTGTCGAGATAATATTTTACAAAAGAATTCGGAAGCCCGGTTTCGCCGAGTTTTGTTTTTACGTCCCAGTGCCAGTCGGTGAGCGGGCAATAGCCCCAGCCATACCAGATACCCAGCACTACCCAGGATGCGGCGGTGAGCAGCAGGGTAATCAAATGCCATTTCCGGGTTCTGACCCAGATCCAGCCCGTCAGGTTAAAAGCTACCAGGGCCAGGTGAAGTACCGTATAAAAGACATTGAGCAGCACGAGCATACCTAAAGATAGCCCGTGAAGGGCAGGCCGCTATACCATTTTCGGGTATATTTTCAGCAGAAGGCTTCACTTACTTTTACGAATACCCGTAAAATAAGGCGCAGCGGGAACTTAAAACTTATTCATACCGGGTGTTAATAAAATATATTAGTGAGGAATAATATTTTCCGATATTTTAGAGTAATGCAAGCCCACTACCAGCTACTTCACACCATCTATGAAATTGTTAAGGAAGATCCGCAGCCGGAATACTATAATTGCCGGCCCCGGGAGCTCATTCTCCGTCAGCTCCAGGACTGGTCGATCATTCAGGACAATCTTCAGGAGCTGGAAAGAGAATCATTGGTCATACTGGAACAAAAAGACACACTGATCATTCGCATCACCGAAGCAGGCCTACTGAAAGTTAGAGAAACCGGAAAGAGTGAAATTTGTTGATTTGTAAATTTGATTATTTGGTGATTTGATTCGGGAATAAGCTATTGATGGTAGGGAAATCAGGTACTTGCCTTCTTAGCGATAATCATCAATTAAATCAACGCATCAACAAATAAACAAATAAACAAATCAACAAATTCTCCCTCACATTCCTTTCGTCGCTTCCATAATCGGTGCGCGGTCAATATACTGGTCTATATAATCAATTTTGCCGGCGGCATTGTAGTGATTGGTCTGGTGCATCCAGAACCGCAGGCTTTTACCATTTTTATACTTCACGTCGGCCTGGGCCCAATGCAAAACCCATTTTCCGGTAGGTACACCTTCGGCTGGCGCTACATTCGCCATCACCGGCATGAATATATGGTTGCTGAAGCTGATGTTGTCTATCAAATTGAAGCGGCCGGCATAATAATCCTTCACGGCCTGCTTTCCCACCAGGCTGTCGCCACCCGACCATAGATACATGATATTGTCATCCATTTCGGCGGTGAAAGCGTCGATATCTTTTTTGGAGAAGGCATCAAATGAAGCCTGAATGCCCCTGTTATGGGTGGAATCAAGCAATTCCATCGGAGCTTTTACAGTTGGGGCGCTGGCTGTGTCAGCCGTTTCTTCTGCTTTTTCCTTGCAGGCAACAAATACCAGGCTGCTTAATGCAACCATTAATAATGCAATACGCATAGTGGAAGTTTTGAGGATTAAGAAAATGAAAAATAAAAACCGGGTTCGAGGGGGCGGGTTCCGTTTTCAGGAGGAGGGAAGATCAAATGTAGAGATTCGGCCGGGCTACGGGAGTTTTCTTTTTTGCGGAAAAGATGGAGTGGATTGTGAGGGTATTGTACATATTGCGGGAAGTTTAAGGTTTAAGGTTTAGGGTTTAAGGTTCTGCTACTAGTTGCTTTTGATTTACCGTAACAAACAGAATTTAGCTAAGGAAAATTTACCGCAATCCCGCCTTGGCGGGATTGCGGTAAAACTTTTTGAGAAGAACGCAGCTCGATACTGTAAATGCTGCTTGCGAGGTTTTTTACAGAAAATATGGCGAAGATTTTTAGAACGTACTACGTAATACGTATTACGTAGTACTTAGTACCTAGTACGTTTAAGGAAATAAAGGTAGGGTGTAAGGTATTATCGATCTTCTAATTTTCAAGGCAGAAATCTGCGGTCATCTGCGTAAAAATCTGCGCCAATCTGCGGGAAAGGATGCCGCATTGGCAACAGTCTCAAAGTTCAGAAGATTTTTCCCGCAGATTGGCGCAGATTTAATCCGCAGATTTTCGCAGATATTCAAGCTAACAAATCAACAAATAATCAAATAGCCAAATTCTCAAATTCCCAAATCACTGTTGTCCGGTAAAAATATCAAAAAAGTAAAAGATAAGGGGCTCA
>JBIQMS010000075.1:0-2334 GCA_044463125.1 Terrimonas ferruginea
TGGTGGGTCAACATAAACAGGAATGGTGGGTCAACATGGTCAGGAATCTACAGAAGCTCAAGGAGGCTATCCATTTTTTTGGAAATCAAAAAGCTAATCCAAACATTAGTATCAACTACTAACTTGAGAGACTTATTTTTTTGCATATCTCTTGGCTCTAACCTCTTCCACAATGGCTGTGATTTCCGCCTCTTTAGGGGCGGATGATGAATTCTTTCTAATCTTCTTCAAATAGGCTTTCACTGTGGTTTCAGAATCACTGCTAACCTTAATAAGTTTAAGATCCTGCATGCCTTTGATCAATTGTAGGGCCTTCGGGTTCAATATTTCAATTCGGATTGCTTCCATATCGTAAAATTACATAAATCCATAATTACCATCGAATTTCTGTACTCCCCGATCAAACCTTTCAAAAATTGATCTGTTTATACTTTTTTGTATAAATACATTCCTACCTTTGCAGCATGAAAGCAGAGATTATTCACCCAGAGAAAGAGGAGAAAAAGGACGATCTCGATATCCTCGAGCAAACGGTGCTCAATGAGTACAAATACGGATTTGTTACTGATATTGAAGCAGATGCAGCTCCCAAAGGGCTGAGCGAAGATACAGTTCGCTTTATTTCCGCCAAGAAGAATGAACCCGAATGGATGCTCGAATGGCGCCTGAAAGCTTACCGCCAATGGCTGAAAATGCCCGAACCCAGTTGGGCCAATGTGAAGTTTCCGCCTATTGACTACCAGGACATTATTTATTATTCCGCCCCCAAACAAAAAGTGAAGCCCAAGAGCCTGGATGAAATAGACCCGGAATTGCGCCGCACTTTTGAAAAGCTGGGGATTTCGCTGGATGAGCAAAAGCGCCTCACCGGCGTAGCGGTGGATGCGGTGATCGATAGCGTGTCAATCGCCACCACTTTCAAAGAGCAACTGGCCGAGCAGGGCATCATTTTCTGTAGCATGAGCGATGCCATTCAGGAACATCCTGAGCTGATTCGCCAGTACCTGGGTTCGGTTGTGCCTGTAACGGATAATTATTTCGCCGCCCTCAACTCCGCGGTTTTCAGTGATGGCTCCTTCTGCTTTATTCCCAAAGGCGTTCGATGCCCGATGGAATTGAGCACTTATTTCCGGATCAATGCCGAAAATACGGGCCAGTTTGAGCGCACCCTCATCGTGGCCGAAGACAATAGTTATGTGAGCTACCTCGAGGGATGTACGGCTCCCATGCGCGATGAAAACCAATTGCACGCGGCGGTGGTGGAGATTGTAGCGCTCGACCATGCGGAGGTAAAATACAGCACGGTGCAAAACTGGTATCCCGGTGATAAGGAAGGACGCGGTGGCATCTACAATTTCGTAACCAAGCGCGGCATCTGCAAAGGCGCCCATTCCAAGATATCGTGGACCCAGGTGGAAACCGGCTCGGCCATTACCTGGAAATACCCGAGCGTAATCCTGAAAGGCGACCATTCCATTGGTGAATTTTATTCCGTTGCTGTTACCAACAACCGCCAGCAAGCCGATACCGGCACCAAAATGATGCATATCGGGAAAAATACCCGTAGCCGCATTGTGAGCAAGGGCATCTCCGCCGGCTTTAGCCACAACAGCTACCGTGGACTGGTGCAGGTGGGTAAGAATGCCAGCAAGGCACGCAATTTTTCGCAATGCGATTCACTGCTGCTTGGCGATAAATGTGGCGCCCATACCTTCCCCTATATAGAAGTGAAAAACAACACGGCGGTGGTGGAACATGAAGCCACAACCTCCAAGATCGGGGAAGACCAGATATTTTATTGTAACCAGCGCGGCATCGATACCGAAACGGCCGTGGCACTCATCATCAACGGTTTCGCCAAAGAAGTAATGAACCAATTGCCCATGGAATTCGCCGTGGAAGCGCAGAAGCTGTTGGCGATTAGTTTGGAAGGAAGCGTTGGTTGAGTTTAGAGTTTAAAGTTGTAAGTAGGGGGCAGTGCATCTAGCTTACGCTATCAATTACTCGAAGTGATCCCTAAACCAAAAACCTTAAACCTTAAACTCTCAACCTTAAACTTAAAACTCAAAACTTAAAACTTATAACTGATATAAAAATGCTTAAGATCGACAATTTACAAGCGGGTATTGAGGGGAAGCAAATCCTGAAGGGAATTAATCTCGATATAAAACCCGGCGAGGTTCATGCCATCATGGGCCCGAATGGTTCTGGTAAGAGCACTCTCGCTTCGGTGCTGGCCGGTCGTGAAAACTTTGAAGTGCTGGGTGGCTCGGTGGAGTTCCTGGGAAAAGACCTCCTGGAACTGGGTCCCGAAGAGCGCGCGGGCGAAGGACT